>JAVVTQ010000024.1:0-22635 GCA_036653595.1 Oscillospiraceae bacterium
GTCCTTACTGTCCTTACTGTCCTTACTGTCCTTACTGTCCTTACTGTCCTTACTGTCCTTACTGTCCTTACTGTCCTTACTGTCCTGAAAATATCAGTATTCAGCAGAAAAAGCGGCTCCGATCTTGTTGGGACCCGCTTTTTCTGCTAATTATAATTCAATTTTTCAGCCGCGCGCCCTCTCCTTTGAGAGCTTCGCATAATCGACAAAGCACAAGTTGAGGTCAATCTCCTCTTCTATCCCCGCGATTTTTCCTTTGTTCGTGTACTGAATCATTTTGTAGTCGTAATAAAAGGATGGCTTATCGGTATATTCGGCGAGCCAGAAATCATATTTTGCGATATCGGCAATATTGTAGTGAACATAAGCAGACTGCAAGTAGAGATAAATCATCGGAATATAGCCCGCTTTTTCTATTTCTGCGCAAAACGCATTGGCGCACTGTCCCAGCACCTCAGGCGTGACATTCGCCGTGCGCGCCTCAGCGGAGACGTACTCCCAGTCATATACAACAGGATATTTTATGTCATATGCCTCTATCCACCTTATGACAGCCCTTGCTTCCTCGGCCGCCTCTTGCGGAGTCACCGCCTGCGAATAAAAATATACACCGACATGCAGTCCTGCGGCGAGTGCAGATTTTATATTTTTATTGAAATGTTCGTCCTTGTTGAGTTTTCCCTCGGTGTTTCCCCTCCATCCGACGCGGAGCATCGCGAAATCAGCGCCATCGGACTTTACCTGTTTCCAGTCGATATAGTCCTGAAATTCCGAGACATCGACGCCAAAAAACGTCTCTGTGTCTTTGTCGTCATACGTCAATATTCCGTCTTTCATCTTAAAGCAGTCAATCTCATAGCTCTGCTTTTCGATTCCCTCAACTATCTCAAAAACCTGATTGTTGTATATAATTTTGTCCTGCTGCGCTATAGTTGGCACCGACCGCTCGTCTTTTGGGCGCAGCAAAAGGTACAGCAAAAGCACTGCGGCACAAATTGCGGCCGCACATGCCAGCGCTACCGCCCATTTCCCTATCAGCGCTCTTTTTCGGCTAGCGGAATATCTCATATTCGCCATAACAGTGCCCTGCCTTTCCTCTTTTATTTTTGTATATAAGTATGCTTTTCGGCTTCAAATAATTAGTCGCTTTTGCCGTCGCGCCGAACAGCATATATCTGTGTCGGGTTTTTTCCGTCGGTGTCACACATGACAAGCTTCATGTCGCCCGCCTCGTTTGAGGCCAGAAGCAAAAGGCTCTTTTGCGTGCGCCACTGAAAATAAACGGGGCCTTCATACACTGTCGCCGCGACACCGTCAGTCAAGGAAATACATGCCTTTCCGTCAGCATCCACAAACCCGATTAGGCCGTCCTCTGAGACTGCGATGCTGCTTGCACCCTCTTCGCCGCTTGTGACGGCAAATCCGCTGCCGTCTGTTTTAGCCGTGCAGAGCACGCCTCCCGCGCTGCTGTTTTGGCTTTTTGCGGTAAAGTACATCTTTCCATCCTGCACCAACAGCTGTGAACAGCTCTCCTCGACCAAGACCTGCTGCTTTGAGCCATCGGTCCTTGCCCTGTATATATTTGCGCCCTTGTCTATGTTTATATAGTAAATCCAACCGCCCTCGACGTTGAGCCAGCAGCATTCGTCTGCCACGAGCACTTTTCTGCCCTGCCCGGACAAGCTCATCGTGCACAGCTGTCCTCCGCTGTCTCTGTCAAATCCATTTTCGAGAATTTCTGCGGACTCCACATAATAGACGCGGCTTTTTTCAATATGTGTAAACGAGCACGGAACCTCGGCCACAACGCCTTGCAGCGAGCCATCCGTCATCATCCTCGAAAAGCTCATCTTTTCGTCCTGCACACTCGAGTAATAAATCCAATTGCCGATTATGTTTATATAGAGCCCGCCGTTGTCGCGGCTTATAAGCTCCTGCTTTGTCCCGTTCTTTTTCATGCGGTATATTTTTGCCGTGGCGTCTTTGGCATTTATTTTCGAATAATATATGTATTTCCCGCTCTCGCACACCGCGCCCAATCCATTGAGATTGGCGTTTGTGTTTCCGGTTGTCACCGTAAAAAATGACTTGACCAACAGCACAACAGCTATAGCGGCGGCCGCGACCACAGCTGTGGCAAAGACGGCAGCGATGAGCTTTGTGTTGAGTGGCTTGCTGTGGCGCGCAGACACCGCTTTTTCACTTTTCGTTTTTGCCGCGCTTTGCGGCATAACCGTTTTTTTGCCCCGCTCTTTGTCCGACTTATGCTGTGCACCGCCGCAATGGGGGCAAAATTTCAAATCATTTTCTATCTCTCTGCCGCAGTTAACACAAAACATAGCTTCCTCCCGAAACGAACAATTTTACCCCACCAGTTCCTCATAGCCCGAATATATATGGATTCTGTACATCGCCTTATCCGCCGCACTGCCCGAAGCCGCGCGGTAGTAGAGCCATTCGCCGGAGGAAGAAATTTTAATCTCCTCGTGCATAGAATGCTCACGTCTGACCTGCTTTGCATGCGCCAAATCATCCTTTGGCAGCCTTATCAGCCTAAAATTTTCGTCCAGACAGTAGACAGAATCTTTTGAGGTCGCAAACTCTGCTGTGCTCACGTCACACAGCCATCTCAAATCGGCGCCGTCCGCAGAACACGTTCCCAGTCGGTAAGTCAGCCTTTTGCCATCTGCGGCAATAAAGTACAGCTTCCCTTCGTCGACTGCAAAGAACAGACAGTCTTGTGCCACCACTTTTCTTTCGTCTGCTCCGTTTTTCTTAATCGACCAAATCTCGTTGCCTTCGCTCTCGTTTATAAAGAAGAGTCTGTCGTCATCGACGTTGAGACATTTCGCGCGAAAGTCGCAGAGCTTCTGCTCTTTTTTTTCCGAAAGTGAGGCGGTGTATATCTTCCCGGATGACCTCGCCGTGTCAGTCTTTATGAAAAACAGCTTGTTGTCGCTGATTTGCAGCCATGACCCGGTGCATTCGCCGACTTTTGACTCCTTGCCGCCCTCCAGACTTGTTCGCATAATGCAGGGGCTACCTTCTGCCTGCGTGAAGTAAATCCATTTCCCGGCATAGTTCAGATAATCGCCGTTCGTCTCACAAAGCTGCTTTTTTTGGGTGCCGTCCTCATTCATCGAAAACAAAGCCGGCTCGCCGTCTTTGTTGACGGCTTTGTAGTAGACATGTCTTTCATCGGCGCATATCTCGCCTCCGCTTGCTATTGTCGCGTTGTTATTCCCGTAAAATACATGCGGTGCTCTCAAAAAAACAGCGAACAGAGCAAACCCGACAAGCAGCGCACAGACAGCGGCGAGCGGTTTTCGCACAGGTCCGAGGCCGCCCGTTTTTTTTGCCGCACGCCCACAGTTCGGACATTTGTCCACACCCTTTGGTATTCTTTCGTGGCAATAGCAGCAGACCATTCTCTCACTTCCGTTCAGTTTTTATAAAGGCCCCTCAGCAATTCGATTTCCGCGGCATATCCATCCGGCTCATTTGGTGTTTCAAGGCAAAATGGAAGCTCGCGCAGTGCAGGATGATTTATAATTGCTTCAAATGTCTTCAGCCCGAGATTTCCCTCTCCGATTTTTTGATGCCTGTCCTTGTGGCTGGCAGCGATGTTCATGCTGTCGTTGAGATGCACGGCCTTGAGCCGCGACAGCCCGACAACTCTGTCAAATTTCTCCAGCACGCCGTCCAAATCTCCGACTATGTCATATCCCGCATCGTGTACATGGCAAGTGTCGAGGCAAACGCCGAGCTTATCACCGTATTTCGCCCTGTCCATTATTGCGCGAAGCTGCTCGAAAGTTGAGCCAATCTCGCTTCCCTTGCCCGACATAGTTTCAAGCAGCACCGTCGTCTTGTGCGCTTTGGACATCACCTCGTCGAGCATATCGCAGATATAGCCTATGCCGGACTCCTCGCCTTGCCCCACATGGCTGCCCGGATGAAAGTTGTAGAGCGCGCCCGGGATTCTGTCGCAGCGTGACAGGTCATCTGCCATTGTATTTATTGCAAAGCGCCTTATTCCGCTGTCCGCAGAGCAGGCATTGAGGGTATATGGGGCATGGGCAATCACCTCAAAAATTCCGTTTTCCCGAGCCAGCTGCTCATATCGCAAAATGTCGTCATCGTCTAGTTCCTTTGCGGCGCCTCCGCGCGGATTGCGCGTGAAGAACTGAAACGTATTTGCCTTTATGCGCAGCGCTTCACCGCACATCGCGTAAAAGCCCTTTGACACCGATAAATGAGCGCCTATTTTCAGCATTTGTTTCTCCTTGCGGCATCAGCTTGCAACACCATACATTATTAGTATAATTTTATCATACATTGTCGCGTTTCGATACTTAAACTTTAAATTCATGCAAGATGAGAGCTTTTTGGTCAGCTTTCTTTTTTAACTCGACATTTTGCAAGCATTTTCTTCGCTGTGCTGCGTCATAATTAAGTCATCCGAAAAAGATGAAAGCATGAAAAAACAGTCGGCGCGCTCCCGTATACGGCGCGCCGGCTGCTTTGTTTTATTTTTTTCATCGGGTGTGCGGCAGAGCGCGGAGATGCGGTGTCGCAGCATACAAAAAGGCATCTGCCTCATGGCGGGTGCCTTTAGTGTTTGCAAAACTCTGCGCAATTGTGCGATATTATTTTACAGACCGCAGCGGCACCGCCGGCTCTGCTCCTAACCGACGCTCCGCTCTTCTGTTTGACCTTTGCGCAGCTTTTCATCCCGCATCAAGACTAGCGTCATCGCCACGCCCGAAATTATAATCCCCGCGCCGCCGAGAATACCGATTGGCATGGGGCCTACGAACGGGTTTGAAAGCTCGGGCGAGCGCATGAACAAAAGACCGCCCGCCGATATTCCGTTTATGACGCTGTGAACTATCACCGCGGGTATAACGCTCTTTGATTTAACTGTAAAAAATGTCAGCACACTTCCGACGAACGTGCAAAAAACACACATGGCCGCAATCCCCGCATATGGATATCCCGCATAGCCCGTGCCGTAATTGTGCCCTATGAGTGTGAGAGGAGCATGCCAAAGACCCCATATCACGCCGCTTATCAATATCGACGGCAGTATTTTGAATTTATTCATAAGCTTTGGCAGTAGGTATCCCCTCCAGCCCAGCTCTTCGCCCAAGCACATGACAAAGTTTAGTATCGGCGCCAGCACAAGTCCCACCGCCAGCTCACCTATCGCCGCTGTCAATGCCTGGCTTTTCGTAATATCAATGCCCTGCGCCGCCCGCTGCGAGATGATGTATGTGAGGTTTTTGTCAAACATCCCCGGAACGCACAAGAAATATATGGCCGCGCCCACAAAACACATGGCTGCCGGCAAAAGCCATGCTGCTGCATACAGGCCTTTGTTTTTCTTGAAGCGCGGCGCCAGCATCATGTCGCCGAAGCCCTCTTTTGTTAAAAGGCGCGTCATAACCGTTCCTGCCGCCGGCACCAGCATCACCGCAGCTATGGCCAACTCCGAAATTGAACCGGTGACCACGGCAGGCCATAATATAAAAATTTCGTACGCATATGTAATCGCAAATGTCAAAGCAAGAAATATCAGAATACGCTTTTTGACGCTCATGTCTTAGCCCTCCTAATTCAAGGATAACATATGCGCCCTATTTCGCAAGTGAAACAGGGCGCAATTTGCCGAAATTAACTAAAAATAACTTTGGTGCTGGTGTCTGCAAACAGGAAACATTTGCCGTTGCTATGTTTTCTCAGCACTGCTGTGCGCTCAATCGCCGAGCATATGCTCTTTTAGCTGGGCATGAAAACAGGCAAACTTGACAAAATTTTCTTTTTCTTCGTCCCAAATGTGATTCGTGTGAGTTTTGGGCTGTTTTTTATGTATTTTTTTATATTTCTGTTCGAATTTGTTGAAGACGATGCAAAAAGCATCTATCATAGGCTACAGAGACTTTTTGGTGGACAGCTTCATTATGCGAGCTGTTTGATTATGTTTTCGGCGGACGCCACGCCCATTCCTATGCGCGCCACGCCCATCTCGACCATTTTTTCCACCGTCTCCACGTCGCGGATTCCGCCCGAGCATTTTACGCGTATTTTCCCCTGTGCCGCGCGAATCATGAGGCGCGCGTGGTCCAAGGTGCACGCCCCCAGAAAACCTGTTCCGGCTTTTACAAAGTCCGCACCGCCATCGATGACCAGCTGCGTCGCTGTCTCAATTTGCTCTGAGGTGAGGGTTGCCGGCTCTATGATAACCTTTAGTATATGGCCGTCAGGGACGACGGCGCGCACGGCTTTTATGTCCTTTAGGACATAGTCGAATTCTCCGTTTCGCAGCGCCGCAATATTCATCCACATGTCGATTTCATCGCAGCCGATTTCCATATAGCGCCCGGCCTCAAAGACTTTTGTCTCTGTGCGCTCTGTCCCTGCTCCCAGTGACGAGCCGACGCCGCCGCCCACACCTGTTTTTGTGCCTTTGAGGTTCTCAATCAAATAATCATAGTACGAAGCAAAGCCATAAACCTGAGCAAACTCGTACTTTTTGGAGTATTCTACGAGATCTCTCTGCGAGGAAAAGGACATTGTGCCCGCAATACATGCGGCATCCACCATATGTGCGAATTTTTGTGCTGACAGTGACATAATCATTCTCCTTTTGGTATTGCAACCATAAATCTTTTTTCAAGATACACCGTCCATAAAAACAAGTCAATCGTTTGCTTTTTATCCCGAGAATTTATTTTCTCCTGCCCGGCAGCTGAAGACCTGCGGCCAATTATGCTTTTGCGTATATATCTATTATTTTCAGCAGAACATCCACCGTTTTTTCCATGCACTGAACGGGAATATATTCAAAGCGTCCATGGAAATTCGCGCCTCCCGTGCACAGGTTTGGACAGGGAAGCCCCATATAAGACAGCCGCGCGCCGTCTGTTCCGCCGCGTATCGGCGTGATGTTCGGTTCGATGCCCAGCTCGCGCATGGCTTTTACGGCATTGTCAATCAGATGCATATCCCCGACAAGCTTTTCCCTCATATTGTAGTAGCTGTCGCTAAGCTCAATTTTCACCGTATCCTTGCCGTATTTTGCGTTTAGATATTCGCCCGCTTTTATAAACAGTTCTTTTTTCTGCTCGAATTTTGCCATATCGTGGTCGCGCAAAATGTACACCATTTGCGCATGGTCACATTCCGCCGTGAGGCTGTCAAGATGAAAAAATCCGTCATAGCCCTCGGTGCAGGCGGGATTTTGGTAGACCGGCAGCAGACTTTGAAATTCCATAGCGACAAGAGCCGCGTTGACCATCGAGTTTTTGGCGCTCCCGGGATGTATGCTCAGCCCTTTTATATTTACCTTTGCATTGGCTGCATTAAAGTTTTCATATGTTATTTCTCCGAGCGCGCCGCCGTCGAGCGTATATGCAAAGTCGGCGCCAAAGCCCTCCGTGTCAAAAAAGTCCACTCCTGCGCCGACCTCTTCGTCGGGTGTAAAGCAGATTTTGATTTCACCGTGCTCAATTTCACGGTGCTTGATCAGATAGTCGGCGGCCGTCATAATCTCAGCTATACCCGCCTTGTCGTCGGCTCCGAGCAGCGTTGTGCCGTCCGTTGTGATTATATCCATCCCGATATAATTTCTCAGCTCGGGAAAGTCCGAAGGTGAGAGGACAAGACCCAGCTCCTTGCTGAGAACAATATCATTGCCGTCATAGCCGTTTGTGACTATTGGGTTTGTATTTTCGTTGCTCACCGCAGGCGATGTGTCCATATGCGCCAAAAGCCCCAGAACCTTTGCTTTCTTGCAGCTTTCCGAGGCGGGTATTGATGCATACACATAGCAATGCTCGTCCACCCGCACGTCGGAGGCTCCAATTTCGCAGAGCTCCTTTTCAAGAAGTCTTGCGAGGTCAAACTGCTTCTCGGTGCTCGGCACCTTCCCGGCATTGTCACACGACTGCGTGTCGATTTTTGCATAGCGAATAAATCTCTCGGAAACATCTGACATTATTTTCATCTCCCAGACCAATGTATTTTTTCTTAAGTATATCACAGAGTGATTGCGTTCTCAATTGCTTGTCCGGGCGCTGAAAAGCTTCTCTTTCCCGTTATTGGTCGTGTGTATATCCAAAAAGCTCGTTTGGCGTACACTCGAGAAGCTGGCACAAAATTTCAATGTTTTCGTACTTGATTGACTTTGTTTCGTTGTTGATCATTCTGCTGAAATTCTGGTAGCTCATATTTAATTGTTTGTAGAGCCAATATTTTGTTTTCCCGGTTTTTGTAAGAAGCGTCAGAACATTAAGACTTACCATATTATTCCTCTATTATCTGATACTTTACATTGATAATAGTAATACTAGCGTATTTACATGTAGACTATTAGGTTATATAATGGAAACATGATATAATCTAATTGACAAATAAAATGACGGAAACTGCGATATTATGAAACAGCTTATGGAACTGCTAGTCCAGTACTCGAATCTCGAATACATATCAAATCTTCGCGAACACCGCCGCTTTTGTGAAATAAACAAGGCGCTTAAAAAGGTGTTTCCCGATGACTTTGACATCTCCGAATGGAACGATGCGGCTTCTTATATCTCCGGTGAGCCTCATAGCTTTGAGAGCGCGGCAGCGGCTCTCACCTTTCTTTTGGCGCTGACCTCAGGCTATGGCAAATAGGAGCTGTGCATAATGCCGACATTTCGCCGCAAGGCACCATTTTGCCTTTTTTCATATCTTTTTTCAGAGTCAAGCCCTCTCTTATTTGATCCGTATTGCATTATAAAAGCTGTTTTGCGAAAACTGTTGATTTTTACTTCTTAAAATGATATTATACAAAGTACTGCACGGCAATCAAAGGAGGTGGTATCATGCCGAATATCAAATCACAGAAAAAGCGCGTCTTGACGAGCGCCAAAGAAAACGCAGCAAATAAAGCTGTCAAATCAAACCTAAAATCCACACTGAAGAAGGCAGAGGCCGCCTTTGTAGCCGGTGAGGACAAGAAAGTAATTGTCGACCGCACTGTCAGCACCATTGACAAGGCCGCCAAAAAAGGCGTTATAAGCAAAAACGCCGCAAACCACAAGAAGGCCGCACTTGCAAAAAGAGCCGCTCTGTAGACTGGGCTCTGTCTGATTTCCGATATAAGAACCCCTCCGGACTTTAAAAATCCGGAGGGGCTTTTGTTTTTTGTCATTTTTCGAAATTTGCACAGGGCTTTTTAGCTTTTGCTGAAATGCAGGCAATGGCAAAAGTGCGGTGCATCAAGTGGTGTGCTTTATCAACCATTACCGCAATTACACCCAAAACAGAGTTTTCAAGCGCAGCTTGCGCCTTCTTCTTTTTTATAGTTGAAATGCAGGCAATGGCAAAAGTGCGGTGCATCAAGTGGTGTGCTTTATCAACCATTACCGCAAGTACACCAAAACAGTGTTTTCAAGCGCAGCTTGCGCCTTCTTTTTTTAAACCTGAGCTTTATAGGCGTCGCAGACCGTTGCTGTGTCGCCCAGCATGACGGTTTCGCCGCTTTTGAGCCAAAGCACCTTTGTGCACAGTTTTTCTATCTGCTCTATCGAGTGCGACACAATTATTACAGTGGTGTCCACCGACATAAGCTTCTGGATGCGCTGCTCGCATTTTTTCTGAAATTTGAAATCGCCGACTGCGAGGACTTCGTCCACTATGAGTATCTGCGGCTCCACAACCGTGGCAATCGCAAAGCCGAGACGCGCCTGCATACCGGAGGAAAAATTCTTTATCGGGATATCGAGAAATTCCGAAAGCTCCGAAAACTCCACAATGTCATCAAACACGTACTCCATGAATTTTCTCGAATAGCCGAGCACCGAGCCGTTTAGGAATATATTTTCGCGCGCGGTCAAATCGATGTCAAACCCGGCGCCCAGCTCTATGAGCGGCGAAAGCGTGCCGAAAATCTCGGCGCTGCCCTTTGTCGGCTTCATGATTCCCGAGATTATTTTAAGCAGTGTGCTCTTACCGCTGCCGTTTAGCCCGACAATTCCGAGAACCTCTCCCTTTTCCACGCGCACAGACACATCTTTCAGCGCCAAAAACGAGTTGAAAAACAGCTTTCTCTTGACAAGACGCACGAAGTATTCCTTGAGGCTGTCAACTTTTTCGCTCGTCATGTTAAATTCCATAGTGACATTTTTCACTTCAACCATCAGCTCACCCATCACACAGCCCCCCCTTAAATATAAAGTATAAATTTGTCCTGCGTCCGCTTAAACACCCAAAAGCCGAGGAAAAGAAACACGAGCGCATATCCGATGCATATCAGATTCATCTCAAGCGTCGGAAACTGCCCGTACATCACAACTGCGCGGAAGTACTCTATATACCAAGTCAGCGGATTTACAAGCGCCACATATTTGAGCCAGCTGCCGTCGAGTGTCGACATCGGGTAGATTATTGGAGTCATATACATCCACGCCATTATCATCACCGAATACAGATGCTTGAGGTCGCGAAAAAACACGCAGAGCGCGGAGAGAATCATGCCAAACCCAATTGCAAAGCCCAGCATCGAAATGAGCGGAATCGGAAACAGGAGCATTGACCACGAAAGCGGTATTCTGAATATGACGAGCATCACCGCAATTGCCGACAGCGAAAATCCCAGGTTTACAAAGGCAAACAGCATTTTTTCAAGCGGAAAGATATATTTTGGTATGTAAACCTTTTTGATGAGCGATGCGGCGTCGATTATGGAGTAGTTCGCACTCGTTGTCGCCTCGCTGAAAAAGGTGTACAGTGTCTGTCCGGAAATTATATAGAGCGGGAGGTTTGGTATCGAATAGCGAAATACGCGAGAAAATACAGCTGTCAGAATAAGCATCATCAAAATAGGGTTTAAGAGGCTCCAAAGAACCCCCAAAACAGACCTTCTGTACTTCACCTTGAGGTCGCGCACAATCAGGTTTGAGAGAAGAAATCTATATTTCATAAATGTGTCACAATAAGCTCTCAGCATATAGCCTCCCACAGTCTTGCGCCGTGACCGCCGCAGTCTCGCCGCGTTCGCGCATTTTTGATTTGCCTCGTCGCGGCAAATATCCGACCTCATTGTATCACATTGCTTTGAGTTTTGCATCTGATTCCGCGCGACGCCAAGCCCGCTTATGCTGACACGGTTATGCGGCTTTGGCACTTCTGATTTTCATTTTGCAAAACGAACTGACATATGACAAAAAGGCGCGTGTTTACACGCACCTCATGAAAAAAATTTTTTAGGAAAGCCTGCGCTGCGAAATCGCCGTCTGGCTATTTGCCGCAGCCGCATTTTCACGGAACTCTAAAGATATTGCCGTCTTCTCAGCTTTGATCTTTGGATTTGAACAAAAGCGCAACTGCCAGCCCGGTCATAAGCGACATGGCAATCCCCCCCGCCGCCGCCGCGAGACCGCCCGTCAGCACGCCTGTGGCACCGTCTTTTTCTATAGCGCTTTTGACGCCCTCAAAGAGCATGTGTCCAAAGCCGACAATCGGGACCGTTGCCCCTGCACCGGAAAATTCCACCAGCGGCTTGTACAGGCCGAGCGCTGAAAGCACCACACCCGACACCACAAAGGAGGTCAGTATCCTTGCGGGAGTAAGCTTTGTCAGGTCGATGAGAAGCTGACCTATAAGGCATATAAACCCGCCCACCAAAAAAGCCCATAAATAATCCATAAACACTCTCCCAAAAAAAGAACTCTTTGCACATATCCTGTGCAAAGAGCTGGGGTTTATTCATTTGGGCAAGCTTTATTGCAGTTAGACACACCGCATACACAAAGCCAAATCGATCAAAGGCGAGGCTTTTGTCAGCGCTTTAAAATGCGGTTTATTGCGGAAATTGCGCGCCAGGAACGCGAATTGAGAATTTCGTTCATCTGTGCTCTGCGCAGCGCATACAGGCCGCGCAGCGCCTTTAGGTGAAGCTCTGCCTTTTCGGGTTCGTCGGACGCGGCGTCGAGGACGAGTATCTCAGACACAGCGCTCTCGACACAAAGCGAATTCTGTGCGCCATATTGCAAAAGCGGCCACCATTCACGAAGCACCTCGCAGGCGTCGTCCTCCGTCATATTTTGGGCATCCGCAAGCAAATCCATAAAGCCGGACAGTCCGAGCGACAAAAAGCTGTGGTAGTACTCAAGCTGTCCTTTAGGCTCCAACACATCAAACGCCTGCTTGTAGCATTGTGTGACTTCGCAGAGATGTTTTTTGCTGAAATCGTGAAAAATCGAATCCTCGCGAATTCGGTATATATAAACCGTTCTCTTTATTCTGGCAGCTTTTTTGCAACAGGCAAGATACGACAATATAAAAAGGCTGTCTTCTCCGTACACCTGTTTGAACTCCAGCTTGTTGCTGTCGATTATGCTCTTTTTGAATATCTTCGTCCAAAATGGGTCTGCTGCCGAAAAAAACGGCGCTATTGAACGCGACAAATCGATGCCGCCCTCGGGAACCTGAGCGTATTTTTCGGCACAGTCGACAATTCTCTTTCCGTGCAGCTCGCTGTAGCTGCCACTGGCAACATCGGCGCCGTACTTTTCTATCGCAAAAAGCAGCTCCTCACATGCGCGCGGGTCCAGCATATCGTCATTGTCGAGAAACATTATGTACGGCGCCGTCGCAGCGCGAATACACACGTTTCTCGGAACGCTGGCGGAGCCTGATGTTTCGTTTGTGCGCAGCGCCAAAACATTCGGGTATTTTTTCGCCCATGCTTCAATCATCTGTCCGCTATTGTCCGCAGAACAATCATCACAAAAAATCAGCTGAATTTTTTCAAACCCCAGCGACTGCCTCCTCACACTGTCAAAGGCCTTTTGCAGATATTTCTGCGCATTGTAGACAGGCACAATAACGCTCACCTTGCAGTCCATAGATGCCCTCTTTTGCTCATATTGTTTTCCGAAACAGCATTGTTATTTATTCCAAACAGGCTCCTTGAGCACCCATTTTCCGACAAAATCCTTTTCGAAAATGTCCCGATTGTAGAACCTGTCGATGATTGCCCAGAACTCCGTCTCCGTATAGCCGACAAACTCACAAAAATCGCGCACACACAGCGAGTCGAGATTGTGGTCGCGCTCCTTGACAAGCTTTATCGCCTCGTCGCGCGTCATCATGCCATAGCGCACGCAGCGCGCACTGTAATCGGTGGCTGCGGCATGGCCGAATTTGGGATATTTGAGCCAGCTGTGCACGAGATATGCACGGCTGTCAATTTGGTCAAACTGCTCTACGTGATGACTTCTGTCCCATTCGTGGGACAAATCGTGAAACCCGCGGCTCTTGGCAAATTCATAGTTTCTAAAGCTGTTCCACTCCATAAAGTAAGAGAGATACATCGGGTCAAGCTTGTCAAGCTCCTCGGCAGAGGGCGCGAGTGTCAAGGAGAGGTCGCGCTCTGTGACGCCATCGCCCAGCAGCTCCTCGATTGGCATTCCCACGGCGACTCCGTTGTTTATCTGATCTTTCGCGGAATATGTCTCCTCGTCCGAGTTTCCGCCGTACTCAAAGCTCACGTTTTCGCCATAGCAGAGCAGCGGCGTGTTGAACTTGACTGCCATGTGAAGCGGGAAAGTATATATAAGGCGGTCGAGAAACCATGTCGGTTTTCCGAATTTTTCAAACATTTTTCTCATAAGTATCTTCTGCGTTTTTATGTCGGGCTTGCAGCTGATAATCGTGCAGCCAAATGTCTCGCTTATATTTTTGATGTTGTGCTTTCCGGCCTCCGTCATCGGAAAATTGTCCTCGACGGAAAAAAGTATCGGGTTCATGCCCATAAGCTCTTTGAGGACATAGACCTGATAGTGGCTGTCCTTGCCCCCCGACACGGCTACAGCGCAGTCATAGCCGCCGGGGCCGTTCATTTTGCGGTATTTGTCGCAGAGTACTTTCAGCTCCTCAAATCGCTTGTCCCAGTCTATTTTTTTGCGGTCTTCGTAGTGGCGGCAGGCACAACATACGCCGTCCTTGTCAAAAGTGATGCCCGGCCTTGTGTCCGGCATGACACAGCGCGTGCAGTATTTCATAATATTACCCCTCAATATTCATATTCCTATATCAATTTGAGTTTATCAAATTGCGGCGCTATAGTCAATTTACATCTTTTGAAAATGACCTTCTCCTCGACATTTTTTGCTCTCTTTGTGTGACTGACGGTATTTTTCTCATTATTTTGATTTATTCACACATTTGTATTAAGATGTATAAGCAAGAATCTTTAATAGGATTTCTTTTTTCACCGCTGTTCTTAATAATTTCTCAAAATGCCTTGCCGCTGCTATTTTGGCACAAACGTCACATTCGGCGTCTTTGCCGTTCTTTTTGCAAATACAATATATCATCTGATGATTTTGAAACGGGTGATGTGTTGGATTTTGGCAAAGCCACGATAGTCGGGTATGTTCTTTTGCTCGCGGCATATGGCATAGCGCACGGCGCACCAAAGAGCTATGGGGAATTTGCCGCAGGTCGCAGTGATGCTCCGCTTTTGGTGATAACCGCATCTCTCTGCGCATCATTTGTCGGGGGCGGCTTTTCACTGGGCAACGCCCAAAACGTTTTTTCACGCGGGATATCCGAAGCTCTTGTGCTGCTTGGCTTTACCCTTTCGCTCTTCATATGCGGCTTGTTTTTTGTCCCGGGGCTTCGGCGCCTTCACGGGCTAGGCTCGGCGGGAGCCGTTATAGGAAAAAGCTGCGGGCCATATGCCGGTGCGCTTTGCTCGATGTCATCTGTGCTTTTTTGCATAGGAGTGCTCGCTGCGCAGATAAAGGCGGCCGGCGTTGTGGCCGGTTATATGCTCGGCATCGCGCCGAACACCGCGAGCGCTGTTTTCTTTGCGGTTACGATTGCATATGCGTCTCTCGGTGGCCTGAAAGCCGCCCAGAAGAGCGATACTCTCCAGATTGTTGCACTTGTCATCGGACTTGTGCTCGTTGTCTCAGTCAGTCTGGTGCAAATCGGAGGCTTCGCGCAGCTGCAAAATAACATTCCGCAAAATCTACTTTCCGTGCGCGGAGTATACTCCCCTTCGCATTATTTATTTGCATTTTTGACTTTCATGACCGGCGAATTTTTATGTCCGCCGACTCTGTCGAGAATGCTCTCTTGCAAAAATACGCGTCTTCTCCGTTGCGCAGTGCTCTCGAGCGGTGTGCTGTCAGTGTTTTTTTTCGCAATGACCGCCTTGGCCGGGCTTGCGGCCCGCGCGCTGAACGCGACCGATTCTGCCGAATTTGCACTCCCCGCCCTCGTCGGCGCGGTGCTGCCGGTTTTGCCCGCCTCGCTGATTTGCGCGGCGATGCTGGCCGTGTATATGTCGTCGGGCGGTTCGTTTCTGAATGCGGCCGCCTGCGCATTTATGGACGGCATCCTGCCGTCCTTTATGACCAATCCGCCCTGCGGCAGGGCGAAGCTGCGCACCGCACAGTTTGTCAGCCTCTTTTTCGGGTGTGCCGCGCTGATTGCCGCATTGCTGCTGGATGATGTCATCTCCGTGCTTGTTTTCTCCTATTCTTTCTGGGCTCCTGTTTCGCTCGTCCCTCTGATTGCCATAATTTTCGGACGCGATGTGACACAGTGCCAGTTTTTCGTGACTGCCGCGTGCGGGAGCGCGGCCGCAATCGCAGGGAGAGCCATGCTGTCAAAATTTTCGATAACGCCGTCGGTTGCGGGGGTATTGGCTGCCGCAGCGGCGTTCATAATATTCATATTACTGAAAAGGAATTCAAAAACATGAAAAAAAAGCAATTGCTGGGCATAATAGCGGCGGTGCTGATATTTTCCGTCGTCGGCGTTGTCGGGATATCATCCGCACACAGGCAAAACAGTCTCCAAAATGAGCTTTTGTCAAGGGTGACAGACGCCGGCTTCAGCTCTATGCCCAATTCGGAAAACATCGCCGTCATTCCGATATACGGCACTATCGGCGCGACCGAGACAGACATCTTCGGCGGATACTCCGGCGGCTACAACCACGAGCTGGTCATCAACACGATTGACGAGGCCATCGACTCCGCCTATAATCAGGGGCTTTTTATAGACATAGATTCGGGCGGCGGCACTGTCTATCATTCCGACGAGGTCTATTTAAAGCTCATGGAATACAAAGAAAAAACAGGCCGTCCAATATATGCCTACAGCAATTCAATGATGGCGTCGGGCGCATACTATATCGCGTGTGCCGCAGACAAGATATATTCCAACCGCAATGCCACGGTCGGCTCTATAGGCGTGTACATCAGCGTTTCGGACTATTCAGCGCTGTACTCAAAGCTAGGCATAAAAAACGATCTGATCCGCTCCGGAGAAAACAAGGCGATGGGCAGCTCCTATTATCCGATGACAGCAGATCAGCGCGGCATATATCAAGGTGTTGTAGACGAGTGCTATAACCAGTTTCTGGACATTGTCATCTCGGCACGCGGCTATGACAGAAGCACCGCCCTCTCTATAGCGGACGGCAGAATCTACACGGCCTCACAGGGTCTTTCGAACAACCTCATCGACAAAGTATGCAGCTATGACGAGGCCCTCAATGAATTCCGTGAGCTCTGCGCAACGGATTCTGTCTACTACCCCTCTGTTTCTGTCAGCACGCTCTCAAAGCTGTTCGAAAAAGCGGAGAGCTTTGTGCCAAAGTCCGAGTATGAGCAGGCGGCGGAATTTGTCGCCGGCCTCGAAAGTGGGGTGCCGATGTATTATGCAGGATAATCCGTATGTGAGCTCAAATTCGACCTATGAAGGCAATTCGGACATTCCGGCGTCCGAGGAACAGGACTTTTCAAAAGCTCAGGTGCCGCTTTCGGTCACAGCAAAGACCGGCGATTATTCGCCATATTCACATGTTAATCTGCCGCCCGAAGCTTTTGACAGCTATAAAAGTGCCGGCTTTTTCCCGAGATTGTTTGCATATATAATTGATAGTATTCTGGCCCTTTTGCTCGCTTCTGTCCTTTTTTCAATCGTCACACTGCTTTTTTCCATTCCGTTTCCAAACGCTGACGGCTATATGCGCGACGTCAACCTTTTCTTTTCCTTGAGCGCATCCGATATTATAATGTATCTCCTGTATATTGCATATTTTGCTGTGTCCACAGCGACCACCGGCGCTACTCCGGGCAAAAAGCTGATGCGGCTGCGGGTCGTCTCCACTGACGGAGGCCGCATCTCTTGGTTTAGTGCCATTTACCGTGAAACTGTCGGGAGATACCTCTCCTCTATCCTGTTTATCGGCTATTTTTGGCTCATTGGGGACAGGAAAAAGCGCGCACTGCATGACCACCTCGCTGACACCCGCGTTATTTACAGTCTTTGACATTGAACTTTTTTGTGTTTTTGTGTTACAATGTCATAAAGGCACATCAGATTGGGCCACATAAACGAAAACCCTTTTAAAGGATGATTTTATATGGAAAAAAAGAGACTGACAAAAGAAGAAAAAGTAAAGCGCAATAAGCACCGCCGCAGAATGACGCTGGGGGTTGTGTTTTTCTCTCTGTGCGTTATCGGCGTCGTGTCAATTGTTTCTCTTGTGTCCGGCTATGTGTCCTTGCTCTTTGACGACACGGACGACAAGCTGTACTTTCAGGAGCTGATTGCCCCTGTGGTGTCCCTTGACCCCGCACCTTTCGACAGCATAGAAAAGGCAGACCACGATATGCTTTTGCAAGCAGCCATCTGGGCGACGATTACAGGTGAGGACACGACCAAGTACGAGCGCAACGAAGAGGGCAAGATGATTTTGCCAACGGTTGACATAGATCGCTATGCCACAAAAATGTACGGCTCAAATTACACTATAACCCACAAATCATTTACAGATCTCGATTTTAAATTCGAATACGTCGCGGACAAGCAGGCGTATCTCATCCCGATAACCGGACAGGTCGGCTCGTTTATGCCGGTGGTTGAGAGCATCGAAAAGAACGGCAACACAAAGACACTCACCGTCGCTTATATGTACTACTCCAACGCCACCAGCGTCGTCCCCGAAGGCTCTCAGGCCGAGCAGGCTGTCGCAAAGCGCATGGAATATGTGATGCTCAAAGAAGGGCGCGAATATTACCTGTACGCCGTGGTTGACCCAAAGCTCGCCGCAAAGGGTAAATAATCAACAAAGAGACGCCGCCAATTGCACAATGGCGAGCGCCTCTTTATTTTTTCGGGCTGTTTTATCGAATTTCACCGCACAAATGCGCTTCTGAGCCTCGTCAACCCTCTATCTGGCGTGCCAAAAGCGTCGCGCACACAGACACAAGGCGCTGTTCGCCCATGTCCAGCGGCGGCTGTTCACTGTCCCTCTCGAGCACAGCAATAGCACCGACAACATCGCCCGTCACCTTTATCGGATACACGGCAAGCGCCTTTGCTTCAACTCCGTCGCACACCGAAATAGTCCTGTCAATTTCGCCGAAGTGACTCTTTTTTCCATGCAGCAAATCGTCCAGCGCGGCGGATACCGCTGCGTCTTGAACCTCGCGCCTGTTTCCCTTGACCGCGACAAACCTGTCCCTGTCACATATTGCCACCGTCATTTTCAGCGCGGCCGACACGACGTCGGCATACTGTTCGGCCACTGCTACAAATTCGTCCACGGGTGAGAATTTTTTGAAAATAACGCGCCCATCCGATTCTGTGTATATTTCGAGCGGAGCGCCCTCGCGTATGTGGAGCGTTCGCCGAATTTCCTTTGGTATAACCACTCTTCCCAGCTCATCAATGCGCCTTACGATACCTGTTGCTTTCAATTTTACACCTCCGAAAAACTTATGCTTTATTATCTGCTTAAAAAAGCCAAATTATTCCGTGCGATATAAAATCATCTGATATTTTGGCATCCGTTCTCGAAAAGTGCGCGTCAGCTTGGAAAACATATAAAGCGGCATGTTTACAAAATCCTTGCAACTTTTTTTGGAAATGCTGTATAATTAATATATTCCCTTTTCACCGCGAGGTTTATCATGAAGAATTTATGCATTCTTATAAGCTTTTTCGCTCTGCTTTTGTGCCTGCCCGGCTGTCTTTCGGACAGCTCCTCGGATATAGGCATTTTCGTTGACCCCTATAACCACGACGGCCAATCTGTTTTTCCTGTCGAGAAGCAGACTTTCGATATTGTTCAAAAAATGGCGGTCACCACCGGCGCCGAAATACCGTCGATTTTTGACGACGGCTTTTCGCCCATTGTGAAGGACGGCCACTTTGAAGCGCGCGAGTTTTGGTTTTTTGTTCCGCTTGAATGGCGCAACAATTTTGCCGTTGAAGCGAGCAGCTCTTCCCTGATGAGCTACGATGTGCGAACCGTTCGCTTTTACTATGTCGAACCTCAGACAGGCCTCAGGGCAGAGCTTTTGCGCATCGAGGCGGCAGCGTCCGACTATCAGACCATGGTCACCACCGGAACAAAACAAAAAATCGGCGAAAGCTCCGACGGTTCCATGGTCTTTTACAGTGTCGCCGTGCGCGACGCCATACCGAATGGCTTTTTGAGCAAGGATGACTACGTGCAGATTTTTGAGGCACTCATGACCGACAACTGCAAAATCAACATCACAGCTTAAGCTTGATGCATTCAAAAAAGGGACAACTTCCGCATTCGGAATTTGTCCCTTTTTTTGTTGTTGGATAGACTGCAAATGTGCCGCAAGTGCTTGAATTATCTTCGCTCAAATTCAAGCTTATCAAGATAATCTCGGCGCATTTGAAGCATTGCGTATAGACTCGTAAATACTTTTCTCAATATTTTCCGGAAACAAAATCGGCCACCGTTGCCGCAATATCCGCAAGTGCATTTGGGTCAAACGGATTGGACAGCTTCGCGCCCTCAAGAAGCTCTGTAAAGGTGAGCGTGCCGGCTTTTTCGAGGAAAGCATAGTAGTGCTCCCATGCCTTGTCCCAGCCGCCCGTCTGCATAATCTTGAAAATATCAAGCGATACCGTCTGTGCCAGACAGTAGTCAATATAGTAAAATGGGTCGAGATAGATGTGAAGCTGGCGCTGCCAGCCGCGCCCGTCGGAGTAAAAAGGCAGGCCGTCGAAATCGATATAAGGGCGATACTGTTTTTCAAGCTTTGCCCATTCTTTGTTTCTCTGCTCGGGCGTGAGCTGCGGATTTTCATACACTATGTGCTGAAACTCGTCGACCATTGCGCCATAGGGGAGAAAGAAAAGCGCGCTTAAAAGGTGAGCCACCTTCGCCGTCTCGGTCTTGTCTCCATAAAAGCTGTCGAGCCACGGCCAGGCCAAGAATTCCATCGACATTGAGTGCACCTCTGCGCTCTCATAGGTTGGGGTGCCTGTCTCCAAAAGCTCGCAGGTTTTGTCGGCTACATAGGCGGCGAATGCGTGGCCTCCCTCATGTGTGAAAACCTCGACATCGCCCGCCGTCCCGTTGAAATTCGAGAAAACAAACGGAGCGTGGTGATTTGGAATAAATGTGCAGTAGCCGCCGGCAGCCTTGCCGGTCTTTGCCTCAAGATCAAAAAGCCCACTCTCGTCCATAAAGTCGATAAACTCGCGTGTCTTCGAACCCATTTTGCGGTAGAGTGCAACGCCGCTGCGATATGTCTCGTCAAAGCTGCCGACCGGCTTTGGATTTCCCTGCGGCAGCAGCACAGCGTCGTCCGAATAGACTATTTTTTCCTTGCCGAGATGCTCGGCCTGTCTTTTTTTAATCTCAGCCACCGTTGGAACAATGTATTTTTTGACGCCCTCCCTGAACTTTGCAACCATCGCGGCGTCATAGCAGTTGCGCGTTCTGCGCAGATAGCCCAGCGCCGTAAACGTCTCGAAGCCGAGCTTTTTTGCAATTTCCGTGCGCAGCTTCACGAGCTCGTCAAAAATCCTGTCGAACTCGTCGGCGTTGTCCATATAGAAATTTCCGGTCGCCTCAAATGCGCTGCGGCGGACAGCCGAATCGCCGTTCTCCATGTAGGCGCCGAGCTGTGCCAGTGTAAGTACTTTTCCGTCATACTCAATCTGTGCGCTCGCCTGAAGCTTTTGATAGTCAATTTCCAGCTTCGCCTCGTCCGCGAGCAGCCCCAAAACGGCCGGGCTGACTGTTTTGACGCTCATCTCCGCATTTGTGAAAAGCACCTTTGGAAAGCGCTTTTCAAGCTCGGGCTTTAGCTTTGATGTCAGCAGCATCATGAGAAAAGCGTTCATGCGCTCTGTCAATCTGGGAGTATTTGCGGCAATATACTCCTTTTCCTCGTCGTAGAACTTGTCCCTTGTGTCGATTGTATGGCGAATTTCGGCAAGCTCGGCGTCGGAGACAAACTCCATCGTCATTCTCTCGTGCTCCATCACGCAGGCTACCGCCTCGTCGAGTGTATTTGCAGCTGCCATCTTTTCGCACAGCGCAGTGTATTTCTCACAAAGCGCGTCTATATTCGGTCTTTTGTACTCATATTCGCAAAATTTCATCGTCAAATACTCCTTTTCTCTTTATTCTCCGCTTCCTGTTTGTCAGAAGCGCGGCAAAGCAACCGTCCGCTTTATTTATCTTTTTTTGCGACGCTCATCATCTGCCAACGCCACGAATCGCGGCACATGTCCTCAATTGACAGCTCTGCGCTCCAGCCAAGCTCTTTTTTCGCAAGAGACGGGTCAGAATACAGCTTCGCCACATCGCCCGGCCTCCTGTCGACTATGCGGTAAGCCACTTTCTTCCCGCAGGCCTTTTCAAAAGCTGCGATTATTTCGAGCACGGAGTAGCCCTTTCCCGTGCCGAGATTGTAAGTCACAAGACCGCAGTTTGTTTTAAGTTTTTTGTATGCCGCCACATGTCCGCGCGCTAAGTCCACAACATGGATATAATCGCGCACCCCGGTGCCGTCTGCGGTGTCATAGTCATCACCAAAAACCGCGACCTCGCTGAGCAGCCCCGCAGCGACCTGTGAAATAAAAGGCAAGAGATTGTTCGGTATGCCGTTTGGGTTCTCGCCGATAAGGCCTGACTCGTGAGCGCCAATCGGGTTAAAGTAGCGCAGTATCGCTATATTAAAGGAGTTGTCCGAGCGGTATAAATCTCGAAGTATGCTTTCTATCATGAGCTTTGTGCTGCCATAGGGGCTTGTCGCAAAAAGCGGAAAATCCTCCGATATCGGCACCGTCGCGGGATCGCCATAGACAGTCGCACTGGAGCTGAAAACAAAGTTTTTCACGCCGCGCCGCTTCATTGCATCCAGCAGATTGAGCGTCGAGACAAGGTTATTGCGGTAGTATTCGAGCGGAAATGAAACCGATTCGCCCACCGCCTTCAGACCTGCAAAATGTATCACACAGTCAATGTCATTTTGCGAGAAAATTTCATCAACTTTGCTTTTGTCGCAGAGATCTGCCTCAATGAAAGGTATCTTCTTTCCCGTAAGCCTTTGCAGTCTGTCAAAAACCTCAGGCGAGCTATTTGTAAAATTGTCGACAACGAGAACATCAAAGCCCGACGCAACCAGCTCCACAACCGTGTGAGAGCCGATAAACCCCGCTCCTCCTGTGACGAGAATACCCATAATTCATTCTCCTTTTTTGGTTTTTTGTCGCGCCCGGCCATATTCTATTCGCCTCGCGACGATAGTTATATTATACCACAATTTCTATCGCGAAGCG
>JAVVTQ010000025.1:0-22299 GCA_036653595.1 Oscillospiraceae bacterium
GCCCAGAGGAGCCTATGTGTGCGAAAGAACCGTCGTAGCCGTAGTACCCAAAGGGCATCCCGCCATTAATAAACGCCTCGATTTGCTTGAACCAAGAGATTTCATCGTTGTATGCAAAGAGATAATTTCCCGTATCTCCCGGAAACAGCACCCACCAGCGAAACAAGCTGATGAGCACAGGAACCAGCACACATAAAAGGAGCGCCGGGTAAAACCATTTTTCTTTCTTTGCATTGAGCATAACGACACCCGATACCTTTATTGTAATGAAACAAATCTACCACAAATACCAATAGATGTAAAGAAATGGTGATGGTTCGGTGATGAAAAGGCAAAGCTGCGATAAAACTTTAGACGGTAAAAATCACAGGCAAACAAAAAACTGTTGAGCACGTCGATTGATGGTATACTTTAAGCTAAATTCGAAACTTTGTGCGAACAGATACGGGGAGTATGGGATGAATGCAGATACAGGCGATATACTGGCAATCGACAGATTTGAAATTATCGGAGTAATAAAAAGCGCACTTACGCGCATAGACCCGCGTATTGTCGAGCACGGCGAAAGAGTTGCATACATCGTGGGGAAGATGCTCGACGAGGCGGGGGTTTTTGACAGAAAAGTGAGAAAAGAACTCTTTATCCTAAGCTACTTTCACGATATAGGCGCATACAAGACAGACGAGATTGACCGAATGCTGGAGTTCGAAACGGTTGATGGCGACAGTCACTCGATTTATGGTTACATTTTTTTGAAAAATATGAGCCCCGTCGGTGACTGCGCAAAAGCAATTCTATATCACCACACTCCATATGAAGAGCTTGTGAAAACAGGCGGAAGCGATATGGATTATGCTGCTTTTATAGCGGTCGCCGACAGGGCGGATATTTTAATGAGCGGAGGAAAGCGTAATTTTGAGGTTTTCACCTCGTCGCCAAAAAAATTCTCGCCGCAAATAGTGCAGCTGTTTTTAAAAGCCGAAAAGAACAGAGACATTTCAAGCAGCATCATTTCAAAAGATTATGGGGAAAGCATAGAAAAGAGAATAAAAGAATACTCTCCCGAAGACAAGGAAGTGATAGAGTACTTGAAAATGCTCATTTATTCCATAGATTTTCACAGTGAACAGACTGTCACTCACACAATTATAACGATGGCGATAAGTGTCGAGCTTGCGAAAAGGCTGAAGCTCTCTCAAATGGAAATAAGCGAACTGTACATCGGCGCACTTCTGCACGATATCGGGAAAATAGCAATTCCTGCAAGAATTTTGGAATCCAAGGATGCGCTTTCACGCAGTGACATGGTCATTATGCAGACACATGCCGGCATTTCGGATGAGATTATAAGGGGATGTGTGAGCGACAGGGTTTGCGACATTGCAGTCAGACATCACGAAAAGCTTGATGGAAGCGGCTACCCGCGCGGACTCAAAGCAAGGGATTTGACTGTTTTGCAGAGAATAGTCGCTGTGGCCGATGTCTTGAGTGCGCTGAGTACCGACAGAAGCTATAAGAGAGCATTTAAGAAAGAGGAGATCGTCAAAATTATCAGCAGTATGAGCGAGAAAAACAAGCTTGACCCGACAATCTGCGGTCTTGTGCTGGAAAATTATGATGGAATTATGGCAATCGCGAGCGCAAGCTGTGCCCCGATAATAGAGAAATACAAAAATATGGCGCGCGAGTACGAGAAGCTGAGTTCAACATGGCCCAAAACACACCGAGTTTGCGAAGACGGCGTCGAGCAGAGCTGCGCCATCTAAGCCACGCGCTTTTTAACATATGATGCAAAGAAGCCGCCGTGAAAATAATTCACAGCGGCTTCTTTGTGATTCAGAGCAAGGCGTTTGGCCCGGTGAGAAGAAAACCGGATAAAGAAAATTCACAACTGTGCCAAAAGGTCATAAAGCATCATAAGACATCGTGCAAACAGACGCAAAGGCCCCGCTTATTTTCAGATATCGCGCCGCAGAGGAGAAAGAAAGCCGACGTCAGCCGTCGACTTTCTTTCTGTCACAGGAAAAGACACAGAATATTCCGACTACTGCGGCCACGCCCACAAGAGCATATATGATTCGCGCAAACGTTGTGGCCATGCCGCCGCAGAGCCATGCGACAAGATCAAACCCGAAGAAACCGATAAGACCCCAGTTTAAGCCGCCGATGATGAGAAGAATGAGACAAATAGTCTTTAGCATAATAACCCTCCAATAATGGTTGTGGTATAAGTTTTTCCATCTTTGCGTCAAATTATGCGCTAATCCATTTTTATAATGTTTACTTATGCGCGCGTTTAGGCTATAATCCATAATAATTATAATTTATTCTACTGCGGAGGACAAAACATGGACATGCTCCTAAAGCTCCTTGAAGAAAATGCAAGGCTGAGCCTCGAACAGCTGGCAAGTCTCACGGGACGCACACAAAAAGAGGTCGCCGACACACTTGACGAGTTGAAAGACAAGGGCGTTATAGCCGGCTATCAGGCAATTGTTGATTGGGAAAAAGCGGGCAGCGAGGAGGTTTCCAGTCTTATAGAGGTGCGCATAACGCCAAAAAGAGATTTTGGATTTGACGAATTTGCCGCGACGATTTCGCGTTTTCCTGAGGTTGAGAGCGTGTATCTCATGTCGGGCGGCTATGATATCTCAATAGAGGTCAAGGGAAAAAGCTTTCGCGATATCGCGATGTTTGTCGCAAAGAGATTGTCGCCGATGGAGTCGGTGCTGTCCACGGCGACGCATTTCGTGCTCAAAAAATACAAGGAGCGCGGCGTCATCTTCTGCGACGCACAGATTGACGAGAGGGGCATTGCGACGCTGTGATTTCATATAGTGAGCTACTGTCAGAAAAAACAAAGGCGCTTAAACCCTCCGGTATAAGGCGCTTTTTCAGCATTGCAGCCGAAATGGAGGGCTGCATTTCTCTGGGCGTCGGCGAGCCGGATTTTGTCACGCCGTGGAAAATCCGCGAAGCGGGCATAATGTCGCTCGAGCGCGGGAAAACATGGTACACATCAAATGCAGGTCTTCGTGAGCTGAGAGTCGAGATATGCGGCTATCTCAGTCGGCGCTTTCGCATAGACTATGACCCGGACACCGAGACTGTTGTCACGGTGGGCGGCTCCGAGGCGATTGATATGTGTCTTCGCGCCGTTATCAATCCCGGCGACGAGGTCATTCTCCCACAGCCCAGCTTTGTGGCCTATGAGCCATGTGCAATCATGGCCGGCGCAAGCGTGGTGACGGTGGAGACAAAGGCCGAAGATGGCTTCAGACTGACACCGGAAGAGTTGAGGGCCGCGATAACACCAAAAACAAAGATGCTCATTTTGCCGTTTCCGAGCAATCCCACGGGCGCTGTCATGCGCCGTGAGCATCTGCTTGAAATAGCGGAGGTTTTAAAGGACACAGATATTCTTGTCATGTCCGATGAAATATATGCCGAGATGACATATGGCGGCGAGCGCCACGTGTCTCCTGCGGAAATATCACAGGACATGAAAAACCGCACAGTTGTGGTCAACGGCTTTTCAAAAGCCTACGCGATGACCGGCTGGAGACTGGGCTATGCGTGCGGGCCTGCCGAAATCATAGATCAGATGACAAAGCTGCACCAGTTTTCAATTATGTGTGCGCCGACCATGGCACAGTATGCCGCGATTGCGGCGCTGCGCGATTGCGACGAATCAGTTGAACAGATGGCAGCGGAGTACAACATGCGCAGACGCTTTGTAGTGGACGGCTTCAACAAAATCGGTCTTACCTGCTTTACACCTGAGGGCGCGTTTTACGTGTTCCCCTCGATAAAGAGCACAGGCATGAAATCGCTTGAATTCTGCGAAAAGCTTCTCTTCGCAAAAAAAATTGCCGTGGTTCCCGGCGATGCATTCGGCGATTGCGGGGAGGGACACGTGCGTGTTTCGTACTCATATTCCGTGTCGCATCTGGCCGAAGCGCTAAAGAGGATAGAAGAATTTGTGAAAGAGCTTTAATATGGACAAAACTGTTTACCTGAAAAAAGTGTGTGATTACGGTCAAGAGCGCGTAGATGATGCTGTTGAGTATATTTTTGCGCAAAGCGATGCCGACATATTGCTCAAGGGCAAAAAGACTGCGCTCATCAAGGCGAATCTTCTCATGAAAAGCGCGCCGGACGAGGCCGTGACGACGCACCCGGCGGTTATTGGAGCAATTGTAAAAGCACTTCAGAAGCGCGGCATTTCCGACATTGTCATCGCTGACAGCCCCTCCGGTGCATTTTCCGCTTTGCGCCTCAAATCCATATACGATGGCTGCGAGATGAGCGGGCTTGTCGAAGAGGGCGTTTCACTCGGAATGGATGTCACAGAGTGTGAAATCGCAGGCGGGAGAATTTGCAGCAGGTTCACTGTGCTGAAGGCCATCAAAAACGCCGATATTGTCATCGGCGCGGGAAAGCTCAAGACACACGCTATGACCGGCATGACGGGTGCGGTTAAGAACTTTTTCGGAGCCGTGCCGGGACTGAAAAAGGCCGAAATGCATTGCCGATTTCCGGACAAAAATGATTTTTGCGAAATGCTCTGTGAGCTGTATGATGCACTTTGCCCCGATTTTTCAATTATCGACGGTATAGTCGGCATGGAGGGTGACGGTCCCTCGGGGGGAGTTTTGCGGCGGTTTGGCTTGATTGCGGGAGGCTGCGATGGGTTTTATGTGGACAGGGTGCTGTGCGAATGCATAGGGCTGGGAAGCGAGGACGCGCTCACGGTCAAAGCCTCAATTGAGCGCGGCAGCGCACCTGCGGATATCAAAGAGGTGCGCGTGCGCGGGGACTCGGAGCTGCTCGAAAATCCGATTGCCGATTTGGCGAAGCCAAAGAGCATAGCAGGTGAGAAAGCGGCGCGTGTCCCTGCCTTTATGGCACCGATTATGGAGAAATTCACGCGCGCGGTGTCCCCGCACCCGGTGATTAAAAAGAGCGCTTGTGTAGGCTGCGGCCGCTGTGCCGAGATTTGCCCGCAGCACACTATAGAACTGGAAGACAAAAAGGCGCGCATATTGGAAAAAGACTGCATTCGCTGCTTTTGCTGTCACGAGGTGTGCCCTCGGCGCGCAATTGAAATACGCAAAAGCCTTTTATTCAGGGTGATAAAATGAAGAAGAGCCTTCAAAAAATCACGCTGCTTGCCAGCGCAAAGCTGAATCTGTCTCTCGACATAACGGGTGTGCGCCAAAGCGACGGCTACCACCTTATGGATATGATAAACCGCTCGGTGGATCTCTGCGACGAGATATCGATAGAGACTTTTTCAGACGGTGAATTTGAGATAAATACAAACAGCAAGTTTTTGCCGCGCAATGAAAAAAATCTTGCCTACAAGGCCGCAGCCGCGCTCTGCGAACACTGCAAGATAAAAATCCCACCGATGACGGTTTCGATAAGTAAGCGCATACCAACAAAGGCGGGACTAGGCGGCGGGAGTGCGGATGCGGCCGCGGTTCTTGTCGGCTTGAATGAGCTAATAGGCCTCGGGATGACAACAGAGCAGCTGTGCTCGGTCGGGGAAAAAATCGGGGCTGATGTCCCGTTTTGCATAGTGGGCGGTGCGGCGCGTGTCACGGGAATCGGAGAGATAATCGAGCCGATAGACGACATATGCAGCTATAAGCTGGTCATAGTTATGCCGCGCATAGGGCGGTCGACGCGCGATGCTTTTGCAGAGTATAATTCGGGAAAGCTTCTTGTGCACCCCGACACGGCGGCGGCAGTGGCGGCTCTCGAACGCGGCGATATAAATAAGCTTGCCGAGAGCATTTGCAATGTTTTCGAACAGCTTCAGTGCGATGAGACGACACAGAGCATTGTTTCATTTTTAATAAATAACAAGGCTCTTGCCGCTTCTTTGACGGGCAGCGGCGCGGCAGTCTTCGGGCTGTTTTCCGATTATGGCACGGCAAACGACTGCAAGCTCAAAATGATAGCGGATGGAATGCGCGCATATGTCGCAAAGCCCTGCCGCTGCGGCGTGCAGATTATTTCCCGTAAAAGTTAAAATTTTCCTTTGCTTGAATAAGCAACCAAAACACCGCCAATCCTTTAGACACAAGAGGAGGCGGTTAATTTGAAAAAATTTGAAATTTCGGTACTTATAGCCTTTTTGATATGCTCGCTTGCATGTCTCTACCAGCTGCCGTTTTCCGTGACCTGCAACGAGCTGCGCAAGGACACCGTCAGGCTGCACGTGGTTGCAAATTCTGATTTTGAAGAGGATCAGGAGGTCAAGCTCTGCGTGCGCGACGCGATACTTGAGCAGACAGACAACACGCTTTTTGACGCTTCGAGCCGCGCGGATGTTTTGGCTGATATAGAGCAAAATCTCGACGCGTTTGAGGAGATTGCAAAAGAGGTGCTCAGGAAGAAAGGATTTGATTACGGAGCTCGCGCGTACGTTGTCGACATGTTCTTCGACCAGCGCAGCTATGGCGGAATAACAATGCCGGCCGGGGAGTACACGGCGCTGAGAATTGAGCTGGGCGAGGCGAGCGGAAAGAATTGGTGGTGCGTGCTGTATCCGTCGCTGTGTGTCCCTTCAGTCAGCAGAAGAGAAATTGAAACCGCTCTGGGTGGCGATGAGACGCAGCTTTTGATGGAGGACACGAAGTATGAAATCAGATTCAAAATAGAGGAGCTTTTCCAGAACCTGTTTAACAGGTGATATTTAAAAGCCGACAAGGCCGTCACTTTTGCCGCCCGCTTGTGGTGTGCAAAAATGGCGGCCTTTGCGCTTCTTTGTTGTTAAAAGCAAGGAGGTGAGTTATAATTTATACAATAATATTGCGGAGGCTGTGATGAAAAAACCCAAAATTGGAGTGCTGTGGCTAGGAAAAGGACTCCATCGCATAAAGGCATTTGGCAAATACAAGAGCGGGATAAAGCGAGCCGGGGGAGTGCCGGTCAAGCTTATGCCGACAACTGACACGAGAAAACTAGAAGAGTATGCAAAAAAATGCGACGGCTTTGTTTTTCCGGGCGGCGCTGATATAGACCCTGCAATATACAAAGAGCAAAAGCTCGAGTGCTGCGGTGCGCAATTTCAGATAAGGGACAACTTTGAAACAGCCCTTTTGCCAATTGTGATGAAAAACAAGAAATCAATTCTCGGAATATGCAGAGGTATACAGCTCATAAATGCAGTGCTCGGAGGCACGCTGTGGCAGGATATTCAAGCACAGCGTCCCGATGTGCAAAAAAGCCACAATTTCCCCGACAAAAGTGCACAGGGTGTCCATAAGGTGCTTGTGACAGAGGGTACGCTTCTCGGGAAAATTGTGAGGGAAAAAACGCTTTTAGTAAACTCAATGCACCATCAGGCCGTAAAGGACACTGCGCAGGGGCTGCACGTGTGCGCCGTTTCGGACGACGGCATTATAGAGGCGGTTGAAATGCCGAGCTATCCTTTTTTGCTCGCAGTTCAGTGGCATCCGGAGCACCTGGCAGCGCAAGAAGCGGTTGAGCAAGGAATTTTTGACGCCTTTGTCGCGGCCGCGGCAGATATAGCTTTTTGATAAAACAAAGCGCAGGGTGTTTCACTGTGGAAAAATATGACGGCCGGCTGCACCCTTTTAGACCGATGGATTGGGCATTGCTGCTTTTTATCATTATATGAAGTCAAAAAAAACGGAGGTGCATTCGAGATGCTAAAGCTTGTAGCGGGACGAGCAGGGAGCGGCAAAAGTACTTTTTGTCTCGAGAAAATAAAAGAGCTGGCAAAAACGGGAAAGCAGTGCCTGCTGATAGTTCCCGAACAAAGCTCATTTTCGTTTGAGCGCAGTCTCTCGGGCGCGCTCTTGGGCGAGGAGGCTTGCGCAGCTCGCGTCATGAGCTTTAAAAAGCAGAGCCGCGATATCTTTTCCCATTGCGGTGGCGGGGCGCTTTTGCGGCTCAAGGACGCGCAGCGCTGTACGCTTGTCAGACGCGCCGCTGCCGATGTTGAGGGTGACATAACCTATTTTCGCCGACACAGAAAGAATATGTCCTTTTTTAAGATGGCGACGGACGTAATAGACGAATTTAAAAATGCCGGAGTATCTCCCACACATCTCGAAGAGCTTGCGCGGCTTGCGGATTTGGGGCTTACCTGCGCAAAGCTGCATGAGCTGGCACTCATATACGGAGCCTATGAGGCAGAGGTGGCAAACAAGTTTTATGACGACTCAAGCGAGCTTTATGCGGCGGCCGAAAGATGCAAAAAGAGCGATCTTTATTCAGGGAAAACTGTTTTCTACGATGGCTTCTCCGGGTTTACAGAGCCCGAATATGCGCTTCTCGCGGCGGTGATGGAGCAGTGCGACGACATGTATGTCACGCTTTGCTGTGACAACGTGTTCTCGCAGGAGGAGAATGCGTTTTATATAGCGGCAAAAAGCGGCCGCAGACTTATCGAAATGGCAAAAAAGCAGGGCATCGCGGTGGAAAAACCGCTTGTGCTGAGCGAATTTCCCCGATTCAAGAGTGAGGGGCTTTTGACGGCGGAGAGCTTTTTTGCAGGCGGAGGCAGCAAAGGCGCATGCGTTGACGGCCTTTATAAAATCGAGGCCGGGGACGTATATGAGGAAATAAGCTGTGTTGCCGACGAAATAGTCTATCTCGCGCGCGTAAAGGGATTCGATTACTCGCAAATAGCCGTCATCGCGCGCGATATCGGAGCATACACAGCGGCTCTTCGAAGCGTATTTGGCCTATACAAAATACCGTATTTCTGCGACTTCAACGAGGACTTGTCACATTCGCCAATTTGGCTGTTTGTGAAAGCTGCGCTTGAAATGACACAAAAAATAAAGACCGAGCCGCTTCTGGCACTTCTCAAAACGCGCCTGACCTCACTTTCCGACGACGACATCGCGCTGCTTGAAAACTATGTCTTTGTCTGGGATATTTCGGGCGAGGACTGGCTGTGCGAGTTTTCAAAGAATCCGCACGGCTTTGATGAGACTGATGATTTGCAAAAAGAGGAGATTACGCAGATAGAGCGCGCGCGAAGCAAGGCGGTCGGTTGGCTTTTGCAATTTAAGAAAGAGGCCGACAGCAAAAGCTGCTGTGATGTAATAAGGGAAGTCTATCGGCTTCTCGAAAGAAGCGGAGCGCTTGCAAAGCTCGAGAAAACCGATGATGAGCAGCTGCGTCAAGCACAGCGCTGTCTGGAGCTTCTCGGCGAGCTCTATGAGCTTGTGGACGGGGAATACATGTCAGCGGAGGAGCTTATCGAAACTGCGGAGATTCTCGCAAAGTCGACAGAAATCGGGGATATTCCGAGATGCTTCGGTCAAGTAGCCATAGGCGAGGCAGACAGGATGCGCACAGACAATCCGCGCGCTGTTTTTGTGCTGGGACTGTGCGAGGGACTGTTTCCGAAAACCTCTTTCGACACGAAAATTCTCACCCAGAGCGAGCGAGATTTTCTGTCCGAGAATGGAGTTGAGCTGGCAAAAACCTTTGACAACAGCGCGGCGATGGAGAGGATGTTTCTATACCGCGCGGTGACCTGCGCCGGAGAAAGATTGTATTTCGGCTGTCCCGCGGCCGATGCTAAGGGGAGCACGCTGCATGTTTCATCGGGAGTGGAGAGCTTTCTTGCCGCAAACGGTTCGCTGCCGCCGGAGGCCGCGCTTGACGGCTGCGGAGGAATTGTAAACGCCGCGACGGCGCGCAGGGAATACTCGCTCGCTGTCGAGAGCGGCGACGTGCAGACACAGGAGCTTATCGAAAGTGTCGGCGGAAGAGAATTCTGTGAGGACATAAAGAAAGCCGCTGCGGAGCCGAGCTACAGCGTGAGTGACACCGCCGTCATGCACGCTCTTTTGACAGACCGGCTGCGCGTCTCGGCGTCGAAGATAAACATGTTCTACGAATGCCGTTTTTCTTATTTTTTGAATTACATAATGAAGATACGACCAATTGAAAAGGCCGCAATGTCACCGCTGGAATCGGGCACATTCATACACGCCGTCGTGGAAAACCTAATGCGCCGCACCGAGGGCAGGCTATGCGATTTCACGGAGGAAAGCTTGGGCGAAATCGCCGCCGAGGAAGCAAAAAAATATGTGGAGCAGCGGTTGAAGGATGAAATTTCAAGGACGCCGCGTCTGCGCTACATCGTCTCACGCCTGATTGAGCAGACGCAGCGGCTGGCAAAGCAGCTGCGCAGAGAGCAGGAGCAGAGCAGCTTTGAACCGACGGATTTTGAGCTGGAAATAGGCGAGAGAGGCGAGGTTGTGCCGCTTGTGCTCGAAACGCCCGACGGGAAAAGGATAATTGCCGAGGGAAAGGTCGACAGAGTCGATGTGTTCAGAAAGGACGGCGTCGGTTATCTGAGAATTGTGGACTACAAGACCGGAAATAAAAAGTTTAAGCTCGACGAGGTAATGCTGGGACTAAACATACAAATATTGCTTTACCTTTTTACACTCTGCAAAAATGCAAAGGAACGCTACGGCGATGTTATTCCGGCCGGTGTTTTATATATGCCGGCCGACCCGCCTATACCGGACGAAGCAGAAGTCGGCAAGGCTCAAAGAGCATACAGAATGAACGGGCTTGTACTCGAAGACATCGAGGTTATAAAGGCGATGGAGCGCGAATGCGCCGGCGTTTTTATACCCATAAAGCTCAAAAAGGACGGCACGCCGAGCGGTGGCACGCTGGCTGATTTGGAGGAGATGGGAGCCATCAGCACAAAAATCGATGCTATTATCATAGATATGGCACGCACTCTCTATGACGGAGATATTGAAGCGCAGCCGGTGGTCTACAAGGATTTCACACCGTGTAAAAGGTGCCGATACACCTCAATTTGCCGCAAGGACAGGATAATGCGCGTGCGGGCCGGAAGTGAGTCAGAGGACGCAAGCGGAGAGGAGGATGGCGGACAGTGAAATGGGATTGGAGTGACAGCCAACGAGAGGCGATAGAGCGAAGAGGCGGCTCGATACTTGTAGGGGCTGCGGCAGGCAGCGGAAAGACGGCCGTTCTGGTTGAGAGAATAGTATCTCTGATAACGGACAAAAACAATCCTGTCGATGCGAGCAGATTGCTTGTCGTGACTTTTTCGAGAGCCGCAGCAGCAGAAATGTCGGCCAGACTGTCCCTGCGTCTGGCACAGATGTCGGCAGATAATCCAAGCGACGTCCGCCTCAAAAAGCAGGAAATTCAAATTAAGCGTGCGCAGATAAGCACCATACATGCCTTTTGCTCGGCGCTGCTGCATGAACATTTTTCAGAGCTTGACATTCCGCCGGATTTCACCGTAGCCGAGAAAAGCTTCACCTCGCTTTTGCGCGAGCGTGCGCTTGCCGAGACGCTGGCCGAGCTGTATGCAGATAAAAGCGGCGATATTGAGCGCGTCGGCGACTGCTTTGGCAGGTCGCGCACGGATGTGAAAACCGAGGAAATCATCTCGAGTCTCAGGGAGTTCATGACAACGCTCGCATTTCCTGAGGATTGGTGCGCTGCGCTGAGCGCAGAAAGCGACGAAAGCTTCTGCGAGAGCAAGGCGGGCAGGCTGCTGCTGGCCTATGCCGGGGAAACTATAGATGCGGCACTTTCAATGCTGCACGAAGCGTGTGATATTTGTCTTGATTGCTCCGAGCTGGACGGATACATTCCGTCGATTGAAGAGGACATAGAGAGCGTGATTAAGATAAAGGCATTGGTCGGAGCGCGTGCATGGGACAGGTGCTGCTTTGAGGTGCGCTCTTTTAAAGCAAAGGCGCTTAAGGGCGCGCGCGGTGTAGTCGACACCGATTCTCAGGCGGCGGTGCAGCAGCTGAAGACAAAGGCCAAGGAGCTTGTGCAGTCGCTTGCGGACAAGTGCTTTTTGCGCACGCTAGCACAACAGGGCGAGGATTCGGTGCGGCAAAGAGAAGTTCTTCTCATACTGGTGCGCGCCGCAAAGATGTTTGACGAAAAGTACATGCAGATGAAAAGAGAAAAGCGCATTTTCGATTTCTCCGATCTCGAACGCTGCGCGATACGGCTGCTTTGTACTGAGGACAGGAGCCCCACAAAGACTGCAATACATGTGTCCGAGTCCTTTGATTACATATTTGTCGATGAGTATCAGGACTCAAACGAAGTGCAGGAGCTGATATTCACTCTCTGCTCTCGCGGAGGAAAGAACCTGTTTTTTGTCGGAGATGTAAAGCAGAGCATATACGGTTTTCGACGCGCAGACCCAGGTATTTTCACGGCACGCAAAGATTCCAGCTATAAAAATGAAACGGGTCTGTTTCCGTCATATATCAGTCTTAATGAGAATTTTCGCAGTGCAGAGCCGGTCATAAACGCGGTGAATGATGTTTTCGACGCGGCGATGACGCGCGAAGTAGGCGGCACCGACTATGCCGGCGAGGACAGGCTTGTCGCATCGCAGAATACAAAGTGCTGCGACGCGGTCGGGCTTGAGGTCAGATTGCTGCGAGCCGACGGCAAAGGTGATGCGGCGGCCGATACGGCGATGCTTGTAAAAAAAATGCTTGTTGAAAAATATGAGGTGATTCAAGACGGCAAGCCAAGACCGTGCGAGCCGAGAGATTTTTGCGTGCTGCTTCGCGCAAAGACACACACACTCAGCTACACAAAGGCATTTGCCCAAAACGGTATCAGAGCCTCATCAGGTCTGTCGGACGATTTTTTCAACAATTCCGAGGTATCTGTCGCGCTGTCCCTTTTGAGGGCAATCGACAATCCGCGCAGGGATTTGGAGCTTTCCGCGGTGATGATGTCGCCGCTGTTTTCGTTTAACGGCGATGACATGGCCCGTCTGCGACTGATCGACCGCAAGAAGCCGCTTATTTCGCTGGTGATGGTGAGCAAGGACAATAAATGTGAGGTGCTGCGCGATATACTCGCGGAGCTGCGCAGAAAGAGCGCACTTGTTGCGCCGGACGAGCTTTTGGAAACGGCGCTGGAGCGCACAGATGCGGAAATACTGCTCTGTGCCGGCCTCGACATGCCTCAAAAGAGGTACAATTTGCACAGGCTTGTGGCATTTGCCGCAGATTTTGCGGCGACGGGGGGAAACCTATCCCGCTTTCTTGAAATCTGCACATATCAAGCAAAAAAGCAAAGCTCGCTGGAAGGCTCTCCGACACAGTCAAAAAACAGCGTCAGCATTATGAGCATCCACAAGTCAAAGGGGCTTGAGTGGCCGATAGTCATATACGCCGAGACGCAGAGCCTGTTCAACAAAAGGGATGCCGTGACGCCTCCTGCGCTCTTTGACCAGCATCTGGGCGGCGCGATAAAAGAAAAGAGGGACACAAAGGATTCGGCGGGGGCGTATATGCACAAAACATCAGAATACTGCGCGCTCTCCATTGCATCGCTCGACCGCGAGATAAGCGAAGAGATTCGCGTCATGTATGTCGCTATGACCAGGGCAAAGCAAAAGATAATTATCACGGGCACTGACGACAACCCGGAGGTAAAGCTCGCCAGACTTTTTAGATTTTCGGGAAAAAACGGCAGGTTGGAACCGTTCTTTGTGCGAACTGCGGTGAGCGCGCTTAACATAGTGCTGCTGTCACTGCTCTCCCAATACGGCTGTGATATTCAAAAAGGTCTTGCCGAATGCGGCGAATGGAGCAATGCATACATTGAGGTGAAAATTCCAAAAAAACAGGAATCGGAAGTGCTTGAGACACCTCGTCCTTTGCCCCCTGCGCCTGAAAAAGAAAAAAAAGAGAGCCTCGCAAAAAGATTAAAATTCGGCTCGGGCGACATATCTTCCGGCAGTATACCGACAAAGCTGACCGTCAGCGAGATATCGAAGTCAGGCGAAAGAAAAATGTTGGTGCGGCCACCGTTTATGGAAGAGAGCGGGGCCTCCGGTTCGCGCAGAGGCACGGCAATACACCTGTTTATGCAGCTTGCCGATTACGGCGCAGCGGCGCAGGACGTGGAAAAGGAACTTATCAGGCTTACAAAGCAAGCATATATAAGCAGCAGAGATGCCGAACTTATTGATTGCAAAAAGTTGCAGACCTTTTTCAAAAGCGATCTCGGAAAACGAGTGTCTCAGTCGAAAAACTGTCTGCGCGAGGTGGAATTTCTCGACCTTATCGACGCGTCGCAGCTGGGAATTGTGCAGAGCAATGGCGAGGACAAAAAAATCATGATACAGGGCATCGCGGACTGCGTGCTGTCAGACGACGATGAGACGATTTTGATTGACTACAAATCTGACAGGGTAAAAGCGCCCGAAGAGCTTGTCAAACGGTATTGCAAGCAGCTGGAGCTTTACCGCAGAGCACTGGAAACAAAGCTCTCAATACATATAACGAAAACGGTCATATATTCCTTCTGGCTCGACAGGGAAATTGAGATTTGAGTGCAAAAAAAGACAGGGTGTCTCGGGGACACCCTGTCTTTTGAAAATTTTAGCCTATTTCAATTCTGCGCACCTCAGGCTCTGCGGACTTTTCCTTTGGCAGCATCAGCTTTAAAATACCGTTGTCGTACTTTGCGCCGATTGCGTTTTTGTCGACGCCCGACAGGTCAAAGCTTCTTGAAAATGAGCCGAACCTGCGCTCTCTGCGCAGATAGCCTTTCTTTTCGTCCTTGTCCTCTGACTCCGATTTATGCTGCGCGCTTATGGTCAGCAAATCATCCTTTATGTCGAGCTTGATATCCTCCTTGTCAAAGCCGGGCAGCTCGGCCTCCAAAAGATAGCTGTCACCGTTGTCCACGATGTCTGTGCGAAATTGAGGCATCATATCGCGGCGAGCAAAGCAGCGGTCAAAGTCGTCAAAGCAATTGAAAATACTGTTTTCTTCACGTCCAAAAGGTACAATACTAAACATAATTAAACCTCATTTCATAAATTCATAAATTATTTTGTTTTTGTTTTTTGTGCAAGGTCATCGAGTGCTAAAATTTCGTTTGAACATTGTCGCCTCAATTTCCTTTGACAATTATTATATTAACCTGTAATTGTATAAAAAATACGGCAATATTATGAATAAAGTGTAAATTCCTGGCACTCTAATAGTAAGAGTGCCAGCAATACATCGCCAAAGCAATCGCGCGAGCGCAAATGTGAAAAAATCTCAACTTTGTGATAAAATAGCATTGAGACAAAAGCAGCGCTGCAGCTTTGACATGCAAAGTATGGGCAGCTATATGGCAGTCCGTGGAGTGCGGGGAGGATAGAGCCTTGGAGAGCAAATATTACGTATACATATTAAGATGCTCCGACAATTCTCTTTATACCGGCTACACATACGATGTCGAGAGGCGAGTGGCGGTGCACAATGCCGGGCAAGGGGCAAAGTACACGCGCTCGCGCCGGCCTGTGGAATGCGTGTATTTCGAGAGCTTTGAGGGAAAATCAGAGGCGATGCGCAGGGAAAGCGCGATTAAAAAAATGTCAAAGAAGGAAAAAACGAATATTATACAGAAAGAAATAATTATGAGTAAAATACCGACAGTTGACGAAGCGAGAGCGCTTATGTCGAAATATAACGAGGAGAGCTTTCACCGCAGACACGCGGAAACAGTCAGCGGCGTGATGCGCTGTTTTGCAGAGGAATATGACCCCCAAAATGCAAATTACTGGGCTGTGGTCGGAATGCTGCACGATGTTGACTATGAGCGTTTTCCCGCCGAACACTGTGTCAAATGCCGTGAAATTCTGCGCGACGAGGGTGTGGACGAGGGTGTTATCGACTCTGTGGTGAGCCACGGTTGGTCTATGTCGGGTGCCGACGTGGAACCAAAGCATATAATGGAAAAAACACTGTTTGCTGTCGATGAGCTGACGGGACTCATAGGCGCCGTTGCACTTGTGCGACCCTCAAAGAGCGTCATGGATTTGGAACTTTCCTCCGTCAAAAAGAAATTCAAAACGCCTGCGTTTGCAGTTGGGTGCTCTCGCGAAGCTATAATAAAGGGCGCGGAGATGATGGGCATCGAATTGGACGAGCTGATTGAAAAAACGATAATCGCGATGAGAAGGGTTGAGGAAGAGACATGAGCTTTGAGCTTGCGAATCTGCAAAGAGCACAGTATATCGCAAAGACGGCGATGGACGAAATATATTCGTTTATACATGTCGGCGTCAGTGCGCAGAAAATACGCGGCGTTGCAGAGAATGCGATGATAAAACTTGGCAGCGAGGGCTGGTGGATGCGAGGAGATCCGGCGCTTGTGCTCATTGGAGACGATACGGCAAATTCCGGCTCATTTGATGCAAAGGCGCAAAGAGCGCGATGCACGGTGGCGGAAAACGACATAATTTCAGTGGACGTAGCACCGAGCTATAGGGGGATGTGGGGCGATTTTGCGCGTACTTTTTTTGTGGAGGACGCAAAGGTGACAATGCACCCGCAAAAGCCGAAAAGCTTGCATTTTTCAAGGATGCTCGAGCTGGAGCTGAGACTGCACGAGGGTATGATGAAAGCCGTTTGCGAAGACACAACCTTTGAGGAGCTGTACGAGTGGACGTCGCGCAGACTGAAAGAGGAGGGCTTCGAAAACTGCGATTATCACGACAACTTCGGACACACGATAGAAAACAGTTTGGAAGAACGCGTTACAATTGCTGCACACTCCACGAAATCAATTTGCGCACAAGGCAGGCCGTTCACATACGAGCCTCATATTCGAAAAATCGGAGAGAAAATCGCGATAAAGCACGAGGACATGTACTATTTCGACGGCGGAAAACCGGTCAGAGTGTAAAGGAGATTGACTTGCGATATATAGTCAGCTGTATTTCGATTGTAAATGACATTGAATATCGGGAGCGCCCGAGCGAAAAGGCTGTGCTGGGAGGCGGGGTATACGCCGCCAGCGGGATAAAGCTGTGGACGGACGATGTGATTTTTGTCACCACTGCAGGGCCTGATTATCTCGACTTCTACGGTGATTATTTTCACAAAAACGGCTACAGTGAACGTGGAATCGTCTACACGCTGCCACACACGCATCACACGGTGCTGCGCTACGGCGAGGATGGCAGCTGGGAGGAAACATCTGTATTTTCGCCGGATTATTTCCGCGAGCAGTATGAGAACACGATGAACCGCGCAAGCTACATCACGCCATTTTGCGACGACAAAACACGCGGGATTTTCATCGACAGCGGTGCCACCGAAAAAATATTCGGTGAAATTGACATGATAAGAAGAGCGGCGTCCAACGCAAAAATAATGTGGGAAATTCCGACATTTTCCTCAGAGAACCGCGAGCTTCGAGAGCTGGTGGAGCAGAATATAAGGCTTTTTGATATCTTTTCGCTGAACATCCCGGAGGCAAAAAGCCTTTTTGGCACAGACAGCTTTGAGGAAATCAGCAAGAAAATCACACAGCTCGGTGTGCCGTGCTTTTTGAGAGCGGGGAAAAAAGGAGCGTACTACATAGACAAAAACGTCTGTGCATTTGAGCCGTCAATCGATGTCGGCATCGCATTGGATCCGACCGGCTGCGGCAACAGCTCCACGGCGGCTGCGCTCTACGGGCTCTGCGAGGGGTTTACCCCCAAAAAACTTCTCTGTGCGGCAAACATCACTGCGGGCTGCAATATTTTGTCGAAAGGACCGATGCAGACGCCGGCTGAGCACCGCTCTCTGGCGGAAAAATTACTCTTTGAGCTTTCATTGCAATAAGCCCCAAAAAAAGACGTGCAGCCACACAAAAAAAAGGATCCGCAGCCGGCACAATTGCCGAGCGACAGATCCTTTTTTGTATTTGACTATGCTTTATGCTTTTTTTGCGTTGTCTGTAATTTGGGTGCTTATTTTCTCGAGGATAACGTTCCATTTCAAATAGGGCAGACCGTATGTCTCCTCAAATTTCGAATAATCCGCTGAACCGAAATTTTTGGTAAAATATTTTGCCAAATCCTCATCGGCGATTTTGATGCCTTCCTTCTCTGCAATCGCCTGCATAATGAGGGAATAGGTGGCTGTTTCCTTTAGGCCGTCGGCGAGCTTTTCGAGAACGGCATCCACGCCTCCAGAGATTCCGGTTGTGGCGGAGATGAATTCGTCAAGCTCCATTCCGTAGCTCTTCGCCGTGGTTTTGTAAAAGTCTATGGCTGATTTCTCTTGAAATTCAATCATTGACTTCGGGCACTCGCTGACCTTTGAATTGTCCAAAAGGAATTTGTAGATATAGTCGTTGATTGCCGTGGCCTGCAAGGATTTGGCAAGTCCGCTCTTCATCTCGTCTATCGTGGTAAAGCCGTATTTTGCGGCAAGATTTTCCGCAACAAAAGCGTCCGTGAGCTCCGGCGTGATTTTTTTGCCCTCGATGTAGTTGATGGTCGTGACAAAGACTGCGTCTTTTCCGTTGAGCTCTTCCTTGCCGTAGTTGTCGGGAAAAGTGACCTCTATATTAAAGGTGTCGCCCGGCTTGTGCCCGATGAGCTGATTTATGAAATCGTCGATATACTGGGTTGTCCCAACGGTGACTGAAGTGCCCCCGCCGCCCGTCGAGCCGCCTTCGAATTCCTTGCCGCCTATGCTGCCGACATAGTCGATATTCAGCGTGTCTCCGTCGGCTACGGCGCGGTTCTTGAGCTGCTCTGCCTTTGCGAAGGTGTCCATAAGTTTTCCGACTTCGACGCCCACCGCCTCATCGGTAATTGTGTGAACATTCGCGGGAATCTCTATTGAAAGGTAGTTTTCCGGAAGTGTGACGAGCTTTGAGGCCTTTACACCCTTCCAAAAACCGTCGTCTCCCAGCGCTGCGCTGTAGTTGAAATTTTCGGTGTCGGCGTCATCCTTCTTTTTGCAGCCGGCAAATACCGACACGAGCAGAACTGCGGCCATAACGACGCACAGCCCTTTTGTGATTCTTTTCATTTTTATCCTCCGATGTGCAAATAACTGCAATGATGTTTTACATTATAGTCCTACTTGGTGTTGAAAATGTGAATGCACTGTGAAAACGTGCGTCCGGTGAAAAGGAATGGTCAAGCAGCAGTTCAGCTGCAAACAGCCGCCTTTACAGAGTCGAAAAACAGCGACACAAATCTCTCCCGATCGGCGTGGACGGCGACATCCGCGTTAAAACGCGATTCTGTGACAAAGTCCACTAGCGTTTGTCCGATGTTCGCACCCTCTGTGGATACGCTCACAAAAGCGCGCTTTGTTTTGACGAGATCCGGGCGCGCAACACACACCACTGCGAGAGAATCGTGCAGCACACAGCCGGGATATCCCATTCTTTCATAGAACTCGGCATAGCAGCCGAGCGCCTCACTCATAAAAATATTCAGGACATTTTGAGTTTCCAAAAGCAGCGAGCGCTCATCTGCGGTTATGAAGCACTGCTCTGTGGCGTCAAGGCCGCACATTGTGATGGGGATGCCGCTCCCGAAGACAATTTTTGCGGCGTGCGGATCGAGATATGCGTTGACCTCGGCAAACGGTGTTATGTTGCCCTTGCCAAAGCAGCCGCCCATAAGGGATATGCGCTCTATGCGGCTTTTAAGCTCGGGATATTTTGTAATAAATTCGGCGATATTCGTCAAGGGTCCAACCGGAATAAGCACGACTTTTTCCGCTCTGCTTTTGACGGTGTGGGCGATGAAATCCACGGCGGACAAGGATATATTCTGCTTTGTAAAGGGCGGGATTTTTGCATACCCCATGCCCTCGGCTCCATGAACAACAAATTCGCCGTCGTCTTTATACTCTTCCAAAGCGACAACGAGTGGACTGTCGGCTCCCTTTGCCACGGGAATGTCCGTTTTTTTGATGAGTTCGAGAAAGGACAGGGTGTTTCTGTTTGTGCGCTCAAGCTGACGGTTGCCGAAGACGGTTGTGACGCCGAGCAGCTCTATTGACGGATGCGTTGCGGCCAAAAGAACTGCGGCGGCATCGTCGACGCCCATGTCGACGTCCATAATAACAGGTATTCTTTTCATATTCATATTCCCCTCTTTAGTTGTTATTCCCAACGTCAAGCCTTTTTGTCTTCCACTTTCCGGTGACAAATCTCATTGTTGTGAGAATTGCTTCGACGCTCCACCCTATCAGAATGCCGGCCCAAATTCCACTGTAGCCCATCGTCGGCATGAGCATCAGAGAGGCAACAACCTTGACGACACTGCCTATAATAGCGAAAACCATGAAAAAGTTGACATCGCCCGCTCCTTTCATGACACCCTCTGCGGCGAAGAGCAGAGCCATCATGACAAAGGAAAATGAGGAGTAGAACAGGAAACTGGTGCCGGATTCATAGAGCATATCCGACGCGCCCGCGCCGACAAAGGCACCGATGAGCGGCTTGCCGAAAACAAGCACAACTGCGGCCAGCACCGCTGCGACGGACATATTGAAAATCATTGCCGCGCGGTAGCCCTTTGTCACGCGCTCCGACATACCGGCGCCGACATTCTGCGCGGCGAACACGGTCAGTGCGATGGACATGCCTATCATCGGCAGCATTGCAAAATCGACAATTTTCGAGGTGGCGGTATATGAGGCCATGACGTCAGGGCCGAAGCCGTTGACAAATTTTTGCGTGAACAGCATGCCAAAGGATATGAGCAGCTCCTGCGAGGTTGTGGGTATCACGAGGCGCGTCAGCTGGCCAAAGGTGCGCTTGTCGAAAAAGCTCTCGCGCAGGCTTTGCTTTTTTACTCCGGAGTATTCAAGAAGCTTTTTGCGCAGCAGAAGCATCTGCAAAAGGAAAGCCACGCCTTGAGATATGACGGTCGCAATCGCAACTCCCGACACGCCCATCTCAAAGACAATCACAAATACAAGGTCAAGGATGATGTTGAGAATTGAGGCCAAGGCGAGAAAGACGAGTGGAGTTTTCGAGTCGCCGAGCGAGCGAAAGACAGACGATATCATATTGAAGCAGAAGGTAAAAATAAGACCCAGGAAGTATATTCTTATATATAGCAAGGAATCCTCAAACACCACTGCCGGAGTGTCGAGAAGTGCCACAAGATTGCGCGAAAACACAAGTCCGAGGACGGTGAGAACAAAGGCAATCACGGCCGAATAGGTGAGACTTGTCAAAACAAGACGGTTCATATCATTTTTCTGCGAAGCGCCGAAATACTGCCCGATGAGAATAGAGGCTCCGTTTGCAAGACCAAAGGAGACGCAGGTGACCATAAAAACAAGCGGCAGCATGCCCCCAACGGAGGCGAGTGCATTGGAGCTGACATAGTTGCCGACCACAACGGAGTCGACCATACTGTAAAATTGCTGCAACAAGTTTCCCGCAAGAATGGGCAGACTGAACAGCAGCAGAGTTTTTGCGGGCTTTCCCACCAGCATGACGTTTTCTTTCATTAAAAATGACCTCTCAAAATAAAAAATGCAGCGCTTCAACACCCGCGTTGCATCAAAGCCAACAGCTTGGGCGTTTCAACGGTGCGAAACAAAAAGTCGGAGGAGACATTATTTTTGCGTACACAAAATAAGTACCACCGACCACCAAGCTATAAGCTTATAAACGATATTCTGTTTGGACAATAGTAGCATTTGCGTTTTTAATTGTCAAGCACGCACAGGGCAGATACAAAAGAGGCAGCCGCGGGGGCAAAAATATGGCGAGAAGTGCATTGAACCAAGTGAGGGTGCTTGAAGTAGAGAATAAAAAAACAGACACCGAGAGTTTTAACCCCCCGGTGTCTCAAATGCAAAAACAGTATTTTCTAAATTAAAGCGCTCTCGTCTTGATTTCCAGCAGAGCCGCATCAATAAACTCTTCGAGCTTGTGCGTGCCCGTATCGCCGCGGCTGCGCGAGCGCACCGACACAGTGCCATCTTCGCGCTCCTTGTCCCCGACCACGAGCATATACGGTATCTTCTGCATCTGCGCTTCGCGGATTTTGTAGCCCATCTTCTCGGAGCGGGAGTCGCACTCGACTCTGATTCCGGCGTCCTCCAGGGACTTTGCAACCTGTGACGCATAGTCACGGTGGTTTTCGGAAATCGGGATAACCATCGCCTGCACCGGTGCCAGCCAAAGTGGAAATGCACCTGCGAACTGCTCTGTCAGAATCCCGATAAATCGCTCTATGCTGCCAAAAACAACGCGGTGGATCATGACGGGGCGGTGTTTTTCCCCATCGGCGCCGACGTATGTCACGTCAAAGCGCTCCGGCATCTGAAAGTCGAGCTGTATTGTCCCGCACTGCCATGTTCTGCCCAGACAGTCTTTCAGATGAAAATCGATTTTCGGGCCGTAAAATGCGCCGTCTCCCTCGTTTATCTCATAGGGCATTCCGTTTTTGTCAAGAGCGGATTTTAGGGCATTTTCAGCCTTATCCCACTGTGCCGCTTC
>JAVVTQ010000026.1:0-21676 GCA_036653595.1 Oscillospiraceae bacterium
CTATGAGCCCGGCGAGCACGGGTATGCGGTCTATCCCGCAATCATGACAGACCAAATTCCACCCCTCGCTGTGTTTGCGGCGGAATCGATGCAGACGATAGACAGGCTTACGGACATCATTGCGGGGGTGGTATAAGTGGCGGCGAAGATATTTATTGACAGGCTTAAAGAACGGATTTCATGTGCGCTTATAGACGGCGCATATGTGGACAGGCTCGCCGCGGCCGGGGCGATAACAAAAGCGGAGGCTGAGGAAATCAAGCGAGAGGCGGTGGTGGGCGCATGAATGAATGGGGCGTTGTCGGCGTGATTATCTCGCTGGTGGGGCTGTTTTTTGTTGTCTATTCGCCCATTTCCAAGGCTGCGGCAAAGCGCTCGGAGGAAAGGCTGTCGATTGAGCGCGACAAAACTCTTTCGACTAAAGAAAACACCGAGGCTATGACTAGGCTGACGCTCACGATGGAGAACCTAGCGGGACAGTTTGACAGCCTAAAGGCCGACAACGCCGACAGTCACAGAAGGATATGGGAAAAAAACAACGAACAGGACGAAGCATTGAACAGGCACGAGACGAGAATTACCGTTCTCGAAAAGAAAGGAGAAAAGCATGATTGACTTTACACAGATAATAGTTGCTGTCATTGGACTTTGCGGAATGCTCATCACAACATATCTCATCCCCTTTCTCACGCAGAAATACGGAGAAGTGAGGATGGAGAGAGTGCAGAGGGTTATCGACGTCGCGGTACGCGCCGCTGAGCAGCTCTTTGGCGGCAAGGCGGGGCAGGAAAAAAAGAGATATGTGATGGACTACTTAGAGAGCAAAAATATCAAAATCGACGACGTGCAGATTGAGGCGGCGGTGAACAGATATTTTGGGAAAGAGACGGACGCGCCGGCGCGTGAGCTTAAGGACGGTGAATATTGATGGCACAGTACCCCATGATGCGAATCGGTGTGACGGCACCGTTTGATTTCTACACGGTAAACGGAAAGAGGACGATGCATTTTGCAATCGATATTTGCAGCCAACAGAACACAAATGTTCAAGCATGTCATGGCGGGCGCGTCATCGGCTCTTTCTTTGACGGCGCCGGGGGCAATATGCTTGTATTGCAGGGGTACTATAACGAGCAGTGCGACATTTTGACAAGGTACGCGCATCTTGCGTGCAGAAAGGTTTCTGTGGGACAGGACGTTTTTGAGGGGCAGCTCATAGGAATTCAGGGCGCGACAGGCTCTGCATGCTTCGGGCAGCATCTGCATCTGGAGACATGGCTTGTGCCGAAAAATTACACATATCGCTTTGCTGACCGCGAGAAATATGCCATAGACCCGCTGTCAATTCTGCACCTATTGAGCGGTCAGGTTTTTGTAAAGGACAAGGACACATTTTTTGCGGAGGGTCTGCCGTATCCGGAGCCGTCGGTGGACGGGCTATGCCGCATCGACGGCGCGAAGCTGAAGGTGGATGATGGGAGTATTCGGCTTAGAGTATTTCCCAGTACGCAGTATATGCACATGGTGGCGGGTGCAGGGCGCTCTTTGCAGACACTGGCCGATTTCACCGACAAGAGAGAGTTTGACGCGCTTTACAAATGCTCGACCGCCTCAGAGAAAACGGTCAATGAATGGGTTATGATAATGACGGAGTACGGCTCATTTTGGGTTGCTGTTTTGCCGAAAGTGACAAAGCTATATGAAGTAGAAAAAGAAGAGCCGCCGATTATGTCGGATGAGCAGCAGTCCAAAGAAGCGGAAAAGAGAATAGCAGAACTTGTTTTGATGAATGAAAAGTACAGAGCAGCAATTGAACAAATTTCGCAGATTTCAAAGAGTGTTGGGTAGGAAAGGAGATTACTTGAGATGGACTACAAAGCGGCATTGAGAAATGCGCATATTGCACAGCTTAAGCAGAGGTATCTTGACATAATTGCAGAAGCGTCGCAAAAAAGAGCAGACGACGGCGAAAAGTACGAAAAAAAGACGCGCGACGCATATATAGGGCTAGAAAAGCAATACAGGGATCTGCCGCAGCAGCTCTCGGCCTCCGGCAGAAGCGGGGGCTTTGGCGAAAGCGCTGCAAGGGAGATTGAGGGGGAATACAAGAATACAGTAGCGGAGCTTGTGAGAGAGAAAGAAAAAAGTGACAGATTATATGAAAGCGCAATTGCAAAGCAGCAGCGACTTATGAATTTAGCGCTGGAGGAGTATAACGCACGCATCGCTTTTGAAGATTTGCCCAGAGCATCAGGGAGGGGCGCAAAGAGCACAAAAAATACAAAGACGCAGAATGAAACAAATGCACAGGAGAGCGCAAGCGACAGGCCGACTCGATACAGAAAACCATTTAGCGAGCTTTTTAGACGTGAGCCGCCAAACCACAGGGTAGGAAAATTTTACGTGGAACCGTAGAGCAAGACGGCAAAATACAAGTCTGACAATGCGAGAGGAAGAAAGCTCCGGCACACTATCCCTTTTTGAATAATGTGCCGGAGGCTTGCAGATTACATAAATATAAATTAAATGATAATAGAAAAGAAAATGACCGATGTAAAAAACACGGACATATGCAAATAGAGAAGCGCGTCTTTTGAGAGAGGACGCGTGATTGCGCCTCGTTTTAGGTGAAATATTTAAGTTTATCCCTGTGGCGGACACAAGCAGCGCTTTGGGCTGAACTTTTAAGGGTGAAGCATTGCTTTGTGAGCCGACATATAAAATTTTCTCCGGATGAAATTTTCGAAATAATGGTTTACTTTCGCGCTTTTATGTGTTAGTATACTTTTATCAAGTTTCGGAGAGTATAGATGAAAAACCGAATTATTACAGATAAATACTTTTACTTTAGCTTTGCCGGCATTTATTTTGGCAAGGCCAATTTTTGTGTTTACTGTTAAAGAGACGGCTTGATTAGAACGCATCCGCGCTTGTAATTATGGCTTGAAGCTCCGCAGTTAAACACTGCGGAGCTTTTTTGGAGGAAAAAATGATTGTTGTAGTGAAGCAAAACCCAAACAAGGATCAGCTCGATAACTTGATAACATGGCTTGAGAGTCTGGGACTGACAATTCACAAAAGCGAGGGGATGCAGAGCATCGTACTTGGACTTGTCGGAGACACAACTGCGGTGGACATGGACCTTGTGAGGTCGCTCGACATTGTGGAGGATGTAAAGAGAATACAAGAGCCATACAAGAGCGCAAACAGGAAATTTCATCCGGATGACAGCATTATTCATGTCGGCAAGCTCTCCATCGGCGGGGGATCATTTCACATTATCGCGGGACCGTGCTCCATTGAGACGGAGGATCAAATTTGCACCGTTGCTCAGAATGTGAAGGACAGCGGTGCGACGATGCTTCGCGGCGGTGCCTTTAAGCCGAGAACCTCTCCATACGCTTTTCAGGGACTGCGCGGACAGGGGCTTGAGCTGCTCATAAAGGCAAAGCATGCTACGGGACTGCCTGTTGTCACAGAGATTATGGAAATCTCACAGCTGCCGCTTTTTGAAGAGGTGGATGTGATTCAAGTAGGTGCGCGCAACATGCAAAACTTTGAGCTTCTAAAAGAACTGGGAAAAACCAAAAAGACAATTTTGCTCAAGCGCGGGCTTGCCAACACAGTTCAGGAGCTGCTGATGAGCGTCGAATACATCATGTCAGAGGGAAATGAAAGCGTTATTCTCTGCGAGCGCGGGATAAGAACTTTTGAGACAGCCACGAGAAACACACTCGACATCTCGGCTATACCTGTGCTCAAAAAGCTGACACATCTGCCGATATTTGTCGACCCCAGCCATGCCTGCGGTCTTTATTCCTACGTCAAGCCGCTTGCACTTGCCGCGACGGCGGCGGGCTGCGACGGACTGATGATTGAAGTCCACAATGACCCGCAGCACGCGCTTTGTGACGGCGCGCAATCGCTGACGCCAAAGTTTTTTGACGAGGTTGCAAAAAGCGTGTTCGCAATAAGACCGTTCGCCTGCAAATACTGAGTATCGGAGAATTGAAATGAACATTGCTGTTATCGGACTGGGACTGATTGGCGGTTCCATAGCAAAGGCTATCAAGCACAGTACGCCGCACACGGTGCTGGGGTTTGACAAGGAAAAATCGGTTACATATAAGGCGAAGCTGCTGGAGGCAATTGACAAAGAGCTTGACGACAGTCTGCTGGCGCTCTGCGACATGGTAATAGTCGCGACTTATCCGCAAGCATGTATAGAATATGTGAAGGGTCATGTGAAAAGCATTAAAAAAGGCTGCATCGTGATGGACACATGCGGGATTAAGTCTGAGGTATGCAAAGAACTGATGCCTTTTGCAGCGGAGCATGAATTTGTCTTTGTCGGCGCGCATCCGATGGCCGGAATTGAGTTTTCGGGCTTTGATAACGCGCAGCACACCTTGTTTCAAAATGCTTCGATTATTTTGACTCCGATGAAAAATACAAACATTGAGACGTTGCACAATATTAAGAAATTCTGGGGTACGCTGGGCTTTACCAATTTTGAGATAACCACTCCGCAGGAGCATGACAGGAGAATTGCATATACTTCACAGCTGGCACATGTAGTTTCGAGCGCTTATATAAAAAGTCCAACGGCACTCGAGCACTTTGGATTTTCGGCGGGGAGCTATAAGGATATGACGCGCGTGGCGCGGCTTAATGAGATTATGTGGTCTGAGCTTTTCCTCGACAACAGGGAATTTCTGGAAGAGGAAATTGACACGCTGATATGCAATCTTGAGAAATACAAGCTGGCGCTGGAAAACAATGATCGAGCTGTGCTGATACAGCTGCTCAAGGATGGACGTGAGCGCAAAGAGAGGGCTGACAGAGAGGACATCGGCATATGAAAAAGCTGCAAATAAGCTCGTCAAGGCGATATGAGGTGCTTATTGGAGGAAGCTTGCGCCATGAAAGCGGGGAGCTGATAAAGAGCATTCACCGCAAGTGTACTGCCGTTATTGTCACCGACGACATGGTGGAGGGGCTGCACGCCGCGGAGGTGGCGGCCTCCTTGCAAAAGAGCGGATTTGACGTGCGATTGTGCTCATTTCAAAACGGTGAGAAAAGCAAAAATATCAGCACGGTTTCCGATATTGTTGAGTTCTTTGCAGACAATTCGCTGACGCGAAGCGATTTGGTCATCGCCTTGGGCGGTGGTGTCGTTGGCGATTTGGCGGGATTTGCCGCGGCGAGCTATCTGCGAGGCGTTGAGTTTGTTCAGATGCCTACCACACTGCTGGCGGCGATTGACTCCTCTGTCGGAGGAAAGACGGGCTGCAACTTGAGCGCCGGAAAAAACCTTATGGGCGCGTTTTGGCAGCCGAGTTTGGTCATCTGCGACACCGACACATTGAAAACACTGCCAAGCGAGAACTTTCGCGACGGAACAGCAGAGGCTGTTAAGTACGGGATTTTGTCGAGCAGACCGCTGTTTGAAAGATTTTTTACAAAAATCTGCCCGCATAGCTGTGATGAAATAATTGAGGAATGCATTGCGATTAAGGCGCGGTATGTAGAGAGAGACGAGCGCGACACAGGGGATAGAAGATATTTGAATTTGGGGCACACCATCGGTCATGCGGTGGAAAAGCTGAGTGGATATAAAATATCACATGGTGCTGCGGTGGCTATTGGAATGGCCAAAATAGCGCGTGCGGCTCAAAAGCTGCACATGTGCGACGAGAGCTGTGTCGAGGAGATAGAGCGCGCGTTGGCGGCGCAGGGACTTTCCACACAGTGCCCTTATTTTGCCAGAGAGCTGAGTGAGGCGGCGCTGTGTGATAAAAAGAGAGAGGCGCGTCTCATGACACTCGTATATCCCAAAAAAATCGGAGAATGCGGACTTTTTGAGGTCGGAGTCGATGAGCTTGAAAACATTTTCGAGCTGGCTCTCGGTGAGAAATGAATATGGAAGCTGTCATTAAACCGTCGAAGCTCAGCGGCAAAATAAATGCTATATCCTCGAAATCCGACGCGCACAGGGCACTTATCTGCGCTGCATTGGCTGACAGTCCAACAAAAGTGCTTGTAAATTCCTTCTCTGACGACATTGAGGCGACTGTGGGCGCGCTGACGGCGCTCGGTGCAAAAATTATCCGCACAGAGCATGGGCTGACCGTCATGCCCACCGAGCATGTCGAGGCAGAGCCGCAAATTGACTGCCGTGAAAGCGGCTCAACGCTGCGCTTTTTGCTTCCGGTAGCGGCGGCGATGTGCCGAAAAGCAACGGTAACTGGGCGCGGACGGCTTCCGCAAAGGCCTATGTCTCCGCTTATAGATGAGCTTGCTTTGCACGGCTGTGATATCGGCGGAAAGAGACTTCCGATGACGGTGTCGGGAGGGCTATTGCCGGGAAAATATGAGATTGGCGGCGACATAAGCTCGCAATTCATATCGGGGCTGTTATTTGCACTGCCGATGCTCTGCAAAGACAGCGAGATTGTGCTTACCTCCCCATTGCAATCCTCAGGTTACGTCAACATGACGATAAAGACACTTGCAAATTTTAATATTGAGATAATTGAGACAAAAACGGGATTTAGAGTGCCCGGAAAACAAAACTATATTACTTGTGGAGAATATAAGGTCGAGGGAGACTGGTCGAACAGCGCTTTTTGGCTTGCTGCGGGGGCACTTGGAAATGGCTGCGCTGTGACCGGGCTTTGTGAAAAATCGCTGCAAAAGGACAAGGAAATTGTAGAAATACTGACTGCGCAGGGCGCTGAAGTTGAGAGCGGCGCAGAAATTATCAGCGTCAGACCGGGAGAGCCTGACTGTGAAAACAGCGAGATTGACGCCCGCGAGATACCTGATTTGGTGCCAATAGCAGCCGTACTGGCATGTAAAAAAAAGGCAAAAACAGTTTTTACAAACTGTGAAAGGCTGCGACTAAAGGAAAGCGACAGGCTGGAGGCAGTGCGCGAGATGATTTGCGCACTTGGCGGAGAAGCGCGGTGCAGTGAGAGCACGCTGACGATTGTAGGAAGCGGGAGCCTGCGAGGAGGCATCGTTGACAGCAAGAATGACCACAGAATCGCGATGTCGGCAGCGATTGCTGCTGCGCTTTGCAGCGAGAATGTTATTATTACGGGCGCTGACGCAGTGAAAAAATCTTATCCTGATTTCTTTTGTGATTACATAAAACTCGGAGGTGAGGGCGATGTCGTCAAGTTTCGGAAATAATCTAAAATTGAGCGTTTTTGGGCAATCACACTCCGAAAAAATCGGGGTTGTCATCGATGGTCTGCCGTCGGGAAAGCTTTTGGATTTTGAGGCGATTCGGCGCTTTCTTGAGAGAAGAAGGTCAAAAAAGGACGGTTTGACTACTGCCAGAAGTGAGGCGGATGCTTTTACAATTCTGTCAGGAGCCGAAGACGGCAGGACATGCGGAGCGCCGCTGTGTGCGGTATTCGAAAATTCGGACACGCGCTCTGCCGATTACGACAATATGCGTGTCACTCCGCGTCCATCACATGCGGACTATGCGGCATTTATGAAGTATAAGGGTGCAAATGACACGAGAGGCGGCGGGCATTTTTCGGGAAGACTGACAGCGCCGCTTTGCTTTGCAGGGGCAGTCTGCATGGAATATTTGCATGACATGAACGTTGAAATTGCTGCGCACATCGCAAAAATCGGACATGAAGAGGACTCGCGCTTTGATGAGGTTGCGCTTTGCGACAATGAGCTAAAAAGACTTTTGGAGAAAAAATTTCCGGTGCTCGACGACGCGGCGGGCGAGCGGATGAGGACGACTATCAGGGGCGCGGCATCTGCCGGGGACTCTGTCGGTGGAAGCATTGAGTGCGGTGTGACAGGCTTGGCGGTGGGACTGGGCGAGCCGATGTTCGACGGACTTGAGAACAGAATAGCACAGGCTGTATTTGCCATTCCCGCAGTCAAGGGAATTGAGTTCGGCGCCGGCTTTGAGGTCGCGAAAATGAATGGCAGCGAATGCAACGATGCATTCTATACCGAAAACGGAGAAGTTAAAACACGAACAAACAACTGTGGAGGAATATTGGGAGGGCTGTCCTCGGGAATGCCGCTCATATTCCGTGCCGCATTCAAACCAACACCCTCTATTTCAATCGAACAGGACTCGGTTGACCTCGAGCGCATGTGCGATGTGCGGATGGCAGTAGTCGGACGGCATGACCCATGTGTCGTTGTCCGTGCCGTTCCATGTGTTGAGGCGATGGCGGCTATCGCAATATTTGATTTGATTTTGGGGGATAGAGAGTATGGAAATTGAGCAGCTCAGAGACGAGATAAACGAAATCGACGATGAACTTGTGGGACTATTTGAGCGAAGAATGGACGTTGCTGTGCGTGTTGCGCAGTATAAGCGCGCAAATAATGTGCCCGTGCTAAACAGAGGAAGAGAGCGCCAGATAATCGACCGCGTCACGGGTGAGGTCAAGGAGGATTTGGCCATATACACCAAAATACTCTACTCAACGCTATTTGACCTGAGCCGAAGCTATCAGACTAGTCTGCTGTCTTGCAACTCCCAGCTTGAGGGACAGATTGTGCAAGCTGTCGAAAGCACCGCGAAGCTGTTTCCGCAAAAGGCGGTTGTGGCCTGTCAGGGGATTGAGGGAGCATATTCGCAGCAGGCGTGTGACAAGCTCTTTTCACTGCCGAATATCATGTATTTTTCGAGCTTTGACTCGGTGTTCGGCGCTGTGGCAAACGGACTTTGCAGGTATGGAATACTGCCTATAGAAAACAGCTCCTACGGCTCTGTCAATGAGGTATATGACCTGATGAAGAAGCACAGCTTTTTCATCGCGCGAAGCCTTAAGCTCAAGATTGACCACGCGCTTTTGTCAAAGCACGGGGTGAAGCTCGCTGAGGTTAAGGAAATATTCTCGCACGAGCAGGCTATCGGCCAGTGCAAAAATTTCCTGTCCTCGTTGGAGGGTGTAAAGATCACACCGGTTGAAAATACAGCGTTCGCGGCAAAGCTGGTGCTTGAAAGCGGGCGAAGCGATGTTGCTGCGATATCCTCGCAGAGCTGTGCGGAACTGTACGGCCTTTCTGTGCTTAGAGCCGACGTTGCCAATTCCGACAGCAACTACACGCGCTTTATCTGCATATCGAAGGAGCTGGAAATCTACCCAGGAGCCAATAAGATAAGCATTATGATGAGCTTGCCGCACAGCCCGGGAGCACTTTATATGGCGATTGCAAAGTTTTCTGCGCTGGGGCTTAATCTCTGCAAAATTGAGAGCCGCCCGATTGCGGGCACCGATTTTGAATTTATGTTCTACTTTGACATGGACGCCTCGATATACTCGCCTGAGGTGCTTCATCTGCTGGGGGATTTTCAGAAAGAGTGCGTGGGATTTACATTTCTAGGAAGCTACAGCGAGGGTTAGTATGGCAAAAAGATTTGGTCTTATCGGAGAGAACATCGGATACAGCCACTCAAAGTCAATTCACAAAATGCTGGCCGACTATGACTATGATATTTTATCCATTCGGCCGCAGGAGCTCGAGAGCGTTGTGCATTCAAGCCAATACGATGGATTTAATGTGACGATTCCTTTTAAAAAGGAGGTCATGCGCTTTTGCGATGAGCTTTCCGATACGGCACAAAAAATAGGAAGCGTAAACACGCTGAGAAAAAGAAAAGACGGAACCATCTTTGGGGACAACACCGACTATGCCGGTTTTTTGTACCTTGCAAAAAGGACAGGAATCGACTTTGACGGCAAAAAGGTTCTGGTGCTGGGAAGCGGAGGTACGAGCCTCACTGCTTGTGCCGCGATTTCAGACAGCGGCGGAGAGGTCACCGTGATATCGCGCGGCGCAGACGACAATTATGACAACATTGCGCGGCACTGTGATGCTGACATCATCGTCAACACCACGCCGCTTGGGACATGTCCAAACATGGATTTGCAGGCGGTGGATTTGTCGGGCTTTAAACGATGCAGCGGTGTGGTGGACGTCGTCTATAACCCGCTGAGGTCGCGTCTCGTTTTGCAGGCAAGGGAGCTTGGAATACGCGCCTCAGGAGGACTGCCTATGCTCGTTTCTCAGGCGAAGGAGGCGTCTTCGGTGTTTGAGGGGTGTGAAATAGCAGACAGTGAGGTTGAGCGGATCATATCGGTTTTGACAAAAAAGCTGAGCAATATAGTGCTTATAGGCATGCCGGGCTGCGGGAAAACAACCGTGGGTGCACTTGTGGCAAAAAGGCTTTCGCGCGCTCACGTTGACATTGATTCGCGCATCGTTGAAGAAGCGGGGATGAGCGTCGGCGGGATATTTGAAAAGTTCGGAGAAGAGTATTTTAGAAAACTTGAAGAAAAGGCTGTTTTTGAAGCGGGAAAAGAGCAGGGAATCGTGATCAGCACAGGCGGCGGAGCAGCTATGTCAAAAAACAACAGAAGAAGGCTTTCGCACAACGGAATAGTTGTACTGCTAAAAAGAGAAGTCTCAAGTCTTGAGATTGCAGGAAGACCTCTGTCGGCTGACACACAGGGGCTTATTGACATGGAGCGAAAAAGAATGCCGGTGTATCGGGCTTTTGCGGATATTGTCGCAAACAATAATGGAAAAGCGGAGAATACAGCGGAATATATTGCGGAGAAAATCAATGAAAATACTTGTTATTGACGGACCCAACATAAACATGCTCGGGATACGAGAGCCGCAGATTTACGGCGTGAAGACATACTGTGACCTTGTGGCGTTTGTAAAAAATGTTTGTGCTCAGAGCGGGATTGAGTGCGAGTGCTTTCAGTCAAATCACGAGGGTGCCATCGTGGATAAAATTCAAGACGCGCTCGGACATTTTGACGCGATTGCAATAAATCCGGCGGCGTATACACACACGAGCGTCGCTATTTTGGATGCGCTCAAGGCTGTGGCGCTGCCTGCGGTTGAGGTGCACCTCACAAATGTAAATGAGCGCGATGAGTTTAGAAAAATTTCGTACGCGAGGCTGGCTTGTGAGAGGACATTTTGCGGGATGGGATTTGACAGCTACAAAATGGCTGTTGAATATCTAGCGGACAGGCTGCAAGGGAAAAAAAGAGACTAGCCGGCGTCTTAGCTGATATAATTGCAGAAAAATGCCGTTCGGACAGAATTGTTCGGCGGTTTTTTTGTGAAGAAATTCATATTGAAAAACACGCACTTGTGGATTTGGCAATTTGCTGCTCGCGCGGCAACTGAATTTGCGATATATTTGTAATGAAGAACCGTTTAATATATAATCTTAACTGCATGGGAAAGTTTGAAAACGGCCGCACTTCGAAGACGCAAGCACAAGGTTGGAAGAAAAGCTGCACTTGTGTGAGCGAATGTGTTGACTGTCGGACGATAATTGAAAAATTAAAAAGTAAAATTTTGAGGTGAGCGATGACGAAGCCTGAGCTTTTGGCACCGGCAGGGGATTTGGAGTGTCTTAAAAGTGCGCTGCGATTTGGCGCTGACGCTGTGTATATTGGCGGCAGCTTTATGCAGCTTCGCGCGGCTGCTGCTGCTTTCGACGACGACGCGATGGAAAAGGCTGTGGAGCTTGTGCATGAGCGCTCGAAAAAGCTCTATGTCACAGTCAACAGCTTTGCAAAAAACAGCGAGATACAAAGGTTGTCGGTGTACGCAAAAAAGCTCAGTTCAATGGGTGTGGACGCGGCAATTGTCTCCGATATCGGTGCGCTTGACACAATGAAAAAAGCGGCACCAGAGCTTGAAATACACATAAGCACACAGGCGAACTGCCAAAACTACGCGGCGGCGGCGGTCTATTACAACATGGGTGCAAAGCGAGTTGTGCTTGCGCGCGAGATGTCAGTTGAGGATATAAAGATACTGAGGGAAAATACGCCCAAGGAGCTGGAGCTTGAGGCGTTTGTTCACGGGGCGATGTGCATGGCCTATTCGGGGAGATGCCTTTTGAGCGCATATCTCACAAATCGAAGCGGCAACAGAGGCGACTGCGCGCAGTCATGCAGATGGATGTACCATCTCTGCGAGGAAAAAAGACCCGGTGAGTATTTTAAAGTAGAGGAGAGCGAGGCGGGCACCGCGATACTCAGTTCGCAGGACATGTGCTGTATTGCGATTACACAAGAGCTTGTCGAGGCGGGGGTCACGTCATTTAAAATTGAGGGGCGCATGAAATCGCCTTATTATGTAGCCACGGTGACAAACGCATATCGCAGACGAATAGACAACACTGCGCCGCCGGAGGTGCTCGAAAAGGAACTGTGTTCTGTGAGCCACAGACCGTATTCACAGGGGTTTTATCACGGCAAAATGGATGAATTCAGACCTGACAACGGGGTATATATAAGGGACTGCACCTTTGCCGGGGTTGTTCTCGAGGGCGAAAACGGCTTATACAAGGTCGAACAGAGAAACTACTTTAAGTGCGGCGATAGTCTTGAAATTGTTTCGCCTTTAAGCGTCGGACAGAGCTTTGAGGTCAAGAAAATTCTCGACTGCGAAAAGTGCGAATGTGAATTTGCGAACAGGGCAAAGGACATATATTATATTGAGTGTCCTGTGGAGCTAAAAGCGGGAGATATGCTGAGAACAAGGCAGAAAGAGTACACAAAATGATTAAAAAAGCGGAGATACTCGCGCCGGTCGGCGGACAGAAACAGCTAGAAGCAGCGGTGCGCAGCGGCGCGGACGCAGTCTATCTCGGAACAAAGAGCATGAATGCGAGAGCCGGCGCGCAAAATTTTGATGAGGAGGAGCTGCTGCGCGCCGTATGCTATTGCCATGCGCGCGGGGTAAAGGTCCACGTGACGCTCAATACTCTCGTAAACGACTCTGAGCTTGAGATGGCGCACGCGCAGATAGAGACAATCGCAAATTCCGGCGCGGACGCGGTGATAGTCCAGGATTTGGGCGTGGCAAAGCTTGTGCGCGAATGCTGCCCGTCAATCGAGATGCACGCGTCGACACAGATGACCATACACAACCTCTCGGGTGCAATCAAGGCAAAGGAACTTGGTTTTTCCAGAGTTGTCTTGGCGCGCGAGCTGGAATTGTGTGAAATTGAATTAATCGCAAAAAACTGCGGCATCGAAACGGAGGTGTTCATCCACGGCGCGCTCTGTGTCAGCATGTCGGGTGCCTGCTATATGTCCTCTATGCTCGGAGAGCGCAGTGGAAACAGGGGCAGGTGCGCGGGACCGTGCAGACTGAACTTCACCTCTTGTGAGCGGGAGCATGCGCTTTCACTCAAGGATATGTCGCACATAAAATACATAAGTGATTTGGTTGAGGCCGGGGTAAGCTCAATAAAGATAGAAGGCAGGCTGAAGGGTCCGGAATATGTCGCTGCTGCGGTAAATGCATGTGTGCTTGCGCGCGACGGTCTGCCATATGACATTGCAGCGCTGCGCGATGTGTTTTCGCGCTCGGGCTTTACGGACGGATACATCACCGGCAAAAGAACAACGGATATGTTTGGTTTTCGCACGGACTCGGACAAGGAGGCCTCGCGCGAGACACAGAGCGAGATGTGTGAGCTCTATAGGCTAGAGCGGCGAAGCGTTGGGATTTCCATGAGGCTGACGCTTGCTTGCGGCACCGAGGCACAGCTGATTGTCAGTGACGGGAAAAACACAGTCAGTGTTCGTGGACTGCTGCCGGAAAAGGCGCAGACGCGCGGCACCGATGAGGCGCTTGCACAAAGAAACCTCGAGAAGACGGGCGGCACGCCGTTCTTCCTCGAAAAGCTTGAGCTGGTGAACACGGATGAGCTTTTTTTGCCAGCGTCGTCGCTAAACAGCATGCGAAAAGAGGCTCTGGAAAGGCTTTTGGAAATAAGAGAGAAGCCTGTGCCGCACGAGTTTTTTCCGTTTTATGAGGAGATGCTTCCAAAACCGAAAATGCGCGAAAAAGCCGATGCAAGCATGAGAGTACATGCGCGTTTTGCTGCGCAGCTTGACGGGATAGACGGGGCAGAGCAATATATTCTGCCGATGTCCGAAATAGAAAAAAACCCGGACTGCATCAAAAAATACAGTGACAGGCTTGTCTGTGAAATACCGCAGCTTGTCTTTCCGATGGACGAGGAAAAAGTACGCGAGCGTCTTCGCGAGTTGGCAAGGCTAGGACTAAAAAACGCACTTGTGCAAAATATCGGTGCAATCGAATTTGCAGAAAGCGCAGGGCTTTGCATATTCGGAGGCCATGGATTGAACATAATGAACAGTCTGGCTTTGGAAGAATATGAAAAAATGGGCGCAGAGGATGTCACGGCTTCGTTTGAGCTGTCTCAGGACAGAATCCGCAGACTTGGAGCCCGTGTGCCGGTGGGGGTTATTGCGGGCGGATGTCTGCCGCTGATGATTTTCAGAAATTGCCCGGCCAGAAATGCGGGAGGGTGCATGTCGAACGACGGGATGGGCTGCTCTATTGTTGACAGGAAGGGAACTGAGTTTAAACTTAGGTGTAGAGAAAAGAAGTTTTCAGAGCTGCTCAATCCAATACCCATGTATATGTCAGACAAAAATTTCTCGGGTGTCGACTTCACAACACTGTACTTTACCGCAGAGTCGCCAAAGGAATGCGCGGACATGTACAGAAATTATTCGGTGCATGGAGCGCCGCCGGAAGTTCACACCAACGGTCTTTATTTCCGCGAGCTGCTGTGAAGCAGGAAGTACACGCAGCGGGCAAAAGAATATGTGCAGGGATTTTATGCCGACACGGCGCGTGACATAGCTTTATGAGCATTTCTGTCTGCGCGGATGTGAAGCAAATTGATTTTGCAAAAAGACTTCGCGCTTGCGTCACTCGTTCATCAAAATATCGCAGTTTATTGTTGTGTAGAGCAGTCTTTTTACTTCATCGTGCTCGTGTGATTGACCGAGCACCCACATGAGCTTTGTCACAACGGCCTCAAGCGTCATATCGTAGGCCTCCAATAGGCCGAGACTTTCTTTTATGCCCTTGCCGACCTTGTAAACGGCCATGTCACTGCCCTCATTTGGCACTTGTGTCGTCATAACCACCGTTTTGTTCTTCTTGACACCTTTTTCAATGGCGTCAAAAAAGTTGTTTGGCACACCGCCTGTTCCGAAGCTCTCCACAACGATGCCGTCATTTTGGCTCAACAGAAAGCGCAGAACATCGGGAGAGGAGCCGGGCACAAGCTTGAGCAACTCCACATTTTCATCGAGTGCCTTGTAAAAGCACACGTGCTTATTTTCTGTTCTATCGATGTACTGAACGATTTTACCGCTCTTTATCACGGCGAGCGGCGGATAATTTGTGGTGGAAAAGGCGTTGTAGCTCTTTGTATGAGTCTTTTTGGCGCGGGTGCCGGCAATGACTGTTCCGTCAAAGACTATCTGCACACCGCTGGCCTTATTGCTTGATGCATACAGAAAGCTGTCGAGTAGATTTTGGCGCGCATCGGTGATTTCCATGTCTATTGGTTTTTGAGATCCGGTGACGATGATAGGCTTTTTTGAATTTTGTATGAGGTATGAGAGCATGGCCGAGGTAAAGGCCATGGTGTCTGTGCCGTGGCACAGCACAAAGCCGTCATAGCGCTCATAATTTTCCTCAATGCACTTTGCCATCACAAGCCAGTCAAAGGGGAGCATCTCGGTGCTGTCCTTGTTCATGAGAGAGAGCGTTTCAACCTCGCATATTCGTCGCGCGTCCGGCACAAAGCCAAGAAGCTGGGCGCTGTCGAGGACGGGCTCTAATCCCGCCTTTGTCCTGCGCGAGGCTATTGTTCCGCCTGTTGTAATCATCAATACCTTTTTCAAAATAGACAAAGCCTCCGAAAATAGTTTTGGGGAAAAAGTGTGCAGTTGACGTGTCAACCAAAGATCTGATGAATGTATTATGCACCCGAGCGGGGCTAAAAACAATTCCGACTGTTTAAAAATTGAAGATATGAAAGAAAACGTCGGCATTAAGTACAAACCGTCAAGACACAATCGAATAAATTTGTATATTAATTCAAAGATGACGCTTTAGCAGGAAAAAGCATTGAATTTATTTTGCCAGAGGTTATAATGTTAATATATTATTCATCAATAGAAAGCACACCGCTTTGTGATGAACTCTGGAGAAGCTCGATTGCGAGTGCCGAAGGTTTAAGGCGAGTCAGCGCCGATATCTCAGGCAAAAGGACAGAGTTTGGGATTTTGAAATTGAACACGGGATTTCTTTATTTCAAAAAGGTCTTCTTCGGAGCTAAACCATAGGTTTAGCTTTTTTATTTTGTAATTGCATGTTTTTACAACATTCAGTGAATACAAGCGGGTTTAAAACCGCGATATAAAATCGGAGGATAAAAAATGGAACGTGTATTCAATTTTTCAGCAGGACCGTCGATGATGCCGCTGTCAGTACTTGAAAAGGTCAGAGATGAGCTTGTGTCATATCCCGGCTCCGGATGCAGTGTTATGGAGATGAGCCACCGTTCCCGCCCATATCAGGCCATTATCGATGAAGCGGAGGCTACGCTTCGAAAAATAATGAAAATCTCTGACGATTATTCTGTTCTTTTTTTGCAAGGCGGCGCGTCCTTGCAGTTCTCCATGGTTCCGATGAACTTAGCAAAGCGCGGAGATACATTTGATTATGCCATTACCGGCCAGTTTGCGTCAAAGGCCTTTACAGAGGCAAAGCGTTGGGGAAATGCGGTGGCGGTCACCTCGAGCAAGGAGGACAAGTATTCTCACATCCCCAAAATAACACGCGATATGCTGTCAAAGGGCGCAAAATTTCTGCACATAACGGGAAACAACACGATATTCGGAACCTGCTACAACACGCTGCCTGACTGTGGAGATGTACCGCTCGTGTGTGACCTTTCGTCGGTTATTCTGGGCAAGGAATTTGATGCGGACAAGTTTGCGCTTATATATGCAGGCGCGCAAAAAAATATGGGGCCCGCAGGGCTTACCGTCGTCATAATGAAGAAAGCGTTACTTGAAAATGAGATTGACGATTTGGTTCCGTCTATGCTCAACTACAAAAAAATGGCTGATGAAGGCTCTATGTACAATACCCCGCCTACGTTTGCGATTTATGTGGCGGGACTTGCGTACAAGTGGGTGGACTCCATGGGCGGAGTGGCGGAGCTTGAAAAAATAAACATAAACAAAGCGAAGCTTCTCTATGATACAATAGAAAATTCAAAGCTTTTCAAAAGCCCGGTTGCCATTGAAGACCGCTCGATAATGAACGTCACATTCACCTTGCCTTCAGAGGAGCAGACAGCTGAATTTCTAAAGCTCACCGGCGCGCGCGGCATGGTTAACCTAAAGGGGCACCGGTCGGTCGGCGGATGCAGAGCATCAATTTACAATGCTATGCCCGTCGAGGGAGTTGTAAAGCTCACAGAGTGCATGAAAGATTTTGAAGCGGGCAAACGCGCCTGACAAAAGGAGAATGATATGTTTAAAATAAGGACCTTTAATAATATTTCGAATATAATCCACGACGAGCTGGACAGCGATATTTTCAAGATTTCCGACAGCGAGCAAAAGTTTGAAGGGGCGCTTGTGCGCTCGGCAGATTTGCAGAATACTGAAATGCCCGAGGAGCTGCTGGCGATAGCGAGAGCGGGTGCGGGCTACAACAATATACCGGTAGACGAGTGTTCAAAAAAGGGAGTTGTGGTTTTCAATACTCCCGGAGCCAACGCTAACGCCGTCAAGGAGCTTGTCATGTGCGGGCTGCTCATGTCGTGCCGCAAAGTTTCGGAATCAATGCAGTGGCTCAAAGAGCAAAGTGATGCCGGAGAGCAAGGACTGGACAAGCTTGCGGAAAAGCATAAAAACCAATTTGTCGGCCCGGAGCTTGCGGGCAAGAAACTGGGTGTAATCGGTCTTGGCGCTATAGGAGTTATGGTTGCAAATGCGGCCTCACAGGGGCTTGATATGGAGGTGTGCGGATTTGATCCATTTATGTCGGTTGACGCCGCATGGCATCTGTCACGCTCGGTAAAGCAGGCGAAAAACATTGACGACTTGTACAGAAAATGCGACTTTATCACCATCCATATTCCGCTCAACGACAAGACCAGGGGCATGATAGGCACACAGCAGCTGTCGCTTATGAAGAGCGAAGCCGTGCTGCTCAACTTTGCGCGCGGAGGCTTAGTCGACGACGACGCGGTGCTGCAAGCGCTCGAAGACGGCAGGCTGCGCCGCTATGTCACTGATTTTCCAAACGATGAGCTTGCGTGCCGCAGCGGAGTGCTCATTTTTCCGCATCTCGGCGCGTCAACACCGGAGTCTGAAGAGAATTGCGCAAAGATGGCGGCAAAGGAGCTAAAATATTACCTTACGGAGGGAAACATCAGAAATTCCGTAAATATGCCCTCGTGTGAGCTGCCCAGAACATCGGAAGTCAGGCTTGCGATAATCAACCGAAATGAAATCAATATGGTCGGACAGATAACGGCCGTTCTTGCTCGCGGCAAATGCAACATTTCGCACATGATAAATAAGAGCAGAGGCGAGCTGGCATATACCATCATCGACGTCGACTGCGCGGTTTCAAATGAGTGCCTTGACGATATCAAGGCGATTGACGGAGTTATCCGGGTGAGAGTGCTGTGAGAGAGGACATCAGAAAGGCGTTTCAAAAAGTCGGCGCTTCCGTTCCGAATCTGCTGATGCCACAAAAAAAATATGACCTGCAAAAATTCGCCGTTATCGCCTGCGACCAGTTTTCGGCAAAGCCCGAGTACTGGGGGGAAGTAGAGCGGTTTGCTGAAGGTGCGCCGTCTGCTCTGAACATGATTATCCCGGAGGCATGGCTCAAAAAAGAGACTTTGGCAGCAGAGCGGGTCTGCGACGCAATGGAGGGCTACCTTGCAAACGGCGTGTTCAGGGAGACGGGAGAGGAGCTGATTTTCGTCAAGCGCGAAACCTCGGCGGGGATCAGAAAGGGCTTGATAATTGCGCTTGATCTGGAAAACTATGATTTTTCAAAAAACTCAAAAAGCATGATTCGCGCGACGGAGGCAACAGTGGTAGACCGTCTGCCGGCTCGTGTTGAGATAAGAAGAGGGGCGCCACTGGAAATGCCCCACATCATTGTGCTGCTCGACGACAGGCGCGACACTCTGATGAGCTTTATCGATGAAAACAGTTTCAGCTTGAGCTTGGAGTACAATTTTACGCTTATGCAGGGCGGCGGTGGGATACAGGGCTTTGGAATAAATGACAATGATATGCTGCTGCGAATTGCAAATATCATGGGAAAGCTGCTGGACGCTTCGCCTGATGGAATGCTGTACGCCATGGGAGACGGAAATCACTCCTTTGCTGCAGCAAAGCAATATTGGGACGAAATAAAGCCCGGTCTGGCTTTGGAGGAGCGTGAAAATCACCCGGCGCGGTTTGCACTTTGTGAGCTTGTAAATCTTTATGACAGCGCGATGGCCTTTGAGCCGATACACAGGGCGCTGCTGGGTGTCGATGTGAAAAAGGTGCAGTCAGAGGTTGGGTTCGACGCAAAGAATCCACCCGAGCTGCAAGAATTGCAGCCGCTTTTGGACGAGTGGCTGGCAAATAACCCTCAAGCGGAGCTTGAATACATACACGGCAGCGAGGAATGCGAAGCTCTGTGCGCTGCGCCCGACCGCCTCGCAATAATCATGCCGCCGTTTGACAAGGGCGGCCTATTTGACACCGTGCGGCGCGACGGGGCATATGTCCGCAAAAGCTTTTCAATCGGCTGTGCGCGCGACAAGCGCTATTATCTCGAATGCCGAAAGATCAAGGCCTGAAAATAACAGATGCACGAATGTGACTTGAAAAGCGATTGACACGCATTGTAATTATTTGTTAATTGCAAAAACACACACTTTTGGATACAATGACATTGCGAAAGAGGTGGTGTCATGAAAAGATTCGTGGAATTCGAAAAGATGTCAAAACGCCAAAAGCGCGAGGAGAACAATAGACGCCGAAGCACGTGGGGCGCTCTTAATCCGGCAACGCGCAGGGCGGAAAACAAAAAAACCTACAATAGAAAACGAACCGACGCAAGGCACAGCGAAGTGTCAAGCGGCGGTTCGTCTTTTTTTATGCCGTTTTTCTTCGGCATCGTCGGAGGTTCTATTTTGCGGACGCAAGGCTGAGGACAAAACCATCATAAAATTCCTTGAGCTGACGCATGGTTACGGTGAATGTCTCGTCGGTGTCTCCTTGCGCCAGAAGGGAAGAGTACACTCTTTGGGCTTTGTCCGGGTCTGTAATTTTCGCTGCTTCACGCAAGAGGTGAGGCTCAAATTGTCCGATTGTTTTCAGATAATCAAATCCGTTTTGAGTTTGCCTGAGCCAACCGTTGAGCACACTGCGCGTGACACTGTATGAGAGAAGCGGATTGTCGAGCAGCATATCGTAGTAACCGGCATATGAGGTGAGGCGTTTTTGTTCGGCTTCCACATCCAAAACGGTAAATGCGCTCGTAGCATATTTCAAGACCGTGAAGCTGTCGGCGGTCATGTATTTTAGCCACAAATACCAATCCTCATCGGCCAAAAGCTCGCTTTGCGTGCCGCCGAGCTCATCGTACAGCTTTCTTGAAAAGAGAACGCCGCAGCTGGCTGTCACACACGTTCGAGCCATTTCGTAGGGGTCGATATTGGGAAAGCTCATAAGCTGTTTGCGGCCGTCTGCGTGAAGCGCTATTGAGTCGCAAAAGACCATCTCCCGCCCGCATTCGCAAAGAGTTCCCAAAGCAAGCTCGAGGTGCTCCGGCATGAGAAAGTCATCGTCGTCGATGATGTTTATGAAGCTCCCGGCACAAAGAGAAAGCCCAAGATTGAGCGCGCCTCCCCGTCCGAGGTTGTGCACAGTCGCTTTATATGTAATTTTCAAATCGGAAAAGTTCTCGCGAATCATTCTTTCACACAGAGGATCTCCGTCCTCAACAACAACAACTTCAAAATTGCGGTAGGTCTGGTTGCGAAGCGAGTCGAGGCAGCGTTCACACACCAACGGTCGGTTTCTTGTGCGCATAATAAGAGAGACAAGCGGAAATTCATTTGGGGACTTTGCGGAGATGACACCGCGTGAAAACCAGAATTTTTCAGCGTGAAAGTCGGGGCAGACCGACCTATACGCGGATTTGCGAGTGAAAAGCACTGCAAGAAGAGAGGGAATCCGCGATAAGAAATATCCGATAGCTGCGCTTGCTTTTGAAGAATACAAGTCAGGGTGTTTTATGACCTTTAAAAAACATTTGATGCCATCAAGCACGCCTTTTGCGCGCGAATACCTCGCGCGCAAAAGGAGAGTGTCAACGGCTCGTTTAGAGAAAGAAACGGTGCTGCCGCTCGACAAAACGGATATAGTGGGCGCGTATTTCGGCGAAAAACCGGCCAGCTTGGCGCGACAGAGCAGGTCGCAAGCAGCAGCAGAGCCAAATCGGACATCGAGCCCTCCCAGCTGCATGAAAAGAGATTTGTCAATTGCAAAGCTATCATTTTGCGCATACGAAATGTCGAGTGTGAGTGGGTCATAATATCCGGCGCATTCGTCCGGGCGCTGTCTCAGCACCAAAAAGTGAAGACCATGCTCAAAGGCTGCGATGAGCTTTTGCTCGTCTTCGGCGCAGAGCTTTGGCGAAAAGACGAGAATATCGGCCTTTGCCACATTGGGGTCTGCACAGTTCGAAATGTTAAAATACAATAAATTCATGG
>JAVVTQ010000027.1:0-19819 GCA_036653595.1 Oscillospiraceae bacterium
GCTCTGTCTCATTTTGAAATGAGCGCACGGCCATCACTGCCTTTTTGTATTCCTCATGCAGCCGCACCATCTGCGCATTCTGTTCGTAGTATGTTTTTTTCAGCTGCTCATTTTCCGCGCTCGCGCTGTCAAGCGCAGTCTTAACCTGTCGGAATTGGACAGCCATTGCGTCCTGCTTGCCGCTTTCGGAGCTTGACGAACACTGCGTCACAACCGAGGACCGCACCGCCGCTTCCAGATTTGCCTTGAGCTCGCCCAGCTCATTTTCCAGCTCTGCCTTTTTTGCCGTGTGGGCGTTTATGAGGTCGCTCAAATAAAGCAAAACCTCTTCCTTGTCAAAGCCGAAGATTGCGGAGGTGAAAAGCTTGTTCTTTTTTTTCATCGACGAGTATCCTCCCTGTAATTGCGGTTTTTATGGGAAGCCGGCATATTTATAGCTTCAAATCGCATAAAGCGGCAAAATTCCGGAGAATTCTGTTCTATATCCACTTTAGTATAGACTTCAAAGCATCACTCGTCAACATAGAAGGTCATTGCCTGCGCGGCCTCGCCGACAGGCTTTTGCGTCTTTGCGTCATACGCGGTAAACAATGCTATGACGGCATATTCGCCGCCTTTAAGATCTGCATTCAGACGTTTGCTCATCACATATTCGCCCGGATTAATCAGCCCTGTCTTTAAAACAGTCTCGCCCGTCTCGGCCAGCGAATATGTCAAGCTGTACGAATAGCTGCAATTTTCTGAAATCTCAATTCTCAAATCTCCCTCTCCGTGCGGGAGCGTGAACCGCGGCCCGTCATTGATTGAGATGTGCTGCATGTCTTTCGATATTGTCCTATCCGTTTCCTCGACGAACGCCACATTTTCTGCTGCGCCGAGCATCCTCGCTGTGCCGACATCTGCACCGGTTCTTTCGGATGAGATTATTATAAAAAACGCAAGCGCGACGATGTTGCAGCATATCAGTACGCCAAAAATCACTTTAAAGAAGCGAGAGCGCACCTTGGTTTTGTTTGTCTCTTCGTTTGTGTCTTTTGTTTTTCCGTGCTCTTCCAAACCGCTTCATTCCTCTCCGTTTATCAGTTTTAAAATGCCGTGCACCAAATATCTCCTATCAGTTCCCGTCACTGAACAGGTACACATTGTAAATATTCTATCAGTGCTCGAAGGCGACACTTTGCTTTTAAAATCCGACTTGTCCTGTGCTTCCTTCAAAAAGCTTTCAAACTCGCCGGCATCGCCGTAGTTCAGTTTGAGATCATATTTTTCTGCGTCTATGCTATATCCGCAAAAAAGCTCAATCTCGTATTCTGCATTGGGCGTATACAGCGACATTTTGGGGAATTTCTCGTAATACTCCTGATTTTGGTAGTTTTGCAGACTTGTAAACATCAGGTCTTTTCTGTAAAAATTGTGCCCGAATACCACAGACTGCATATCTGAAAATTTCAAACTGTTGCGATAGTCCAAAAATATGCAGCCGGCTTCTGACCATTCATCCTTGATAGAGTGGTGCAGATAGTATTCGTTGTTATTTCCCTGTACAATCGGAAAATTTATCTGTGTGCCCTCACACCGAAGCCATGCAGCTGCATCTTCGTTTGTTTTCGTGAGGCTTTCAAAGTCGATTGGCGATGAATAGGCTTCGTTTGTCTTTTGCTTTTCTTCTGTCGACCTTAATAGAACATCCTGCCAAAGCTGCTCGTATACCTGCTTGTTTTGGTTATCTTCGCTGCTGATTGACAAAATTTTATATCCGAAAAAGCCCATGCAGCAAACGCAAATAAAAATAACAAGCATCGGCCATCGTCTTGGCTTTTTCTTTTTTTGCTCTATTTTTATGGCCATAGTACCCTCAGGGCGTGCACACAGTTTTATTTTTTATTCACTTTCGATTCTTTGTCGTTCCTCGATTTTTTGCAAAACAGCAATATAAATGTTATCAGCAATAAAAACAAGCTGACGCTGAAGCCGATGATGTATATTTTATAGCCATCCTCCGCGCCCGTTTTTGGAACCTTTGCAGGCGGCGGCGCCGTCTCGGTGCGATCGTCAATCCCGTTGTTGTTCACGTCGGGCATCGTCCGCACTTCATCTATCATGTCGCCATTGATGACCATAAGCGCCAAATCAGCCGCGCTGTAAAGCCGTCCGTTTACGCTGTAGCCGACAAGCTTCCACCCCGTCGGAAGTCCGCTGACAGTCGGCACATTTGCGGCCGTGAGTGCATCACCGCCGTTTACTGTGGCGCGGGTGAAGTTGAGGGTTCCCAAATCGCCGGCGCGCATCTGAAAATCCACGTTATAACGCGCTCTTCCTCCGCGGTCGTCATTGTTGTCATCATTGTCATCGGGGAATGTGCGTATTTCCACCTGTGTGTTGGCTGTCGGTTTATAGACCGCCAGCTCGGCAGCCGTGTATTTTACGCCGTTTATATAATATCCGTCAAGCTTCCATTTGTTCGGGGTCTGCGGGAGAATCAGCCTTGGGATGTTTCCCGCTCCAATCTCACTTCCGCGCTTGATGTCGGTTTTTGAGAATGCCAGCGATGCCTGATCGCCGTTTCTGACGCTGTAGGTTATTTCAAAATCGTCTGCAACGCGGTTTTTCAGCACAATTTGGACTGTGCCCGTGCTGGTGAAGTTGATCTGAAACGGATTTGACACCGCTCCGCTAAAACCGGGCGCAGTTGCCCTGATTTCATATTGAATAAGTGGATTGTTTGGTCCGAAAACCTCATAGGTTATCTCATCGCCAATCGGTGCAGCTCCGCTGTTTGGCGTTGTGCTCACAGGGGTGACCCTGTTTTTGGCAGAGCTTTTTACTACTATCTCGCCGCTTAGGTTTGGGTTGACAAGATGCAGCGTTACCGTCGCGTTGGGAATAAGGTTTCCTCTCTCATCTCTGACTTGTACCGTCAGCACCGGATTGAGAGCATTGACATTTGGCAGGTTTTTTCCGTCTGTTATCCAGATAATCACATCTGTGTGACCGTCGGGGCTAATCTCATTGCCTGTTGGTGTTGGCTTAACCGCGGTGGCGGCAAACGCGGTCTGGGAAATGCAAAGCACCACAACAATTGCCGCCATTGCCGATAATAACCGTTTCATCATTCACCCTCCTTTTTCGGCTCTTCTGCCGTTCCCGGCACAAGCACCACTATTTTTAGACCTGTGGACCCCGCCTCTTTCAGGCTTTTTGGGTCATAGCATGTAAAGGTCGCCGTCGCGTCATGAGCTCCCGGCTCGAGCTTTTCTTTGATTTTCAGCTCCTCGATATAAAAACCCGGGTCTATAAGATTTGTTTCAAAAAGCACAGTGCCATCGTCGTCCATCACAACCTTGACCTTGAACGAATACTTATTTCCGGGTATGTTTTCAATTGCGACACTCAAAAGTCCATCCTTAAGAATGGGTGTGGAATTCATGGCTATGTTCACCTTTGACTCATCGACAATTCGGTTGAGTCTGTCCGCTATCTCCGCCTCCGACATTCCCGGCATGATACCTGCTTGTGCGGCCGTTTCGCGCAAAAGCACAGTTTCCGTTCCCTGACAGCCGCGCAGCAAAAGTAAAATTACGATTATGATGATGAGCACCGCCACAACCGAAATAAATATATTGCGCTGCTTTCTTTGCTTTTTCTTTGTGTCGGTTCTTGATTTCATTTCATATCCGTCTGTCTTTGGCATTTTCTCAAACATATTTGCCATTTATCAGTTCCTCCGGCGAACAGTTAATTATTTATTTTTATATGCCAGCACTATGTTGAGCTGTGTCGAGCCCATCTCACGCTTTGTTTCGGGGTCAAGCGCATGGAATGTTGCAATCGCGTCATACGCCGTCATGTCGCCGTCTCCCGCGTGCGGAAGTGTGCCGTCCATCGTCGCCTCACCTATGCAAAAACCGGGTTCAATTATGCCGGATTTGTATACTACAAGCTCTTTTCCGGTATTCGGGTCGATATAAACTATGTCGACGCGCATCAGGTATCTGTTTCCCGGCACATTTTCTATGTTGACGCGTCCCTTTTCACCGTCTATGGACACAACCGAGCTCATGGCAATGTTAAACTTGCCCTCTTCCACAACTCTGTTTAGCTCCGCTTCGATTTCACTCTGGGTTTTTCCCGGAAGTGAGCCCTCCAGCGCCTCTGTGTCCAAGGCATGCGGATCTCGGCTGAGGTAGTATTTCCAAGTGCAGCAGCCACCTACTCCGAGAAGAAGCAGCACTATCAAAATTATCAAAATCACCCTAAGCCGCTTGCCTCTGCGCTCGCGCTTGAGCTGGCCCTTGACCTCGTAGGAATGATAGCTTTGCGGATGCGCCGCATCATTTCGATTCTGCTCGAGCGGCTCATCCATATCGCTTTTTTGGCTGTTTTGTGAGCCGTAGGCGCTCTGCGACTGTCTGTCATTGTTTTTATATTCCAAAAGCTGTCTTTCAATTAATTCGCGCTCTTTATCCGTCAGTTTTTTACCCAATGTGTTTTCCTCCACTAGATGTACTGCGGCTCCGACACAAGGAAAGCAAATTGTTGCTGTCCTTGTGTCGGAGCCGGCGCACTTCGCCGGCTCCTTTTTTAGGATCCGCGTCTCTGTCTCTTTATGTCTTAGGCTTAGAAGCCTGCCTTTGTCCTGTCGTTTCCGATGTAGGAATTGACGGAGTTTGCTGTCAGATACTCTCCATTTGCGCCTACGGGGTTAAGAGTGTATTTCAGCACAAACTGCGCTGCCGCTGCCGCTGCCGGATAATTTTGTGCAGTGTCAATTGTGGGCAGAACGTCGAGCACCAAACTTGCATTTGCCGCTATCACAGCACCGGCAAGCGGTTTTGTGTTGTTTACAAATCCGGCATCTGAAACCGGTACCGGCGTTGCGTTGGACACTGCCGGAAGCGTCACCTGCATTGCTGCCGCGCCAAGCTTAAGCTGGAGAACATTTGCTCCTGTCGGTAGACCATTGACGAGTGTCCATGTGGCTGCGGGCGCCTGCTGTACCGTCATTGACTTTACGGCAATTGGTGTTCCCCCTGCGACCGCTGTGTTTTTGATAGAGTACGCCATTTCATTTGTTGTTGTGGGCGCGATGACCTTGCAGCCTGTTGGCGTAGCCTTGGTTATTGCGAGTGTGATATAGAGAGGAACCTCAAAGCTCACAGAGCCTGCGAGGTTTGCCGGGTCATAGTCGTACACCTGAACTCCGACCGTTGTTTCGCTTCCGCCGCGCGCGGGGGCTGCAAATGTCGGGAATGCCATTCCTATCACCATGGCAAAGACAAGAATGAAGGATAACGTTTTCTTCATAGTAGTGCTCCTTTTTTTATGTAATATATTTTTTTGTTTATAAACAGCAGCGCTATGTGCCGCCATTTTATGTTTTTAGAGCGCTTTTTTCATTTCTTAATGATAATGTTGAGCGCCATTTTGAGCTTTGCCACATCGTCTTCCGTCGACGGCTTTAGCACCGTTACCAGAGCTGTGGCGGGATACTTGCCCTGTGGAAGCTTGACCGAAAGGCTGTCTCTCATAATTTGTTCTCCGGGCTTGAGCACCTTGCTTTTGTAGACAGTCTCGCCCGTGTCATCGAGAGTGATTGTGACGAGCATGTCCTTGTTGTTCGCAGTGGCGTTTCGTATCGCCAGCAGTCCTGCGCTGTCTCCTGTTTCAAACGTCGGCGCGGGGTTTATTTCGCAGTTGAACATCCCTGAGTCTACTTGTTCTTGAAGCTTGCCTGCAATTTCCTGCTCGCTCAGCTGTCCCTCCACTATCGGTGCCGATTCGTGGTCCTTGGCCTTGATAATTCGAAGTCCGATTATCACCCCGACGGCTGTGGCCGCCAAAAGAACCGCCGCAATGATTAAAATGAGCCTTTTTTTGTTTTTTTTCTTTCTGTACTTGTTTACCTCTTCGGAATCTGTCAAAAGCCCGCTCAGCTTCGGTCACCTCCTTTGGTCCTCCAATGCGCTTTGCACATTGGAGGAGTTTTTTGACTTCAACTCTTACGGTTGGATTTCAAACAGGTAAGTCATCGTGAACATATCCCAATCGTTGAGTCTGAGAGCTATTTGCGGGTCGTAGGTAGCCGCGAATTGGAATCCGACACCATGTGGTCCTGCACCTGTCGCCGGCATAACGCCCAGCTCCAGCGGTGTGGTGCCGATTTTCGATACCGAAGTCTCCAAAAAGCCGAGAGTAGAGTCCTTTTCCAGGATTTTGAGGTTCATTTCATTTGCTGCGGGCGTCGCTTTGTCCACCAGCGTGAGCAGGTTTGCCGCTCCTGTTGACGGCGCAAAGCCCGTGATAGTCGCCTTTACCGGAATCGTGCTGTTGTTGACAATATAGCATCCTTTTGTCGGGTTTATCAGCCTGTCCGTCATTCCCTGCACCGCCACCAGTCCTATCCATGTCGGCACCGAAACGTTGTACACGGGCGCGAAACTCACTTCTTGCTCAACCATGTTGCCGAGCATATCCCTTGTGTAGAGGAATATTGTGTCATTTGCCGCAGGTGCATCCAGCTGTATGGTTACACTGTTTGCATTGTCGGGGAACACCTCCGCAAGTCCGTTTGCGGTGATGAACCCATTCAAATCGCACAGTGCCAGCTTCTGCGCCGCAGTCAGCTTGGTTCTGCTCCAGCCGGCTTTGTTGAGGCCCGATGCCGTATACCCGCCTGTTGCTCCTGTCTTTTCGACATCGCTCAGCAGGATTGAAATCGCCATGCTTGTGGTCGCGGTTTCTCCCGGTGCGGGCGCGTGCTCCGCCGTCTCATTTTGCTTGACGATTGTCCCGCCCGCTACTGAAACTCCGGTTGATTCCGGCGCGTGGGTGTCGAGGGTGATTCGCTCTGTCCTGTCCCCGTTTGTCACCACATAAGCGTACCACGTGTCGCCGGAGAGGCTTGTGGTCAAAGAACCTGTTGTCGCGTTTGCATTTGGTGTTGTGAGTGTAATTTGCAAGGCGTCGATAGGTTCTGCTGCGCCAAACATCCAAGTTGGTTCTTTGGAGATAAACGCTTTGACAATCTTTGTGTTTTTTGTCATATCTATGGGCATGTCAGTTTTGATGCCCATGTCAAAATCAAGTTTCTTTTCCGTTGCCGCCGCTCCCTGCATCGGGGCGACGGTGTGTGTGACCGCCGTTTGCAGTATAAACGGATTGCCCAGCGCCGAGGATTTGAAGTGTGCAAAAAACTTAACTGTTGTGGCCGAGACGGTGACTATTGTGTTCTCGGGCGTCACAGCGGTCGTGTCTGCGCCCTCCCTTGTCCACATTGTGAACTCATTGCCGTCTTCAGCCGTCGGCACCGGTATATTTCCTGCCAGCAGCGTGACTTTTTTTGTTGCTGCCGCAGGGTCGAAGCTGTTGGTGTAGGTGCCGTCCGCATTCAGCTGCGGGATGGAGATTTGCACGCTCTTTATGACGGTGCCGTTGAGGCCGCCCATGGCGGTATCTGTGTTAAACACCGCAAACTCAATCGTCTGCTGCCATTCGTCCGGAACCTTGTCTGCGTTTGTGTCGGGCAGCCATTGTGCCGTCAGCTCCGTGTCTTGCGTTATCGTGAATTTGCCTGACACGGGGAAATATGTTTTTCCCATCTCTCCCGCTGCGCCTACAGTCACCTTCCAGCCGGCAAACGCATAGTTGTTTGGAGGAACAAAGGTGTCGGGGCATTTTTGTACGGCCGTCTCACTGTCAATGGCCTTGTTCGATTCAAATACATCAGCTCCCAAAACCGCTGTGGTGTCTGCCATCCCGGGTTTATAGGTTATCTCGGCTGTCAGCTGCCAATCGGGAACAATCTCGATTTCCTTGGTGTTTCCGACCATGTCCTGCACAAATAAGTACAGTTTCGGCAATGACTTTGCCTGTGCCGCCGTCACCGTGAATGAGTATATCTGCTCGGGAACTCCGTTGGCATAGACCTGTGTATCCTTTAATGTCCAGACTCCTATCGGACTTGGCACTTGAGTATAGGCGCCGTTAGGGAACATCGCCGTCAAGTCCGGCTCTGTTGCACCTGTCACCGATGTGGCTGACCATCCGATTCTGTAGATATTGCTCGAAACATAAGGGGCAACACCGGTATTGAAGTCTTTGACGTTGAGGTTGATTGTCAGAGGTCTTGTGTCGCCGCTTCCTGCGCCCCTGACCGCGACCGGGTTGCGCTCAATCAAAGCAACATCGGGTGCATGGACATCTATCATTCCTGTGGCATAAGCCTCTGCTCCGCCCTGTCCCGCATATGTGAGCACATAATAGGTTTTTGTTGGGTCAATTGTCACCGATGGCACCATGCTGTAGTAGTGAGTGTGGAACCCTGTTCCGATTCCGTCGGCCACCTTGTTTCGCTGCGCGCTGTCATGCGTATTTGTCATTGCCGTATAGTCTGCCGCCGTCATCTGCGCCATTGTTTTCGGATTTGCAACAAACGCATCATACTGCTCTTTTGTCAGCACATACAGCCCCTTTACCGGCTCGCCGTCTGTATTTTGATCCGCAGTTTTATAGTTTAGGCTGTCAAAGTACAGTGTTTTTACAACGCTTCCGCTGCGCTCCGAATCCGCCATCTCTACCCATACAAGCCTTGTTGCGGGGTTGTTGGGCAGGCCGTATTGGATAACCATACTGCCTGCTATCTCCGTGGTGCTGTCTTCAATCGCCATGCTCGCACTGGCAAAGCCTGTCTTTGCCGGTCTTGCCGCGGCAAAGACAATCAGGTTGTCGCCCTCGGCGCGCTTGTTGATGTTCTTTACGTCTGTAATCAGCGTGCCTGTGCTTGTGTAGGTACCCAGCACGTCAAGCGGTTTGGTGGCGGCTCCGTCTTTTGGTATGAAAATTGTCGCATTGTTGCCCGCTGTCAAATCTTTGACTTGCATTTTTTCTGTGCACTGTAAATCCAGCACGGTGTTCGGGGCAAGCGTCAGGTTTCCGTCGCATCCCGCAGTGTAGTTGCCCCATAGGTTCACCGTAACGACAAGATTTTTATTGACGTTGAGCTGGTCAAAGTCCCAAATATCTTTGACTGTGAGCGGTGCGTTGACATTTATTGTGCTCTTTGCGTCTGCATGTGTTCCGGCTAGGAAATTGACCTGCCCACCGTTTATGTCAATTGTAGAACTTCCTGTCACCGCTACTTTAACGGCGTCAGCGCTCGAGCCGTCTGCCCTCGTAGTGCTTATACGCTGGTAAGTGCCGCTGTTTACAACAACCCTTGCGCTGGGAGCATGACCCGAAGTGTGTGTTCCGCCGTACGCATAAAATGCCGTGTTGTCCATTCGGACGCTGCCCGGTTGGCCGTTTGCCGCTCCATAAGCGCCAAGGGTCATCGCCGACCCGCTTGCCGCCACGATTGAGATGCTTTTTCCGAACTTGAAGCTCTCAAAAATTATGCCCTGATTCTTTTTTGGGTCTGCGTTTTGAAGCTCTGTGCTGCTTGCTGACAGCTCCAAAGGTTTATTGCCCTGAATGTCGACCGTTGTGAGCTTGTTCATGTCGCTCTCGCTGAGCAGCTCGGGCTTTTTCTGGTCTATGCTCGAGAAAACGATGGTATCGACACCCGCTCTGTTAAAGCTTCTGAGCTTTGCAAGATCGTCATTTCCCGTCGCGGCAATTGCGCCGGAAGCATCGTGCATTCCGAGCGTGTAATCCTTGAAAAAGTTTACCGTGTATTTTTTGCCTGTCGGCGCAGGGTATTTTTCCATGTCGAGCAGCGCGTCATAGAGCGTTATGTAGTCGGTATAGCGCATCTGTGCAGCGCCGGGATTGCCGTTTTGCGGTGCGGGGTATACGCGTACGCTGCCTTGCGGGTTCAGATACACAAAGCCCTGGCCGTTTAGCGGCGCGTCGGCGTTGCCTTTCACAATCGAAGAAGAAATAGAAGCGTGCTTTGTGTAGTCGGAGGGTATCGCTTGTGCTTTGTTCGCATATTGCAAAAGCTTTGTTCCGTTCTGCGGTGCAACCCCGGCAACCAACCCGATATTTGTGGTTCTCAACGAAGCGGTGTCCCCACGATTTACTGAGTTTCCGTTTTGATTAATCAGAAGTCCCGCAGTCGTGGGTGTTCCGTTCACAAGCAGCGTTGCTCCGTTAGCTTTTGCTGCGCCGCCGGATTCGCGTGTCAGGATCATTCCCACTCCGATTCTCGTCTGAGGCTTTTCGAGCGAAAGCAAGGAATTTGCGTTCCTAAACCAAATAACTCCTTTTGGGACCCCGGTTCCATCTGAATGGCTGTAAAATGACCCGCTGTTTCCCTTGAAGTTTACCTTTGCGTTTTCTACAACCAATGAATTCCAGTTATAGAGCTTGGATTTGACTTCTGTATTGCAGCCGTCTTTAAAAAATATTGTGGTAGGTCTTAAGTTCGGGGTTACACAGTTGCTCTCGGGAATTCCGAAGCCGAAAATCATATCGATAGCTTTCGCTGAAAGAACATTTACATCGGATTTTTTGGCCTGCCCATCGTAGGCATATACGAGCGGACCTTCCGGCTTGATGTTTGAAGCCGACAGCGTGCCAAATGTGCAGTTGGGAGCGCCTATATTTACTACAAAATCGCCTTTATGCATGGCATTTGTGGTATGCAGCGGGGCAACCTTCGGGAAATGTTCAAACACCGTTCCGTCCGGGTTTTTGATGTTTATGGTTGTAGTTCCATGGCTCACGGCGTTGCCATATGCCTGTCCGATTACAAGGCTGCCGTTTAGATTAAAATCATAGCCCGCCGAGGGGTAGATGCTGATTGTGCTTGAGCCATTCAGTCCGACTCCGTGCGGAGCTGTGGAATTAGTGTCATTTAAGCCCAACACGTTGCAGATGATATTGTGTGCCGGATTATCGCCCACCCCGAAGGTTCCGCCGTAAATTGTGAGCTTTGTGTTTCCGCTGTTTAGGAACTCGTAATTGGCCGTATACACATCTGCCATAACTGCGCGGTATGTGCCATTGTAGATGACAACATCCGTGTCATAGTTGGCGGCATGTAAGGCACCGCTCGCTACGCTCTCTGCTTTTCCTCCGTAAACCTGAAAATATTCCACATTCGAAGTCTGCAGTCCGGGTCCTATCTGCGCTCTGTTTCCGTTTGCCTTGATATCTATATAATCGGGCTTTGCAGATATCGTTCTTATACTGATATTTCTGATAGTTGTCGGCACATTATAGTTAAAGCATATATAGCCATAGCCCACGGTCGGCAGCGTCAGACTGGCTGCGTCTTGCGGCGCAGTGTTTTTGTGCGGTGTTGCACTTCCCGCGGTTTCGCCGACCTCATCCTTGTCTACATTGGCCGTCTCGCCGTTTGGTGTGGACAGGAAGCCGTCGCCCTTAATATTCCAGCCGTTGTCCTTGTCCCAGCCTGTAATAATCAGTCCTGAACAATCGGCAGTCGTCAGTGACCTGAGAGCGTCCAAATCCTCTTGTGTTGCACTGTATGGCCTTGCTATCCTAATTTTTGCAACAATCCCGGGTTTGTGCTTCACAATTCCTGCAACCGCATCCTTTATTGTGGCATGCTCTGCAACCGCATTTGGCCAATCCCATGACAGAATAATCGGACTGCTTGGCGTCGGTACGAGTGCAAGCGAATAATCATTAATTCCGGCTCCTTTTCCCGAAGGTCTGTATACCGTGCCTGCGCTGAAACCGGGGAAAGTACTATACTTGGTCAGCGGTAGTATTCTGGCCTGAATGCCATTAGAAACTAAATTACGGCCGACATAGAGAAATGCATATTTGTCATTTGCCGCTATCGGAGCCGAGTTTGGCGTTACGGTGATTCTAAGCTGGCTGCCGGTAATTTTTCCGAAGAGAATTCCGCCTGCGGGTGTGCCTGCTTTTGAATATGAATCGCACGTGAGTGACAGGCGTCCTGTTCCGGCACCGGTGACATCGCCGAGCATGCAGCTAGCCCCGCCTTGCAGTACATTCACCGCGCCATTATTATTGATTGTCAAATTTGAAAATTTATTTGCAGCATCGAAACTAGCGTTCACTTTAGTCTGCACCCATGGGGTATTGTAGTTTTCGGTTCCATTACCCACCATTTGCAGCTTATTTGTATACAGGTTGACATCGCTCGCAATATTGACGTCGGAGAACCACCGAACACCCTCCACATTGATGGTTTTATTGACATTGAGAATGGAGTAGCCGTTGGCAGCATAGCTTGTCATCTGCGAGTTGTTGACGCCGGTTATGTAGCCGGTCACAGAGCCGATATCATTGAGATTGATAGTGGTTTTGTAAACTCTGTTAAAGCGGGGGTCAGCGCCGCGGCCCCATATCTCTTTGAGCGTTACGCCGGGGGCATTTATATCGATGACAACCTCGTTGCGGATTCCATAACTTGATTCACTTTGATTTTGTATTGCGGTGGCTATGACCGTTTTGCCCATATCTATAGCCGCCTTATAGTACCTTGTGTCGAGAGTTATCCTGTCCGCTTGTCCCACAGCAGCTTTAGAGCTTGCATAGTCGCTGATGATAATTGCGGGGGGTGCAACAAATGTCAGTTTTTCCATCGGCTGAACCAATATGCTTGCCGTTCCTGTTCCATCGGGAGGATTACCACCATACCAGTCGTTTAATGAGTCCGCCAAAACCTGATTTTTTTCATATAATACGTTGGTACCGGGAGAATTTGTTTCTGAATTTATGATTTTGTCAGTCGAAGCAGTCTCAAATATACCGCCATAGATTTTGACCGATTTATTTCCCGTTACTACACCTTTCGGAGAAACCTCATATCCTCCGCTTACTCGGTTGTATTTGCCGGAAAAAATCTCAATATCCGAATTTCCGTTATAGATAGTTGTACCGTAAGCTTCTGCCGCTTTTCCGAACAGATCCATACATGTGCCCGCCGCATTTTCAATGCCCTCGCCCATAACCACCTTGTTACAGCAGGCATTGATCAAAAAGCTTTTGCCCATTTTTATGTTGCGGAAGGTTGTGGGCACTCCGAGATACACCTTTTTCGGAAAATTGATGGTACCCGCGTCTGCGGGTGCGCCGTTTATATTGAGGCTCGTCTTTCCGGGAACCCAGCTTGTCGGAACGCGGTCCCAGAGCGTGTCGGCTCCTGCGGGGTCGCCCCAGCTGGAGCTTATGGTGAGACTCTTGGCATATCCTGTGAGTGTGTTAAGCGCTGAGCCTTTTGCCGTGTCGGCGTCTGAAATTACTTGCCCGTCTACGCAGAGAATTATTCTGTAATCAATTGCCGCGCCGTTTGATCTTTTAATCGCCGCAATGGCCTCTGCAAAGGTGTCATACCATGCATATGTACCGTCGGTTTTCTGTGTCGGGTTGGGTGAAACATAAAAAATGCCTTTTGGAACATTGATGTTTGTGGGAACTGCCGCCGCTCTGCCCATGCGCGGAGACATCACCGGCGCAGGCGCAGCTTCTTCGCCGCGAGCCTTTGCCGCATAGACCTCGACGTTTGCGGGCTGCTGCAAAAGAGCGCACGCTGAAAGGTGCACCTCGGATTGGTCGCCGTTGCCGCATGTGCACACACGAAACGTCGCAGGCTCTGCGACGGCGAAAAATGTCTCGTTTGCCATAAACTTTGTCTTTGTCATCGCGTCGGACGAATATGTCATTCCGCTCGTTTCATTCCTCCAGCCCGCCACAAAAACAAGCTCCTGCGAACCGGTTTCTATGATTTTGGGAAGCTGACCGGCCAAAAGCATCGCGTTTTCTTCTACTTGCAAAATCACTTCGGATTTGCCGTCTGCAAATGTGACGGCTCTTCCGCTGAGACTCGCCGAATCTATTTTAAATGTAATATCGATTTTTTTGATGTCTGTGACACTGACAACACGCGTGAAAGCTGTATTTGCCAAAGCAGGCTGTGCACTGTCGGCGGCAGGCGCTAAAGCGTCGGCTGAAATAGGCGCCAGCTCATAGGAAACCGTGTAGTCGCCCACCGTGTTTATATCGAAGCCGCCGTTATCGGTTGCGCTAAGCGCATATTTTGTCGCGTCAAATGTGATGCCGCGGTTTAGGTCATATGGATTCTGACCCTTTGTAAGAGTCAGCTGCTGCGCTGTATATATCGGCTTTTCCGGCTCGACGGCTGCTTTTTCCACAGCCTCTACGACAGCCGCTCTGACCACACCTGCATATCCGGAAAACAAGCTGCAAATCACCGCCACACAAAGCAGCAGCGAAAATACCTTTCTGAATATGTAACTCATTTTCATTTTTTTCATGGGTTAATCCTCCTGGTGAAATCTAAAGGTTTCTATTTATCGCTGTGGTTGTTGCCGCCTCCACAAAGGTCTTTTGGTTTATAATGTGCAAATAAGAAGTGGCGACAACGATTTTTTTAGTTTTTTTTGCCGGTCGGTTACTTCGTATAACCGATATGCCATAAAATCAAGGTCGTGTCGCTTTGCAGCGGCCACCTGTCTTTGCCGTCAGGTTTTTTGCACAACCGCCATGACATAAAATTCATCGTCTGTCTTTTCAAATACAATATCCGTTATCCCCAAAGCGGCCATCATCTTTGTCGGTCGGTTATTTGGTATAACCGAAGAGTGAAAAAAATTGCGCACGCTATCAAGTTTCGTGCGCCGATTGAATGCCACAGGCACCTTCAGTAAGCTTGATAATGTAGGCTTTCTTTTTTTATCCCTATTCGATGTCTCTATTCTACCAGCCTAACTGTCTTTGAACCGTCACAGAAGCGTCAACGAACCGTCAATCTTTCAAATTTCGATAAATTATTCTGACATATTTTGTTATATTACGGCATTTGGGGCAAATTTTTGTCTTTTTTGGAAAGCTTCACTGCGCACTACTTGCGTCTGTCTTTTTGCATGTGTCATCCAAAATCATCGGCGCGCTTTTTTGAAAGATGCTCCCTTGTCTCGGCGCAGTGAAAAAATTACAGCCTTTGCTGCACTAGCCCGACAATATAGCGTCAGTTTTTGAAATCGCGCTTCCTGTCGCTTCGCGGCAGCATTTGTGATACAATATATTAAAACGAAGCGCGCACTTCCAAATCTCGCGGAAGGTTCTTGTGTTTTATGAAAAATAAGCAAATTCTCGAAATACATATGTTTGGCGATTTTTCACTTGCCCTCGGCGACAACAGGGTCAGCAGCACCGACTCACCCTCCCACAAGCTGTGGCTTCTCATGCAATATCTCATTTTGCGGCGCGGTCATTTTGTGCCGCAAAATGAATTGATTGACATTTTATGGCCAAACGCAGAAATATCAAACCCGCCAAACTCTCTGAAAGCGCTGGTTTTTAGGCTGAGAAAACAGCTGGATCTGCTGGGATGCAGCGGCGGCGACGTCATATTGCAAGAGGATGGCGGCTATGCCTTTAACTGCAAGTATCCGTACTATCTTGACATCGAATATTTTGAGCTTAAATACCGCTTGGCAAATGCGGCAGGCTTGCCGCAAAAAAAGCTGAAGCTGCTGATGCAGGCATTTGAGGTTTTTGACGGAAGCGTGCTGGCTAAAAATCAGAATGAGCCTTGGGCGCAGGAATCATTCACGCGCTACAACATGCTCTTTCGCCGCATAGTGCAGGATATTGTTGAGCTTCAAAATCAACGCGGCGACTTTTCGGGAGTCGTTTCTCTGTGCCAAAGGGCTATATCCGTCCAGACGTATGAAGAGCTTTTTCATGTTTACCTTGTAAATGCATTTGTTTCGATGGAAAATTTTTCAGAGGCAAGTCGTCGGTATTCCTTGTCGAGGGATATCTTTCACACCCCGCTTACAAATTCACCGTCTTTAAAATTTTCGCCGATATATGACGAGTCCTATACCGGTGCCGCCCCGACAGACACTCTGCTTGAGATGCGAAATATCATCTCCGAGAAGTACAACTTCGGCTATTCCTACTATTGCGTCTTCGAGGTGTTTTGCAGCATGTACCACATGCTCGCGCGCCGCCTGTACCGCCACCCTGCGGACGCCTTTCTCGCTCTGTTTTACATCGAGAATCAAAGTCTTCCGGCCGATGACCCCACCCGCATCCAAACCGATTCTGCGCACATACGCATGCTCGGCGAGGCAATCGCCTTTTCTCTTAGACAGAGCGATATTTTTTCTCTTTATGACACCTCGCGGTTTCTTGTCATATTCGAAGCAGTCACAGCGGGGCAGCTGTCGAGCATTTCAGGCCGCATAAAAAAGTATTTTGATAAGAATAAGGCCGAGGACAAATTTGCGATTCATTTTGAAGCGCTTCCGATTTTGCCCTCAATGCCTCTCACAGGAACCCCCGACAACGCACCGTGAAGCTCTTTTGCGCTTTTGAGCGTTGCTCTCAAGGCAAAAGAGTATGATATTATTATAGACAGCTCGTCTCTCTCATTTTCCCGGCGCACGGCTTTTCTTGCTGTTTTTTCGAAAAACAGCATGTCATAATTGTGATTTTTGCTGCGTCTGCCGCTTGTCGGCACTTGCATAGTTCTATCGCTCTGCGGAGCCTTTCTGTCCGGTATTTTTTAGGAATAGGAGTCGATGACATGAAGACAATTATTGTGGACGATGACATTCTCGGAATGAGAGGCTTCGAAATCGAATGCGGCACAATGCCCGACATTCAGCTTGTCGGCAAGTTTACTCTCCCATCCGACGCATTGGAATATGCCCGCAGAAACACCGTTGAGTTTGCGCTGCTCGATATCGACCTGCCTGAAATGAACGGCTTTGAGCTATGCGACGAGTTGAGAAAGCTCTATGCTGAAATCATCATAGTATTTGTGACCGCGCACTCCGACTATGCCGTGCAGGCAATTCGCAAAAAGGCAGACTACATAGTTTTCAAGCCCTATGGCAAGGAGGAAATCGAGAATATTCTGTCCCTTGCTTTCATGCTGAAAGGCCGTTTGAAAAAGAGGCTGTACTGCAGAACCTTTGGCCGCTTTGACATTTTTATCGATGGGAATCCCGTGGCGTTTAAGTCGGCAAAAGCAAAGGAAATTTTGGCTCTGTGCGTTTTCCGTCAGGGCGCGCCCGTGTCAATTGAAGAGATAATCGACAAGCTGTGGGAGGACTATAACGGCGCACCCGGTGATTGCAGCAAGTTTCGAACCGCTTTGAAATCACTCGTCGACACTCTAAAGCAGTATGGCTGTGACGAGGTTATTTTCAGAAATCGCGGCTCCTGTTATATAAATAAGTCGGCCATAGACAGCGATTATTATGATTTTTTAAACGATGACCCAAAAGCAGTATGTGAGTTTCAGGGAGAATTCATGAGCGACTACACGTGGAGCAGCACGGCCGTATACAGCTTGAGCGAAAAAAAGCAGCGCTATGAAGCGTCGGCTTTAGGCGGTGCCGTGACGGTTTGAACTTTTCTTTTGCGAAAAAAAGCTTTCAATGTGCGAACACATTGAAAGCTTTTTGTTTTACCTTTTTTGTTTTTATGTGCTTTTGCACAAAAGCAATTCGGTTTAATCTGTAAAGTCGCCTACTTCAAAAGTGCTTTCGCCAAATGAGCCGCTTGACAAAAAAGCCCCTCAGTCATGTGCAATGCGCGATATTTCTTGATTCTATGTCCGCCAAACTGTCCCCATCAGACCAATGCCGCTCTTAACTAATGCCATCGTCGGCATCGGGCTTCATTTCTTTCACAAAGGTGAGCGTCACCCTTGTCCCCTTGTTTGGCGTGCTGACGATTTTTATGTTGTTGTCGCCATAGTAGGAGAGCCTTTCCTTTATATTGTTCTGGCTGACGGAAATCGCCTCTCTGTCCTTGACAAGCTTTGTGTCAAACCCGACACCGTCGTCCTCGACCGTGACCTTGTAAAAATCCTTCTCGTCGCCGACCGATATGCGGACTGTACCGCCGTTTTGCTTTTTCTCAATTCCGTGCTTAATCGCATTTTCGACAAGCGGCTGCACCGAGAGCACCGGTATGTAAAAATCCGAAGTTTCTATCTCATAAATTACCTTAAGCCGGTCACCGAGCAGCACCTTTTTGAGATCCGCATAGGTCTTTATCTGTTTCAATTCGTCGCTGAATTTTACAAGATCGTTCTTTTGAGAATTGCTGTCAGTCTTATACCTCAAATATTTCGAAAAGTCGCCCAGCATCTTGTACGCGGCGTCCGGGTCTACCTTGATGAGCGTCCTTATAGAGCTGAGCACATGATAGAAAAAATGCGTGTTGATTTGACTCACCAGCAAGCTGTTTTGCGCCTTGAGCGATTTCATCTCGTTCTCCTCGCTCTTCATGGCAAATTTCGTCACCGAAATCATCTTTTTTATAACACCCAAGCTGAGGAAAATGATGAGCAGCAGCTGCCCCGCCGCAAAGGCAAGAGAGTAATAGTCACTTTTGCCAAAGTAAAACAGTATCAGTGCAATTAGCGCCATCATCGCAAATAGCAGCATTCCGATTATCATCTCGTGTGTTCCGGGGCTTTCGTACTTTACATAGTTGTAGATGCTCATGTAAAAGGTCACGCAGGCAAGCACAATGATGAGCACATGGACTATTGGGAGCGTCTGTGAGAGCGAATGAATCACCCCGAACATCAAAAGCACGATATTGAGCAAGACGTTGGCAATCAAAAGCCAAGCAATGATTTTGAATATCCTGTTCTTGTTGTCAAACATCTCGCCTATAAACAGCGCCATGGGAATCGGCATAAGCATGAAGGAATAAAAGGACGCCAGATATTGAAAGTCATTGTATCCATAAATAACACCCAGTATCTTGCTGTCAAACAAAACCCAAATGGCGGCTATGAGAATAAACCATTTGAGATATCTGAAGGTGTCTTCACCGATGTCGGAATATTGCCCATGAAACTTTATTTCGGCGGCAAAGAGCAGCACAGCAATCGTGACCAACATAACAAACAGGATACACTGCACAGTTTTTTCCTTGACAAACGAAACCGTCAGCTCATTGCGGCTAATTATTCTAATATTCCCTATGTCTATGCCCGAGTTTCCGCTTTCATCTTCAACATCAAGCGTTATCAGATGGCCTGCATATGCCTGCTTCAGAGAGACGGTCGCATATAGCTCCGGGTATCTGATTCCAAAGACGCCGTCCTCCAACACACCCTCGACGGGAATTCTGACACCGCTCACATATGCTTTTACTGCATTGTGGTTTATTTGCAGGTGCATAATCGCATCCTGCGGAAGCGTGTCGGGCAGCTTCTTTGACAGGATATACCTCTTTTTGACAGAATTGTCTTCTTTTTTTGGCGTTTGACTGTCAGTCGGGTCTGACACCTCGCTGTATGTCCAACCGTCTGAGAAGTCTATTGCCGTGCTCTCTTCTTGAGGTTTGATTTTTTGATACGCGCCCGCCGCATATACAGATACGGAAATCACCGCAAGTACCGCAAACAAAAAACCAAGATTGATCGCATTATTTTTCTTCATATTCACATTTTTAGTCCTTTTCGCCTGTTTTCGATAGAAGCTTTTCGTCGCCGGTCAATTTGTCTGCGAGGGTCTAAAGAGAGCCTGCTGCCCGGAGCTGTCCATGCCTTTTTATTCAAAAGCCATGATAACTCTTTGCAGCGCTAAATAATTTTATATATATTATCAGTATACACTTTATTCGGCATTTTTCAATGGAATAACGAATTTGTGCGAAAATTGTGCATGTTTAGCGAAAAATATGTCTTTTTGACGTTTTGGTGCGCTTTTTTGAGAAAATCTGCGCGCAGGCGATGAGGTCCTGCGCCCGCTCATGGTAAATTTCGCTCATCGCGAGAGCTTAGGCTTTCTGCTGCGCTATCTCCTTTTGCAGCTTTCGCGTCGCTTGCCATAGACAAGCTCATAGGCTTCGTCCACCATAACCTTGAGCGCATTGTCTG
>JAVVTQ010000028.1:0-19378 GCA_036653595.1 Oscillospiraceae bacterium
GTCAAGGGGTTGCGGGGGTGTCGGGGGCAAAAGGGGACGCATTCGAAACGTCCCCTTAGTCCCTGACAATAAAAGCCTTTGACCTTGAAACCTCTCTTAGGGACCGCGCAAAATAAAAAGTCAGAAGTAAACTCTAATCGACAGAAGATTGCTACAATACAAACACAAAAATGAGGCGAGTGCGAATGGAATACAGCTTTGCGAGAAAAATGTCGGGTGTTCAACCGTCGGCGATAAGAGAAATCATGAAATCATCCTCCAACAAAGAGATGATTCAGCTCTCGCTCGGAAACCCGTCGCCCGAGAGCTTTCCGATGAGGGAAATCGAGGGCTTCATCAAGGAGATAATGGCGGAAAATCCCGTGGAAGCGCTTCAATACGGTGTGACAGAGGGCTATGCGCCGCTGAGAGAGGATTTTCGTGTACTCGCAAGAGACAGGTACGGTTCCATGGGAGATGGCGACGATTTGATAGTCACCGCCGGGGCACAGCAGGCGATAGACATAGCGGCAAAGCTTTTTTTGAACGACGGGGACACAGTTATCGCAGAGGGTCCGAGCTTCGTCGGCGCGCTCAATGCCTTTAAAGCCAACGGCGCCACAATACAGCAAGTGGAGCTGCTGCGCGATGGAATGGATCTCGACTTGCTGGAGCAAACAATAAAAAATGCAAAGAACCCAAAGATAATTTACACAATTCCGACCTTCAACAATCCGACAGGTCTGACCTCTTCTCTCGAGACGCGCCGATGCATTCTTTTCCTTGCAAGGAAATATGACCTCATAGTAGTTGAGGACAACCCATACGGAGATCTGCGCTATGCGCGGCTTCCCATCCCGACAATCAAGAGCATGGACACCGACGGAAGAGTTATATACTGCGGCTCCATGAGCAAGATACTGGCGCCCGGTCTGCGCGTCGGCTTTATGGTGGCAAACAGCGGTATAATCGCAAAGGCCGCGATAATAAAGCAGACCAACGATGTGCACACGCCTGTGCTCAATCAGATGATTTGTCACAAGTTCCTCAACTGCTGCGATTTGGACGCGCATGTGAAGATGATAAGAGAAATGTACAAGCAAAAGTCGCGCATTATGCTGGCCGCGCTTGAAAAGTTTTCTTGCACAACGCTGGACTGGACGACCCCCGACGGCGGACTTTTTATCTGGTGCACGCTCAAGGACGGACGCGATTCCGTGGAGTTTTGCAAAAATGCAATGACAAAAAAGGTTGCGGCTGTGCCCGGAAATACATTCTACGGCGACAGCTGCAAGCAGCAGAGCACATTTCGCCTCAACTATTCCGGCCCCGATGGCGAGAGCATCGTCAAGGGTGTGAAAATACTGTGCAATATTGCAAAGAAAGAAGAAAACGATGACTGATTCAGTTTCAAGACCGCGCGTTTTCAGCGGCATACAGCCGACTGGGGGCTTTACACTCGGAAATTATCTCGGAGCAGTCCGCAACTGGGGCGCGCTTCAAGACGACTATGACTGCATATACTGTGTGGTCGACTTGCACTCGCTGACAATTCGCCGCGAGCCGGCGGAGCTGCGCAGACAGATAAAGGAAGCGGCGGCCATGCTGATAGCCTGCGGCGTGGACCCAAAACGATCCATTTTGTATATCCAAGGTGACGTCCATGAGCACGCGGAGCTGTCGTGGATACTCTCATGCTACACGCAGTTCGGCGAGCTGTCGCGCATGACGCAGTTTAAGGACAAATCGGAAAAACACCCGGAAAATATCAACGGCGGCCTGTTCACATATCCCGTCCTGATGGCGGCCGATATCCTTCTCTACAACACAAATCTTGTGCCTATCGGTGCCGACCAGAAGCAGCATCTCGAGATAGCGCGTGATATTGCTCTGCGGTTCAACGGCATATACGGAGACGTGTTCACCATACCGGAGGGATATTTTCCAAAAGTCGGCGCGCGCGTGATGTCCTTGCAGCAGCCGGATGCGAAAATGAGCAAATCGGACGAGAACGTCAACGCAAAAATCATGCTCACAGATTCATCTGACGATATAATTCGCAAATTCAAGCGCGCGGTTACCGATTCGGAAAGCGAGGTGCGCGCCTCGGAGAACAAGCCCGGTGTGCTCAACCTCATGACGATTTACTCGGCGCTTACAAGCAAGAGCTTTGGGGATATCGAGAGCGAATTTGACGGGCGGGGCTATGGCGACTTCAAGCTCGCCGTCGGCGAATCAGTGGCCGACACGCTGCGCCCGATTCAAGAGGAGTATCGGCGCCTCGTTTCGGACAATCAGTATCTTGAGGAGATATTGTCAGACGGTGCCGAGCGAGCGGGCTTTATCGCAAAACGCACGCTTCAAAAAGTTCGCAAAAAAGTCGGTCTGGAAAGAAAATAAAGAAAAGGAAGAAAAACAGATGTCAGAATTTATGTCCTATGATCCATGGGTAAACATCACCTCGCGCAACGGAATACCGGGCGACGAGCTTGTCTCGGCACTTCAAAAATCCATCCGCAAGGGAAATGAAGAGATAGCCTGTCGCGCAGCTTATGAAATGTACATCACAAGCGAGCAGTTTGAGGACAAGCTGTGGCGCAGGCTCAACGCGATAAGCGTGGAGGACATCGGTTTTGGGGAGACGATGGCGCCCGTGCTCATCAACAGTCTCGACGAGATGCGAAAGAAATTCCCCTACAACGACGGCGACCGCCCGCTGTTTTTTCTGCACGCTATTCGCTATTTGTGCAAATGTTCCAAGGAGCGCTCGACCGACTGCCTCAAAAACATAATAATCAAGGATTTCGCAAAGGGCTATAAATTTGAAGTTCCCGATTATGCGTATGACATGCACACGGCAAAAGGGCGCGAAAAGGGACGTGATGTAAACCACTTCCTCGATGTCGCAAGCGCTGTCACACCTGTCATGGAGGGCTATGACGACACATATCGTCAGCGCCTTAAAAAGATGATAAGTGAGGAGCTGTCAGGAGAAGCCGAAGAGGCAGGGCCTGAGGTTTTGCCGTTTGAGTACAACACCTGGCAGCAGTGATATCTGCCTGCTTCATCACTGTTTTTTGCAGTCGGCGCTAAAGCGTGTTAAATAAAACTAAAAGGCCTCAAATTTGCCGTTTGCTGCAAATTTGAGGCCTTTGTTTTTGTGAAAAATCAGTTTAGTATAGTTTCACCGCGCGGTTTTGCAAGAGGTGGGTCTAACCCCGCAAGAGTGGTTACGAGCGAAAAAGAATAGCCGTCGGCGCGCAGACGCTCTATAAGCTCGGGCAATATTTTGGCGTTGGTCGACGAGACGGTGTGCAAAAGGTAAATCGCGCCGGGGTGCGCGGCCTTTGCCAGCCTTGTCACAGATGACGCGGGGTCAGGCTGGGCATCCGTGAGCCAGTCGCGGTAAGCAAAGCTCCAAAATACGCTCTTATATCCCAATGAGTTGACAATCGAGAGCGTATTCTCGGAGAACTCGCCCATCGGGAACCTGAAAAGCTTCATGGAATAGCCGAATTCCTTCTCGATATAGTCGTGCAGAACGGTCACCTCAGCGGCAGCCTTTTCGCTGCTGATACCCGGCATGGACGGATGATGCACGGAGTGGTTGGCGAGCGTGTGTCCGTCAGCGATAATGCGCCTCACGATATCAGGGGCTTCCTTTACATATTGCATGGTGATGAAAAATGTGCCCTTGACGCCCGCATTCTCGAGCGCGTCGAGGATGGCCGGGGTATAGCCGTTTTCATAGCCCAAATCAAAGGTCAGGCATATTGTCTTGTCGGCATCGGGAAACACGAAATATGCGCCGAGGTCCGCGTATTTTATCTGTGCGTCCACGGAATCCGTCGTCTGGTTCCTTTCGTTGACATGGTTGCCGCAGCCCCAACCGATTTTTTGATTGGACAGTACAGGCAGACTGTCCTCGGCGCCTGTGACAGGAAGATTGTCGGTCGGCTCGGCCTGCTCAATTTCACCCTGTGGCGAGGGGAGCTTGGAGCCATCGGACGCGCTTTTGTTTTTGTCCCTTGGATTTGCCGCAAAAAACACGGCTGCCGCGACAACGAGCAGCGCGAGCAGCGACAGCAGCGCGATCTTGAATTTTTCCATATAAAATCTCCTTTTGAAACACAATGCATGTGTATACACGTTATTATTCCAAAAGAAGCGCAGGGTATCGGCATTAAAAAGTGTCAGTTTTTGACTATTTGCACGGAAACACGCGCAGGCATGCACACGGCATATTCAAATTCCTCTCCGATAAGCCCAAAACCCTCGCACAGCTTGTCGGGACACTGCGAGTTTATAAAGTGAATTTTGCCGTCGGAAACCTCAAGTGACACCGGCAAATCGGCATCGACACTGTAAATGCCGTCGTTGGAGAGGTCAATTCGCATGACTTCGCCGCCGTTATAGGTGACGACGGCCACGTTGCCGCGCCCACCAATCAGCTTAAAGCACAGTATTGCTGCGGCGCTGACAAGCACGAGTGCCGCGATTATAAGTATTTCCTTTTTTTTGAAGTAAGAATTTTTCATATGACCATTATACACCAAAGCACAAAAAAACACCGCGTAATTTGTAAAGTCAAATAAAACAGGCTTGTTATGCGCACATGCTTTTTTTATTTAAATATTTTGCGCCACTGTAAAAATAAGGAGCGGTATGTTATACTCAAAAAAGAATTGTGCACAGCTAAGAGAAAAGAGGAAATGAAAATGGACAACGAAATCAGAGCATTTGTCGGGGAGAACATCGACGGCATAAAGAGAGATATAAAGCGCCTTGTCGACATAAAAAGCGTGAAAGGCACGCCAAAACCCGGTATGCCATACGGCGAGGATGTACACAGAGTGAAGCTTGAGGCGATGAAGCTCTGCGAGGAAATCGGAATGGCGGTCACGGACTGCGACGGCAAGGTCGCGTATGCGCACTATGGCAGAGATGACAAATTTATCGCAATAGTCGCGCACGTCGACGTTGTCCCCGAGGGCGGCGGCTGGGATACACCGCCATATGACCTGACAGAGCGCGACGGCTACCTTGTAGGGCGCGGCACTCTCGACGACAAGGGCCCGTTTGTGATAGCCGCGTGGGCGGTGAAATACCTTATAGAGAACAAGATTGACCTCAACTACGGAATCCGCATTATCATAGGGCTGGACGAGGAAAGCGGAATGAGCGATATCGAATACTACAACAAGCACTGCACCGAGCCTTTGTTTTCATTTACCCCGGACAGTGATTTTCCCGTGGGACACGGCGAAAAGGGCATATTTGAGGCGAATCTCATATCGGAAAAGCTTTGCGGCACAGTGAGGGAGCTTTGCGGCGGAGTCGCCACAAACGTTGTCTCCGACTTTGCAAAAGCAAAGCTGGACGGCGACAAGTTTGAAATTCTTTCCCAAAAAGCCCTGTCGGCGGAGAATATAAAGGTTTGTCTGCAAGACAAGCTCACAGTCGTTGAGGCGAGCGGAAAGGCAGCTCATGCGGGCAACCCATACGGCTCTGTAAACGCCAACTATCTCTTGATGAAATTCCTGCGCGACAGCGGCGTCCTCGTTGAAAAGGAGCAAAAGGCCGCAGAATTCATGTGTCGGGTTATGCAGTCATACGACGGCAAGCAGCTCAACATCAACTGCGACGATGGGATTTTTGCCCCGCTCACGATGATTGGCGGCATGCTCTCGATGAGAGACGGTGCGTTTGTCCTCAACGTCAACAGCCGCTACCCGACGGCCATAACGCCGGATGAACTGGAAAAACGAGTGGACAAGGCGTGCCGCGAAAACGACTTCAGCATGCAAGTGGATTGCAACAGCGGTCCATTCTACCTTGAGCCGACACACACCGCGGTGAAGATTCTGTGCGACATTTACAACGAGGTCACAAACAGCAACGAAAAGCCGTATGTGATGAGCGGAGGCACATATGCGCGCATGATGAACAATGCCGTCTCCTATGGAATCGAGTTCCCCGGACAGGAGAAAGAGGATCCCGAGTGGGTCGGCGCCGTTCACATGAAAAACGAGGCTCTCAAAATAGAGCGCGCAAAACAGTCGTGCGAAATTTTCATAAATACGCTCATAAAGCTGCAAAATGTGAAGCTGTGATTTTTTTGATGTTTCGATTTCCGAGCGGCAAGTTTTTGATGCTCAAACTCGGCGATAAAATCTCGGCACGACAAAGAGCATAAATGTAAACCTCCGCGCGCTGGCTTCCGGTCGGTGCGCGGAGGTTTTAAATTGGATTATCAAAATGCGAGCTGCGCAAAGTCACAGAGTGTCAAAATCAAAATCGCCTGCAAAATACAGCGCTCATCAAAAAAATTCCGTGAGGCTGCGTGCCAAATATGCTCAAATTGTGCGTAAAATGGCCGAGCTTGGCGAAAAATAAAAAAAAGTTTGTAAAAAAATAAAAAAAGTGTTGACGAAAATGTGCAATGCCGCTATAATCATTCACAACAGCATATATTAAACGGCAATGAAGAGAAGAGTAGCATCCCCTCCGCGTTTTGAAAGAGAGCCCACACACGCTGAAAGTGGGCAAACAAGGAAGATGTGAACATGGTCTTGGAGCCGCACATTCGAAGCAGAGGCTTAGAGTGTGTCGGGGTTCGCCCGTTACAGCGACAGAGTATAACACATTTTTGTGCGTACTTGGCAAGGCATATTCCGCGAGGATTATGCGAATTAAGGTGGTAACACGGGTATTGATGCTCGTCCTTTTGCAAGGACGGGTTTTTTTGTTGCTATTTTTGCGGTGAAATCCGCACAGACTGGAAGAGGAACAAATGATAATTTTAGAAAATGTGAGCAAGACCTTCCGCGGCTCGGACGGAGATGTGGAGGCTTGCAGAAATGTGAGCCTGCACATAGAAAAGGGAGAGATATTTGGGATAATCGGATTTTCGGGAGCCGGAAAGTCAACGCTCATCCGCTGCATTAATCTCCTGGAGCGCCCTAACACGGGAAAGGTGTTCGTCGATAACCAGGAGCTGACGGCGCTTTCCGAAAAGGAGCTTTTGGCGGCGCGGAGAAACATCGGGATGATATTTCAGCAGTTCAACCTCCTCATGCAGAAAACGGCGCTCAAAAATATATGCTTTCCTCTTGAAATTGCAGGAATTCCGAAAGCGGAATGTGTAAAGAGGGCGCGCGAGCTGTTGGAGATAGTCGGTATACCGGACAAGGAAAACGCCTTTCCCGCACAGCTGTCTGGAGGACAAAAGCAGCGCGTGGCAATAGCGCGTGCGCTTGCCACCAATCCTAAGGTTTTGCTCTGCGACGAGGCAACAAGCGCACTTGACCCGACGACAACGCGGGCGATACTCGCCCTGCTCAAGGATATAAACAAGCGCTTCGGCATAACGATTGTCGTCATAACCCACGAGATGAGCGTCATTGAGGAGATATGCTCCCGTGTCGCTATCATGGATCAAAGCGAGGTCGCAGAGGTCGGGAGAGTTGAGGATGTATTTGTCAGGCCAAAGACAAAAATCGGCCGCAAGCTCATTTTTCCGGATGGAAAAAGCACTGCACCGTTCAGCGGCGGCCGCTGCCTGAGGCTTGTATTCGACGGAAACTCTTCGTTTGAGCCAATAATAGCAAATATGATTCTCGAGTGCCGGGCACAGGTCAACATACTATATGCCGACACAAAAATAATCGACGGCAAGGACTATGGGCAGATGGTGATACAGCTTCCCGAAAACGAGATAGATCAGCGACGGCTCACCGCGTTTCTCGAGCTGAAAAAAATACACTTTGAGGAGGAATTCATAGATGTTTGACGCAAAGCTCTGGGGACTTCTCGGGCAGGGAACGCTGGAGACGCTGTATATGGTTATCGCGTCGACGGCCATGGCATACGTGCTGGGGCTTCCGCTCGGTGTGCTGCTCGTCGTCACTGACCGCGGCGGCATAAAGCCAAAGCCCGTATTTAGCAAAATACTCGGAATTGCGATAAATCTTCTGCGCTCGGTGCCGTTCATTATTTTGCTGATAGCCATCACCCCGCTCACGCGCGCAATTGTCGGAAAAGCGATTGGAACAAGCGCAACCGTCATCCCTCTCATCGTGTCAGCTGCGCCGTTTGTGGCTAGGATGGTGGAATCATCGATGAAGGAGATAGACAGGGGCGTTGTCGAAGCGGCGCGTTCGATGGGCGCCGGGACGATGCAGATTATTTGCAAGGTTCTTCTGCCGGAGGCAAAGCCCTCGCTCATTGTCGGAAGTGCCATAGCTATTACCACGATACTGGGCTACACAGCAATGGCCGGGTTCGTCGGCGGCGGCGGCCTCGGACAGATAGCCATAAGCTACGGCTACAACCAGTATCGAACCGACGTAATGCTTATAACCGTTTTCCTGATTGTCATTATTGTGCAGCTCTTTCAGGAAATTGGAATGAGAATAACAAAAAAAGTTGACAAACGTTTAAACTAACAAGAAAAGAGGAAAACAAAATGAAAAAAATCATCGTCGGCATTATCTCTGCACTGCTCGTCCTTTCTCTGCTTGTCTCCTGCGGCGCCAAAAAGGGCGAGGAAAAACCAAATGTAACGGTTCTAAAGGTCGGCGCATCGCCGACGCCCCACGCGCAGATACTTGAATTCGTAAAGCCTATGCTTGCAAAAAAAGGAGTCGACTTGCAAGTTGTCGAATTCACCGATTATGTCATCCCAAACACAGCGCTCGAGAGCGGAGACATAGACGCCAACTACTTCCAGCATCAGCCGTATCTCACGGACTTCAATGAGAACAACGGCACACACATCGTCTCGGTGGCGGCGGTTCATTACGAGCCGTTTGGAATTTACTCTGACAAGCACAAAAATCTCGACAACATAGCCGAGGGCGCGGTCATCTCGGTGCCAAACGATGGGACAAACGAGGCGAGAGCGCTGCTTCTGCTAGAGAGTTTGGGCCTCATAAAGCTGGACAAGGATGCGGGATTTACAGCGACAAAGCTCAATATCGCGGAGAATCCGCTGGGGCTGGAGATTGTCGAGCTTGATGCGGCACAGCTTGCGCGCTCACTGCCCGATGTCGACTATGCCGTCATTAACGGAAACTATGCCCTGCAAGCAGGTCTGAGCGCGGCCACGGATGCGCTGGCACTTGAAAACAAAGATTCCGATGCTGCAAAGACATATGCAAATATCCTCTGCGTAAAGCAAGGAAACGAGAACAGCGAGGCCGTCAAGGCTCTTGTCGAGGCGCTCAAGAGCGAGGAGCTGCGCAAGTTTATTGACGATACCTATAAGGGCGCGGTTGTTGTAAGCTTCTGATTGCGACCGCTCTGCCGACTTATAAAAAAGCTGTCGCGGCGATTTATATCGCTGTGGCAGCTTTGTGTTTGGCGCTTTTTACCGCGGCAGAGCACCGAAGCCGTGTGATAAGAAAGACGTCGGGCTTCGCGCTCAAAGATGTTTAAAAAAAAAAGAAAGTATGCTACTATAAAGTATATTCATAAAACTTCGGCTATAGAGAGGTTGCAAAGTGACTCAGAGTAAAGAGAACAGAAAAAAGCTTTCAGACAAAGCCAACAGGATAATCGCTTGGACAGCGCTTTTTGTTTTTCCCGCGTTTTGCCAGTTCATGACGGAATATGTGAGGATTCAGAGCATCGCAGAAACGTTCAAATACGCTGCCTCACACTTTAAAATAATGATTTTCGGCTATATTTTGCTGCTTATAATTTTTGCGATTTTATGTGTCGCCTGCAAAAGGGTGGGCGCAGCGGCCACAATTCTCGGACTCTTTTGTTTTTCGGTGGCCTACGGCAACTATTTCAAGCTGCTCTACCGCAACGCCCCTGCGCAGTTCTCAGACCTTGTTCAGGTCGGCGAGGTCTTCAACATGAGCAAGGTTAACATCACCCCGACGCTCAGCATAGTGGTTTTTTTTGTAACTGCCGCGGCGATTGCGGCGTTGCTTTATTTTGTAACCTTTGAAATTAAAAGTAAATGGCTTAGGGTGTGCATCCCCGTCGGACTTGCCGCGGTGTTTTTGCTTTACAACTCGTTGGTTCTATATAATGATGACCTAATGAAAAGTGTCGGCTACCGCAAGAATATGACAGACACAAAGACATTTGAGGACAACTCATTTTATCTCTCGGCATTTGTGGAGGGAAAGACAGTTTTCACAAACGAGGACTACGGCTACAGCGAGCAAAAGACACAGGAGATAGGAAACAGGCTCTCAAAGTATGACAATTCAAAATGCAAAAAGCCCGATGTTGTCGTCGTGCTTGTGGAATCGTGGTACGAGCTGGACAATTACGCCGGCTTGGAGCTGAGCGAGGACATAACACCCAACTTAAAACGGCTCAAAGAAACCTGCATCACGGGAAATCATCTTGCGCCCACATATGGCGGGGGCACGGCTGACGTTGAATTTGAGGTTCTGACCGGCTTTGGAACAGATGACGGAGTTGTTCCCGCGACTGCCTACAATGCGATTGTCGATGAGGGATTCCCGAATATCGCGGGGTATCTCGACCAATGCGGATACTTCACGTTTGCCCTCCATTCTTATGAGAATGCGCTCTACAACAGGACCGAGGTCTATCCGCGCTTTGGTTTCAACTCTTTTTTCTACGACAAGTCGTTTGAAAATCCCGAGAAATACGGCTTTTACATAACCGATGAGGACACCTTCAAAAAAGCCGAGGAGCTTTATGAGGAAAACACAGCAGACGGCAAAAATGTGCTGATGCACGTCGTGTCAATCCAAAACCACGTGCCCATAACGGAAGAGTCGGTGAAAAATATTAAAAATCCGGTAAGTGCACGCATGCCCGGCTTTACCGATGAGCAAAACAAGGTGCTCTCGAATGTGGCGACGATGCTGCGCGAGACGGACAAGGCGGTGGGCGAGCTGTTTGACTATTTCTCAAGGGTGGACCGCGATGTGGTGCTCGTTGTATACGGCGACCATCAGGGTATGGCTCTGTCTGAGGACGGAGCGGATCTTCTCAAAGAAACCGGCTTTATGCAGGAAAATTCCGACGAGGAGCTTCAAAAAAAGCTGCACGAGGTTCCGTATATTGTCTGGGCCAACTATGAGGACAGACCTGTTGAAACATTTGGAACGATACCCTCAAATATGCTGCTCGTAAAGACTTTGGACGCCTATGATGCGGCAAGGCCTGTCTATTTCAACTATCTCCTGGACACGACCACAACCTATTGCGGACTCAACACGGGCTTTCCGGTTGACAAGAACGGAAATGTGTCTAAAATGCCCACAGAAGAGCAGGGAAAAGAAATATTGGAGAGACGTATTTTCGAATATGATTGGGTATTCGGGAAAAAGAAGCTGAGTGATTTGTTGTACTGAAAAAAGTAAAATAAAGTTAGAACGGAGACGAAATGAAGAAAACCAACAGGCTCACGCTCCTGTTTTCAATTCTCGAGGGCAGCTTTTTTATAGGCATATTCTTTGTCGAGGGACTGTTTTCCTCGTACCTCAGCGACTTTGGATATAAGGATTCCTTTATCGGGCTGGCGCTGATGTCGACGGGGATTGCCTGCATAATATTTCAGCCGCTGTTCGGTTTTCTTGTGGATAAATTTTGCAATATCAAGACGATATTTCTGTGCGTAATTGCCGTACTCGCCGTTTCCATGCCGATATTTTTCAAATATTCAGACGTGAAGGCAGTGGTTATAGTCTACTCTGCGCTCTCAGTCGGCTCGCTCAAATCGCTGACAGGAGTGCTTGACTCATGGATAAGCAAGCTGCAAAAGCAGGGCGTGGTGCTCGATTACGGCAAACTGCGCAGTGTTGGCTCAATATCCTACGCGATAGCGGCAGTGGTTTTCGGACAGCTGCTGGCTATGCTGGGAAACAGCTTTTCCGCAGTCTGCGTGGTGGTTCTCTCTGCAATTATGGCGCCTATTGTCGCGATGCTTCCAAACCCTGAAAAATCAGAAAAAGCCGAAATGGTCACGCTTTTGCACAGCTTGGGCTATCTCTTTTCAAACAAGGCGTATCTGATATTTCTGGGATGTGCAATCTTGTCCCAGCTGACAAGCCAGGCCGCGTTTTCTTTCTACCCCATACTTATAAAGTCGTTTGGCGGCGGTGTGGGCGAGGTGGGCTTTGCGTATTTTGTCATGGCGGCCTCAGAGTTCCTTGTTATATTGAATTTTACAAAAATTTCAAAGAGGTTCGGCGCGACGCGGCTGCTCGGAATGGGATACATAGGCTATTTTGTCAAGAGCTTCATTCTTTCCATCGTGCCGACGCTGGCGCTGGCACTCGCGGCGTCGTCTCTTCAGGCAATTTCTTTTGCATTTGTGATACCGGGCGCCGTAGCGTACCTTTATGACAACATAGATAGAAAATATCTCGCCAGCGCGCAGCTGCTCTATCAGACCGTGTGCGCCAGTCTGATGCAGATTTTTGCCAGCCCCGTATATGGAAATGTCTCGCAGAAAATAGGGGTGCAGAAAATGCTGGGTGTTTTCAGTGTATTTGCACTCGTCGGCGGAGTGCTTTTCCTGATTATGGCAGGCAGAAAAAAGCATGTTCGCGAGGATTTGCAGGTTTAAGAAGTCAAAACAATAAAAGCAAAAAGCAGAGGAGTTTTATGGCTCCCCTGCTTTTTTAATCAATTGCACATATAAAACAGCGGCATTTTGAGACAATCGAGGCTGTGTGGGATAGAATTAAACAGCGCTATCGCCGCAAAAAATAACACTATTAATGCAAAAGCAAGTCCTGCCAATAAAAGCGCGGTTGGCTTTTTGTGCAGAGCAAATCCATTTGCAAAAGCAAAGGAGCCTCAAAAAATTGAGGCTCCTTTTTAATGGATAAAATAACAGTGAAGAGCAGCTTACATCAAGCCGCTGAGAACAAATTTTGCGATGAAGATTGCTGTGAGCACATACATTGTTGCGGAAACCTCTTTGGCCTTGCCGTGGCAGACCTTCAAAAGGGTGTATGAGATGAAGCCAAAGCCTATGCCGTTGGCGATAGAGTAAGTGAACGGCATCATCGCGATTGTCAGAAATGCGGGAAGAGCAGCCTCAAAGTCAGACCAGTCGATTTTCTTTACGGAGGACATCATGAGCACGCCTACGATGACAACCGCAGGGCAGGTTGCGGCGCGGGGAATTATGCCGATGACAGGGGCGAGAATGCAGGCCGCGAAGAAGAGAAGACCTGTGGTCATTGCGGTGAGGCCCGTTCTGCCGCCCTCGCTTATGCCTGTAGAGGATTCGATGTAAGTTGTGACGGTGGATGTTCCGAGGCATGCGCCGGCGCAGGTTGCTATGGCGTCGGCTATGAGCGCCTTGTCGCCGCCCCTGAGATTGCCGTCCTTGTCGATCATATCGGCCTGATCGGCAGCCGCGATGAGTGTGCCGACGGTGTCAAACATGTCAACTATGGCAAAAGAGATGATTGCGGTGATGAGGGGGAGAATGGCGGTTGTTGTGAGAAATTTGAAGTCAAAAGCGAAAAAAGTGGGTGCCAGTGAAGCGCTGAAGGTGAAGCTTTCCGGCAAAAATGTAAGACCCATGGGTATGCCGACGAGAGTGGATACCACAATTCCCAGCACAATTGCACCCTTGACCTTGAGCACCATCAAAACGGCTGTGACAATAACGCCGATGAGGCACAGAAGCGCCGATCCGCCTGTGATATTGCCCATTGCGGGGACGCCGTTGAATGTTGCGATTCCGGAGTCAACCAGTCCGATATAGGCGAGAAAAAGTCCTATGCCGACGCCGATTGCACTCTTGAGAGGCGCGGGGATTGCGGCGATGACGGTTTTGCGCAGAGGAGAAATTGTGACAATGAGGAAGAGAAAGCCCGATATCAGCACGATTGTCAGCGCCTGATTCCAAGTGTAGCCCATTGAGCCGCACACGGTAAAGGCGAAAAAGGTGTTGAGACCCATGCCGGCAGCCTGTGCGAACGGCACGTTTGCGATGAAGGCCGTGAGCAGGCAGCCGATTCCGGCTGAGATACAAGTGGCGAGGACGACCGCATTGAAGTCCATGCCTGTGGTAGAGAGAAAGTTCGGGTTTACGGCGATGATGTACGCCATGGCGAAGAAGGTGGTCAGGCCGGCGAGAAGCTCCCGCTTGACGGTGGTGCCGTGGGCTTTGAGCTTGAACAGTTTTTCCATGAATGTTCCTCCGTATTTTTTTATTACTGACGCCGAATACAACAAAACGGACGGTGAAAACACCGCCCGAACGTCCGTAATTGGAACACGCAAACAAACCTTTTGCCAAAGGCGGCCATCGCAAACCACCGCGGCGAAAAAGTCAAACTGTTTGTCATGCAACCAATAGTCGAGCCATTTACGGCGGCTCGGTAGAAACGTCGGGACCATATTACCCAATATATATCGGTCGTTGTTCTGTTGTGCTTTTAGTGTAGCATCGAAACTAAGGTTTCGGCAACCATGATAATAGACAAACATTTTCAATATTTTGCAGAGTCTTTTGTGCGAGGGCGTTTTTCACAAAAAACTTGAAGAGGCGGCCTCGCAGGCGCCGGCTTTGCATAAAAAAATAACGACCCCGCCAAAGGAAAATTCTTCCTGCGAGGCCGTTTAGCTTTGCTAAATGAGACGAATGTCTAAAAAGGAATAAACTCGTGCAGCTTATAGATTGCGACCTCGCTGTTTTTGAAGACTTCATCACAGTATTTGTCGCTAAGGTAAAGTCCCGGGTTGACTATCTGAGAAATTACGACATAGTCGCAGCCCTCGCGCGCCATGAGCAGGAGATATCCCTCGTCCTCACCCTGAAAGAAAAAACGAAGATATGCGTCGCGGCGCACCTTTTCCGCGGTGTTTTTATTGGAGTCCTCCATCGTGACAAAGCCCCAGCCCTCCAAATAATAGCTGCGCTCTGAAAACGCAGAGCCGCAAAAATATTTATTGTTGAGAATATAGTGCCCGTCGGCTATAACAGAGTCTGCCGGGGTGTTGTCGCGCAGCCAAATGAGAGACTCGTACTCGAGCGAAGAGGTGACAATCCCGCGCAGCTCATATACTTTTGGGTCGGCGGCGATGTCGGCCTCGGTCAGCATGCGCTTGTCCGAGAAGCGCGAGTAGCGCGCCGCACCGCAGAGGCCGCTGTTATATGGTCCTGAGTTGCCGCCCCACACAGAGCCGACGGCGGCCGGAACATGTAAATATCCGAAAAACAAAAATGAGGCGCAGACCGCCAAACCGGCGGTAATTTTGCAAAATTTATTTTTCGAATCGAATGCGCTCTTTGCGCAGAACACAAGCAATATGACCGCTACAGGATATGAGGCTGTCAGAAAGTACTGCTCGCTGCTGCCCATCTGCTGGAACATATTTATAAGAACATATCCCGCCAAGGCGGCGCCGACAAAGAAATCCACAAGCGCCGTCGATTTTTTTATGTGTGCAAAAAGAAAGATGAGCGCTGCCAAAAACGCAGCAAAAATGAGGGGAGAAAGCATTATCGAATAATGCACTGCGCTCAAAAGCTTAAAGAGAAAATCAGGGACAGTGCCGTGGATATTCTGAGAAAAAGACGTGCCCAAGGCCTGCTTTAGCGGGAGAAAGGACATGCTGTTGTCGGCGGCGCCTCCGTACAAGAGCAAATAGGAGGAAAAGAACAAAACGGCATAAAGAAGCCCTCTCGGTATGATGGAGAGCATGCGGGTGCGAACAAAACGAAGCAGCAGCGCAAAGCAAATGCCAAACACAAAGGCCACGGCAATCGGGCCTTTTGCCCCCACACAGCCCACCAAAAAGACAGCTGACAAAACGTGATAGCGGCTTAGGATTTTGCAGTCAGTCTCCTCGCCGATGATAAAAAACAAGAGTGCGAGAATGCCGAAGCCAAGGCCCAAGGGATAGCCTATTGTGTCGATATAAAGAAAGTGCAGATAACCGGGCATGGGGATAAGCAGCACAAATGCCGCCGCAAGCGCCGTCCACAAATTCGAGTGGGTAACGCGCTTCGCGAGAGCCACTGTTGCAGCGGCAATCATAGGCACTATTGTTATCAGCGAAAGCTTTGTTGTTATGTCAAATGAATTGATATTTAAGCAGAGCTTCATCACTGCATTGTAGCAAAAGAAGAATATGTGGTATGGGTAATAAGTGCCGCTCATCTGCAAAAAGGTCATAGGAAAGCTGTTTGCCGCGCTGGTGGTGGTGGCAACACCGTTTATCGTGTCGTGAAAATAGTAGTGCGCGCCTGAAAGTGCGGGGTTTAGATATGTGCACGACAGCAGCATAAAGGTGAGCGCCGCGGCGAGTGCGCAGAAAATGAGCGCTATGCCGAGCTCTCCGCAATCCGGGGCTTCGCTCAGATGATGGCGGCGCTTTAAAAAAAGCACGGCGATGGACATGGCGCTAAGCGCCGCAACTGCGTATGGAACATATGACGAGAGTCCCAACGGCACAAACAGGAAATATAAGGCGATGAGCGAGCAAAGCCCGAGCGCATAGGAGGTGACAAGTGAAACGAGCGGCGTTTGCCGAAGCCGCAAAAGCTTGCAGAGTGCAAAGCCGGGCGCTGCGACAGCCAAAATCTGAAATGCGATAAACTTCAAAAGCTCAAAGATGGGCATCCCGAGCCACCATGCCGCGAGGAAGAACCAAACGCACCCGCCTATGAAAACCCAGATTGCAGCGCTCTTTGTGGTGCCGAGCATTTTCTTTAGTATCATAAAATCATCATATCGCGGCCGCACCGTCTGCGCGGGCACAATATCCTTTCCGATCATTTGAAGTTGAAGCCTGAAAAAAGAAAGAAAAAGCCGACTCTGCGTGCAGAAAAACGCATCGGCAGGATATATTTTATTGTAGCCGCAAAAATGGCTGTTGTAAAGGTAATTAAAGGCAGATTGTCCAAATGCGCGAAAAGCGGCGGGAAGCGCTTTAATGCAAAGCCGATTGCAGCATTCGAAAGAACGAAGGGAAAGCATTTTTGAGAATTTTTGCGTTCGCCTCCGAAAACCAATGCAAAACCGCCTTTGAAAAGCTTTGAAATGAAAATATCAGGAGAAATATTGACAAAGCAAGTCGATGCTGTTATTATATTAGAACAACAAAGAAGCACATTTTCCGTGCTCACCGCGCGTCTCACGATGTGTCGGTCTATACATCGCAAATCCCGGAGCACTCCGGTATTGTATTGTATTAGCGCGGATTATCCGCGCTATTTGTATTTTCACGAAAGGTTTTGGAGGTGTATCCCAATAGGCGGCAAAGACCAAGCTATCAACGAAGAAATAAGAGACAAGGAAATCCGAGTCATCGACGCGGACGGAGGCCAGCTCGGCATAATGACACCGGCTGACGCAATGAAAATTGCTCTCGAAAAAAACTACGACCTTGTTAAAATCGCACCACAGGCGGCTCCGCCCGTTTGCCGGATTATGGATTACGGCAAATTCCGTTTCGAGCAGCAAAAGCGCGAAAAGGAAGCGAAGAAAAATCAGAAGATTGTCGAGCTGAAGGAAATCAGACTTTCCCTCAACATAGGCGACCATGATTTTGATACAAAGGTTGTCCATGCCATCGCCTTTTTGCGCGATGGCGACAAAGTCAAGGCGAGCATCCGCTTCCGCGGACGCGAGATGGCCCATGCCTCACGCGGCAACGATGTCATGAAGCGCTTTGCCGAGGCTGTTGCGGAAGATGGCAATGTCGAAAAAGATTCAAAACTCGAGGGCCGCTCTATGCAGATGATAATAGCCCCCAAACTATCAAAGTAAAGGTCAGGAGGAATTCTCGAAATGCCCAAGATGAAGACCCGCAGCAATGCAAAAAAACGCTTTAAGGTGACAAAAAACGGCATGATTAAGCGCGCTCACGCCTTCAAATCGCACATTCTCAACAAGAAGTCGACGAAGCGCAAGAGAAATCTGCGCAAGGGTGCATACACCGACAAGACAAACGTCGCTAATGTGCGCAAAATGATTCCCTATATGTAAAAAGAATCTAAACTCATATTTGGAGGTAGAAAGAATATGGCCCGCGTAAAAGGCGCGATGATGACGCGCAAAAGAAGAAAAAAAGTTTTAAAGCTAGCCAAAGGTTATTTTGGCAGCAAAAGCACACTGTTTAAAACTGCGAAACAGGCGGTATACAAATCCGGCCGTTATGCCTATATCGGAAGAAAGCAGAAAAAACGCGAATTTCGCCGTCTGTGGATTACACGTATTTCTGCCGGAGCCAAGGCAAATGGCATGAATTACAGCACATTTATGAACGGCCTTAAAAAGTCGGGCATTGAGCTCAACCGCAAGATGCTCTCGGAGATGGCTATTCACGACGAGGGTGCGTTCACAGCACTTGTCGAAAAATCAAAAGCGGCCCTATAATGAGGTCATTACGCCCGTGCGCGCATTTTGCGCGTTCGGGCTTTGCCTGTATTTCGGGCCATAATAAAACCGCGTAACTGCGGTTTTATTGTATTAAATAAGATACACATATAGAATGTTTTTTATTGAGGTGTCGGCATGGAGCGTATTTCATCGCGCAGCAACGAGAAGGTAAAACGGATGTCAGGATATATTGCGTCGCGTGAAATGCGCGGGGCTGACGGTGTCTGCGTTGCTGACGGGATAAAGCTTTGCTGCGAGGCCATGTTGGCGGGCCTTGAAATAAAGGAGCTTTGGTATACACAAAAAGCGCTCGAAAGGTACGGCGAGGAAATTGAATTGCTCGAAGAGAAGGCTTGCGAGAGCTTTTTGATGTCCGAAAGTGTCGCAGAGAAGCTGTCGGATGCGCGTTCTCCACAGGGAGTTGCGGCGCTTGTGTCACTTCCTCCCCCTGTGGAAATAGGGGAGTTTTTCAAAAAAAGGCGCATCGTTGCGCTGTGCTCTTTGCAGGACCCCTCCAATGTCGGCGCTGTCATGCGCTCGGCTGCGGCATTTGGTTTTGACGGCGTCCTTCTTTCCGGAGACTGCGCCGATGCATATTCACAAAAGTCGCTTAGAGGCTCTATGGGCGCTGTTTTCAAATGCGATGTGGCTCTGTGCGAGGATATGGCAGAGGCGATATCGCTGTTTGAAAGCAGTGGATTTGTGGCGCTGGCCGCAGCTCTCACAGACGAGGCGGTGCCGGTCTGCGAGGCGGGAAAGCATGAAAAGATGCTGGTTGCAATCGGCAATGAGGGTGGCGGATTGACAAACGAGGTCATTGCCGCCTGCTCGAAAAGCGTCATCATACCGATGAGCGGCGGGGTGGAGAGCCTCAACGCCGCCGTCGCCGCAAGTGTATTGATGTGGGAGCTTCGCTGATGGAAAGAAGAACGATGCTGTGGATATGGCTTTATAGTGTGCTGGGACCTTGCAGCGCAAAATTTACGGCTCTTCTGAATGAATACGGCAGCATAGAGGAAATATACGAGAGTAGGCGGACGGCTTTTATGCTG
>JAVVTQ010000029.1:0-18801 GCA_036653595.1 Oscillospiraceae bacterium
ACATCGGAATTGCCGTCGGCGTGGCGAGCGCGATTTGCCCATTTAACCTTGCGGAGGTTTGCGAGACTGTTGTCGCGCTGCTCAAGAATCCGCAGCACGATATTGCCTCAACATTGAAAGCACCTGATTTTCCTTGCGGCGGCTTTATGGTGTACGATGAAGCTGTTCTAAGAGACGTGTACAACACAGGCAGAGGCTCCATAAAAATACGCTCCAAATATGTTTATATAAAAGAAGAAAACAGAATAGAGATAACAGAAATACCTCCTACGACGACTATTGAAGCGATAATGGACAAGACCGCAGAGCTTATCAAGACAAACAGAGTGCGCGAAATAGGCGATATGCGCGACGAGACGGACCGCTTTGGGCTAAGGCTTACCTTGGACCTGAAGCGCGGGACGGATGCTGAGAAGCTCATGCAGAAGCTCATGAAGCTGACACCGCTCGAGGATTCCTTTGCCTGCAATTTCACCGTGCTAATTGACGGAGCACCGCGCCTCATGGGAGTGCGCGAAATTCTCATGGAGTGGCTAAAATTCAGGCGCGAGTGCGTTACAAGAAGAACAAGATATGAGCTCAAGGTAAAAAATGAAAGGCTGCATCTTCTCCTGGGCCTCTCAAAGATTTTGCTGGACATCGACAAAGCTGTTAAAATAGTCAGGGAGACGAAGCAGGAAAAAGAAGTTATTCCAAACCTTATGATTGGATTTGGAATTGACGAGATACAGTCAAATTATATTGCGGAGATTAAGCTGAGACACCTCAACCGCGAGTACATATTAAACAGAGTCGGCGAAAAAGAGCAGCTCGAAGCAGAGGTTGCGGAGCTTCAAAAAATTCTCGACGACAAAAGACTTGTGGATAAAATTATTGTGCTGGAGCAAGCAGAGGTTGCGAAAAAGTACGTTCAGCCGCGCAGAACAAAAATCATCTACGATGTCTATGACGAATTTATAGAAGTGCCGGAACAGATTCCCGACTACCCTGTGACGATATTTTTCACACGCGGAGGATACTTTAAAAAGATTACGCCGCAGTCGCTCAGGATGAACGCTGAGCAGAAGCTCAAAGAGGGCGATGAAGTGATTCTTTCGCTCGAGTGTAAAAATGACGATTATCTGCTTTTTTTCACAAACGACAGACAGGCCTATAAATGCAGAGTCAACGACTTTTCCGACTGCAAGGCCAGCGTAATTGGCGATTATGTGGCATCACAACTCGACATGCCCGACGGGGAGATACCTATTGCGGCGGCGCTGACGGAAAAGTTTGCCGGCAATATTTTGTTTTTCTACAAGAACGGAAAGGTAGGAAAGGTTCCCTTTTCGGCATATGAGACAAAGCAAAACAGAAAAAAACTGCAAAACGCATACAGCTCAAAATCGGAGCTGGTGTCCGTATTCTTTTCCGAAGAGGACAGGGAATATGCGATGATATCGTCGACCGGGCGAATGCTTCTTGTTAACAGCGCATTTATTCCTGCAAAGCTTGCAAAGGACACTGTCGGAGTGGCAGCGATGACATTGAAAAAGGATGCATATGTCGACAGAGTTCTTTTGTCGGAGCAGATGAGCCTAGGTAACATACATCGGTTCAGGACACGAACTTTGCCCGCTGCCGGTGCACTTCTCAAAGAAGAGGATACCTTTGAGCAGATGATGCTCGTGCCATAATAAGGCTTATCCAACAAAAAAAGTACTTTTGAAGTGCTGTGCGATGGATTTTGCCAAACTCAGATTGCGCTGTAATCCGAGAATTAAACTATCAGTGTAAGTGTATCATTGGGAGAAAACAGCTATGAACAACATTGCCGCGACAGCAAAAATTATGCAGGGGACAATAATCGGAGAAAATGTGCAAATTGATGACAATGTTTTTATCGATTATAACTGTATCATCAGGGACAATGTGCACATAAAAAAAGACAGCAAAATTGGTGCCGGATGCATTCTGGGCGAGTATTTGGCCGATTTCTATGAAGATTGCAAAAATAAAAAGCACCCTTTGGTTATAGGTGAAAATTCGCTTATTCGCAGCTATTCCATCATATATGGCGACACGCAAACCGGTGATTATTTTCAAACGGGACACAGGGTGACGATTAGAGAAGAGTCCAGTATAGGAAATCATGTCAGGGTTGGAACGCTAAGCGATATTCAGGGCCGCTGCTCAATAGGCAACTATGTAAGCATTCACAGCGATGTCTTCATTGGGGAAAAAAGCACTGTTGGAGATTTTGTGTGGCTGTTTCCTCACGTGGTGCTGACGAATGATCCAACCCCGCCGTCAAATCAATTGGCGGGGATTACAATCGAACCTTTTGCGGTTGTGTCGGCGGGTAGTGTCGTCTTGCCGGGCGTCCACATAGGAAAAGATGCGCTCATAGGCGCCGGGGCTAATGTCACGAAGGATGTGCCTGCCGAGAGCATATTCGTGGGAAATCCGGCTAAGTGTATCGGAAATATATCAAAAATCAAAAACCGCTTTTCTGGCGAGCAGGTCTACCCATGGAGATATACGTTTTGCCGCGGGATGCCGTGGAATGGCAGCGACTATGACACGTGGGCAAAGGAAAATGGGTATAGCTGAAAAGACTTATTTCTGTTTCGCAGCAGACTTGTGTGGGCTTTAGAAATTACCTATTGCTTCGGTTTGTCTTTGTTTTGTTGCAGTTTGCGAGATTTCTTGTGTTTGCGGCCTAGGATTGAGCAAGTGATGTAAAAATGCTATTGCTTTTTATCTATGCCTATGATATTATTTTATATGTTGCAATAAAATGGAGGTAAAGATATGACAACGCTGGAAATAATTGCAGGCTCTTTGTTGATTGTCTGCTGTATCTTAATAGTAATCGTCGTTTCTGTGCAAAGCGGTAAAGGGAGCGGTCTGACCGGCGCAATCATGGGCAGTGATACATCTGCCTCTGGCATTCGCGGTCGCGGCCGTGACACAGACGCAAAGCTCGCTTCTATGACCAAAATACTTGCTATAGTTCTTTTTGCCATTACCCTTGGAGTGAGTTTGGTCTTTGCTTTTTCGAAGTAGCAAATCTGCACATATTGTTTAAAGCGACGGGTTTACCGTCGCTTTTTTGCATATATATTTACAAAAAGGCAAAAAGGACGGTAACTTCCATGACTTTTTGGGTTGTATATGCTGTGTTTTCTGTTGCGGCGGTGACTGTGACAATATTTGTGCTAGGAAAATCGGAAAAGCCGGTCAAGACAGCATTTAAATCTTCGGCTTTGGGCATTGTTTCACTGTTTGCCATAAATGCGCTCTGTTCTTTTACGGGGATTGAAATTGCGGTAAACTGGATAACTGTTACCCCCAGTGTTTTGCTGGGACTTGCGGGAACAGTTTTGACATTGGCTGTAAGATTGCTGACACAATAAAAAAGAAACGGCGCCTGCGTTTTGCAAAAATCAAAATTCTCGCAAGACGCATTATCCGTTTCTTAGTTGCGCGACCGGTTCTGTAAGCCGAGTTCTGTCTAGGATGACAATCTATCTCGACGACGCGTCGCCGCGCCGCTCTAGCCACGCCACGGAACGCGTCGGGCAGACGCATGTGTTCCGTATCGGTGTTGCTCCGAATAGGGTTTGCAGGGTGCATCAGTCGCCTGAGCACCGGTGAGCTCTTGCCTCGCCTTTCCACCCTTACCGCATAGAAATGCGGCGGTATATCTCTGTTGCACTGTCCCTGAAGTCGCCTTCGGCTGCCGTTAGCAGCTATCCCGCCCTGTGGAGCTCGGACTTTCCTCACATCACTTAAGATGCGCTGCCATCCAAACCGCTCGCGTTAATATACTACCACAGAGCTTTGATTTATACAACTTATTGCAATGAAAATTGACAGAACAGGAATAAAAGAAAAATGTTGAATGAAAAGAGAATGAAAATTACAAAGAGTCCGCTTTTGAAAAGCGCGACAAAGGGTTCCGGCCGATATTTTTTAATCGGATCGTTGTCTGTTGTGGGAGTCGCGCTGGCATCATACGCAATACCAATAGTAGTGAGCTTTACGGTCGACTATATTTTAAACAAAGACGCGTCGCAGCTGCCTTTCTTTTTGAACGGACTTACAAAAAGCTATTCCTCCGAATACTTTGCGGACAAGCTTTATATCCCGGCAGCAGCACTCGTTGTGCTGTCGCTTTTCAGCGTTGGGTTTACATATTTGCGCGGAAAGTGCACTGCAAGAGCATCGGAAGACATAGCGATGAATATGAAAAATTCACTGTACTCGCACATACAGGACTTGCCCTATGATTATCACAAGCACACGTCCACAGGTGATCTGGTGCAGAGATGTACTTCGGATGTTGAAACTATAAGGCGCTTTATCGGAACACAGCTGCTCGAAGTCGTAAAGACAATAGTGATGGTGATTGTCGCGCTAATCGTCATGCTCTCCTTAAACGTCAAAATGTCGCTCATCTCGGTTTCACTGATGCCGTTTTTAGCGCTCTCGGCACTTTTGTACTTCAGCAAAATCCGCGAGTATTTCGTAAAGTCCGACGAGGCTGAGGGAGCTTTGTCCACCTTCATACAAGAGAACGTTTCTGGCGTGCGCGTTGTCCGCGCGTTTGGACAGCAAAAGGCTGAGACAGAGGCATTTGCACACTTTAATGACAATTTCAGACAGAAGACGGCACATCTTATGACGCTTCTCGCAAAGTTTTGGGGAGGGTCGGACTCGCTCGGCTACTGCCAGATATGCTTGACCACCGTTGCTTGTGCTTACTATGCCGTGAGGGGTGAGATGACGGTTGGAACAGTCATGGTTTTCATAACCTACACCTCAATGCTTGTGTGGCCCATCAGACAGCTTGGGAGAATAGTTTCAGAGATGGGTAAGGCCTCAATTTCACTTGAGAGACTCGAGGAAATCATGAGTGCTGAGGTGGAAAATGAAACCGGAAAAGCCTTGAAGCCGAAGATCAAGGGGGACATTGAATTCACAAATGTCTGCTTTGGCTATGAATGTGACAACGATGTGCTCGATGACATCAGCTTTAAGGTAGCGGCGGGACAAACCGTGGCTATACTCGGAACAACTGGGTCGGGAAAGACCTCACTCGTGCATTTATTGCAGCGTCTTTATCGCTGTAATCGCGGGGAAATACTCATAGATGGGATAAACATAAACGACATTGACAGAAATGCTTTGCGCAGCAGCATAGGACTTGTCATGCAGGAACCGTTTTTGTATTCACGGTCTATATTTGACAATATTAAAATCGTAAATTCCGGCGCTGCGGACAACGAGGTGTACGAGGCTGCGCGGATATCGTCTGTTCATGAGGTGATTTCCGAATTTGAAAACGGCTATGAGACAATCGTAGGCGAACGCGGTGTGACACTTTCCGGCGGACAAAAACAGCGTGTTGCCATCGCGCGTATGCTGATGAAAGACTATTCGGTGCTGATATTCGATGACTCGATGAGCGCCGTCGACACCGAGACTGACGCCGCCATCAGAAAGGCTCTCTCAGTGCGCAGAGAGGGCATAACAACCTTTATAATTTCCCACCGCGTCACAACGCTGAGGGAGGCTGATTTTATTATTGTACTTGAGAACGGAAAAATCACAGAGAGCGGCACACACGCAGAATTGATAGAAAACAACGGCACGTATGCCAGAATTACAAGGGCACAGTCGGCGTATGTTGACGTGGACGAACAGAAAGGATGTGATTGCCGATGAAAGATTTAAAAAACAATGACAATATTGTAATGACACAAAAAGGCATTTGGAAGCGGTTGTTTCGCTATGCGATGGTATACAAGGTGCTTGTGGTGAAGCTGGTGCTTTCAATGCTGCTGGTTGCCGCTATAGACACTGCCTATCCTCTGCTGACGCGATATGTTATAGACAATATTATTATTTTGAAAAACACGCAGTATCTTGCGCTGTTTGGACTGATTTATTTACTGCTTGTGGCTGTTCAGGGCTTTTGCGTCTATTATTTTGTCTCGCGCGGAGGCAAACTGGAGATGAATATAAGCTATGACATCAGGCGTGACAGCTTCAAAAAATTGCAGGAAATATCGCTGTCATATTATGACAGGACGCCAGTAGGCTTCATTATGGCGCGCATGGTCGGCGATATTGCAAGGCTGAGCGAGATGATAGCGTGGAGCTTTATTGACATCATGTGGGCGGCTGCGTTCATCGTGGGCTGTATCAGCACACTGTTTTACCTAAATGTAAAGCTGGCACTGATTGTCATGATAATTTTGCCTCTGCTGACCGCTATAAGCATATATTATCAAAAGCGCATTCTCGCCTGCCAAAGAGAGGTGCGCAGACAAAATTCAAAAATAGTCGGTGCATTCAACGAGGGAATTGTTGGCGCGGTGACGACAAAAACGCTTGTGCGCGAGGATGAGAATTACAGTGAGTTTACCGAGCTGACCTCAAATATGAGAAATTCCAGCGTGCGCTCTGCGGTGCTGTCCGCAACTTTTCTCCCAATTGCGATGTTTTTGGGAAGTCTCGCCACGGCCGCTGCTATCGGGTTTGGCGGGAATATGATTATGGTAGGCACTATAGGCATCGGAACATTGGCGGCGTTTATAACGTATTCAACGCAGCTCTTTGACCCGATACAATCGCTCGCCAGAGTTGTGGCTGAATTTCAGTCGGCACACGCTTCCGCAGAGCGCGTGCTGACACTTCTGGACACACCGCTTGAAATAAAAGAGGATGAAGAGGTTGTCAAGGTATTTGGAGACAATTTTAACCCCATCAGGGATAACTGGCCGCCGATAAAAGGCTCAATAGAATTTAAAAATGTGTCTTTCCAATATAAGGATGGGGAAAAAGTACTTGAAAACTTCAACCTGTACATTAAAGAGGGCGAGACAATTGCCTTTGTCGGAGAGACGGGCGGCGGAAAAAGCACAATTATAAATCTTGCGTGCCGTTTTTATGAGCCGACCTCAGGAGAAATACTGATTGACGGCGTCAATTATCGCAAGCGCTCTTCGCTGTGGCTTGAGGAGAGTCTGGGCTATGTTCTGCAAAGCCCTCATCTTTTTTCCGGTACAATCGAGGACAATATCAAATATGGATGCAAATCTGCCACTCGTCAGCAGGTAATTGATGCGGCAAAGACTGTCAGCCTTCACGAGTTCATAGAAAAGCTGCCAAACGGTTATGAGACGGAAGTGGGTGAGGGAGGAGGACTTTTGTCCACAGGGCAAAAACAGCTGATATCTTTTGCGCGAGTTGTCATAGCAAATCCGCGCATACTCGTGCTCGACGAAGCCACCTCCTCAATAGATACGGACACGGAGCTTCTGCTTCAAAATGCTGTCGCACATGTTTTGACCGGCAGGACAAGCCTCATTGTCGCACATCGATTGTCGACCATTAGAAACGCAAACAGAATTCTCGTCATCGGCGACGGAAAAATCTCGGAGCAGGGTACACATGATGAGCTGATGAAACTTCGCGGCAAATACTACAATCTCTATCAAAACCAGTATAAAGCGGAGCTTGAGGATGAGTCTGTAAAATAAGTTTTCGGATTAAAAAAATCTTTTCTGCCAAAAATATAATTTACGATGACAATGTGCCGTATATTATATAAAGGCAGGTGAGCGCGTTGAACAAGGACATGACTAAGAAGATTTTTTTGCTTGTAACATATGCCGTGTTGCTCGGCGCGGCACTGTTTAACGCGCAGCGTATATCATCGTTGTTTGAAAAAGTATCGCTCGTAATGTCTCCTATTGGCACGGGTCTGTTTCTCGCGTTTTTTCTCGATGTGCCGGTTGCTTTTTTCAAAAGAAGTGTTTTTCACAGAATGAAAAACGACAAGCTTAAAAGGGGACTGTCTATTGCGCTGACATACCTGCTTGGCTTTCTGCTCTTGGCCGCCATAGCGGTTTTTATGGTTCCGAGTATAGTCAACAGCTTGATAATACTGGCCAATGGGATGCCGCAGTATCTCGAAGAAATTTCAGCCTACCTAGAAGCCGTTTTGGGGAAAACAGGAATCAGCTTTGAAATATCACTGCGCGATGCATTTACCGGTTTTGATTTTTCCGCCGTTGCGCAATCTATGGCAACTGTTTTGGAAACGCTCAAAACGATGTCGGGACTCTTTGTGCGCTTTACCTTGGGAATCGCGCTGTCTGTGTATCTGCTCATATCAAAAGAGAAGCTTCTGGGACTGACAAAGCGCATATTTTGCGTGTTCATCAAGCCGCCCAGGGCGGCGAAATTTCATGAGACAGCTAAGCTTTTCAATTCCACCTTCAAGCGCTTCATTTCAGGGCAGGTACTTGAGGCGGCGATACTGGGGATGCTGTGCTTTATCGGCATGGCACTGATAAGGCTTCCATACAGTGCGCTTATAAGCCTTATAGTCGGCGTGACGGCAATAGTGCCAATTCTCGGCGCATACATCGGTATAATCCCGTCCGCTCTGATATTGCTCACGGAAAAACCAATATATGCTCTTGTTTTTATCATTTATATCGTTGCTTTGCAGCAGTTTGAGGGAAGCGTTATTTATCCCAAAATTGTCGGCGATGCCATTGGCATTGACGGAGTATTTGTTTTTATCGGCATTATACTGGGAATGGGCATTGGCGGGCTGCGCGGGATATTGCTGGGCGTTCCATTTATGGCATTTTTGTACGCATTGATTGCTGTTAAGATAAGGCAAAAAGAACGTGCGCACAGAAAAAAAGAATAAAACACACACCTTGTGCGGAACATATGCACGAGGTGTTATTTTATGAAAAAAAAGCTATTTCTTGTTTTCGCGATAGGAGCCGCGGGGTACAGTCTTTTGGAAATTATATGGCGCAGCTACACACATTGGACGATGACGCTGACGGGCGGTTTCTGCCTCGCGATGTTGTTTCTTGTAAACGAAAAGTTGAGAATGTGGAACCTATTTAAAAAAGCGCTTGCAGGAGCCGCAATAATCACAGCTTCTGAATTTGCTGTCGGTGTCGTCGTCAATTTGTGGCTTGGTTGGAATGTCTGGGATTATTCTGCGAGAAGAGGAAATTTCTTCGGTCAGATTTGCCCGCTTTTTACACTCGTCTGGTTTCTTATTTGCATACCTGTATTTTTCGCATTGGGAAAAATCGAGAAAAGGATATTGAGCAAAACGCATTAAATAATTGAATAATTACTCGCATTGTTGTATTATTAATAAAAACGACAAAGGCGAATGAAAATGTCAATTGAAAAAGTGCGCGAATACCTAAAAGAAAATAATTGCAGCGGTTCTGTCATGGAATTTGACCAGTCGAGTGCCACCGTTGAGCTTGCGGCGCAGGCTGTAGGCGTTATTCCTGCGCGTATCTCGAAAACGATGTCATTTGACGTAAAGGGAAGAACAGTGCTTATTCTTCTTGCAGGAGACGTCAAGGTCGATAACGGAAAGTTCAAGCAGCAGTTTGCCACAAAGGCAAAGATTATTTCATATGACGATGTTCAGGGTCGCACAGGGCACCCTGTCGGAGGTGTGTGCCCATTTGCGATTGACTATGACAATATTGATGTCTATCTGGATACTTCGATGAAACGCTTTGAAACGGTATTTCCCGCCGCCGGCAGTCCGAACAGCGCGGTTGAGCTGACGCCCGACGAGCTCGAGCGGCTGTCTCAGAGCAAGGGCTGGATAGATGTTGCTAAATATGCTGAGGAAAAAACGGAGGAATAGAAAATGCCTGATTATCTGAAGAGGGCTTTTGAGCTGGACAGCGAAATCCTGGAAATGCGCAGATATCTGCACCAAAACCCCGAGGTCGGCAACGAGCTTCCCAAAACGACCGCATACATAAAGAAAAAGCTCACAGAGTATGGCTGTGAGTTTGAGGAGATATGCAAGGGCGGAATCGTCGCCAACATAGGCAATAAAAAAGGTAAGACAGTTCTCATTCGCGGAGACATAGATGCGCTCCCTCATAAGGAACTGAGCGGAGAACCTTTCGCCAGTACAAATGGATATTCGCATTCCTGCGGACATGATATCCACACGGCGTCACTGCTCACTTGCGCGAAAATGCTCAAAGAGACAGAGAGTGAACTTTTGGGCAACGTCAAGCTCTGCTTCCAGCCTGATGAGGAATCAATCAACGGTGCGCTCAGTATGATAGCTGCGGGTGTCATGGAGAATCCTCATGTCGATGCTGCAATCTCTATGCATACCAATTTACCGTTGATGGCAGGTTCATTTAATGTACTTCCGGGAACATATCTCTCCTCGAGCGATATTTTTCGCATAGAGGTTATAGGAAAGGCAGCTCATGGCTCAGCTCCCGAAAATGGGCTTGACCCAATAAACATAGCCACAAAAATTGTCGACGCTGTCCAGACTATCTCGACACGTGAGGTCACGGCGTTTAGTCCAAATGTAATAACTTTCGGCTCAATTCACGGAGGAGATGCGCCGAATATAATTCCGGACAGCTGCGTGCTGACCGGGACAATCCGCAACTTTAAAAGAGAACCGAGAGACTATGTCAAAAGCAGATTTGTCGAAATTGTTAAAGGCATTTGCAGCACATTTCGCGCTGAAGTCAAGGTCGAATTCACCTCTCAGACTCCGACCACATACAACAACCCGCAGCTCACAGAGAAGCTTGTCGGATATCTGCGTGAAATGGCCGGCGAAGACAGAGTGTTTATGAACGATCTCGGCGTTAAGGGCTCGGACGACTTTGCGTATTTTTCCGAGCTTGTCCCGGGCGTGATGTACCATGTCGGCATGGGCACACTTGAAGAGGGATACACATATGGGCTGCATAATCCGCGAGTGCGCTTTGACGAGCGCGCACTTCCATATTCAGCTGCTGCTTTTGCACATATCACCTACAGATGGACACAGGACAACCGCTGATTAGAGCAGCCTGTCAAGGCGCTCCACCTCACTGTGGACGATGCTTTTGCAGTTCTTGCAAATGGTTAAAATGAGTGGACTGCCTTCAAGGCTGCATATGCCCATTGCCGAATAGTGAAATACGGCGCCGTCTCTGACCTGACAGCCCTTGAAAAGGTCTGTTGACCCGCAAAATTGACAGCGCTCCGGTGTGAATTTGTCCATTATAATCACCTCTGACATATTATGTCCGATATTGCACTTTATAAAGATTTTTTTGCTGAAAAAGCGCCTATCCATGTTTTGGATAGGCGCTTTCGCTTGCTTTGGCACAGAAAATACTATTGAATGCCCGGTATTGAGGGGATGCAGTCAAAGCCGCGTTGCAGATCCTCCTCGGTTGGGATATAGTCGGTCATCGTGTGATTGTTGTAGCTCATGTATGCAGACAGGTCAAAGTATCCGGTTCCTGTCAGCCCAAAGAGAATGACCTTGTCCTCGCCGGTCTGCTTGCATTTCATAGCCTCGTCGATTGCCACGCGTATCGCATGTGCAGACTCTGGGGCAGGGAGAATCCCTTCGATTTTTGCAAACTGCACAGCTGCATCGAAAACAGAGGTCTGCTCAACAGAGCGCGCTTCATCGATAAACCCATCGTGATAGAGCTGCGATAAAATTGGGCTCATGCCGTGATAGCGCAGACCGCCTGAATGGTTTGCCGATGGGATAAAGCCGCTTCCGAGCGTGTACATCTTGGCGAGGGGTGTGACCTTTCCTGTATCGCAATAATCATAGGCGAACTTTCCGCGAGTCAGCGACGGACATGAGGCAGGTTCAACAGCGATGAAATATGGAGCTGATTTTCCGTCCAACTTATCTTTCATGTACATCGACATAAGTCCGCCCAAATTGGAACCGCCGCCCGCGCAACCTATGACAATGTCCGGATAGCAGTCATACTTGTCGAGCGCTGTCTTTGCCTCCTGTCCGATTATTGTCTGATGTAGGAGCACCTGATTGAGCACGCTTCCCAGAACATACCGTGTTCCCTCGTGAGAGGTAGCCACCTCGACTGCCTCGGATATTGCGGTGCCGAGACTGCCTGAATTGTTGGGGTATTTGGCCAAAATAGCACGCCCTGCCGCCGTGGTATTGGACGGAGAGGGAATGACCTTTGCGCCATAGGTTTCGATCACTGCTTTTCTGTAGGGCTTTTGTTCTGCGGAGCATTTGACCATAAATACGGTTAAATCGAGCCCCAAATAGCTACAGGCCATCGACAGAGCGGTGCCCCATTGACCGGCACCGGTTTCGGTCGTCAGAGCTTTCAGGCCTTGTTTTTTGGCATAATACGCCTGCGCCACGGCCGAATTAAGCTTGTGACTGCCGCTTGTGTTGTTGCCTTCAAATTTGTAGTATATCTTTGCAGGAGTGCCCAAAGCCTTCTCAAGGCAATATGCGCGAACAAGGGGAGACGGGCGGTACATTTTATAAAAGTCGCGAATTTCCTGAGGTATTTCGATAAAACGGTCTTGCGAGTTCAGCTCCTGACTTGCAAGCTCGGTGCAGAAGACGTGACTCAAATCATCTACTGTCACGGGTTCAAAAGTTCTTGGATTGAGAATCGGCGCATGGTCTGTTTTCATGTCAGCACGGACGTTGTACCAGCTGCTTGGAAGCTCATCTTCACTCAAATAAATTTTGTACGGAATTTCTTTCATCTCAAAACACTCCTTTAATATTGGGAGATGGCAAATAAAAAAAGCCCTGTCTCCCACAAAATTCTTGCGAGGACAAGAGCCTTAACTCCTGCGGTACCACCTTGCTTGACGATAAACGTCCACTCATAGGGTGCTGTCACACCCGCGCTCTGTAACGTGAGCACACGTTCGGAGATACTCGGCATTGCCTTTGATCCGACCCTCAGAGGTCCATTTGCCAATCCGCTTTCTGCTGGGTTTTCAGCATCCCCGGCTCTCTGTAAACGCGCTATCGGTTTTATTTCCTCATCAACAGTTTATGGATTTATATTATCATGTGTAATAAGCTTTGTCAAATCTCTTTGAAAAATAATATTTGCCGAACATCGCTTTTTTCTGTTTTTGAAAAAATTACCGGTAATTGTCAAATACTGGAGACGAAAATTTGACGAATATTAAGTTATTATAGTACTATAAGTGCAAAGAGAAGAGGTGTTTTATCATTAAACGGGTAATTATGACAGTTTCGGTTCTTATTCTTCTTTTGTTTTTTGTGTTTTCCGGACATGATATGGTAAATGAAGATAGCTTGGAAAATGTAATTTCGACAATGTCTAATGTAGACGATTCCGGACATGTGAGCGAGATTCCAACAATTTCTGCGGACGACGTATCCTCGGGACCGAGACAGCGCGACAGATACAAAGCGGAGAGCAATATATTTTCTCAGCTTGTATCTGATTTGACTTTAACGCTTCATTCACTGCATGAGCGCGTCAGCTATGATGATATAAACCAGACACTCATAACGCTTACAAAGGACATAGGAACACGGCGTGTCGGCACAGAGGGCAATGCGCGTGCGACGCAATTTCTTATGACGTCGCTCAAAGCGTTTGGCTTCGACGAAGCTTCAGGAGCGCTTGTCAAGCAGGGTTTCTATTCATATGGGTTATATACGGAAAATGTGATTGCGACAATTCCCTCAGATAAGCCAGACGCACCGATTGTTGTTTTGAGCGCTCACTATGATTCCGTGCGCGGCACGGAGGGCGCAGTCGACAATGCCTCCGGCGTGGCGGCTCTCCTGGAAACGGCGCGTGTGATAAAGCAGTCCGATTTAAAGCTTGACTTTGAACTGCGAATATGCTTTTTTTCAGCAGAGGAGGATGGGTACATAGGCGCGTATCATTACATAGAGAAGTGCCCGGACGAAACACTGAGAAAACACGCATGTATATTAAACACAGATATGGCCGGGCACAATAACTCCGAGCGCACCACAGCACTTGTAGTGAGCACGAGGGCAGATCCCGGAAATTACGGATGGGGGCCTGCGCCTGCGAATTGCGTGAGCGACGCAGTGACGAAGGCATATCGTGAGCTAAATGAAATTAATGCTGCAAACTTTCACAGTCCTGCGAATACAGGACGGCACGACATTATACCGTTTATGAACGCCGGCATAGACTGTGCCACACTTTCATGGCGTGAAATTGATGCAAATCGGGCATATGACAACGATTTGGGCATTATAACGCCACTTCTCATACACACTCCCGACGACACACTTGAAAATCTCAACATTGAATCTGTCTACATGACAACGCGGCTCTTCGTTAAGAGCATTGCGATGCTGGATGAGAAAATTTAGACTTTTGAATTGAAAATTGCTCGGCAAACATAGATAATAAGAAAAGGGCTTTTACATTGACAATGTTTAAGCTGAAATAGCATTTTTTTGCAAGCACAAAGACTTGCAGTTTTAAAGTTATGCTAAAAAAGGAGGAGCCATCTTGAAGTACATTGCGGCACTGCTTGTGCTGACGGCAGTTTTTTTGACGGGATGTGCTCCGACAAAGAACACGATAAATTTGCCGCATTTCCCCGATGAGAATTCTGCGAGCGAGGGGAAGCACGAGCTAGAAGAGCTAAACGATTGCTCAAATGATAAATTCTACTATTCATACGGGCGCATGAAGGACAATGAGAGCTTCAGACTTATGGCATACACTGACTTTGAAGAAAATGAGAACCGAGTTCTGTGCAACATCAAAGACTGCAAACATGACAGCGAGCAGTGTGAAGCATGGGTGGGAGTCGACAACATCAACTGCGTGCAAAGGCTTCCTTGCCACAATTACCTCTTTTGGATTGGAATGTGCGAGGTTCCAAATGATTTCCCCAATGAAAATGAATATGTCGATGCGCAGCGCAGAAAAAGTTTGCAGCTGTTTGTCAGCAACGAAGACGGAACACATAAGCGCGAGCTTTTGGTCGGCAAAGAATGCACAGCGCCGCCAATGTCCGTCCTATACTCTTATTGTGACGGAGAAATGCTGTACTGCATTGTCGCTGAAAATGAAATCGACGACTATATTCTTGAGCAGGCGCCGCTTTATCTTTTAAAAATTGAAATCTCCTCGGGAAAGCTTGCACAAGAAGTGAATTTGGGAAGAGCTTTGTCCAACAGCAATTCTTTGGGCGTCTTTAATGGCTCACCATATTTCTATGTGTTTTCATGGAATAAAGACGTGATTGGCTTTACCGCTTATGGCCTTTCATTGAAGACTGGAGAGCTGACAAAGGCATTTGAAATCAAGGATGTCAAGGATATGCAACTGCTTGAGAACAGGATTTCCGACGGACGGCTTTACTTTGGGCAAAACGCAGACAAGAGCATTGTCAGCTATGATATTGTGTCGGGAAAGCTTACATTTGAGATGAAAATCCCAGACGATTGGGTGGACTACAAAATGGAGCATATCGGGGATAGATATGTAATTTCCGCTGACACAAAAACCGAAAGGGTCAAGTACTTTACATTTAGAAATGTTGGCGACAAGCCGCAAAAGTTTGTGCCGATTACTTTTTTTTATGAGAAACAGGACAAAATAAAGGTTCTTGGCGAAAGCAAAACCGATTTCTTTGTCGCCATGGATACAAAAATGGTCAGAAGCCATGAGATCAGCCCGGATGGAAATCCTGTTTTTTTCGATGAATTCTACTTTGATTATGCCATGATAAAAAAAGACGATTACTTTAACGGAATTCCGAATTTCAGAGAGATAAAATACACGCAAAGACCCACTATAATAGGCGAAAACTGATTTTGCCAAAACGACTAATAATCGCAAAGGATTGGTACTTATAAAATATGTTTACAATTCTAATAGTAGATGATGAAGTTCCAATCGCCAATCTCATCAGGACAGCGCTGTCCCATGCCGGCTATGACTGCACTGTCGTGAACGACGGCAAAGCAGCGGCAGATTTGATAGAAGCGCGCGATTTTGACTTGATTATGCTCGATATAATGCTACCTTATATTAGTGGCTATGATTTGATGGAGTATATCGCCCCTCTCAATATACCTGTCATTTTTCTGACGGCAAAGAGCGATGTTCTGGACAAGGTGAAGGGGCTTCGCATGGGGGCCGATGATTACATCGTCAAGCCTTTTGACCCGACAGAGCTTGTTGCGCGCGTGGAGGCCGTACTGCGCCGCTACAACAAGGGAAATGTTCCGATTATTGCTTGGGATGTGTCGCTTGCGGTGACCAACAGGCAAGTTACACGGTCCGGCAAATCTGTTTCCCTGACGCCGCGTGAAATGGATTTACTCATAATATTGATGCAGAACAGGGGAAAGACGCTTTACAGAGAATACCTTTATGAGAGTGTATGGGGCGAGGAAAACGACATGGACACGCGCACTCTTGACACGCACATTCAGAGGCTTCGCAGAAAGCTTGATTGGAGCGATAAAATCAAAACAATGTATAAGGTAGGCTATAAGCTGGAGGCGGAATGATGAAGTTCTCCTTAAAGATGACTCTTTGCATTCTGATAATTCTGGCGTTTTTTTATCAATCAACGGATACCTTATGATCGAAAAGAATTTTGAGACTGTCTTGTCGACTGTTTCAGAACAAAATGCCGCGAGGCATCAAAACGACGTCTCGCAAATTGAAAGTGAAGCTGCCGCGAGATTGACAGAGGCTTTGAAATACGCCAATATGGATATAATATCCATGTACGATTATGAGATGAGCGCAGTGCTCGACCGCACACTTCAAAAAGCCTGCATAATCCTTGAAGAACAGGTCAACACGGATATGCGCGGCTTTGCAGTGATGCTCAAAAACGGATCGTCTTTTTTTACCGTCATGCCCGATGATGTATCCAAGAATACCCAGATAGCCGCTCTGACAATCGAAGAGGGCAAATACCGAGTTCTAAAAACAGAGAGCGGAAAATCATTTATGCTTATGAATTCACCGCTTATGGTCAACGGACAGGATGCTAATTTTATCAGCGCCTATGACATCAGTCGCATCTTCGCATCCAGAGACGCACAGCTTGATAATCTGACTAAATTGACCGGTCTGACCTTGATTGTCGGTGTGGTGATAGTGAGTGCGCTCTCTGTGTACCTCACAAGACCTCTTAAAAAGCTCAAGAAGGCGAGCGAGAATATTGCCGCCGGCGATTACAGTGGTCGGACATCCATCAGGACAAGTGATGAAATCGAAGCGCTGAGCGTCAGCTTCGACAAGATGGCGGCAGCAGTTGAGGATAAGGTTCTGTCGCTCAACAGAACGCTCAGCGCGCGCGAGCGCTTTATTGGCGCGTTTACACACGAATTGAAGACCCCGATGACGTCGATGCTCGGCTATGCAGCATTTCTAAGGGAGGGTGAGCAGTCGCCTGAGGAACAGCGCATTGCCGCCGATTACATTTATCGTGAAACACGCCGACTTGAGCAGCTGTCGGGAAAGCTTATGCTCTTGTTGGGACTGAAGGAAGAAAAAATAGAGCTTGTAAGCTCGTCGCTCAATGTGATTTTTGCAAATATAAAAAAGACTCCCCCAAAGGTGAGGCGCAATGTGCAGCTTGAGTTTAAATCAAAAACGAACATTTTGGTTCTTTGCGACAAAGTGCTGATAGGAGACATGCTGCGAAATCTGATAGTAAACGGGATGCGCGCGTGCTCAGACGGAGGAACCGTGAGAGTAACATCAGGCATCGTCGATGGCGAAGCCATTGTGTCGGTCACTGATAACGGCTGCGGAATCCCACAAAGTGAAATTTCGCGCATTACCGAACCGTTTTATATGGTAGACAAGTCCAGGGCACGCGAAGATAACGGAAGCGGCATGGGGCTTGCTCTTTGTGTCAAAATCGCGGAGCTGCATGAAACAAATCTGGTTTTTGAAAGTCAGGTTGGCATTGGGACGACAGTCTCTTTTAGATTAAAGCTAGCAAAAGGTGTTTGTGATAATGAAGAACAATAAACTGAAATCTCCGCTGGCTATCGCACTTACGGCTTTCATTATTGTCTTTTTCACCGCGCTGCCAACAATGATATTCGGTGCGTCTGACAAGTCTATTTTTTCCGGAAAGCTATTTTTTGTGAGCCAAGGCAAGCAGTCCGAGGACAGGCCAACGGGAGCCGGAACAAGCAGAGATCTTGCAAAGGCTCTGTTTATTGAGCGCACATACAAATCACTGTATGACGCACATCCCTACGGCACCAACGAGAGCATAGAAACGCTAAAACAGCATGGTATTCTCCCTGCGGACTATGTTGCCGACAACTATGACGACGACAGTATTTATAACATAAATCTTGAACCCCTGACCCAGAAAGCAATCAAAATCCTTTGGGAGTCACATAATCCTGTGAACCCGGACAGCCTGCTTGAAAAGTACAAGGAGTATTTGGAACTTGAAAATCTTGATGACTGGCAAAGTACATATTTTGATGACCAGCGCTTTGAAACTCGTGCCTCAGGCTGCTACTCGCCGTCAACCACGCTTTATTTGAGCTGTACTGTGACTCGATATTACGATGACGATGAGATGTACTCGATATTATTGTCGGCAGCTTCGCTTTCGAAAATTGACGTTGCGCCTCTGCTCACCTCATTCAAGACAGTGCAGGGGACAGAATCATCTCAAAATTGACTTCATAGAAGGCTTGTCCGCTTGTCAACGCCAAGAAGAAGTCAGACAATTCATTTCTGCGATTTTTAGCGGCATCAATTAAATACCGCCCGACGCTATATGCGATTGGCTGTTATTTTCAATGCCTGTTTGTTTTTTGCATTTCAACGGTTCACAGAGCTGATAGCTTTTGGCATTCAACCCTTTCAATATGCAACATCACACATCGGCAGGACACATTGCAATGGTTGGGCAAACCAAAATAGGAACATTAAAAAGACATAACATTCCTTTGCG
>JAVVTQ010000030.1:0-18789 GCA_036653595.1 Oscillospiraceae bacterium
AGCCGGAGCCAAGTTCAGCATCTACGCGGGAAGCACCGCCACAGGCACACCGCTGTATACCGATCTCACGACCAACGCAAGCGGAATAGTCGTTCAGGGCGGCCTCGCGGCGGGAACCTACACCATACTAGAAACACAGGCGCCTGCGGGATATGTCAAGGATCCGAATTTGCAAACTGTGACAATTATAGCAGGGGAAACGAAGGAAGCAAAATTTGTCAACACATGCACAAGGAGCATATTGAATCTGTTCAAATATGACGCTGTGAGCAAGAAGCAGCTTGCAGGTGCAGTATACGCAGTTTACAGCGACGTTGAATGCAAAACAGAGGTAGCTCGCATAACGAGCCTTGCGAGTGGGCCGGCAGTTATAGACACACTTGCACCGGGAACCTATCATGTCAAAGAGGTATCGGTGCCAAGCGGATATCTGCTTGATTCGAATGCAAAAACAGTTGTTCTGAGAACCGGTGAAACCACTGTCGTCGACTTCTACAACACAAGATGTGTGCCGACAGACGGAAATTACGGGAGAATACTGATAGTCGGATTACTGCTATTACTTCTTTGCGGCGGCGGTTGGATGCTATTTGTTATCTGCAAAAAGAGGAAGGATAAAGATGATGATGATGCCTGCAATAATAAGAAGGATACAGATGATCATAAAACGCTTGATTAGCATATACGGCGAGAGGATTATCGCGGCACTTTTGATAATAATGACCGCCATCGCCGCTATCATTATCGCAAACGGAGCATATAAAGTATACAGAGCAAACTCCGTGCTGGATGAGGGGCTAAGCGCGACTGAGCAGGCGCTTGCAGAGCAAAGAAAAGTTGATATCGCTCTGAGCAGCATGGGCGATGAGAGAATTGTGGAGGTCGATGCAAATTTTCAAAAGGAAGCCGAGTATGAAAAATCTCTGGATGGTGCATATGCCGACGCCGCGGCAACGGGGCAGGCGATACTGTCTGTTTTCATCGACGGCGAGGAGTACAGATATGCTGTTTATAACGGAATGACCAGCAAAAATTTATGGCGCGGGGTCGCTCGCGCCTCGGAAAGCAACAGACCCGGAGAAAAAGGAAACTGTATGATTTTCGGGCACCGAGACTCCGCGTTCAGATGCCTAAAGGACATTGAAATAGGTGACAAAGTGGTGATAACCACAAGTCACAATAAATATTTCTATAAAGTCGAAAGAACAAAAGTATGCCACCCGGACGATTTGATAATGACGGATTCATACGACGATGCGACGCTCACATTGGTGACATGCCACCCGTTTATATACAGCGGGCCATCGCCGGAACGGTTTCTTGTTATCTGCAAGTTGGTTTTGGAAAAGACAATCGAATAAAATGGACGAAAATCAATAAATAAAAAAAGCGCGAGCCTTTCCCTCGACGGGGAGAGGCTCGCGCTTTTTTTTAAGCTCATAAAGGTCAAATTGTTTTGATATTGTGTCAAGTGCGCAGACACAAAGAAAATGATGGTCACTGGCACTGAAAAAACTCAGTCCTAGCTTTTATCAGATGATGAGGGCGACTTTGATTTTTGCTCTCCGACCGGCTGTGAGACAGATGGCTCGTCTTTTCTTGCCTTGTTTTTTGTTGAGCATTTGCCGACAAAAGTGGCGCCCTGATCAATAATCAAATCATATGTTGTGACATCTCCGCGCAGACATCCGCTTGCCGCGAACTGAACTTTTTCCGAGGCCTCGACATTGCCGTCCATCGTGCCTGAAACATAGAGCTGTGCTGACTTGACGTTGCCGAGTATGTGACCTGTCTCGCCGATGATAACAGCGTTGTTTGAGAGTATTTCGCCTTTAAGCGTTCCGTCGATGCGCAGCGCCGAGCTGGCCGTGACGGTTCCCTCAAAAACGGTGCCCTCTCCGATGATTGTTTCGATTGTCTGAGCGCTTGAAGATGTTGACGAAGCCATATTGTTCTTCTCCTTTTTAAACATTCTGTCCCTCCTGTTTTATCTTTTGTCAAGTACGGACAGCGGATCTATCCATTTGCCGCCGCAGGTGATTCCAAAGTGAAGATGTGAGCCTGTACTGTTTCCCGTGCTGCCCACGAGCGCAATCAGGTCGCCGCGTTTGACAAAAGCGCCCTTTGAGACAAGCAGCTCGCGGCAGTGAGCATAGAGGCTCTGGTAGCCGTAGCCGTGGTCGACTATTATGTAGTTTCCGAGCTTGGCGTCTGTTTCCGACTTTACGACGATGCCCTTTCCCGCGCAGAATATTTCGGCGCCATCGTTCTCGGACAAATCCAACCCGCTGTGATCGACTATTGTGTCGAGGGTAAACGGATCGAGTCTCGCCCCAAAGCCGGAGGTTATCAGGACATCGGATATCGGCCAACCGCATGGAACGCTTGCAAGATAGTCCAGCCTGTCATTGATATCGACAACGAGTGTGTCAACCTTGTCGCATTGTCTTGCGGAATAGTCCAAAAGCGCATGCATTTTTGAATCAAGGCTGGAGAGCCGCATCGAGACTTTCGGGTCACCCAGCATTGAACCGGTCTTTGAAACATCACCGTAGTACTTTTCGCTTATGCCGCCAACACCGTCACGTTTGGGCGCCAGCCCGACCTTTTCGCGGAGTTCTGCCTCCGTTTTATCGATGGCGGTGAGCTTTGCGAGAACATTGTCGGCAAAAAGCTCCAAAACCGAAAGCTGGTTTTCCTGCTCGGCACTGATTTTTTCAAGGCGCGCGTTTTCGACCTCAACCATGCGCAGATTGTGCGAGGAATATGCAAAATAAGAGGTGAAGCACAGCAGCGTAAAAAGAGAGGTAAATGCGCCGAGAATGACCCAAACGGGTATTTTAAAGTGGATTGGTTTTTTTTGTGAGCTGTGAGGGACGAGCATGATTGTGAAATTCATGAAAAGTGCTTTTTCACAAAGCTTGCGAAAGCCATGCCGTCCGCTTTTGCCCATAGCTTGTTTGTCGGATTTATTTAGCATGTAATCCCCGCTTATCTATGATTTACAATTATATATTTAAATCGTGTTTTCAGTCAACCCATTCACCCTAAAAAGTAGTTTTGTTGTAATTCTCACAGCGTAAAAAGTCATGCTGCAAACAAAAAAACACAAAAAAACTCTCAATGCAGGAGGCCTGCGTGACAAATTGCGAAAAAACTCAATATAATGCTTGAGAAATTTCAAAAGAATTGGTATATTTAGTTCATAATTCGACATGGGGTAAAACGATGATTACCGTTGATGACTGGAAAAAAATTACAATAATCGAGGTGGCCTTGCTCGCATTTCAATGCGCGATATACTATGGCCTACAGTTTATTCAGGGCGAGCCGCACGTGCTCGGAGGCGCGCTTGACCTCATGATCCCGTTTGTTCCGATTTTCATCTACCCGTATCTTCTGTGGTTTGCTGTGCTCTTTTTGATGGTGATAATCCTCTATGTATATTCAAAAGAAGCACTTATAAAGTATATCACGGCAACCGCAATTATTTACACAATCGCGGCGGCAATTTATTTAATATATCCGACGACTTTTGTGAGGACTGCACAGGAGGTCGGCGGAGTGACAGGCTATCTTATCGAGCTGACGTATGGCATGGATTACCGCCATTTAAACTGTGCGCCAAGCCTGCACTGCGCCATGTCATACTTGTTCATTATGTCAATTTTGCAGTTGAAAAAAGCTCCGATAGCAATCAAGGTATTTATCATTTTTATGGCGCTGCTCATAGTGGCCTCCACGCTTTTGGTAAAACAACATGTTGTCGCAGATGCAGTCAGCGCACTGCCCGTCGCCGTTGCGGGATGGGCATTGTCGGGACTGATTTTGTCCGCGGGGAAAAAATCGCCGCACAAACTTTCTGCAAATGCAGAAAAATGCGCATGAAGCGCGACATTGCACCGAGATGCGTCTCTAAATCACAAACTTGATATTGACTTTTTTATCGCGCGTGGGTTATAATAATCAAGCGCGTTTGGGCCCGTAGCTCAGCTGGGAGAGCGCCGCGTTCGCAACGCGGAGGTCGAGAGTTCGATCCTCTTCGGGTCCACCAATTGCCAAAAGCTGCCAATGCCTGTTGCGGGCTTTGGCAGCTTTTGCTTTGTCGGCGAGGAGCTTCATAAAAAATGTATAAATCTGAACACGGATGGTGTGAATGAATATGCTGCTTTGTATCGGGGACAGCCTGACCTTTGGAAGTATAGGGTACTCGTATATAAAATATCTCAGTCCGAAGCTGCAAATTATAAATAAGGGCGTCAACGGCGATACGGTTTGCTGCTTATACAAAAGACTGCTGTCTTGCGTGGGCAATCAGAGGTATGCAGCTGCCGATACATACGTTTTGGCGATAGGCACAAACGATGTTTTGCTGCCGTATCTCGGAAAAAACTCAAAATTATTCAAAAAACAGCTGGATATGAGAGCGCGAATGAAGAAGTGCGTTTTAGATGACGCCGAATTCGCGATGCAATATGAAAAATGTATAAAACTGCTGCGCGATAGCGGCAAACAGGCGATTCTTGTCGGACTGCCGTTCATTCAGCTGAAAAACTATGTGCTTGATGATGTGGAAAGAAAAAACAAAATCATTTTCGAATTGGCACAAAAGTACAAAATGAAGTACGTCGATATTTTTTCGCTTCAAAAGGAAGAGGCATCGCAAACCGCATTTGACGCATATGAGTTTTCCTTTTTCAAATCGGCTTTCGACATGACTGTAATGGCGGTGCTGCCCTTTACAAAGGAGTTGTTCTCTAAAAGGCGAAAGCTGGAACTGACGGTGGACGGCATACATTACAATGCCAAATCGGCAAAGCTTCTCGCAGACGCACTGACAGCGTGCCTTAAAATCATGAGCGATGAGCCTTTGCAATAGCATTTTTTGGCTTATGGCACAGTTCTTCGCAAAGGGCAGACATTTTTTAAATTTGCGCTCGACGGCGATAAAACATTTTTTAAATCGCAAAACAAATTGATTGCCGTATTGCACAAATCATGTTATAATAAATTGTCTAAATGACTGAAAATCTTGTACGTGAAAAATCCGTTGGCAAACAGCTTTTTTGCAGAACCCGAGACATGTTGGTCGTTGACGAAATATAGGGCTGCAAATGAAGCAGCAGGAAAGAATAGGTACTTAATGCTATTTAGTGAACTTTTGCTCAGAGAAGAGATAGAGAAAGCCGTCACAGAGCTTGGCTATACCGAAGCCACAGAAATTCAGGCGGCGGCTATTCCCCCGATACTCGAGGGGCTTGACGTTACCGGCAAATCATCGACAGGAACGGGAAAAACAGCTGCGTTTGCGCTGCCGATAATTCAGATGTGCGCCGACAATGCAGAAAAGTCTTCTGTGCTGATATTGTCGCCGACGCGGGAGCTTGCGCTTCAAACTGCCGGCGAATTCCGAAAATTTTCAAAATATCTCGAGGGAATTTCAGTTGTCACAGTATATGGCGGCGCCCCGATGAACGACCAAATCAGAATGCTCAGAACTGCAAAAATTGTCATCGGCACACCCGGACGCGTGATGGATCATCTCAGACGGCGCACATTGAAGCTCGACAATCTCAAGGTGCTGGTGCTCGACGAAGCCGACGAAATGCTGAACATGGGCTTTATAGACGATATAAAGACGATACTCTTGTCTGCGCCGGAGGAGAGACAGACCGTTTTGTTCTCTGCGACAATGCCAAAGGCAATACTTGACATAACGTCTCAGTTCCAGAAAAATCCGATATTGGTCAACATCGAGACCGGCGCAAAGACGGCGCTTAACATTGCGCAGAGCTTTTACAATATCCCGCAGGCGGGAAAGCTGGATGCGCTGAAGCTTCTTCTCGAATTTCATCGTCCGCAGAGGAGCTTGATTTTCTGCAATACAAAAAAGATGGTCGACGAGCTCACAACGGCGCTCTGCGAATCGGGCTTTAAAGCTGCGGGAATCCACGGCGATCTGAAGCAGAGCCAACGCCAAACGGTCATGTCCGAATTTAAAGGCGGAAGATGCACAATTCTCGTCGCAACCGATGTCGCGGCGCGCGGAATTGATGTCGATGACATCGAGGCCGTTTTCAACTTTGATATACCGCAGGAATACGAATACTATATCCACAGGATTGGCAGAACGGCGCGTGCGGGCAAAAAAGGCGCGAGTTATACACTTGTTGCTAACCGCAATCAGCTGTCGCGTGTCCGTGAGATAGAGCGATACATCAACGCTCATATCGAAGAGAAGCCCGTTCCCAGCATCGAGAGCATCGCCGTGAACAGGATGGAGCTTATAAAAAAACAGCTTCGCGAGAGCGTCGAGGACGGCGTGGACAGCGGATGGAGATCGTTTATAGATGAGCTTGTCGAGGAGGGCTTCGATGCGGCGGATCTCGCAGCGGTGATGTGTGCCGCTCAAAGCCAGAAAAAAGACAAGCGCCTTGTCAACGTGCGCAATGTCGCCAGCATGGGCAACACCGGAAACTCATCAAGCGGTGCAAAATCCAGAAATTCTTACGTTCCTGGCGGCAAAACATGGGTCAGAGTGAACATTGGCTCCGACAACAAGCTTGCGCCGAACTTTATTGTGGGCGCCATAATCGAGGGCGCGTCAATACCCAAAAGTTCAATCGGAAAAATCAATATATTTTCCGAATACACCGATGTCGAGCTGTCTAAGGACGATGCAAAAACAGTCATTGAGACAATGCAAAACACAAAGATCAAGGGCAAGCTTATCCGCTTTGCGGAAGTCTCAAGTGAGAGACAGAGCGGCGGCAGAAAACAGGGCGGCTTTGACAGAGGAACGCCTCCGCGCTCGTCCTTGAGCCGCAGACACAGCGACGCTTTTGAGTCCAGACAAAAAAAGGCATATTCGAAAAACTCGGGAAGAGACTGACAGAGGCGGTCAAATCAAAAAAAGCGGGAATTGTAATAAAAAGCGCGGCTGCGCTTGATATAATACAGAGGAGAAAACTTAAGAATGATAAAAAATGTGGTGTTCGATTTCGGAAACGTATTGTCGCTGTTCAAACAGGAGCATATTTTGGGCAGTGTCTGCACAGACAAAGACGACATGAGAATTCTGCAAAAAGCCATTTTCACTGATTGGAACTCCCTCGATGAGGGCTATGATTATGACGAATTTATAGAAAAAACAAAAAAGGAATTGCCCGAAAGACTTCATGTGGCCGCCGAGCGAGTTTTTAACGAGTGGCACACCTGCCTTATCCCCGTGGAGGGCATGGCAGAGCTGATTGCAGAGCTGAAATCCGAGGGATACCACATTTATCTTTTGTCCAATGCCCCCACTTTTTTAGGCGAGCACATAGATTACTTTGACGAGATTTCTTATTTTGATGGCGTTGTCATATCCGGTGCAATCAAAATGGCAAAGCCGAACAGAGAAATCTACGAACACCTTTTTGAAAAGTTTTCACTCGTGCCGAGCGAGTGCATATTTGTGGATGACCTTGTGGCGAATATCGAAACAGCAAAGTGCTGCGGGATGAACGCGCTTCTGTTCGACGGAAAAGCGTCGTCTGTCAGAGAGTATATAGATTCGCTGGTCAGGGAAAACGCGGCTGGCGCGTAACTTCACGTCTTTACTGCTTTTCATTACAATCAGAGCACACAAATGAACAACTTTCAAGAGAAACAGCACAGCCTGTTTCTCTTTTTTTATTGCACAATATATATACTTCTTACAAAAGTATTATAATTATTGAAATTTATTTAAATATAATATACAATAAAAGCTAGTCAATGGCTCAAAAAAACTGTAGCTTCCAAAGAAGATGCATTTTGCCAAATATGACGGAGTAAAAAATGTATTTTAAAAAGGGGGCATGCAAAAACATGGGAAGAGCCACAAAAATAATAACAGTGGCGGGAAAGGGCGGTGTCGGGAAGACCTCGATATCAGCCACCATTGTAAAGCTGCTGACAGAGCGCTTTTCGGATGCACGGATACTGGCAATAGACGCCGATCCTGCAATCGGCCTGTCTACAGCACTGGGCGTTGAGGTGACAAAGACCATCGACGATATTCGAAAGAGCATTCTCGAAAATGTTCAAAGTGGAAACAGCAAGCAGGCGATAGAGCTCTTGGGTGAGGCGCGCTATCGCATTTTTGACGCGATGGTGGAGATGAAAGGCTTCTCTTTCATAGCGATAGGAAGACCCGAAGCGGCGGGCTGCTACTGCACAATAAACGCATATCTCAAGGATGTAATCAGCATATTGTCCGAAGAATTCGACTATGTTGTTATAGACGGAGAAGCGGGTATTGAACAGATAAACAGACGTGTTATGGAAAAAGTGACACACCTGATTCTCATCACCGACCCCAGCAAAAAAGGGACGCAGGTCATCGCAACCATAAAGCGCGTCGCCGACGAGCTTGTGATGTACAAGAAAATCGGGGTGATAGTCAACAGAATGAACGACGATTCACTGCGCGAATACATAGATTGCAAAGATGTGCAGGTGCTTTCATATATCGCCGACGATCCAAAGCTCGCGCTTTGCGATGTGCGCGGCGAGAGCGTGTTTGGGCTGCCGGCTTCTTCCAATATAGTAAAAGGTGTCGAACTGGCACTTGAAAAATTAGAGGTCATATAAGAGGGGTGTGACAGTGAAGGATTTAAAACATCTGTACTATTTCGAAAGTCTGCTTGACGAGGCAAACAATGAGCTTGTCCGGCAGGCTACAGGGGAGGGGAAGCTTGCGATAGGTTATACCTGCTATCACATGCCGGAGGTTCTGCTGAATCTGGACAGCTGCTTCTCACTGCGCCTGCGCGCGCCGAGGACAGGCTCGATGGACATCGCTACATATTACATGTCCAACTACACCTGTGAATATTGCAGGGCGCTGCTGGAGCGCAGCATTGAGGGCGGATATAATTTTCTTTCGGCGTTTGCTGCGGTAGATGCATGTGCTGAGATGAACAGAGCCGTCGAGAATATCGAGGTTCAAAAGCTCATACCGAAAGAGAAATTCTTCGTCACACATGTCGATGTCCCGTACAAGGTGCTTGATTTTACGATAAAGCACTATGTCAAGCAGCTTAGAATAAAGGTGCTCGACAAGCTGAGCGAGGTCTACGGCGTGGACACGTCGGACGAGGCACTGCGCGAAGCTGTAAAACAGCACAATGAAATTTGCAGGCTGATAACTGAAATCGGTGAATACCGCAAGGATGAGAACCCGCGCATAACCGGCTACGAATATCATATCTTGAATTTGATAACATATTGCTGCCCGAAATATCTCATTTTAGATAAGCTGCGCGAAACCTGCGAGGAACTTAGAACAAGAAAACCTGATGAGAAAAAGAAATTCCGCGCCAGAGTCGTGCTGGTAGGCAGCGAGGTTGACGACCCGGACTTCACAAAGCTCATCGAGGAATCCGGCGCGCTTATTGTCGCCGACAGATTCTGCTTTGGCGCGTTTCCCGGCAGACAAGAGCTTGTCTTGAATGACAGCGAGGATGTGCTGACGGGAATATGCCGCCAATACCTTGAGTCGAGCCAGTGCCCGCGCTATATGAGCAGTGAAAAGGTTCAGGAGAGACGCGATTTTGTCGCAAAGCTCGCCGAGGATTATCACGCGGACGGTGTTATATTCGAACAGATAAAATTCTGCGACTTCTGGGGCTTCGAGCGGGCGCTTGCCAGCAACGTCATACACGATGAATATGGTTTGCCGGTGCTCTCCGTTGACAGACCATATATGTCCAGATCCTCAGGACAGCTTCGCACCAGAATGCAGGCGTTTGTCGAGAGCCTCGAAATCAAGAGAATTCACAAGGAAAGGGAGGCGAAATAAATGGCCAAAAAGCAAAAGGGCATAGGAAACCTCTATACCGGAAAAATGGCGCTCAAGCACCGCGAGTGGCGCGGATTTAAGGACACGATGTATGATTTTGGCCAGTGGCTGGTGACATGGAAGGATTTGATTTATTTTGTCCTGAGAGCACCCGTGAAAATCACCAAGGGAATTTTCAGATATAGATGGATGGCTTCATATCTCACAACACCGGCCTTTATTGACCGCCACACCCTGGGGCAGCGCGGCACACAGCTTAGAATAACGCATATGCACTTCGGCACGATAATAAAGGCGTCAACGGACACGATTGCCACCACCTTCAAGGCGGACGCATACTTAAAGGGCAATAAAAAGCTGAGTGACAGGATAGTGCTATTTGACGAGATGATGATGATTCATATAATCGCCGGGTTCCCGAATCTTATTGGCATACCGTATCAGATGATACCGGTGTTTGAATGCTCCGTCATGGACCAGCAGAGCATGATACCATATCTCGACACTGTCGAGAGCTATGGTCTTCCCGCAGACACATGCCCGCTTCCGTCATGCGAAGCCGGCTGTGCAATAGAGGACGACTATCCCAAAATGGGCAAATGTTTTATCGCCAGCACAATGCCCTGCGACGGAAGCGTTATGTCCACCTCATTTCAGGACAGACGCCTTAAGCTTCCGACATATCCATTGGCGCTCCCCGTCAGATATGACGAGCCTGAGGTTGAGGAGTGCGCGGTTGAGGACATCGAGAACTGCATAAAATTCATCGAGGATCAAACAGGCGAAAAATTCAACTGGGATGCCTTCTTTGAAAAAATGCGCCGCTTCAATGAAGAGACGAAATATGAGATGGAGAAATGGGAGGTCAACAAGACCCCGTATCCGCAGATAACCGGCGCTTCAATGGCGCTCTACCGCATGTTTACATACCAGATGAACGGCGGTATAGACCCGCGCTTCCTTAAGTTAGACAAAAAAGTCAACAAGATAATGATGAAAGGCTATGAAAATAAGGAAAAGTGCTCAAAAGAGCCTCGCCATCGCGCAATAATTTGGTCGTGCCCAGCTCACTATTACAGCAATTTCGCCACATGGGCCGAAAACTGCTGGGGCATAAATGTTTTGGTTGACATGGAGAGCCTCAATGCCGTCAAGCCGATAAACCTCGACAGCAAGGAGGAGGCGCTTAAGGATTTGGCGCATTATTACGAGCGCATGACAATGAGAAAGCACACAAACGGTGGACACCCGCATGTTCTGGGCGAGCTGTGGCGCGTGTGTGAGGAGTTCAATGCAGACATGGTGCTAATGTATCAGCACATCGCCTGCAAGACAATGTCAGGGTTGAACGGTCTGTTCGAGGAGCAGGCGCGCGAGCATGGGATTAACCTAATTTGGATCGAGCACGATTTGATGGATCCGCGCACTGTTTCCCGCCGCGAAATGCGCGGCAAGGTAAACAAGTACATGCAAACGGTTCTCCGCGAGGAGCCTGTTGACCCGACACTCGTAGACTTCGAAGATGAAAAAGCATGGTAAAGGGGAAGAGAAATGAATAAATACTTTGGCGGATGTGACGTCGGCTCCACATATACAAAATGCGTGATACTCGACGAGGAGGGCAAAATCGTCGCAGATACAACGCTGCGCAGCAAAATAAACTCAGAGGAGAGCGCAAAGCTCGCCCTCAGCGAAACGGTGGCTAAGGTTCCGACGCTTAAAAGCGCGAAAGATTTGAGCTACCTCATCGGCACAGGCTATGGGCGCAACAAGGTGCCGTTTGCCGATGAAAATATATCCGAAATAAGCTGCCACGCGATGGGTGTTCACGTCACAAATCCAACGGTCAAGGCGATAATCGACATCGGCGGACAGGATGTAAAGGGCATTTCCATAGACACAGACGGAACTGTCAAAAATTTTGCAATGAACGATAAATGTGCAGCGGGCACAGGCCGTTTCTATGAGAGCATGGCGCATGCATTTGAGCTGTCGCTTGAGGAATTCTCAAAGCTTTCTTTGACTGCCAAGGACATAATCCCGATAACCGCGCAGTGCACAGTTTTTGCGGAGAGTGAGGTCATAACGCTCGTCGGCGAGGGTAAGCCCAGAGACGAGATAGCGGCAGGTCTTCAGCTCGCTGTGGCAAAGCGCTGTTTTGTCATGGCGAAAAAAGCAGGCGCAACCGACAGCATAACGCTGACAGGCGGATGTGCTAAGAACGATGGTCTTAAAAAGGCAATTGAAAAGGTTCTCAAGCTCAAGGTTGTTGAGCTTAAAACGGATCCGCAGCTTATGGGTGCGCTGGGAGCCGCAGAGTTTGCGCGTCAAAAAGGTATGAATAAGGAGTAAATTATGGCTTGGTATTGGATTGTTCTGATTGTTCTCGCCGCGCTGCCTCTTGTGCTCTTTATGGTGTATTATTTCAACTTCGACATGAAGCTTGTTCAGTCGATATACGGCTTGCTCGGCAAGCACTATGATGGGCTGAAGCGGGACAGAAAGCTTTGATATGGATATATTTGACTCAATAATAAAGGAAACCTGTGCAGACGTAGAAAAATGGGATCCGAAGCGGTGGGAATACAAAAGTGACAAGTGCTGGAAAACAACTTCAACAAACGAAATTGTTTTCTTGCGCGATGCGGCGTATGAGCTTGGCGGGAGCGGGCTTCCGGCCGTGAGTTTTTCTTGCGTCACAACAAGCGCCGACATTGTTGACAAGGATGAGGTTTTGCTAGTCGGCGATGACTTGGGGCAAATTCGCGCTGATGTTCCCTTTGCAAGAATTGTTTTTCTATCGCTTTTTGATATTTCCGGCGATGAAGATGAGGCCTACAAGACTATCAATGCACTTGAATTTCTGAAATATCGAATATATCCTGAAAATTATATGATGCGCATAGCCGCTGTCAGCCGCAGAGAACAGGTGCGAGTTGGAAAAAAGGCCGTTGCGGCAGGTATAAGCTTTGAAAAAATCGGCAATTTGTTCATCAAAAAATTCAAAGACGATCCGCGCGTCAAAAATGTAAAAATAATGTTCATTACAAGAGAAATTGAGGAATTTGTGCATTTGCTCAAAAACGCACAGCTCACCGAAAATGTCACAAAGGCTCTTTGTCATGTGATGGAGGGAATGAGCTTTGATTGCGCGACCTGCGGGTTAAAGCCGGTCTGTGATGAAGTCGAGGGGTTGCGCAAGCTGCACTTTAACAGGTCCGACGGGCGATTCTGAGATTGTTTGAATTTTACAAAATATATTATTTGAAAGGAAAGACAAATGAAGAAAGACGCAGCAGTTCAAAAACTTGTTGACAGCTACGGCAATTGGATGCAGGGCGAACACGAGAACAGGGTTGGCGGAACGGCGCGCATGACGCGCAATCTTTATCCATACAATTCTCTCTTTTCGCCGATACAAGTAAACAGAATGACCATCAAAAATCGCATAGTAATGGCGCCGATGGGCAATATTGACATGTGCGAGGAGACAGGCAGACCAAATGAAAAAATGTGTCAGTATTTCTTTGCACGCGCAAAGGGAGGCGCAGGGCTGATAACAACCGGCCTTATCCCCGTCAGCCACGGCGTCGACAATACGGTAACTGAAATGGGAAAGCTCTCTATTTTCCCGAGAATTGACCGCACGCGCACTGTATTTTCAGGATGGCGTGATTTGGCTCAGGGCGTTCACAATTACGGCAGCAAGATATTCATTCAATTGACGCCCGGCCTCGGACGTGTCGGCCCGCCAACTTGTGTAGTCAATGAGATGAAATTTCCCGGATCAGCCTCGTTTAATCCAAACTTTTACATACCGGAGCTTCCTTGCCTCAGACTTTCAGGAAGAAAGCTCAAAAAGATAATCAAGAATGCCGGTCAGGCTGCTGCTGACGCAAAGGTCTGCGGCCTTGACGGAGTTTATTTGCATGGACATGAGGGCTATCTGCTCGAGCAGCTGACAAACCCCGCATTTAACCGCCGCAAATTTGGCAAATATGCCGATTGGCAGCGCTTTGGAATCGATTTGATAAAGGAAATTCGACGCCGAGTCGGGGAAAGCTTCCCGATAATGTACAGGATTGACCTGTCGCTTGCACTAAACGAGACTTATGAGGGAAAAATGGACGAGGTTAAATCTCTCAAAAAGTTCAAAAATGGGCGCACTATTCAAGATACGCTCAACTATATGGACAATCTCGTCAAGGTCGGTGTTGATCTCTATGACGTCGATCTCGGCTGCTATGACAACTGGTGGCTGCCGCATCCTCCTGCGGGTATGCCCGCGGGCTGCTTCCTCGAAGTCTCCAAAATTGTAAAGGATCACTTTAAGGAAAAGAAAGTTGTCTCAAACGCCGGAATAGAGGTTCCGGTTGTCGCGGTGGGAAAACTCGGATATCCGGACATTGCAGAGGAAGCGCTTCGCAACGGCATGTGCGACATGGTAATGCTTGGCCGCCCGCTGCTTGCCGACCCGGAATGGTGCAACAAGGCATATGCCGGTGAGACAGACAGAATCACCCCGTGCATAGGTTGCCAAGAGGGATGTATAAATGAGTTTATTGAGGGAGGCCACCCACAATGCGCTGTAAACCCGCGCACCGGCTTTGAGGATATTTTGCAGGAAATGCTTCCAAAGACGGATAAACCCAAAAAGATCGGAGTTGTTGGGGCAGGCCCCGCCGGAATTGTCTTTGCTCTCAATGCCGCAAAACGCGGACACACAGTTGAGCTTATAGAGCAAGGCGAGAGAATAGGGGGAAAAATTCTCCCTGGCAGCGTGCCAAAGGTCAAATTTGACTTTGAAAACTACCTAAAGCATCTTGAAGCCGAAGTGAAAATCGCGCAGACCTATCCCAACTTCACCTTGAAGCTGGGACAAAAGGCGGACACTGCTTGGCTCAAAAAGCAGGGCTATGATTCCATAGTGTTTGCCGTCGGCACTCGCAGCGCGACACCGAGGCTTCCCGGAATCGAAAAGGTAAAGACTGTTCAGGCGACAGACCTTCTCGTAAATCCAAAGCTGATGGACGGCGCAAACAACGTGGTCGTTGTCGGCGGCGGAGTTGTCGGATGCGAAACGGCTTATTGGCTTAAATATGAGCATGAAAAGGATGTAAAGGTGGTGGAGATGCTGCCGTATTTCATGTTCGGCGCATGTACGGCCAACCGCGGACATTTGATTCATTATATGGAAAAGGCAAATGTCGAGCTGATAAACTGCGCAAAGGTCACCTCATTTGAAGAGGGGAAAGTCAACATAAACCGCAATATCTCAAAAGGCGTGCCCAATCCATATAATACATGGCAGCCAATTTTGCCCGAGAATATCCCTAACCCGCTTGCTAAAAAAATCGGAGCCGAGACAAGGGATGAGTCTCTAAAAGCGGATATTGTTGTTCTTGCCATGGGTGGAAGACCGGATGACGGCCTCTTCCTCGACGCCCAAAAGGAACACATCGCCGCTGAGCTATACAACATCGGAGACAGCTTTGCAGCGGGCAGAGTGCTCGAAGCAAACCGCGCCGCATACAATTTGGCAGCGCGAATTTAGGAATAAGAAAGCCTCGGATTGTTAGTCAATCCGAGGCTTTCTCTCGACAAAGTGGCAGCTGCTTAAAAAGCTTTGACAATAATTTTCGTCACAGCGGCGAATATTAAAAACTGCCATGAGTGCTGTTTGCAAACCGGCCGCAAAACAGAATCGGCCTCCAAGGAATGCTCGCACAACAGCAGAGTGTTTTTTGAAGCAGTGCAAAAATTGAGATTTACTTGCGGCGCAGCTTGAGCAAATACATGTCCTCATTGTCGACAAGAAGCTCGGAAAAAAAGAATCTGGAAAAAGTCTCAAATTCCTCTGCCGCAGGCCTTAGCTTCACTGACAGAGGCTGTGTGCCGCAGTCCTTGTGAAGACTGTTTATCGCCTCGCGGCTTTTGCTGTGCGCGATTACGGCAGAGCCTCCATGTCTGACAAAGGAAGCAAGCCTGCGCGAAAAGGCTCGCTTGTCTGTAAAGTGGGGATAGGCATTAAAAATAATTATGAAATCGAACGCCATCTCCGGCATTGTCAGAAAGTCGTCGGCGATAAAATGAACTCTGTCATCGGAACACGTCGCCTTGCAGAGCCTTATCATCTCGGCAGAAACATCTATTTCACATATGCTTTTTGGGTCAAGGCCGAGCAAGTAGGGGAGCATAACTCCTTTGCCGCAGCCTATATCGGCAATTTCGCAGCCGGAGGGCACTTGTGAGAGGGAGATGATGGCTTTTCTTGCACTGTCATCAGATTCGCTGGGCAACCAAGTTGCGGCAACACTGTCAAAATAGGCTCTTATCAAATCGGTGCTATTCAAAATTTACTCCTGACCGTACGAAATTAAAATTCTCTTTAATTGTACATGCTGCAATATAAATGTCAAGGCGCAGCACGCTTCCTCATCTCATAAATTAAAAAGACAATATGATGCAAAAAAACGCTCGTGAACTATACAAAACATGTTAGATGGTCTACAATAAGAAAAAACAGGGCAGGTGGTTGTGACATGAATATGATGGTCATAGGTGTTGCGGGGGGTACCGGCAGCGGAAAAACTACGATTACAAACAGAATTGTCAAGGAGATGGGCGACGATGTCAGCGTGCTTTACCATGACAATTACTATAAAGCTCACAATGAGCTTTCATACGAGGAGCGTGCAAGGCTGAATTACGATCATCCGGACGCGTTCGACACGGATCTTATGATAGAGCACATAAAGCAGCTTCGCGCAGGAAACCAAGTCGAATGTCCCCTGTACGATTTCACCGTGCATAACAGAAGCGAGAGGACAGTGACGGTGAAGCCCGCAAAGGTGCTTATTGTGGAGGGAATTTTGATTTTCCAGAACAATGAGGTGTGCGAACTGCTCGATATAAAAATTTTTGTGGACACCGATGCCGATGTGCGCATTCTGCGTCGCGTTCGCCGCGATGTGAAGACGCGCGGAAGAACGCTTGACTCTGTCATAGACCAATACCTCAACACGGTAAAGCCGATGCACGAGGCTTTTGTGGAGCCGAGCAAGAGAAAAGCCGACGTCATAGTGCCGGAGGGCGGACACAATTCTGTGGCTCTGGAGATGATTCTCAATAGAATAAGAAGCCACATAGAAGCGATGTAAAGGTGAAAAACATGCACACTAAACGCGTTTGTGCAGTACACGATCTGTCCTGCGTCGGGCGCTGCTCGCTTTCAGTTATTATGCCGATACTGTCAGCGATGGGACATCAGTGCTGCCCACTTCCCACTTCGATTTTGTCCACTCATACGGGTGGATTTGAGAATCCCTGCTCGGTCAAACTGGATTCATTTATGGAAATAAGCCGCATTAATTGGCGCGGTGAGGGGATTGATTTTGACGCGATATTCAGCGGATATGCCTCTAGCGCAAAGCAGATAGCCGTTGTCGCCGGACTTTTTCGCGACAATGCCGCGGCGCTCAAACTCACCGATCCCGTGATGGGGGATGACGGAAGAATCTACCGCGGATGCGAACAGATATTTGATGATATGGAGCAGCTTTGCCGCATTGCGGACATAATAACGCCAAACATAACAGAAGCTGAGATTTTGCTGGGTGACACGGCGACAGGATATGCAAATGCCGAAAAAGCGGAAATAATGGCGAAGAAGCTCTCGAATCTTGGCCCGGCAATAGTGGTTCTTACAGGTGTTGACACGAGGGATGGTTTTATAGGAGTCACGGCTTATGACAGAAACAGAGGCCAATTTTGCAGAGCGGATGCAAAAAAAGTCGATGCATCATACCCCGGCACAGGCGACATATTCGCTTCGGTTTTGCTGGGTGCGCTGCTTTGCGGGGACGGACTACACAAGGCTTGTCAAAGAGCGGTTGACTTTGTGCGCGATTGTATTTTTGCGACAAATGCTCAGGCTTCTCCCAAAAGAGAGGGTGTTCTCTTTGAAACGCAAATGGGTAAATTAATTTGCAGCAAGCATGCGAATGAGCAAAAATAACAGGAGGGAAATATGACCTTTTGTTGTTGCAATCTCTTTTGGATTGTGGTAAAATAACTCTCGGTTGCTTATCCGGGTGTGGCGCAGCTGGTAGCGCGCTTGACTGGGGGTCAAGAGGCCGCAAGTTCAAGTCTTGTCACTCGGACCACGAAAGTTAGGTTAATACAGATGCTTTTCTGCATTTGTACTAACCTAACTTTTTGTTATACTGTAATCAAGATTGTTTATATAACGTGAAGGAGAATATTGAATGAATGGTTTTAGGCAGAAATCAGCTTGTGCAATTGGTATAGTCGGAGGGTCAGATGGTCCTACCTCTGCATTTATAGGCAAAAAACGAATAAATGATAAACAAATGGTTGAAATGAATAGAAAAGAAAAGGAATTTTTAGACTTTGCGGCAACTCAAGTAGTAGCAAATTTTCGCCCCTTTATAGAAATAGATGAGTTTTTGGTTGCAAAATATAAAGCTGTGCCATACACTTTACGTGAAAACGAACTATGTACATTGAAAGCAAATGTAATTATGAATCGTTTTAGAGAGGTTCTGGATTTGCCTGCACCACTTCCACCAAAACCTACAAAAAAGCAACTATTAGAATACGCAGAAAATGACACAACTTTTAAACAGGCAAGAGATTATCCCGCCGAAAAGTTGGGTCTTGTTATGAAAGCATATAAAATCCCAAGTGAAACGGACAAAAATGGCATCGTAGAACTTGAAATGACAACTGAATGTATGGTTATTAACAACACGAGTAGAGAAATAACAGATGAGCTACTTTTATGGCAAGGCATTTCGCAGGATGACATTGACAACAAAACCACACGTTTTGTTACTTATGTGCACACTCTGCGGAATTTGGGAATATTGCACTACGCCAAATGAGCATAATCTCCCCTGCATCTATTTTGACCTAATGACACAAAAAGAAAGAACCGTCTT
>JAVVTQ010000031.1:0-18158 GCA_036653595.1 Oscillospiraceae bacterium
AACACAAAAAGGGGGAAATGCAGATGATTGATAAAAAACTAATGGTAGAGCTGGGCGGATTGCCCCAGAAAATACACATCAAGGGTGTGGACGAGAAAAACCCGGTGCTGCTATTTTTGCATGGCGGACCGGGAGTGTGCAACAGACACACTGTGATGACTACGCACGTCGACTTGACGGAGACTTTTACGGTTGTGGGCTGGGATCAGCGCGGAAGCGGCGGCTCCTACAAAGGCGCAAAGGTTGAGACGCTTACCATAGACAGGCTTGTCGATGATGCGCACGAGCTCGTTTTGTGGCTGTGCAAGGAGTTTAAAAAGGACAAGATTTTCATAATCGGCGGAAGCTGGGGGTCAGAGCTCGGAACATGGCTTGCATATCGCTACCCGGAGCACATCGCGGCATATGTCGGTTTTGGCCAGCTTGTCAATGGCAGCCGAAATGAAGACCTGAGCTATGAATTCACTTTGGCCGCGGCACAAAAGGCGAACGATCAAAAGGACATTGCAAAGCTCAAAGAGGTCGGCCCGCCTGTTAATGGCATGTATAAGGGCGGCTTTGACGGAATGATGGTTCAGCGCAAAATTATGATGAAGTACGGCGGATATTCCCAGAGCAAGAAGAAGAGAAGCTATTTTCGCTCTATGATTGTCCCGATGGTGATGTCGCGAGAGTACAGCTTAAGTGACTTTATCGGCGTGGCAAAGGGATACAAGTATGTTCTGACGGCGATGTGGCCGGAGGTGGGTGCAACAGATTTTGCAAAATCCTGCATAAAATTTAAAATACCGTACCTGATATTTGACGGTGTGCTCGACAAAAACACGCCCGCGGAACTTGTCGAGGACTACTTTAACCTCATCGAGGCACCGCAAAAAGAGCTGATATGGTTTGAAGAATCCGGACACAACCCAATGTCGGATGAGCCCGAGAAATTCAAATCGCTTTTGAGAGACAGACTTTTGGCAATAAGAGACAAGGAGAAAAACGTATGACTACGAAAAATAGCCTCACGGAGACTTCAAAAATCAGATTCAGCGAAAAGCTTGGGTTTGGTGCATTTTCGACAGCCAGCAACGTTGTATATCAATTCAAAAATTTGTACTACTTATTTTTTCTGACGAACGTTCTAAAGATAAATGTTGCTGCCGCGGGTTTGATACTCACAATCGGCACGATTTGGGATGCTGTGAATGATCCGCTGCTCGGATTTTGGTCCGTCAACCACAAGTTCAAAAACGGCGAGCGCTGCCGCCCCTTTGCTCTGTGGTTTGCGCTGCCATGGGCGGGCACCGTTGTGCTGCTGTTCTCGGATTTCAACGTCTCGGAGCGCGCAGCCGTCGTTATCGCGATGCTTATTTACATAGTATTTGAACTTTTCAACACGTTTGTCGGCATACCCTACAACAGCATGGGTGGACTCGCGACAAACGTCGACTCGGAGAGACGCTCCATAAACGTGTACCGCAATCTGGGCGGCTGCTTGGGCTCCGGAATCGGCGCTGTGGGCTGCCTGCCACTGCTCAACTTTTTCGGTGCACTTGATGAAAAGGGCAATCTGATTGACGCACACAGCTCGCGCGGGTTCCTCTATGCGGCTATTGTCATGGGTGTCGTCTGCCTAATCGGTTGCTTTATACACTATTTTACAACAAAAGAGCGGGTCAAGCCGTTGGCAAATGCTGAGGAGAAGCTCAAGGTTGCAGAAGTTGTGAAAATGCTCTTCCACTGCAAGTCTTGGATTATGAATACTCTTTACATAATCTGCTATGGCGTTATAAGCCTGATGCTCATGTCTTGCATCAACTATTACGCAACATATATTGTTGGAAGCACGGCGTCGGCCACGATTGTGATGGCGGTTTATCTCGTCGCTTCGATAGTCGCGACGCTGCTTGTGGCGCCAATCGACAAGCTGCTCGGCAGAAAGAGGACAATGATATTCGGCGCACTGCTTTTCATTGCAGGAAAAATCTGGTTTATCTTTGACCCATACGCAATAGGTGCGCTTTATGTAAATGCCATAACTGTCGGAATGGCAGTCTCCATAACATTTGTTATGTTCAACACAAACCGCAACAATATAGTAGACCTCATCGAGTGGAACGACGGAAGACGACTTGACAGTATCGTCTCCACAGCCGACAACCTTGCAAGCAAGCTCGCAACGGCCGGAGCAACATTGATGATAACGTCCGCTCTTTCATTCAATGGCTTCGACGCCGAACTTGAAGTGCTGCCTGCTGCGGCAGTCAACACGATAAATGCATTTCTGGGCTGGGTACCTATGCTCATCGCAGTGGTAATGCTCGTCATTGTCTGCTATCTCAACATCGACAAGGACATGAAAAAGATGAATGATGAAAAGAAACAGGGCGTGCCGGAGCGCACATAATAAAAAGCAGGCCTTGGATATCGAACAAAAAAGCGGAGACAGCCACTTAGTTGTGACTGTCCCCGCTTTTTTATATGTTAATAAAAGAAGCTTGACTTTGCGGCTTTTTTGGCAGATTTTATTATGCCTGTCATGTTCTAAACCCCATGCCCTGACAGGCATAATACACCATTGAGGCAGAATTTCAGCACAAGGTCGGCGATTACCGGAAAAAGGCATATTTTAGGGCAAAACTGCATTAAATATAGAGTATAACGGACAGTATTGTGTTGATATTAACAATAAATTATGATATAATTATTAACAAAACAGAGGCGGTTTCACGGCAAAAAGAGCTCATTTTGTCCAGCAGAATGCTCTGTTGCGTCGATGCCGAGCTGTTATAAAATTAAAGGAGAGAAAAAATGTCTAGCAATAAACTGCCGGTCAAGGCACAGCACAGAAACCAGAACATTCTTCTGCTCATACTCACCAGTGCGTTCACGCTGACTGCGATGCTGGCTTCGGCGCAGCCGATTCTTGTGAACATAGTGGTCAACGTGGTTCTCCCGATTTCCATATTGATTTTCGGCAAGCTCGTTTTCTTTGAGAGGCTGAAGCTCACCACGCTGACTGTTTTGCGCATTGCCATAGTTTTTTCGGTGTTCAACATCCTCGACCGCCAGCTCTTTGTAAACATTGTACTTATTTTCCTCGCGCTCAATATAATGGAAGCGACTTTGACTGACATATTCAGGTATAAGAGATACCTAAACGGAATATCGGGCATTGCGCTCGCCGCATCCGTGTTTTTCCTCAGAGGCACATGGATTGACTTGACCGGCTTGGAGCTTGGCTTTTTTTCAAAGTTTATGCATATGTATGAGTTCCACGCAGCAACGCTCATCGGAACAATCTGCTGGATAATCGCGTATACGATTTGGAACTGGATATTCGTCACAAATGAGTTTTCCGATTCTGTTGCAAAGCTGCACGTGGGTATTCTCGCGGCGCCTATTCTCGGAAGCTTGATAACAGGTAATCCCGGATTCTGGCTCACATTCCGCGCAGGCTCGCTCGCTTTTGGCGGCTGCTTTCAGATAGCAGAAAAGGAATATGTCGAGGAGAGCCTCGCCAGCACCAAGTTCAGCAAATTTGTGGCCTTCACAAAGAAAAACAGCTCGCAGGTTGTCTTTATGATAATCAACGTAGCGCTGCTCGCCGTAGCCAGCTTTTTGAAATAAGAAAAAATGTGTGCGCAGCCCGCACACGCAAAAGCACATTATCTTTACGTGCAAGCAAAAGCCCGTGGCTCGCGCCATAAGCATTGATGAGAATTGTGTTCGAAAAACCAATGGAGCCAAAGTCCCGGCTTAAAGGCTGTCGACTTTTGAGACGGTCCGAGGGGACGGCAAAAGCCGTCCCCTCGGTGTGCATATATATGATGTGCGGTCTGCGAAATCGCCGCTTTCGCGCTTGCCTGCGGCAATAAAGGCAGAGCTACTTTAAAACGGAGGAAATGAAAATTGGACAGCTATAGAGTTCTGGAAATAAAGAGAAGCGTTTTTGCAGACAACGACGCGAGGGCGCAGCTGTTGCGGGAAAACTTGAAAAAAGAAAAGACATTTCTTTTAAATTTCATGTCTTCGCCCGGTGCCGGAAAGACGACCGTGCTCACAAAAACAATCAATGCGCTAAAAGACGAGCTGAGAATAGGCGTGATGGAGGCTGATATCGACTCCGACGTCGACGCGCACACAATTTCGCAGACCGGAGTCAAGGTAATTCAGCTGCACACGGGCGGTATGTGCCATTTGGATGCCGATATGACGATGCAGGGTCTTGAGGGACTGGGGACGGATAACGTGGATCTCGCGATTCTGGAAAATGTGGGCAACCTTGTTTGCCCTGCGGAATTTGACACAGGAGCCGTCAAAAATGCAATGATTCTCAGTGTCCCGGAGGGCGATGACAAGCCATTGAAATACCCACTTATGTTTTCGATATGCAGTGCGCTTATCATCAACAAAATTGATGTTCTCCCGTATTTTGATTTCGATTTGGACGCGTGCGAGGAGCGTGTGAGAAAGCTGAACCCAAATATAAAAATCATCAGGATGTCCGCAAAAACAGGCGAGGGAATTGACGAGTGGACAGACTGGCTGCGCTCGCAGGCAAAGGCCTGGAATGAGAGCATATAGCAGGTGCGAACATAAAATATACTATGAGGAGCAGTAGAAATATGGAATTGAGGCCAAAGATAGTCAAGCTCGCAAAGATGGTAGGCGGACTGACGGGAATGATCAATAAAATTGACGAAAATGCCCCCGAATATTATTCGCTCGACTGCTGTGTCTCCGACGAGCAGGCCGACATTGCACTGACAATGGGTCTGCGCAAGCCGCGCACGGCCGAATATATCGCCCAAAAGAGCGGAAAATCGGTAGAGGAGGCCAGAAAGATAGCGATGGAGCTCGCACAGATAGGCGTTTGCAAGGTCTATCGCGGCGAGACGGGTGAGGACGTGTTTTTTGTTCAGATTTTCGCACCCGGCATACTCGAAATGATGGTCAACAACGACGAGCAGCTCAAAAAGTACCCGCAAATTGCAAAAGCGTTTGAGGAATACACGCGCGTGCGCATTTCCGCAATAGCGCCGAAGCTTCCTATGGGCGCAGCCATGATGCGCGTGATTCCTGTCGAGGCAGCCATAAAGAGCGATGCAAAAAGCGTGTCCTACGAGCAGATATCATATTATTTAGACAAGTATGACATATATTCCGTGTCGGATTGCTCCTGCCGCAAATCGCGCAGAATCCTAGGACAGGGCTGCGGACACCTAGAAGCTGACATGTGCATACAGCTGGGCACCGGCGCAGAATATTACATACGCACCGGCAGAGCAAGACAGGTTACACGCGCCGAGGTTGAGGAAATATTGAAGCGCGCCGAGGAGAACGGTCTGATGCACCAAATGCCGAATATCGAGGGGCTTGGCGAGTCGGCGGCGATTTGCAACTGCTGTGCATGCTCATGCTTTGCGATGAGAGTTGCGACTATGTTTAAGTCGCCCGATGCCATCCGCTCGAACTATGTCTCACAGGTAGACAAGGAAAAGTGTGTTGCCTGCGGACAGTGCGTCGAGAATTGCCCGACAAACGCCTTGAAGCTGGGACAAAAGCTCTGTACAAAAAGCCCGATAGTAGTCAAGGACTACGACAAGGCGCGCGACCACGTTTGGAATGAGAAGGACTGGAATGTCGATTACCGCGAAAACAGGAAGAATGTCGTTGAAAGCGGGACGGCTCCGTGCAAGACCGCCTGTCCGGCGCACATTGCGGTGCAGGGCTATATCAAGCTCGCGTCGCAGGGAAAATACACTGAAGCGCTGGAACTCATAAAAAAGGAGAACCCGTTTCCTGCGGTTTGCGGGAGAATTTGTCCGCGAAGCTGCGAGACTGCCTGCACCAGAGGCGACATCGACAAGCCGATAGCCATTGACGAAATCAAAAAGTTCATCGCAGATCAGGAGCTTGACAGAGCTGTGCGCTTCGTTCCGGCAAAACGCCATGACTACGCAAAGCCCGTTGCCATAATCGGAGCGGGGCCTGCCGGAATGTCCTGTGCCTATTATCTCGCAATAGACGGCTACAAGGTGACAGTGTTCGAAAAGCAGAAAAAGCTCGGCGGCATGCTAACGCTTGGCATTCCGTCTTTCAGACTTGAAAAGGATGTCGTCAACGAGGAGATAGAAGTTTTAAAAGAAATGGGAGTTCAATTCAAGACGGGCGTTGAGGTGGGCAAGGATGTCTCACTCAAGGAACTAAGAGAGCAGGGATTCAAGGCTTTTTATCTCGCAATTGGTGCTCAGGGCGGCAAAAAACTGGGTATAGAGGGCGAGGACGCCAAAAATGTCATAGCGGGAGTTGACTTTTTGCGCGATGTCAATCTCGGCAGGGATGCAAAACTAAATGGCAAAGTCGTAGTCATCGGCGGCGGCAATGTTGCGATAGATGTGGCGAGAACAGCCGTCAGAGAGGGCGCCGGTACTGTTGAGATGTTCTGTCTCGAAAATCGTCAGGAGATGCCGGCGCTGGGCGAGGAAATCGAGGAGGCGCTGGAAGAAGACATCACAATATGCAATTCATGGGGACCGAAGCGCATAGTCGAAAAAAACGGCAAGGTCACCGGCGTCGAGTTTAAAAAATGTGTGGCGGCCTTTGACAAAGACGGCAGATTCAACCCGCAATATGACGAGAATGAGACAAAAACAGTCTTGGCGGATGTTGTGCTTCTGTCTATCGGACAGACAATCGAGTGGGGCACCATGCTTGAAAACAGCGGCGTTGAACTAAACCGAAACGGCACAGGCAAGGCGGACGCAGTCACGTACCAGACAGGCGAGCCTGATATATTTATAGGCGGCGATGTTTACACAGGACCTAAATTTGCCATCGATGCTATTGCGGCAGGAAAACAGGCGGCAATTTCAATTCACCGCTTTGTGCAGCCCGGACAGAGCCTGACCTTTGGGCGCGACAGGAGAGAGTATCACGCACTCGACAAGGAAAATCTTGTCGTCGAGGGCTTTGACACAACACCGAGACAGACGGCGGGGCACACTCCCGCTGACCGCAAGTCCTTTAAGGATTCCCGCGTGACGTTTACCGAGGAGCAGATGAAGCTTGAAACCGAGCGCTGCCTGGGCTGCGGAGCTGTGCAGGTCGACGAGTACATGTGTGTCGGCTGCGGACAATGCACAACAAAGTGCAAATTTGACGCCATAACGCTGCGGAAAAAATACGACAACTTTGCGCCTGTTTTTGAGCAACTTCCTATACAGGTTGCAAAATATGCCGTCAAGCGCTCAGGGAAGATAGCGGCGGAATCGGTCAGGGATATCTTCAAGAAAAAAGACTGAATTTTGTTTTCGAAAATGAAAGAGGGCAGATGATGCACGAGTTGGGAATTATCAGTGCAATGGTGAAGACGGTTGAGAACATTGCTATTGAAGAAAAATTGACAAAGATAGAAAAAATCGTTCTTCAGGTCGGCGAGCTTTCAGGAATGGTTCCCGAGTACATCGAGAACTGTTATCCGGCCGCCGTCTACAAGACCTTTTTGGAGGACACAGAGCTGGAGCTTGAAATTATTCCGGGACAGGTCCGCTGCTGTGACTGCTCGCAAGAGTTCAACGCCGTGAAATATGATTTGAAATGTCCCGAATGTGGGTCAAATCACCTCGAAGCATTGAGCGGGCGGGAGTTCATCATAAAAGAAATTATAGCTTGCTGAAAAGAGACGATACCGCGTGCGCTGCAAAAAGTGACGCTGCGGTATCGTCTTTTTTGCTGAAGATGAAAATTTGCGCCGAGAGATGGAATAATACAACAAAAGACGTCCGATAAAGTATTTATTCTTGAAAAAGCCAAATGATAAACAGACGGACGAGCATATTGCCGAGCGCTTGAGAAAAGGCAGTGAACACAGAGCACCGTGTCTTTGTGGCAAAAGCAACGCAAAGCTATAATATATACTGGTTAAAAATAAAGTGCGACGAGGTGGTAAAATGATAGCCATTTATAAGACGTTTGACGGAGTGCTTCGAGAGATAAGCGAGGTGCAAGACGGCTGCTGGGTTTCCGTGACGCGACCGACCGATGCGGAGCTGCAAAGTTTGTCGGCCGAGAACGGACTTGAGCTCGAAGACCTCAGAGCCGCGCTCGACGATGAGGAGCGCGCACGCATTCAAACAGAGGACAATTATACTATGGTGCTCGTGGATATTCCCGTGATTGAAAAGAGAAACGAAAAGGAATGGTATGTGACGATTCCGCTTTCTATTATTCTCACCGATAAGATTATTTTTACAATTTGCCTGGACGATAACCCGATAATATCGTCGTTTCTCACTTCGCGCATACGCAATTTCCACACCCATATGAAGACGCGGTTTGTGCTGCAACTGCTTTACAGGAATTCCACGCTGTTTTTGCAATATCTGCGCAGCATCAACAAAAAGAGCGAGCAGGTTGAAAAAAAGCTGCACGGCTCAACAAAAAATCAAGAGTTGATTGAGCTGCTGGAGCTTGAAAAAAGCCTTGTCTATTTCACAACGTCGCTCAGTTCAAATGAGGTTGTTTTGGAAAAGCTGCAAAGGACAGAAAATGTGCGCAAATATGAAGAGGACTCCGAGCTGCTTGAGGATGTCATAATCGAGAATAAGCAGGCTATACAAATGGCGAATATATACAGCGGTATTCTCAGCGGCATGATGGATGCGTTCGCGTCGGTCATATCAAATAACCTGAACATCGTCATGAAGTTTCTCGCAACGGTCACGATTGTTTTGTCTGTGCCGAACATGATTTTTGGGGCTTATGGAATGAACGTCAACAATGCGGGAATCCCCTTTGCAGGTAGCATTTTCGGGTTTGGAATTGTCATGCTAATTTCCTTTGTCCTGACGTTGGCGGTGGCGTTAGTCTTTTCAAAGCAAAACCTTTTCTGAAATAATAGCTCTCTAAAACGCAGCTGACAGCGAGATATAAAGCAAATAGACCGCTTTTGCGCGGCAAAACATGCGTTTTGGGACAAAATATGACAACTGTCCATTTATTATTGTCGAATGCTGTGGTATAAATATAACTATTGCCGATATTGGCAAGCTTGAGTTGAATAATATTCGGAGGAAAAGAATTGTCATTTATAGAGTTTAAAGATGTGAAAAAGATATACAGGATGGGCGAGGTCGATATTCCCGCGGCCGACGGAATGACATTTAGTGCTGAAAAAGGCGAATTTATAATAATCGTCGGACCGAGCGGCGCGGGCAAAACGACACTGCTCAACATGCTGGGCGGGATGGACTGCTGCACGTCCGGCTCAATTCTCCTTGATGGAAACGAGATCAGCAGCTATTCACAAAAGCAGCTCACAGAATACCGCAGACTGGACGTCGGCTTTGTGTTCCAGTTCTACAACCTTGTCCAAAACCTGACTGCGCGCGAGAATGTGGAGCTGGCCTCAGACATTTGTCCGGATCCGATATCACCCGATGAGGTGCTCGCGCAGGTTGGTCTGACAAATCGCTCCGACAATTTCCCCTCACAGCTCTCAGGCGGAGAGCAGCAGCGCGTCGCCATCGCGCGCGCAATAGCTAAAAACCCGAAGCTTCTGCTGTGCGATGAGCCTACAGGCGCGCTCGACTACAAAACGGGAAAGCTTGTTTTGAAAATATTACAAGACACCTGCCGTGAAACAGGGCGCACGGTTGTTGTCATAACCCACAATCAGGCTTTCACGGCGATTGCCGACCGGGTCGTGGAAATAGGCAGCGGAAAGGTGACGCGCACTTATATGAATGAAGCGCCCAAAAGCGCGGAATCGATCGAGTGGTAAAAGATGAAAACTAACACATTCAACAAGGACATCATGCGCTCGGTTAAGCATTCTCTGAGCCGCTTTATCGCGATTTTTGCAATAGTGGCGCTGGGCGCCGGCTTTTTTGCGGGGTTGAGCGCAACGGCTCCCGATATGCGGCTTACGGCGGATAAGTACTATGACGACTCAAACATGATGGATTTTCATCTGCTGTCTTCACTGGGATTCACCGACGAGGATATAGCGCAGATGCGGCGTGTCGACGGCGTAGACGGCGTCATGGCGGGCTATTCTGTAGATGCCGAGTCTCTCATAGGCGACAAGGAACAGGTGATGAGAATACACTCATTGCCTGACGACATGAGCGATACAAATGAGGACTATATCAACCGCCCTGTGCTCGTAAAGGGGAGAATGCCCCAAAATGACTCCGAGTGTCTTTTGGGTGTCAGCAAAATTGATTTGAACAAAATAGACATCGGCTCAAAGATATCGCTGGAAAACATAGCCGGCGAATCAGACGATTTGCTCAAGGTGCGTGAATTCACAGTTGTCGGGCTGGTTCAGTCGTCTTATTACATATCCTTTACGCTGGGCACCAGCTCTATCGGAAACGGCAATATCAGCCATTTTCTCTTTGTGCCGCAGGGCGCGTTCAACTCTGAGGTGTACACCGATGTTTTTGCTACGATGAGCGGGGCAGCAGAGCTTGACTGCTTCGGCCGCGAGTACAAAGCAGGCGTCGATACCTCGGTGGAATCCCTAAAGACCGTCGCTAAAGAGCGTGAGAAAATCCGCTACAACGAGGTGATGGAAGAGGCAACCGCAAAAATCGACGACGCCCAAAAGCAGCTGGACGAAAAGCGGGCCGAGGCTGAGAACGCGCTTGCAAGTGCACGCCGTGAGCTGGAGAGCGCAGAACAACAAGCGGCAGACGGTGAGCGCGGCATCGCATCGGGAGAGAGTGCAATCGCAAACTCGCGCGCCGCTCTGAAAAAACAGGAGGCGGTGCTTGACTCGGCAGAAAAACAATATCTGACCGGTCTGGCAGGCTACACCACCTCAAAAGCGGACTATGACGCAAAACAAGCGGCCTTCAATATGAGCAAGGCCGACTGGCAGGCGATGTACGACAGGTGGGAAAAGGACAAGGCCGATTATGAGAGTCTGGGAGTGACAGATGCGGCAAAAGAGGCACAGCTCGCCGCAGACAAAGCACAGCTCGACGCGCAAAAACAGGTTTTGGACAAAAACGAGCAGAGCCTTGCCGCCGCAAAAGCGGTCCTGGACGCCACACTATTGTCGCTCGACGATGCAAAGGCAAAGCTGGATTCCGGCAGACAGGCGGCAGCAGCTGGCAAGGCGCGGCTCGATTCCGCATCGGCTCAGCTTGCGGGCGGGCGTGTTCAGATTGAAAATGCCAGAAGTGATATCAAAGCTGGCTGGGAAAAATACTACTCATCAAAGGCGGAGGCCGACGAAAAGTTGGCCGAGGCAGAGGATGAGCTTATTAATGCGCGCATAAAGGTCAGCGAGATAGAAAAGCCGGAATGGTATGTGCTGACGCGCGAGTCCAACGTCGGATTTGTCAGCTTTGAGTCCGACGCAAATCGAATGGGCACGCTGGCGGGCGTATTTCCGATATTGTTTTTCCTAGTAGCGGCACTTGTCGCGCTCACCACAATGACGCGAATGGTGGAGGAGGAGCGCGAGCTTATTGGAACCTACAAGGCGCTGGGCTATTCCAATGGCAAAATAATCTCAAAATACATATTATATGCTTTGACCGCAACGGTGTCAGGTGCACTGGTCGGGGTGGTAATCGGATTTATAGCCTTGCCTGTGGTTTGCTGGAACTCCTACAGAATGCTCTATATAGCTCCAAACCTTATAATAAAATACCACATCGGGTACGCGGTGGGAGGCCTGATGGCGTCACTTATTTGCACACTTGGCTCAACCTTGGCCGTGTGCCACAATGTTTTGTCGGAATACCCGTCAACGCTGATGCTGCCAAAGGCGCCAAAAGCAGGGAAGCGAGTATTTCTCGAAAGAATCGGTTTTATATGGAAGAGACTGAGCTTTATCGGAAAGGTGACCTGCCGCAATCTTCTGCGCTATAAGAAGCGGTTGATAATGACCGTTGTCGGAGTGGCCGGCTGCACGGGACTGCTGCTGACAGGATTTGGTGTTAAGGACTCTATATCAGACATAATTCACAACCAATTTGACGAAATATATAAGTACAACACGGTTATCGAAACAAACAGCACAGAGCTGTCAAGCAGGGCACAGGGACTTTTGGACGACAAGAACAATTTCACCGACTACACTTTCGTGAGACAAAAAACCGGCGACATTGAAAAAGACGGCGAAAAGGTTTCCGGATATGTATTTGTGCCTCAAAATGAGGAAGAGCTTTCGGACTTCATCACAATGCAGAGCAGAACCTCAAAAAAGCCGGTTGAATTCAATGCGGACAGCGTCATTATAACTGAAAAAGCGGCGCATGTGCTGGGCGTCGAAATCGGCGATGAGGTCACAATAAAAAACCCTGAGGACAAGTCAATTGGCCTGAAAATCACAGGCATCACTGAAAATTACCTTCAGCACTATTTGTACATCTCACCTCAGATATATCGCGAGGCGATGGGAGAAGAGCCTTCGCCTAACTTTATTTTAGCAAAGTGTTCGGCAGAGGAGGAGCAGGGTCGCGCCGATATCTCAAAGAATATGCTGAAAATTCCGGATTTTGCAACAATGAGTTTTACAACCGACATAAGCGCACAGTTTAACGATATGATAAAGACACTGAATTACGTCATTGCTGTGCTTATTATCTGTGCGGGGGCACTTGCATTTGTCGTGATATATAATCTCACAAATATAAATATCACGGAGCGCAGGCGAGAACTTGCGACAATCAAGGTCTTGGGATTTCGCGACAAGGAGGTTGCTGCATACATTTACCGCGAGACATTTCTGCTGACACTAATCGGCGCGATTTTGGGGCTTGGTCTGGGGGTTTTCATGCACAGCTTTGTTATAACCACGGTTGAGGTCGACATGGTTATGTTCGGCAGAAATATAAATCTGCTGAGCTTCATATACAGCTTTTTGATAACGCTGCTGTTCTCAGGAATAGTCGACATTGCTATGCTCGGGAAGCTCAAAAAAATTGACATGGTAGAAAGCCTTAAATCGGTCGATTGACGAAGTATTTTGACCGCATCAGCTTTGAAAAGAATTGATTTTTGTCGGAACGCGCTTTTTGAAAAGTGTGCCGAGCACTTTTGGAAAGTAAGACAGTAAAAACAACAAAGAGCCGCTCTGTTGGTCTAAAAGCCATCAGGGCGGTTTTTTCGATGAATATCTGAATGAAGCAGCCTCGCGGCTTCGCCGCGACTATCGCTTCGCGATAGAAATTGTGGTATAATGATTTCAATCTTCAAAAAAGGAATGTTTTGTTATGCTTGAAAACTGGTTCAGCTTTAAAAGCAAGGAAGTTCGAGAAAAAGAGTCAAAGGAATATGAAAATAAGATTTTCCCTTTTGGCCTTGAACAGCGCGAGCTTGCAGCAAATGCGCTTATGCCTCTCATGCACAAAAAGACAAACCGAGTTACTACTCTATTTGGGTTTGTCAGCGCAAAGCAAATTTACCTCGACACAGACGGAAATGAGGAAAAACAGCGCGCTCGCCTCATAGGTTGCAGATATTACAAGGCGGATGAGATAAAATACATCCTTGCCCTCGTGAAACTCGACTGTGCCATTGAAAGCCTCGACAATTACCCTAATTCCGATACTGTGCGCGCCACGGCCGATGCCGAGATGTAATTTTCATATGTCTCGAAAGTAATGCTCAAAAGTGTCTTATCTTATTCGATAAAAGCGCGGCTGTTGGAAAACCAACGCCGCGCTTTTTGTTTTTCATCATTCTACTCGTCGCTTTCAGATATATGCAGGCGGCAAAATATAACTTTTTCTGCTTTGTTGACGTAAAGATGTTAGTATGTAATAATACAATATATGATGCACTTATACGCATTCATATTATATGAGGTGACTGATGACCAACAAGCTTATATTTGAATCCGAAATACCTCTTTATATCCAATTAAAGGAGATTCTCTCTGCGCAAATACGAAGCGGAATCATAAAATCAGGCGAGAAGATAATGACCGAGATGGAGCTGACAGAGGAATATAGCGTAAGCCGCATCACGGCCAGGCGCGCCGTGACAGAGCTTGTCAATGAGGGACTGTTGACGCGGCGGCAGGGAAAGGGAACCTTTGCAAAGGGGCAGAAAATCAACGAACGCATTATGGAAAACCGCAGCTTTACCGAGCTTGTTTTGGAAAATGGAATGGTTCCCAGCACAAAGCTCATCTCTATATCGCTTCAGCCTGCCGATGAAAACGACATCGCTCTGTTAAAGGTCACACCCGGTGACAAGGTTCTTTATTTTCAGCGTATTCGCTATATCGACGACAAACCTGTGATGATAGAAAATAATTTTTTCCCTAAAAAGTATTCTCCACTGATACAGCATGATCTCGAAAAAGAATCTGTTTACAGCTTGCTCGTCAGCGAATTTGGGGTGAAACTGTTGCGTCCAACAAAGACGATAGAGATTGCGCACGTGACCGAAAGCGAGTCGAAATACTTAAACTGCAAAAAGGGAGATCCTGTCATTCTTGTTCGCGAACTGATTTTTGACGAAAATGGTGTTCCGGTGCACCGCACAAAACAGATAATTACCGGTGACAGGTTCATTTTTGAAATTATTTGAAGCATAAAAAGCTCAGACGGTGCAAATCGCGCTTTTGGCGAGATTTGCACCGTCATTTTTTAGTATTCTAAGTTAACAAAGTGCAGCTTACCAGCTGCTTCCTCCGCCGCCGCCTGAACCGCCTCCTGAGAACCCGCCTCCCGAAAAACCACCACCTCCACCGGAAAATCCACCCGAGGAGCTTTCCGGCGGTGGAGCAGAAGTCATCGAGCGACTAATGGAATTTGAAAGCATATTCAGTGCGAGTACATTTGAAAGACCGTTTGTGTTTCCGTCAATCCACGCCGGAGGAGAATTCAGCAGGCCGTCAAATTTCTTCTCCCATATTTTGGAGACTCCCAAAACGTTTGCATACGGTAAAATATCGTAATAGTACTCGGGATTTTCCTCCAGCAACATAACAAGCTTATCCCTCTCGGCCGTCTGCAAAAAATCCTTAAATCCGGCAATACGTCCAATTAAGGCAGCACCATATTCTGTATAGCTTTTTAAAAAAGGGCCGGCTGAAGAGCCCATAAACATCGCAAAAGCGATTATTCCCGCCATCATTTTAGTCATGATACCGTCGCCAACGCCGGAGATGAATATGAAAAATGACACCGCAAATATCGCAGTCCCTGCCGCAATTTTCACAGCCTTCAACGCTTTGGAATCCTTAAAACGGCGGTTTTTCAACGATGAGGAAATAGTGTATACCGCAAAGCACCCAATAAGTGACGCCAACGTGGCAAAGACGCCTCCCGCAGCGCTGTAGCTGGAAGCACTGCACACTTTCAATGTTATCATCGCAAGCAACACAGGAAACCCAATCCCCAAAATCGCCGAGCGCACCGCGCTGCCTTTATCAATTAGCGCTGATTTCTTGCCTTTTGCATACATGTCCATGATCTTTTCTCGCGTTGACTTGATGGTTATGTAGAATACCTCGTCGAGATCCGTCTTGGAAACACATTCGCCGTCGCCTATATCAAACATCTTTTTAAACATAGATATCTCATAAGCGCGGTGTTTCGCATCAAGCTCGCTGAGCTTGTGGAGCTTGAAATTATCTTTGCCATCGCCAAACTCAATGCGCAGATGTCCTTGAGCTGCCCAGTAGTATATGAGCGAGACAACATCGCGCCCATCAATGGCAGCGTCAATAATCAATCCCGCCTCGGCAGGATTGATGTCCTCAGGCGGATAGAACTCGACAGTTTTCACAATGCGGCGGCGCTTTGAAAAGGCAATAAATGCGACCGCAGCCGCAAGCACCGCGGCGCCAATTGCAGGAAGCGCCTTGTCCATCGGCTGTTCACGGCGCAAAAAAGCAGAGGAATCATAGCTCAAGCACAAATAAATATTGTCCGTGCTCTGCTCTTCGAGGCATTGCATTGTCGCTTTTTTACCATCAACTTTTACCGGAATGTTCAGGGCGTCATACATATCGGGATACGGAGCCTGAATGGCGCTTATTTCCGTGAACTCAACGGACGATTCATAACTGACCGACACGCTTTTGCACTCACAGTCATCGCTGTAATCAAAAATAGGAATACAAATATCCGCAATGCCGTTGCCGGGCGCGATGTTGTACTCTTTTTCATATTCCAATTTGATATTTACAGTTTCTCCCACATAGCTTTCGAGATTGACCTCAACCATGTATTGTGAATATTGCTTCTGCCTTCCGACACCGTTTATCGTGACAAAAACATTTGTTAATTTGCTGTTGTAGTCATTTCCATAGATGTCGAAATACCTTCTGAATTTTGCATCATTTGAATTGACCAAAATAGAGTATTCCTCTGTGGCCGCGGCATTGGCATATTCGTCCATCGAAATTTGAATGTCCGCACTGTTTATTGATATCTCGGGCTTCCAAATCTCCGCATTGGAAAATGCGCCCTCGTTCATCTCGACCATGAGTGTAATTCCTTGGCCCGGCATCAAAGCCTCGGTGTTGCTCACAAAAATCCTGCCGTCTTTGACCTCGTATTTTGAAAGTGAATTGCCGTCGATGCCATATTCACCATCATTTAGCTCGCATTTGCTGACTTCACACATTGGAAGAGACACAACTGCGCTCACCTTCTCAATCGGCACATCCCACTGTGTGCCAATCAGGTTCAGATAGAGATAATCATGCTCTGCATCGGTGTCGGCATAATGCCAGAGCGTGTATTTTATGATATATGTTTTATCTCCCTTTAGCGTGAGCTCCGGGTTGCCTATTTGAATATTGCCATAGCCGTCGTATTCATACTCATCGCCGACCACCTCGACATTTTCGATGCGAATTTCTTTTTCGACATCACTGTCGGTCGGTATGTTGCGGATTATTCCGTGCTTATCCGTATTAAAAAACACGTCGATAGTTTCTGTCACATCATAGCTGCGGTCACTGTTTGCAACAATGTGTGCATCGTAGTTTTTGATGTAATAGTCGTAATTCTCAAGGCTGTAATCCTGAGCAAAAGCAATTGTGCAGGGAAAAAGCATAGCCATAAAGCTAACCGCAGATGCGACAAGAGCCGCACGTTTTGCAATTTTCATAAAACGTTTAGTTGCCATCTTCTAAAACTCAACTTTCACATTCTCACGCTGCTTTGTGCCCTCGACTTCAAAATATGAAACCTGCTTGAATCCAAACATCTTCGCTACGATAACAGTCGGGAATGTCTCCGTCATGACATTGAGCTGCTTTGCCGCTCCGTTATAGTACTTGCGCGACTGGGCAATTTGCTCTTCTATCCCGGAAAGCTCTGTCTGTAATCCCGTAAACTGCGTGTTAGCCTTGAGGTCAGGATACTGCTCGGCCACTGCCATCAAATTTGACAGCGCAAGCCCCAGCTGTTTTTCGCCCTCCACCCTGTCCGTCGCGGAAGCGCTCTTGTAGGCGGTGTTGCGCAGCTCCACAACCTTTGCCAAAGTTTCGGCCTCGTGCTTTGCATAGCCCTTCACCGTCGCCACAAGGTTAGGTATAAGGTCATAGCGCTTTTGAAAGTACACATCCATTGTAGAAAACGCCTCGGAAACCGTCGCTTTCCCTTTAACCAATCTGTTGTAAATCAGCACAATAAACAAAGCGACAAGCGCCACTACACCCAATAATATATATAAAGCTTTCATGTTCTCTCCTTTTATCTTTTTGGCAAAATTTCGATCCAATAGCCATCAGGATCTTCGATAAAGTAAATTCCCATGCTCTTGTTTTCGTGGCAGATACAGCCCATTTTTTCATGAAGCGCGTGAGCCGCAGTTATATCGTCTGCGATAAATGCTATGTGCGACTCGTTGTCGCCAAGCTCATAGCTTCCTTTCTTGTCGCGCAGCCATGTCAGCTCCAGCTGAAAATCGGTGGCTTCATTTCCCAGAAAAGCCAGCGAAAAGCTGCCGTCCTCAGCCTGCTTTCTGCGCAATGGGGAAAGCCCCAGCGCTTTAGAATAAAACTGCTCTGACCGCTCGAGGTCAATTACGTTGATATTGCAGTGTGCCATCTTAAAAGTCATATTAGGCCTCCTAAATGATAAAATCTATTATATATTATACCACAATTTCTATCGCGAAGCGATAGGCGCGGCAAAGCCACAGAGCGAAGCGCAGCTTCGGCAAATTGATGATAAAAC
>JAVVTQ010000032.1:0-17676 GCA_036653595.1 Oscillospiraceae bacterium
ATAGGCTAAATCAGGTTGCTTTTCCGTGGCATAACCACAAATTCTGTTGACAAGCTTTTTATGAGGCTTGTCAAATTTTTTCGCTGTTTAAAGCTAAGAATCTCTTTTTGTTTTATCGCTTCACTTTGTGAGATGTGATATAATTATAAAAGTATTAAATTCCATTTTGCAATGAAAAAAACACCCCGAAACAGAGGATATAATATTGTCTTATTTGACGCTGACACTATTTGCGGGCATCGCCGTGCTGTTGATATGCGCCTTGGCTGCATTTTTCTACTCGCAGAACAATGATATTTGCGTGACCGAGAATGTGATTCGAGATGAAAAGATTCCGGCTGTATTTAGAGGAATGAAAATATTGCAGGTTTCAGATCTTCACAACAAATGCTTTGGCAGGGGACAGGAGCGGTTGTTTCAGCTTATTGAAAATATAAAACCCGACTTGATTTTCATCACGGGTGATTTGATAAATTTTCAAAAAACACAAAACGCCGTTTTGCTGCTGGAGAAGATATGCCGCATAGCTCCCGTTTATTTTTCAGCCGGCAATCACGAAAAGCACAGCAGTTTTGCTTTTGAAGCACTCACTTCCGCCATGAAAAACGCAGGTGTCCACATTATGCGCAATGTATCGGAAACAATTTTTTTAAACGGAGAGTCGTTGTCAATTTGCGGAATAGACGATCCTGCTTTTTTCTCGAAAGAGGAGAGCTCACACCCAATTGCCGATGAAAAATACAGATTGCTGCTGAAAAAGCTGAGTGACAACTGCTGTGGTTACGCGATATTGCTGTCGCACAGGCCAGAAATTATTGATATGTATGACGAGGCGGGCTTTGACCTTGTTTTTTCCGGCCATGCGCACGGAGGACAATTTATTTTTCCTTTCGTCGGAGGCATATTCGCGCCAAATCAAGGGCTTTTCCCGAAATACACGAGCGGTGTTCACAGACAAGGCACAACGGCGCTTGTGATAAGCAGAGGCCTTGGAAACGGTACTTTTCCGATACGCCTATTCAACAGACCGGAGCTTGTTGTCGTCACGCTGCAAAACTGATAGAATAATTGTCTAGGACACCTCATACGGATTTGTGAGGTGTTTATAATGATATTGACGGACAAAAAAAGAGCGGCAGCAGTTTCAACCGCTATAGGTCTGCTAGCGGCGGCTGTGTTTTTGGCATTTGGCTATAAGTATGTAAAAGCGGTGGATTCGAAAAATATTGTCGGAATGAAAACCGTCGTCGTGATTGACGCGGGGCATGGAGATTTTGACCCGGGCGCAGTTGCGTCGGACAAAACGCTTGAAAAGGATATCAATCTCGCTATTGCTCTAAAGCTGAGAGATATATTTTCTTTGAACGGATACGACGTCATCATGACGCGCGACAACGACATAACCTTAGCTGACAAGGACGCTGCTTCAACAGTTGAAAGAAAGAAAACAGATACCCATAACAGGACAAAGCTTGCCGATTCCTTCAATGATGCCGTGCTTATCAGCATACATCAAAATACTTTTAGCGACACCTCTCAGCATGGAACGCAAGTGTTTTACGGCATGTTAAACGACAGCAGTCGGGTGCTGGCAACGTGCATAATGGAGAGCGTTGTTGACAAAATTCAAAACAACAACAAAAGACAGATCAAAGAGGGAACGAGCAGCATCTACATATTAAAAAGTACAAAAGCGCCAACGGTGTTGGTCGAATGCGGCTTCATGACAAATAAGAAAGAGCTGGAAAAGCTCAAAAATAACGAGTATCAAAAGCAACTGGCCTTTTGCATTTATCAGGGCTACAAGAATTATGAGAAATGAATCGCAAGGACTATAAGAATTATGGATGAGGAAGTGCTGAAATGAACGGACTTAAAAGCGTGTACGTGTGCTCCGGCTGCGGCAGCGAGACGAGCAAATGGTTTGGACGCTGCCCATCTTGCGGGGAGTGGAATTCGCTGGTTGAGGAGATTGTGCAAAAAAAAACCACCTCCTCAAATAATATATCCAAGGCTTCGGGGCATATCGTTACAAAGTCGCTTGACTCAATTGTGCTCGACGATGAAATAAGGTTTACGACGGGCATTTCGGAGCTCGACAGAGTGTTGGGCGGCGGTGTAGTGAAAGGCTCTGTTGTTCTGATTGGCGGTGAGCCGGGTGCAGGAAAATCCACGCTTCTTTTGCAGATGTGCGGAAACATGTCCGAGTTTGCAAAAATTCTCTATGTCTCGGGTGAAGAATCTGCACATCAGATAAAGCTGCGCGCAAAAAGACTGGGCATAAACGCAGAGAATATAATGATTGCCAATGAGACTGGCACAGAGCGCGTTATTGCGGCCATAGAGGAGCTGAAACCGCAGCTGGTGGTGATAGACTCCATACAGACAATGAGCTGTGAAAGCGCTTCCTCGCTCGCCGGAAGCATCACACAGGTCAGGGAATGTTCCTCGCTTTTCATGCAGACGGCAAAGTCTGAGGAAATCCCGATATTCATTGTCGGACATATAAATAAGGACGGTGTCCTGGCGGGTCCAAAGGTTATGGAGCACATAGTTGACGCGGTTTTATATTTTGAGGGAGACAGATACCTCTCGTATAGGATTCTGCGCTCTGCAAAAAACAGATTTGGTTCTACCAATGAAATTGGGATATTTGAAATGACAAATGCGGGTCTGTCCGGTGTTGAAAACCCAAGTGTCATGCTTTTGGAGGGCAGAAATACAGAAGTTGCCGGAAGCTGTGTGACGTGTGTGATGGAAGGAACAAGACCGATTTTGTCTGAGATACAGTCGCTTGCCACAAAGACCGGCTTTGCGTCTCCCAGAAGAACCGCATCGGGCTTTGATTATAACAGAACAAATCTGCTGCTCGCCGTTTTGGAGAAGAGGGCAGGGTATTTTTTTTCGGCGCTCGACGTTTACATCAATGTCGTTGGCGGACTGCAAATGTCAGAGCCGGGTGTTGATTTGGCAGTTGCGGTCAGTCTTGTATCCTCGGTGACAGATAAGCCACTGCCATCAGGAACAATAGTATTCGGAGAGATAGGCTTGGGCGGCGAAGTTCGAGGTGTATCAGGCGCACAGGAGCGCATAATAGAGGCGGCGCGCCTTGGCTTCAGCGCGTGTGTATTTCCAAAAGGAAACTATGATAAGCTCACGTCAAAGACTCTGGGAATCGAACTGATTCCCATCTCAAATGTCAGACAGATTGCAGACTGCTTTAAATCGGTGAAAGACAAATGAGTTTCATTGAAAAACCGAATCTTCCCGCAGGACGAGTGAGAACGTGCATCGTTTCTGCGCGAGAACCCGCGATAATCAAATCCCTGGGCGCAATGGGAATCACATGTCTTAGTTCATATGACAAGGCAGGCTGTGAGAATGCTGTAGCTGCTCACGCAGATGTGAACGCACTTCATCTTGGCAATGGTGAAATAGTGATAGGGGACAGCTGCGAGGCGCTAGAGGACACATTGATAAGTCTGGGCCTCAATGTCAAAATAGAAAGCCTCGGTGACAGGGAGTATCCTAAAGACTGCGCACTAAATGCTCTCATAGTTGGCAATTGTGTTTTTTGCAGGGAAGAGCTTTGTTCGCAGCAGGTGAAATCACATTGTGATAATATTCACAATGTACGGCAGGGGTATACAAAGTGCTCCACTGCAGTAGTCGATGAAAACGCTTTTATAACTTCGGATATCGGAATTTACGCTGCTATTAAAAGCGTGGGGTATGACGTTTTAAAAATCACAGGTGGAGAAATCGCTCTTCGCGGCTATGACACGGGTTTGATAGGCGGCACATGTGCAAAGCTCGCAAAGGATATCCTTTGCTTTTCAGGCAAAATAGACGATACATCGTTCGGGAGCGACATACGAGCTTTTTGCAGAAGCCATGGCATATATATCGAGACGCTGACAGAGATGCCGCTGTTTGACTTTGGTGGAATTGTTGCCTTTGAGGAAGAATAGATATTTTCAAAAGTTGCACGACGCAAACTGCCGCGAATTTTGATGTTGCTTTAGTGAGGCGTTTGTTTTTCGCACTTCCGAGCGAACTCATTATAAAGGTGAGACTGTGCGATGAGAGAATCGGCACAGCTTTTAGTTTGACAATTATAGCAGGGCTGTGCTACTATAATTTCATTGATGCAGTTTCGCTAAATAAAAGTTTAGCGAAGTTCAGGGGAGCGAAATTATCATTTATATGCTTTTACTCAATTCTCGACTTTTCGAATTGATTTGCGCCGCCGGTCTACATTTTATTTAGTTTTTATTTGTACATTCAAATTGCTTTCAATTATTATTTATTGCAGACGAACATTCGCTTAATATTAAAACTGGAGGATTTTATGTCGACTGATAAATACACAGACTGCCCGCCGGTTTTGTCACAATTCCTTTTCTATTTGGAGACTATTAGAAACATGTCTCCTCGGACAATTGACGGTTACTACATTGATTTGCGTGGGTTTATGAGATTTTTAAAGCTTCATCGCAATTGCGTGGCGCGTGATGTGGAATTTTCGGAAATTGAAATTGATGATATAACTCCCGACTTTCTCGAAAAAGTTGACACCATGGAGATTTACGAATATCTCCATTTTGTGATGAAGGAGCGCGCAAATAATCCAAATACGAGAGCACGCAAGGTAGCAAGTCTGAGAACTTTTTACAGATACCTGACAACAAAGGCAAATCTTCTGAAAAATGATCCTGTAAAAAATATCGAAGTACCCTCAATTAAAAAAAGCCTCCCTAAGTTTCTTTCACTTGAAGAGAGCCTTGAGCTTCTAAGCAGTGTTGAAGGTGAGTTTGCATTGCGAGATTACTGCATACTGACCTTGTTTTTGAACTGCGGAATGAGGTTATCGGAGCTTGTCGGCATTGACGTACATGATATTCGAGACGATGTTGTTAAAATTACCGGAAAAGGAAATAAAGAGCGTCTTGTTTTTTTGAATTCCGCCTGCAAAAGTGCAATTGACGCTTATATAAAAGACCGAAGCACACACCACTTCACAAAGGTTGATGAAAACGCACTCTTTCTCTCAAGAACGGGCAGCAGACTGGGCGCCAGACGCGTGGAGCAGATAGTCGACGACTGCTTGCAGCGTGCCGGGTTGGCCGGGCGAGGATATTCGGCGCATAAACTCAGACATACGGCGGCTACACTGATGTACCGCCACGGCGGCGCCGACATTCTGGCGCTCAAAGAAATACTCGGCCATGCGCACGTCTCAACGACAGAAATCTACACGCACATAAGCGACAATCAGCTCAAAAATGCGATGGACAACTCTCCCCTTTCCAAAGTTAAGAGAAAAACTAAAAAAGCTGATGAAACGACTGAATGAACGAGCTGAAGATTCGGCAGCTTGCTGCCTGAGCAAATGCAGCACCCAAAGATAGCACAATGCACACAGGAAGCGCGGCAAACAGCTTTTCCGAGTACAACTTTATATTTTTGAAGCCCTGCTTATAGACGGCCAGCAGCATGGAGAGCGATAGTCTAGCAGCCTTAGATGACAGAAGAATCAGAGCAATCGCCGACATAAGCTCCGACGGCAAAAGAAACAGCGTATTGAAAAGCAGCGCGGCAATTCCAAGCCGCGCATATATGTAACCGCACACAAGACCGCAGCCAATTCCGCGGCAAAGCACGAGGACCAGAATGAGTGGCAGTCCGAATGTGCAATGTCCGAACAGACAGATGAAGAGCAATAAAAACAGCTGCGGCGTGACGGAACCAATGAGAATTGTAAAAAAGTTTCCGACAGTGAGCCTTTCTGTATTCGCGGTGACGAGAGATTTCATGAATGTAAAAAGAGAGCTGTCCTCGTTTCGCACAAAAAGTGCGCCGACAGAAATACCAATCACAAATAAAGCACACAGAAGCAAAAGTTGCCTGAGGGCGCCGTTTGCCTTTGTGTGCGTTTTGATTTTCGGAAGCATTATAACATTACTGTTCATATGAATTCCTTTGTATTGTGTTTTCTCTATAACAATACGCAGTAGGCCTCGAAATTATTCTGATTTTCCGAGTTCATAAGCTCTCTCGATGCAGCTGTCAAAAGCTTTGTCAATTGAGTTTTCAAAACCACAGCGATTGAGAGTGTCAAGCGCCGCAAGCGTGGTACCACCTTTTGAACAGACCATTGTTATTAATTTATCAATGTCGTTTCCCGATTCCAGAATCATATGGGCGCTCCCAATGAGTGTGTCGGCAAACATGTGCAGCGAATCTGTGTAATCCAAACCGTGCCGCTCTGCATTTTTTGCGATTTGCTTTGCAAGCAGATATATAAATGCAGGGCTGCTTCCATTGACCGGTATGACCTCGTTAAAGCTGATTTCGGGTATTTCATATACTGTGCCGATTGACAAAAATATTTGCTTCACCGTTTGATAATCGGCCTCGCTGACATCCTGCGTGTGCGAGAAAGCAGTTGTCCCCTGCCCCAAAAGCAGCGGTGTGTTCGGCATTGTGCGCACAATCGGCGTTGGTTTTTCTATAATTGCGCGAATTTTATCACTAGTCACACCTGCCACGATGGAGACTATAACAGTGTCATCACAAATAGCGGCGCGCACCTCGCAGAGAACTGCCTTTAGAACCTGAGGCTTAACACACAAAAAGACAAAATGTGCTTTTTTGACGACCTCGGATGCCGATTGGCAGGAGCAGATGTGAGAGCCGCAAGCTTCGTTGAAAGATGTAATTTTGCTCGGCGTAGGATTATAGGCAAAAATTCCAAACGAATCAAAGGCTTTTTTTCCCACAATGCCTTTTGCGATAGCCTGTGCCATATTCCCGAAGCCGATAAAGCCAATATCCATGTTTTGTGCCTTTCAGATTTTAACAGTATTCTTGTGGCTGACACCGATTATCCCGCCGACACCGCCCGCACTCAAAAGTGCCAGTAGCTTGAAGAGAAGCTGCGACGTGATTTGCTTGTCTCCAAAAATGGCAAACAACAAAAGCACAACGAAAAAGACTGCTCCTCCGACCGATATTCCAAGTACAAGACCATTTTTCCGACGCTTTTTGCCCATGAAAAAGGTTGAAAGAAGTGTAGAACAAGCTGTCAGCACCGTAGAAATGGGTTGCAGCAGTTCCCGCGGCAGGTCAACCTTAGTAATTACTACAGCGCACACTGCAAACAGAATGGCTGCGACGACCACAGATGCGGCGCTTGACGCCGCGCATTGCATAGCAAATTCCTTTGCGGGAGTTAACGCTTTAACACCGCGATTCAAGTTACTTTTTGCCAAAATAAAACCTCCCTCGCTTTATAATACAAGGTATTCAAAGCGAGGGAGACGTATTCATTTCTTTGTGGTGGTTTTTGCTTCCGCATCGCTGGGTTTGACTGTTTCTTCAAGATTGAACTTTTCGACGTCCTGAACAGCCCATCTCTTAAAGCGTATTCTCGTGCGGTCAGCACCTGTTTCAAGGAGAACCGTTTCTTCCTTTGTGCTGACAACTATGCCAACAATGCCGCCGATTGTCGTGACACCGTCGCCGACTTCTATACTGTTGCGCATTTCAACTTGTTTCTTCTCACGCTTCTTTTGCGGGCGAAGAAGTACAAAATACATAACTGCAAACATACCGCCGAGCAATAAAAGCGAACCCCATTGTCCGAAAAAGGATGACTGTTGAGCGCCATCGGCACCCGCTGCTAAAAAAAACATCTAATGTTTTCCTCCAAAATGTAATGTTGTAATTATACACTATTGAACACAAAAACTGCAACTATAAATTATTAATATTTGTTCATATCCTGGAATCCAACAAATCCGTATATTTTTCCGCAAAGCTTTCGAAGGTTCCTTCGTCGAGACTGTCTCTAATTTTGAGCATAAGTTCATTATAAAAGTAAAGATTGTGTATCACCGCAAAGCGCATTCCAAGCATTTCGTTTGCCTTTATAAGATGTCGCAAGTAAGCTCGCGAGTACTTTTTGCACACCTCGCAGCCACAGGCGCTGTCAATCGGAGAGTTGTCCTCTATATATTTTGAATTGTTGATGTTCATTATGCCCTGCCATGTGAAAAGGTGTCCGTGGCGTCCATTGCGCGCGGGCATTACGCAGTCAAACAAGTCGACTCCGCGTCTGACAGCTTCAATGATGTTTCCCGGAGTTCCCACTCCCATGAGATAACGTATCTTATCCTTTGGCATGTGCGGCTCGACAACATCGATTATGCGGTACATCTCCTCGGTTGGTTCGCCGACCGCCAGACCGCCTATAGCATAGCCGTCAAGATCAAGCTCTGCAATGCTTTTCATGTTGTCAATTCGGATATCGTCATAACAGCCGCCCTGGTTTATTCCAAATAAAAGCTGATGCTGATTGAGCGTGTCGGGCAGCGAATTAAGCCGGTTCATCTCGTTTTTACACCTTGCAAGCCACCGCACCGTTCGCGCTGCTGATTTTTCCACATATTCGCGCGGGGACGGGTTTTCGATGCACTCATCAAAGGCCATGGCGATGGTGCTTCCTATATTCGACTGTATTTGCATGCTTTGCTCGGGACCCATGAAGATGTTTTTGCCGTCAATATGCGAAGAAAAGTGCGTGCCCTCTTCGGTTATCTTTCTCAATTTTGCAAGAGAAAACACCTGAAAACCACCGCTGTCAGTCAAAATAGGACCGTTCCAACATGAGAGCTTGTGGAGTCCTCCAAGGTGTCTTATAACATCATCTCCGGGTCGAAGATGAAGATGATATGTATTGGAAAGCATGACTTGACAGCCGACATTTCGCAAGTCATCTGCGGAAAGACCGCCCTTTATTGCTCCGGCTGTCGCAACATTCATAAATGCAGGCGTCTGAAAGGTTCCGTGAACGGTTGTAAACTCGCCGCGTCTCGCAGTACCTGCTTGCCTTATTAATTTGTACATATTTACCTCAACTTATAAACATCGCGTCGCCAAAGCTGAAAAATCTGTATTTTTGGGCGACTGCATGTTCATAAGCCTTCATTGTATTTTCGTAGCCGGCAAAGGCGCTTACAAGCATGATGAGAGTGCTCTCGGGCAGATGAAAGTTTGTTATCAGCCCATCCATTACCTTGAATTCATAGCCGGGATAAATAAAAATCTCGGTGTCCTCCGCGCAGGAAACAATGCTTCCATGTCGCTGTGCAACGGATTCCAGCGTTCTGCAAGACGTGGTTCCCACACAAATTACCCGACCGCCGTTTTTCTTTGTGTCATTAATGAGCTCTGCCGTTTTTTCGCTGACAGAATAGAACTCGCTGTGCATTTTGTGCTGTGTAATGTCGTTCTCCTTTACAGGCCTGAATGTGCCCAAACCTACGTGGAGCGTCACATTTGTAATTCTAGTTCCGCGCGCTTTGATTCTTTCGAGCAGCTCGTCTGTGAAATGCAGACCGGCAGTCGGAGCGGCTGCGGAGCCAAGCTCATTTGCATATACTGTCTGGTATTCACTGTTGTCGCGTATAGGCTCTGTTATATATGGAGGCAGCGGCATTTTTCCGATTTGGTCCAACAGCTCAAAAAAAGGACGTGAGGTGTCAAATGAAAACTCGACAATTCTGTTGCCGTCTTCAGTTTCATCGACAATGAGAGCCGAGAGCGCGTCGCCAAAGTCAATAATGTGTCCTTTTTTTAGGCGTTTTCCCGGACGTGCAAGGCATTCCCATCTGTTAGCCTGGTCACGCTTGAGCAGCAGAAGCTCTGCGCTTGCGCCGGTGTCGCGTTTTGTGCCCAAGAGACGCGCGGGTATAACCTTGCTGTCATTTACAACGAGAAGATCCTTTTCATCCAGCATGTCCTCAATGTCCGTAAAGGTGCTGTCACTGTAGCAGCCCGTCTTTTTGTCGAGGCATAAAAGTTTTGAGCTGTCGCGCGGAATTGCCGGATGCTGTGCTATAAGCTCTTTTGGCAGATTATAAAAAAAATCAGAACGAATCATAAATCTCCTTATTGTGGAAATAAAAACATTTCTGCATAGAATGAAGCACAATAAAACATAAGAGGTGCAAACATGAAAAAGCTCTTGTTTAAAGGCTGTGCAACTGCTATTATAACACCATTTTCAGATGATGGAAGCATTGATTTCAAATCCTATGAAAGACTTTTGAAATTCCAGCTGGACAACAGTATAAAAGCAATTGTCGTTTGCGGCACTACAGGTGAAAGTGCCACAATGTCAGACGATGAAAAGCTTTGTCTCTTCGAGCGGACAGTCAAGTATGTTTCGGGTGCCGTGCCGGTTATAGCCGGCTGCGGAAGCAATGACACAAAACATGCAGCAATGCTCTCACACCAAGCGCAAAAGCTCGGAGCAGACGCTTTGCTGCACGTAACACCATATTACAATAAAACCTCTCAAAGCGGTTTGGAGGCGCACTATGCCGCCGTTTGCGCGGCATGTGAGCTTCCGGTGATTGTGTACAATGTCCCCTCGCGCACAGGTCTTAATATTGAACCCGATACATATAAAAAGCTCGCAAAAATAGAGAACATTGTCGCCGTGAAGGAGGCTAACCCAAACATAACGGCTTTTGCAAAATCGCGGCAGTTGTGCGGTGATTCGATTGCCTTTTACAGCGGCAATGACGACCTTGCGGTGCCGATGATGTCGCTTGGAGCTTTTGGCCTCATCTCAGTGCTCTCAAATATCTGTCCCGCAGAAACAGTATCAATGTGCGAAAGCTGCCTCTGCGGCGAGACAGACAAAGCGGCCGAAATTCAGCTGAAAATGTTTCCTATGATTGAAGCACTTTTTTGTGAGGTAAACCCGATTCCCGTAAAGTATGCGCTCTCACTAATGGGAATCTGCAAGCAGCAGCTGCGGCTTCCTCTTGTCGCGCCGTCAAGCAGCTCGGCGTTGCGCGTGAAAAATGAGATGCAGGCGCTCGGTATTATTTGAATGCGCGGTGGAAAATCTTCTTTCCTTTTTTGATTATTGCACCGTCGCCGCAAAACTCATTCTCGCCTATCTTTGAGAATACATCGGTGACCTTCTCATTGCCCAAGGAGATGCCGCCCTGCTCTACAAGGCGCCTAGCCTCACCCCTGGATGCGGCTAGGCCACACTTTACGATAAGATCAAGCACATCAATGGTTCCGTTTTCAAAATCCGAATCCATCAGCTGCGTGGAGGGCATGGATTTTAAATCTCCGCCTGTGGAGAAAAGTGCCTTTGCGGCGTCTAAAGCATTTTTGGCATCCGCCTCGCTGTGCACGGTTTTTGTGAGGTCATAGGCGAGCATCTCCTTGGCCTCGTTGATATTGCTGTCCTTGTCGTCGTATTTTGCGATGACATCCAGAGGGATATCCGTGAGCAGTCTAAGGCAGTTTGTGACGTCACCGTCATCGATATTTCTCCAATATTGAAAGAACTCATAAGGCGATGTTTTCTCCGGATTGAGCCAGACTGCGCCGCTCTCCGTTTTTCCCATTTTTTTGCCTTCCTTGGTTGTCAGCAGCGTAAAGGTCATGCCATATACCTCTTCTGCCGTCACTCTGCGAACAAGGTCGACACCGCCCAAAATATTTGACCACTGGTCATTGCCGCCAAGCTCCATTTTGCAGCCATATTTTCTGTAGAGGTGCAAAAAGTCATAGCTCTGCATCAGCATGTAGTTGAACTCAATAAATGAGAGTCCTTTTTCGAGGCGTGTCTTAAAGCATTCTGCCGTGAGCATGCGGTTCACTGAGAAGTGAACACCGATTTCACGCAGAAAATCGAGATACTTAACCTCACACAGCCAATCCTTGTTGTGCACGACGAGAGCTTTCCCCTCGGAGAGATCCACAAACTTAGACATCTGCTTCAAAAAGCACTCCGAATTGTGAGCTATATCCTCAGGAGAGAGCATCTTGCGCATGTCTGTTTTACCTGTGGGATCTCCCACAAGCGTCGTGCCGTCGCCAATTAGGATAATTGGCATATGTCCGGCGTTTTGCATTCTGCGCATGATGACAAGCTGTAAATAGTGTCCCACATGCAAGCTGTCCGCTGTGGTGTCAAAGCCTATATAAAACGCGACCTTCTCTTTGCCGAGAGCTTCTCTTATTTTTTCCTCGTTTGTGGTCTGTTCGACAAGCCCGCGTTCTTTGAGCACGTCATAGATATTCATGTTTTCCTCCAATAATATTAGTTTATAATATAAATAAAAACGCCCTAATGCTGATTACTCAACAAAAGGGCGTATTTTTTATACGCGGTACCACCTTTTTCGCAGCTTGCTCACACAAGCCGCCTTTGCAGGTCCAAAGACCTCTGCTGTAACGTGCAGGCACGGCGGACATTCCGCAGCTCTAGGACTGTAAATTCACATATGTGGCGCGCTCCCTCTCACCCTTGCGGAAGCTCTCTTTTGCTGCGCACACAGCTGCTACTCGATTCCTGTCTCAGCTTTTTTAATATTATTAATATAGCATATCCGAGAATTTTTGATTTGTCAATCTTTTTCGGCAAGCTCCAGCATTTCAGCTGCATTTGACAGTGACGTCTGCGTTATTTTGTCGCCGGAAACTATGCGAGCAAGCTCGCTGACGCGTTCTGAGCGCTCCAGAGTAGAAATGCTTGTATATGTGCGCTCGTCCCTGACAGATTTTTCTATTCTGAGATGCACATCGGCATAGGCGGCAACCTGTGCAGAGTGAGTGACACAAATAATCTGGCGGCATTTTGAAACCTGTTTTAGCTTATGCCCGATTTTTTGTGCACCGGAGCCGCTGACACCGGTGTCAATCTCGTCAAATATGAGCGTAGGGGTGTTGTCCACGTCGGCCAAAGCGTTTTTCAAGGCGAGCATAATTCTCGAAAGCTCGCCACCTGAGGCGATTTTCGAGAGAGGCTTTGGCGGCTCTCCCACGTTCGTTGATATGAAAAACTCTATTGTGTCAAATCCGTTTGGTGTGAGCTGGCTGCGCTTGCAGTCAACGACGATTTTAACGTTTGGCATGTTTAAAAAGGACAGCTCTTCCTTGATTTTGTTTTCGAATATAGGAAAAGACGCATGGCGTATGTCGGAAATGGCATCGGCCTCACTGTTTGCGAGCTTTAAAAGCTCATCATACTGACTGTTTAGCTTTTTAAGCTGTTCTTCCGCACTTTCAATTGTAGCAAGCTCATCTTCCGACTTTCCCAGAAAAGATAAAATATCTTCTATAGTTTCGCCATACTTGCGCTTGAGCTTGTAAATAAGGTCAATGCGCTCGTCAACCTCGGCGACGGCGGCGGCATCAAAATCAAAATCATCGAGATAGTCCGTCAGCTCTTCGGCGATATCGCGCTGCAAATAATATGTATCGCGCAGGCGAAGCGCCCAGTCTGAAATATTCTTTGAGCAGTCGCTGACAGATTCCAGACTGTCGGCTGCGGCAAAAACCATGTCGAGCGCGCCTTGACCCTCTTCCCCACCGAAAAGGAGTTCATGGGAACTTTCGAGGGCTTCGAGGATTTTTTCGGAGTTTTTAATCAGATTTCTCTTGTCTGAAAGCTCCTTGTCCTCGCCCTCAATAAGCTCTGCCTTTCGGATTTCGTCGATTTGGTAGGAAAGCAAGTCTATCCTGCGCTCTTTTTCCGCTTCGTCAAATGTCAGCTTGTCAATCGCTCTTTTTGTAGAGGCGAGTTTTGAATATGTTTCTCTGTATGCGCAAAGACGGTCATCGATTTCGCAAAAACTGTCGATAATAGTGATATGCTTTTGCGGATTTAATAGCGACTGATTGTCATGCTGTCCGTGAATGTTTATGAGATCGTTGCAGATATCGCGCACTGTCGCGGCTGTGGCGGGCTTGCCGTTAATTCTGCATTGACTTTTTCCGTCGGCTGAGATTTCTCTGTATAGCACAAGCTCTCCGCCATCGCAATCATACCCCTCTTCGCCGATGCGTTTGGCAAGGAGGCCGTCGATGCCGTCAAACATCGCCCATATAACCGCCTTGTCTGCGCCGTTTCTGACAATTTCACGCGTCGTCCTGTTGCCAAGTATCGCGTTTATGGAATCAATCAGTATGGATTTTCCGGCGCCTGTCTCTCCGGTGAGAATATTAAGCCCCGAAAAAAATTGAACTGCGGCTTTCTGTATCACCGCAACATTTTCAATATTGAGTTCGCGAAGCATGTTTTACCTCAATCCTTATATAAGAGCACGTTTAGTTTATCGACGAGACTATGTGCATCGTCTTGTGTTTCCACTGCTGCAAAAATCGTGTCGTCTCCGGCAATTGTGCCGACTATATGCGTGAACCTCATACTGTCCAAGGCCGCACATGCCGCATTTCCCATCCCGGTATAGCATTTTAAGACCACGAGATTTCCGGCCTTTGCGACTGAAATCACAGACTCTGTGAATATAGTTCTGAACTTGTCGGAAAACTCATTTTCATCGTCCTTGGCCGCAACGTAATAGCGCGAAATTCCGTTTTTGTCAGTTATCTTGCTGAGGCGAAGTTCCTTTATATCGCGTGAAATTGTTGCCTGTGTCACATTGAAGCCGTGCTTTTTAAGCTCACACAACAGTTCGTCTTGCGTTGTGACAGATTTTTCAGTGACAAGGTTTAAAATCAGGTCAAGTCGCTGCTTCTTCATGAGTTATCCTCTTTCTGTTATTTCCTTGCTCAGAATGCCATAAAAATCGCGATGATCGGAGCTTAAAAGTTTTAGCCTTTTTTCACTTTTTCTGACGATCACCATGTCGCTGCTGTCCGTCTTAAAGGTGTAATTGCCATCTACGGAAACATAGACCTCGTTGTCATTGCGCTTTGTGGGTTTTACTGTCAGCTCATAGCCCGAACCGAAAACAAGGCTTCTTGAAAACAGTGAGTGAGAGCATATCGGTGTGAGCAGCATATTGTCGAGGGACGGCTCCATTATGGGTCCACCGGCCGACAGAGAATATGCGGTTGAACCTGTCGGCGTCGCAATAATAAGACCGTCTGCCCTAAAAACGCCGACATGCTTGTCTCCATAGCTTACATCAAGCTCAATTGTCTTTGAAAGGCTGCCCTTTGAAACGACAACATCGTTGACGGCCGTGTATCGCATATCAGGGTTGTTTTGAAATCGCAGCTCTATAAGCGCTCTCTCTGTGACACAGAGATTTTTGATATCCTTGTCCGATATAAGCTCAATTTCATTTTCGTTAAATGCAGATAAAAATCCAATTCTGCCCGAATTTATTCCAAAAATACTTTTATTTAGTAAAATTGCGCGCTGCGCGAGCTGCAGCATTGTGCCGTCGCCGCCAATGGCGACGAGTGTGTCGCAAACGCCGTCACATTCGGCGCTCTCTTTATACTCGACAAACTCACACTCCAGAAAACTGCGATATTTTTCATCGCAGACACATCGATATCCAATCTTTTGCATTTGGCGAATCGCGCGCTTTGCTATGCCGGAATTCTTTTGGATGCTCGTATTAGGACAGATTAACAATACCATACCGTCACCTAATCTTTCAACACGTTGTGGGCTTCCAGGACAGTGTCAACGGTCCTTATTTCTGTCGAATTGGAGTTCTTTTTTGCATGCACAAGATATTCAATATTCCCCTTTGGCCCTTTGATGGGGGAATAGGTCAGCCCGAGGACGCCGAACCCTACAGAGCGCAAATACGAAAAAACATTTTCAATCACGCTTATATGAACGGCCTTGTCGCGCACAACACCATTTTTCCCGACATTTTCCCAATGTCCGTGCACAGCGCGGCCGCAGCGGGAAGGATGAGCTTTAGCGAGATGAAAGAGACATCGACGGAAAAAAAGTCAAGCGGCATAGGAATTTCTTTATTTGTGATGTATCTGAAATTGGTGCGCTCAAGTGTGACTACTCTGCTGTCATTTCGCAGCTTCCACGCAAGCTGGCCGTATCCTACATCGACAGCATAGACAAGCTTTGCGCCGTGCTTGAGCATGCAATCAGTAAATCCGCCTGTGGAAGCCCCGATGTCGGCGCAGGTCTTTTCGCCGAGCGAAAGCCCAAAGCAGTCCATAGCCTTTTCAAGCTTCTTCCCGCCGCGGCTGACAAACTCGCATCCTGAGTCGCGAATTTCAATTTTACAGCTCTCGTCAACTGAGGTTCCCGCCTTGTCAATGCGCTCTTCTCCTGCGTATACGAGGCCGGACATAATGAGCGCTTTTGCTTTTTCGCGGCTTTCACAGTATCCCAGGCGAGTGATTAATACGTCAATTCTCTCCTTCAATCAAAGCTCCTCTTTCATCTTTTTTGCAAGTGAGTCACAGTCGAGCCCGATTGCTTTTTTCTGTTCGCAGATACTTGCCTGCGCGATTATGGGGTTGTCTATGGCGCAGACAACATACTTTCCTTTAAATCCGGCAAAACAAAGCAGCCTCAGGAAATGCTCATTTATCCCGCCATTCTTAACACCCTCCTCGGCAAAGAACACAACGCTGTAGCCGCGTGCAAGCTCTACTGCGTTCATGTCGATAGGGCTGATAACATTCAATTTCAATATGTCCGTTTTGATTTTCATGTCTGACAGCAGCTTTGCTGCGCGCACTACATCTGCAAATTCCCTGCCATATGTAACGAAAAGAGCCTTTGATGCTTTATTTTCTGTAATTATGTCATATGCGTTTCCGGTAGAAATATAATCAACTATCGCCTCATCCTCATGTCCGCGCGGATATCGTATAGCCGCAGGTCCTTTGTAATCGACAAGAAGACGCGTCCAGTATCTTAGCTCGGAATAATTCGACGGAGATACGACTGTCAAAGCGCGAATTTCGCTCAAAATAGCGGCGTCGAAAACACCCTGATGAGTTTCGCCGTCCTCGCCGACGAGCCCCGAGCGATCAACCGCGAGTAAAAAATCCATCCCCGACAGCGAAATATCGTGTATAAGCTGGTCTACACACCTCTGCATAAATGATGAATACACGGCGAAAACAGGCTTTTTCCCGCCGCGTGAAAGTCCTGCACAAAATGTGACAGCGTGCTCCTCTGCGATACCCACGTCAAAAAAACGCTGCTTGTGTTTTTTGTAGAAATACTGAAGCCCTGTGCCGTATTTCATAGCTGCGGTCACCGCGCAGACCCTGCTGTCCGTGTCGGCAATCGCGCACAATTCGTGGCCGAAAACATTTGAGAAGCTGTCGGCCTCGGAAATGTCGGGGTTTCCCAGCTCCAAATCAAAGCTTCCGACACCGTGATAGGCGCCCGGATTTTTTTCTGCGAGGGCAAAGCCCTTGCCTTTCGTTGTGATAGCGTGCACAAGTATAGGCCCTTGCATGTCTCTGACATTTTCCAGCAGCTGACAAAGCTCGGGCAGGTTGTGGCCGTCCACAGGACCGACATAGTTGAATCCAAGCTCCTCAAAAAAGGTACCGCCATATATAGAACGTCTGAAAATCGATTTTGATTTCAGGATTGTGTCCTTCATCCAAGGACCGACAACCGGTGTTTTGTCGAGAACGGTTTGGACGCTTTTTTTGAGATTTCCGTAGTTCTTATTTGTTCTCAAGCGAAGAAGATAGCTCGCGACTGTGCCCACATTCTTCGAAATCGACATAGAGTTGTCATTTAGTATCACTATGAGATTTGTCATCTCTTTTTCAAGGTTGTTGAGCGCCTCATAAACCATGCCGCCTGTAAAAGCTCCGTCGCCTATGAGCGCGATGACCTTTGAATTGTCGCCCGAAAGCTCTTTTGCCTTTGACAGTCCA
>JAVVTQ010000033.1:0-17433 GCA_036653595.1 Oscillospiraceae bacterium
ATATACATTCACGCGCCTTGCAAATGCTGCAAAGCGCGTTTTTTGTGCGCATAAGGCATACCCGTCAGAAAGCACATCGCAAAAGCAAGGATTGCAAAAAATAGGATGCACAAAAAAAGGCAGTCCCCATTTTCAGGAAACTGCCGCATGATTATTGAAAGCGTGATAAAAGCAAAGTCATTTTTCCGGTACAGGGGGCGCGAAATGGTCTTCGCCGTTTTTCTGCGAGCCAAAGCAGATAAAAACAGCAAGGGTCATGACATACAAAATATATATTATTGTCGGAAGCTTTTGCGAGAGCATCAGGTACTGCGCACCGGACTGCGAATTTAGCAGGAGGACGTCCGTCACACTGTAGGCGACATAAAGAGCAGCCATTGCGAGTGCGGGGATGAGGGCACGCCCCCCCAGCTTTATGCATATTTGATAATGGGGCTTGTAGGCGGTGCGCACTATGAAGTAAAATGCCGCAAGCTTAGCCGCCAGCACCGCAGCATTGGCGGCAGAGCAGATAAGATAATAGGTCACCAGCCCGGAATTGATAAAGGCATACATGACGGCGTATATAAAGTAAGAACAGGCGACGTTGAACAAACCGCCCAAAAAAGAATATATGACGAGCCTTGTCATCGTCTCCAGGGAATTGGGCAGATCGATGCGAAGTCGCAGGCGTATGAATATCGCTCCCACGAGGTTGACCACCATCCCACAGAGCGCAACGCCGGACATAAGCACAAGCATAGAGCCGGTCTTATCAAAGGCGTATGAGAAGATTATGTCAAAAAAAAGCGTGAAGAACAGCGCGGTGAGCGTCGGGAACAGGAGGCTTTTATATTTCATTTCTATCTCCTTTTAAGGTGTGGCAAGAGGGCCGATGAGCTTTTGTTATATGTGAGCGCAGAAGGTGAAAAAACCGGGGTCACAGATGACAAGCAGGGCAAGAGCCGCGCTATTTGCCTGCTTCGCCGCTTTCTTTGGCACGCGAAGCCGCAGGCTTTTTGAAAGCGAAGAATTTCTGCCCGAGATAGTTGAGCGCGATATAAAGAATATTGGAGCAAATAACCTTTATCACGTTGAGCATGTCGGCGCTTATGTCTAAATTTGCGGCAGCGAGCACATAGCCGATTGCCGGCTTCGCTGCGACATAGGCGAGCGCATAGCAGAAAAGCACGTTGACAATAAACTTTGGAAGAGTTTCCGAGAGCGGCACATCGGCCGCCTTGAATGTAAAGCGCCTGTTGAGAACATAGCTGTATACAACGCCCAGCACGAACGGCACGATGCTTATGACCCAGTATCCAAAATGAAAGACGGTGCCGAGAATAAAGGTGAGCGCCCAGCTCAGCACAGTGTTTGTGCCCCCGACAATGAGATACATAAGCCCCTCGTTGGCGAGCACCTTTTCAACAACTTTTTTTATCATGCAAATTCCCCCAAAGCCGCGGCTTTACACATTTCAATGCTCATTTATACATAAAAAATAAAAGAAAAAGACAAATTCACGCAAGGCGAAATAAATATGGCGGGAAGCCCCTTTGCTTTGGGGACATACCCGCCCATGATGGTTTTTTATAGATCTGTCAGAACGCGATTTTGTCGAGACTGTAATGTGCACGCGCAGATTTGTCTATGTCCTTTTGTGCGCTCTCGGCCAGCTTTGCCAGATAATCGGGAAAGCGCTCTGCACCCATAAGCGAAACGATGCCTTTGTCATACTCTGCTGCGACGTCTGTGTTGGCCAGGGGAAGACGGCGGAAAACGGCAATGCTGGTCCCGTTGTTGAAGACTGCGAACTCGCCGATTGGCGCGGTTTTAAGCTGCTCGTGCAGGTCAGCCGCGATGGAGAGCGCCGCCGGATTTATGAAAGCGTCGGTTTTTGATATTTTTGTAAAGCTCTCGGCGTTTATCTCATCCGTTTGCTCTGTGATTTTCTCGACGTCGGCAAAGTGTGCGGTAAATGCGGCGTAGAGGTTGCTTTTCTTGTTGGCGGTTTCGGCCATCTTTTGGGCTATGCTCAGCATCTCGCCTTTTTGCGCGTCGGAAAGAGGTGTGCCGTTTGGCAGTGCAGAGGGCAGCACAAGATAGTCTGCACGCATGTAATTCTCGTCAAAATACTCGCTCTTTTCGGCTTCGGTCAGCGCGAGCTCGCCGCCGCTTCCGTATAGCGCATTCATAACCCTGACGCCCAGCTGTCCGTCAAGATATAGGTTTTTGTAAGTCTCATAGCCAATTCCGTTTGCATTTAGGCGGCTGGCTGAGGGGCTCCAAGCTGAGGATGCCTCGGAGGTGAAGTAGTATTCGTCCACAGGCAAAAGGACAATCGAGAGGCGCGCAGCCTCCTGCTTTATCATCGCATAGCGCTCGCACAGTGCGAGAGTCTTTGCGTCTATCCATTCGCGCGCGGGCACGCCCGCTATCTCGGTGTTAAAAATGGCGGCGCCGACAATTGCTTTGTCGCCGCAGGCAGTGAAAGCCGCATCTACGGCGTTGAGCTGCTGTGACAGATATACACCGCCGGAAATGTCTATGTCGCCGATTTTCATCACGGTTTTGGGATTATATCCGCAAGAGGAGAGGCTCGCGGCGATAATGGAAATGGCAAGTATGGAGCCTGCTTGTTTTTTAAAGTTCAATTTATTTTCCTCCGAAACAATTCTTCGTCAATCTAGTAAAATATTATACACTAATAGGCTTTTCTGCGCAAGTTGGCGACTGTCAAATTGTGTGAAAGTTGTGTGAACCCGCAGCACAGCCGAAAATTTAACGCGAAGAGGGAGCTTTTGGCAGGATATTTGTTATTTTGCCGAAACAGAAAAGCTTTTCGCCGGGAATGCCTTTCTTTATTGAATGATAGGCATATTTGTGTTAAAATAAACCTATATATATTTGTAATATTTTAAGGAGCATAGCGGATGGAATCCTTTGAGCAATGCCTACAGGCGGTTAAAGAATACTGCAAAGAACACATCACGGAAACGGCCTATAATATGTGGATTAGCGGTATTGAGCCTTTTGGCTTTACGGACGGCACCGCCACACTTTGTGTGACTTCGAGATTTATGAAGGACACCCTTTCAAACAGATACCTGCCCCTCATAAAGGACGGCTTTGTCTCCGTCATGGGCTTTGACACCGCGGTCGAGATTGTCAGCCGCGAGGACATGACCTCAAGCACGTCGTCGCCGCTCAAAAAGATGTCGTCGCCCACGGGTGAGAGCGCTTATACGTTTGAGAGCTTTATTGTCGGGCCGGACAACCGCTTTGCACATGCCGCGGCGCAGGCTGTGGCTGCAAATCCTGCGGGGGCTTATAACCCGCTGTTTATTTATGGCGCTTCAGGACTCGGCAAAACGCACCTGCTGCTGGCCATAAAAAACGATCTCGTCGTCACAAATCCCTCGCTTAAGGTCGTCTATATAAGCGGCGAGACTTTTACAAACGAACTCATCAACGCAATCGGCGCCGGCAACACGGAGCCGTTTCACGAAAAGTACAGAACGGTGGACGTCCTCCTTGTGGACGATGTGCAGTTTATCGGCGGCAAGGAAGCGACGCAGCAGGAGTTCTTTCACACCTTCAACGCTCTTCACAATGCCCACAAACAGATTGTCCTGACCTCCGACCGCCCGCCGAAAGAGATAAAGTCTCTTGAGGAGCGGCTGCGCACAAGGTTTGAATGGGGGCTTCTTGCAGATGTTCAGCCGCCTGACGTCGAGACGCGAATCTCAATTCTCTACCGCAAGGCCGATCTTCTCGGCTTGGAGCTGCCGGGTGATGTTGCGGAATTCATCGCGACACGCATAAAGAGCAACGTCCGACAGCTGGAGGGGAGCATAAAAAAACTCAACGCGCACCGATTGATGGACAATATTCCCCCGACCATCGGGCTTGCACAAAACGTCATAAAGGACATTCTCTCGGAGCAGCAGCCCACGCCTGTCACGGTGGAGAAAATCATCGACGAGGTTGCGCGCACCTACAGCGTCACGGCCGAGGATATGCGCAGCAACAAGCAAAATGCGGTTATTTCGGCCGCGCGCCAGATAGCGATGTACGTCGTCCGCGAGGTGACGGGCCTGACCATGGAGAACATCGGCATAGAGTTTGGCGGGAGAAATCACGCCACCGTTGTGTATGCCATAAGCAAGGTGCAAAAGGCGCTGGATTCGGACATAAGAATGCGTGAAACAGTCGAGGACATTGTAAAAAACAGCAAAACCTGAGCCTCGCGGGGAAGCTTTTCTGATAAACTTTTTTCACCGCATTATAAACAGACAAATATTTGAACGGAGAAACAGTAAAATGAAAATAAGCTGCAACAGAACAGAGCTTCTCGACGCGCTTGTCGGGGTTTCAAAGGCGGTCAGCACCAAGACGTCGATTCCCGCCATTGAGGGAATCCTGTTTCGGTGCGAGGAGAACAGCGTCACGCTGACGGCCTATGACCTGGATCTCGGCATAATGACGACAATAGGCGCAAATGTCTACGAGATGGGTGAGACGGTTCTCAATGCGCGGCTTTTGCTCGACATGGTTAAAAAAATCACGTGCGACGATATCTTTGTCGAATGCGACTCGGATATGAAAGCCGAAATAAAGGGCGGAATAACAAAGTTTAATTTTATCGGAATCCCGGCCGCGGATTTTCCGGAGATTCCGGTGCCTGACACACAAAACACGCTCACCATAAGCGGTGCAAATTTGCGCGAGATGATCGGCAAAACGATATATGCCGTCTCGACAAGCGACCAAAGACCTGTTCACACGGGCAGCAAATTTGTCATGAGCGGGGACACACTGCGCATAGTCTCGGTGGACGGCTACCGTCTCGCCATATGCAAAAAGGAGGGGCTGGGCCTCACGGAGGAAAAGAGCTTTATCGTCCCGGCAAAAACGCTTATAGAGACGAGCCGCCTCATTGCCGACAGCGACTGTGAGGTTCAGATAGCCACGGCGCGCAGGTATGCGGTTTTTACATTTGGCGCATACACAGTGGTCACAAGACTGCTGGAGGGCGATTTTCTGGATTATAAAAAATCGATTCCGGACGGCTGGCGCACCCGAGTCAAAATCGATGTGCGCGCCCTCTTCGATGCCGTGGAGCGCGCGGCGCTCATAGTAAACGAGCGCTTCAAGAGTCCGGTAAAGCTCTTTTTTGACAACAACCGCGCGGTTATAACATGTGCGACGGCTCTGGGAAACTCGTATGATGAAATCGACTGCGAGCTTGAGGGCGACGCGGTGGAGATAAGCTTCAACAACAAATATCTGCTCGACGCGCTTCGCTACAGCGGCTGCGACGAGATATATCTTGAAATCGGCGGCTCGACAGCGCCGATGAAGGTTGTTCCGACAGAGGGCACGGACTTTTTGTTCCTTGTGCTGCCCGTCAGAACAAAGAGTGACAGAGCATGACGGATATAGAAATTACATCGGAATATATAACGCTCGCCGCCTTTCTCAAGCTCTGCGGCGCCTGCCAAAGCGGCGGTGAGGCAAAGGAAGAGATACTTGCGGGAGCGGTGACAGTCGACGGACAAAGCTGTACCATGAAGGGCAAAAAGCTGCACGGCGGCGAAACGGTCAATGCCGACGGCTGCGAGTACAGGGTTTACAAAAAGTGTATTTGATAGAGCATCGTCTCGAGAACTACAAGAATATCAAGCAGATGGTCTTTTGTCCGCCGCAGGAGGTCAGCGTGATTTGCGGAGAAAACGGACAGGGCAAAACAAATCTGCTGGAAAGCATCTTTCTGCTGACGGGAGCGCGCAGCTTCCGAAAGGGAAAGGACTGCGACCTCATTATGAAAGACGAGGATTTTGCAACAATCAACTCGTCGTTTTTTTGTGAAGAGCGCGAGCAGGAGATAAAACTCGATATAACAGAAAAGGGTCGTGGTGCAAGTCTGAACAAGGGCACGCGCACAAAGGCCTCCGCGCTTGCGGGAATTTTTTGCTGCGTTGTCTTTTCACCGGAGCATTTGGAGCTTGTAAAAGGGGCGCCCGACAAGAGAAGACGATTTCTGGACACCGCGCTTTGTCAGATATCGCCGAGATACCTCTCGGAGCTAAAAAAATACTCGAGGCTGACAGACCAGAAAAACAGCTTGCTCAAGGACTGCCGCAGTGTGTCGGCGGCGCACGACATGATAGATATTTTCGACACGAGCCTCGCAGAGAGCTGCACGTTGCTCACCGATATGCGCAGAAGCTTCGTCGATGCTCTTCGAGGGCCGGCGGCAGACACTTATTTTGCAGTGTGCGGAGGGCGCGAAGCCATCGATATTTCATACTATTCGACGATGTTCGGGGCCGAAAAGGCGGACGCTTCGCTCTGCCTGGAAGCTCTCAAAAATGCGCGCATTGCGGACATGCGCGCCGGATTTTGCACAGTTGGCGTCCACCGCGACGATTTGCTCGTTTCGCTAGACAGGGAGGACTCGAGAGTCTTTTCCTCACAGGGACAGCAAAGAAGCATCGTCCTCAGCCTGAAGCTGGCGGAGGCGGAGGTGATGGAGCGGTGCATCTCAAAAAAGCCCGTGCTTCTGCTCGACGATGTGCTGTCCGAGCTGGACAAAAGCAGACAGGACTATCTCATCAAATGCCTTCGCGGAAGACAGTCCATAATAACAAGCTGCGAACCCGACTTTATAGAGAAAAAGACGGGCGCGTCAGTTTTTAAAATAGCAAATGGTGCGCTTGTCGAACGAAACAAAGCATAGCTTCAAAATCAGCGTGCCCATAAAGGCAAGCTTTGAAAACGCAAAGGGAGCGGGAGATTGTGCGAAAAGCCGCGCTTTATAGGCTCGGCATCGACGCTTTGCGCAAGGCAAATTCCAATTAAACCACAGTGTCGTTTTTTGAAAAACACCTTGACAAACAAACAATTTACAGTATAAACGGAGAAACAGCATGTATCTTCATCTTGGCGGGGCTACGGTGGTGACGACAAAGAGCATCATCGGGATATTTGATATAGACTACTGCTCGGTCGGAAAGCGAACGCGCATGTATTTGGCAAAGGCACAGAGTGACGGCTGCGTCATCAACGTGAGCGACGATTTGCCAAAATCCTTTATCGTCTGTGAGGAAAACGGAAAGCAGAGCGTCTATATTTCGGCGATTTCTGCGCCCACGCTCAAAAAGCGGTGGGGCTTTATCGATGATATAAGCAATATAGAGTAACAGACCCAAAGGGTTTGCGCGTCATTTTGGCGCACTGGAGGAGAGTGTATATGGACAATCAGCAGAAACAAAAGCATGACAGCAACTATGGTGCAGGACAAATTCAGGTTCTAGAGGGCCTGGAAGCTGTCAGAAAACGCCCGGGAATGTATATCGGCTCGACAGGGCCGCGCGGGCTGCACCATCTTGTGTATGAAATTGTCGACAATGCCATCGACGAGGCACTTGCCGGCTTTTGCGATGAGATACGCGTCACTATCAAAAAGGACGATGTGATAGAGGTCACGGACAATGGGCGCGGAATACCTGTCGGCATTCAGGCAAAGGTTGGCCTGCCGGCGGTCACGGTGGTGTTTACGGTGCTGCACGCGGGCGGGAAGTTTGGAGGAGAGGGCTATCACTTTTCCGGAGGACTGCACGGTGTCGGCGCCTCTGTTGTCAACGCGCTCTCGGAGTGGCTTCGAGTCAATGTCTACATCGACGGCGAGGCCTATCATCAGGAGTTTCGGCGCGGAGTGCAGTCGTGCTCTCTCGTCGACGACGGCCCGACGGACAAGGTCGGCACGGTGGTCACCTTTAAGCCGGACAGCGAGATTTTCGAAGAGCTTGGCTATGACTATGAAACCCTTGAGAGCCGCTTGCGCGAGCAGGCATTTCTCAATGCAGGGATATGCATAATACTGCGCGACGAGCGCGAGGAGGAGCCCCGCGAGGATGTCATGCACTATGACGGCGGAATACGCAGCTTTGTCGAGCATATACATGCGCGCCGCCAGCTGGAGGTGCTGCACCCGGACGTCATATACTTCAAGGCCGTCGCGGACAAATGCGAGGCAGAAGTGGCGATGCAGTATAACGACAGCTACAACGAGCTGCTTTTGTCTTTTGCAAACAACATACACACGGTGGACGGCGGAACACACGAGCAGGGATTTAAAAATGCAATTACGCGCACATTCAACGACTATGGAAGAAAAAACAACCTTCTAAAAGAGGCTGACAAAAACCTCTCCGGCGACGATGTGCGCGAGGGTCTGACGGTTGTCATAAGCGTAAAGCTTCAGGATGCTCAGTTCGAAGGGCAAACAAAGGGAAAGCTCGGCAACACAGAGATGCGCGGCATTGTTGAGAACATGGTCTACACAAAGCTGACGGACTACTTCGAGGAAAATCCCGCCGTAGCGCGTGCCATATTCGAAAAGGCAATCGGCGCGGCGAGAGCGCGCGAGGCGGCGCGAAAAGCGCGCGACCTCACAAGGCGCAAATCGGCGCTCGAGACAGCCTCACTTCCGGGAAAGCTTGCGGACTGCACAAATCGCGGCAGAGAGGGCACAGAGATTTACATCGTCGAGGGCGACTCGGCCGGCGGCTCGGCAAAGGACGGGCGCGACCGCCGTTTTCAGGCCATACTGCCCCTGTGGGGCAAGATGATAAATGTGGAAAAAGCGCGCCTTGAGCGAGTGTACGGCAACGAAAAGCTCATGCCGGTTGTCACGGCGCTTGGCTGTGGGCTGGGCGACGAGCTGGATTTGGAAAAGCTGCGCTATGGCAAAATAATCATCATGGCAGATGCCGACGTCGACGGTGCGCACATAAGAACGCTCATGCTGACTTTCTTTTTCAGGTTCATGCGCCCGCTTTTGGACGAGGGACATATATTTCTCGCGCAGCCCCCGCTTTTCAAGCTTCAAAAGGGGCAGAGCCTGAAATATGCCTACAGCGACAAAGAGCGCGACCAGATTTCAGCGGAATTTGGCAGCAACGTCAAAATCAACCGCTATAAGGGTCTTGGCGAAATGAACCCGATACAGCTCTGGGAGACTACGATGAATCCCGCCAACCGTATACTCATAAAGATAGATGTGGACGACGCTGCCCGCGCCGACGAGGCCTTTACAATACTCATGGGGGACAAGGTTCCGCCGCGCCGCGAATTTATCGAGCGCAACGCCAAATACGTTCAAAATCTCGACGTCTGATTCCGGGCGAAACAGAAAAGCTGCCGGTAAATTTGAAATACGGGGCTTTATGCTTTCGGCAAGCGCAGCTTTTTGCGAGAGCTTGGCGGCGCCGAGGCACGATCGACAAGGAGGACAGGAGCAGCGATGAATCTACCGGACAACAAGCCCTTTTATGTCACATGCATCAATGAGCAGTCTGACTTTTTCCAATATGAGTTCTTCAATGAGTATATCGCAATGACATTTCGCCGAAAGGTGGCGGCTGTCATGCTCGCCGTGACGCTCATACTGGGCACGGCGGCTACTGTCGCGATATATTCAAGCAGCTACATAGCGCATGAGTTTGGCTGGGTTTCCATATTCTTCACCGCGCTCTATTCAATTTACAATATCTATATCTTTGCCGTCGGCTATAAAAGCGACTACCGCGCGCTGCACAGGCAGCTAAGCTCCGCCATTGAAAAGGGGCTGACAGTATTTGCGCCCGTTCAGACGACATATCAGTTTTTTGCAAACAATGTCGAGCTGACCTGCGACAACGGCGCGATGGACCGCATGTTCGACTACAGCGATATACGCTATGTGGAAAAGACGGACAGGCTGTACATCATCGGGCTGAAATACAACAGGAAAAAGGCAAGTCTCTACAATTTCCATGCTGCGCTGATAGCGTACCGCTATCTCGATGCCGCAAAGCTTGAAAAGCTCGAGTCGGTGCTTTCGCAGGTAGTGAGCGAATATGAGCTGAAGCCCATTTTGAAGAATCACCCTTTCAAACCGGAGGAGAGTGAGACTTGACAGATTTTTTCTTTTCAGAAGAGGAAGCCGTGGTTGCGGTCAAGTTTGAAATGGGAATTCGGGACAATATGCGGCGCTGCACGCTCGCGCTGGCGGCATCGTTCACGGCGATACAGCTGCTGCGCCTCGCCACCCACTTTGAATACACGGCGTTTTTGCTCGCATGTGAAGCGGCGGCGCTCGCGGTCTATGCCATGTTCATCGCACAGCTGAATTTCAAGGTAAAGAGACAGGCGCATTTGCTGTCAAAAAGAGCGCTCATTTATGAGCAGACAGAGAGTTTGCTCTCCCTCTCGGACGCAGAAGGCATCATACTGAGCATAAAGCCGGAAGATATCGTCATGGCGGAGAGCGGGAAAAGAATTGTTCGAATAACCGCCGCAAATAAAGGCTCGGTCTGCCTGCCGCGCCGTCTGATAAAAGAACAGCTGCTTGATTCTTTACAAGAGCGCCTCGCAAAAAACTACAAAATTCTCATATGGGCGTAGAATCGGACAGCAAAATAGCGGCACTTCACACAAAAATAACCCCAAAAGGGCTTTTATAAAGTCAACCGAACAGGAGAATAGCATGGACGAAAATAATGTGCAAACCGAACGCATCATCAATGTCGACATCGAAAAGGAGATTAAGAAAAGCTTTCTCGAATACTCGATGTCAGTAATTGTGTCGCGTGCGCTGCCCGATGTGCGCGACGGCTTAAAGCCGGTTCACCGCAGAATACTCTATTCAATGGAGCAAAAAGGACTGACGCACAACAACCCGACGCGAAAATCCGCAAAAATTGTGGGAGACGTTTTGGGCGAATTTCACCCGCACGGCGACTCCTCGGTCTACGATGCGATGGTGCGCCTGGCACAGAGCTTTTCTATGCGCTATCCGCTGATAGAAGGACAGGGCAACTTCGGCTCAGTCGACGGGGATCCGCCTGCTGCGTACAGGTATACAGAAGCGCGCATGAGCAAAATAGCCGATTTGATGCTTGAGGATATCGACAAGGAAACGGTCGATTTTATTCCCAACTACGACGACACCTCCGTCGAGCCGACGGTCATACCCGCCAAAATACCAAACCTGCTCGTCAATGGCTCTACGGGAATCGCAGTCGGCATGGCGACAAATATTCCGCCTCACAACCTCGTTGAAATAGTAAACGGCATAGACTATCTTGTGGATAACCCCGAGTGCTCGGCGCTGGATCTTATGGATATCGTCAAGGGCCCTGACTTTCCGACGGGCGGAATAATAATGGGACGCGCGGGAATACGCGCAGCCTATGCCACGGGACGGGGCAAGATTATCCTGCGCGGCCGAGCGGAAATAGAGGAAATGCCAAATGGGCGCTTCCGCATAGTTGTCACGGAAATTCCTTATATGGTCAACAAGGCGAGGCTCATTGAGAATATAGCCGAGCTGGTCAAGGACAAGCGCGTGGAGGGGATATCGGACCTGCGCGATGAGTCGGACCGCGACGGGATGCGCTTTGTAGTGGAGCTGAAGCGCGACGCAAATGCGCAGGTGGTGCTCAACCAGCTCTACCGCTTCACCCAGCTTCAGGATACGGTCGGCGTCATCATGATAGCGCTGGCAAACGGTGAGCCGAAGGTCATGGATCTCAAAACCATTCTTGTTCACTTCATCAATTTCCGCCGCGATATTGTCAGACGCAGAACAGTCTACGACCTCAGAAAAGCGCAGGAGAGGGCACATATCCTGGAGGGCCTCAAGCGCGCGATAGACATTGTAGATGAGATAATTGCGACAATTCGTGCCTGCAAGGGCGGCCAAGCCGAGGCAAAAGCGGCAATAATGGAAAAATTCGAGTTCGACGACCTTCAGGCGGCCGCCATATGCGCGTTTCGTCTCGGGCAGCTGGCCGGACTTGAAATACTGAAAATACAAAGCGAGCTGGACTCGCTTCACGAGAGAATAGCCGATTATGAGGATATTCTCGCAAACGACCACCACCTGATGCGCATAATAAAAGAAGAGCTCAACGAAGTGCGCGACAAGTACGGCGACGAGCGCCGCACGGAGATAGCGGCCGTGTCCGGTGAAGTTGACATCGAGGACCTCATTCCGGAGGAGGACTGTGTCATAACGCTCACGCATTTTGGATATGTCAAGCGCCAGCCGGTCGATGTGTACAAGAGTCAAAAGCGCGGTGGCCGCGGGATATCCGGCATGACGCGGCGCGACGAGGACTTTGTGGAGGAGCTGTTTATAACCTCCACGCACGACTACTTGCTGTTTATGACCTCAATGGGGCGAGTCTACCGCCTCAAGGGTTACGAGATACCGGAGGGCTCGCGCGCTTCAAGGGGCGTCAACATAGTCAACCTGCTGCCGCTTCTCCCCGAGGAGAAGATATCGTCCGTCATCCGCGTCAATGACTTTGACGAGGCGGACTATATCGTGATGGTCACGCGCAAGGGCATAGTGAAGCGCAGCGCCTTGAAGCTCTACAACAATATACGCAAAACAGGCGTGTATGGGATAACCCTAGACGACGGCGACGAGCTTGCATGGGCGCGCCTCACGGACGGCAGCTGCGACATGATTGTGGCGACGCGCAACGGAATGTCGATTCGCTTTCCGGAGAGAAACGCACGCCCGATGGGCAGAACGGCGCGCGGCGTCAAGGCCATCACGCTGAAAAACGGCGACGAAGTCGTCGGCATGGCCACCTGCAACGACGGGGCAAAGCTGCTGACGGTCACAGAGGACGGCAAGGGCCGACTCTCCGACATTGCCGACTACCGCGCGCAGATTCGCGGCGGTCAGGGAATCAGAAACTACAACGTGAAGAGAGGCTTTGTGGCGGGGGTGCGCGCGGTGGACGATGTCGATGACGCTATCATCATCAGCCAAAGCGGGATAATCATCCGCGTACACATCGAGGATATCGCAACTCAAAGCCGTTATGGCGGCGGAGTCCGCGTTATGCGCGTCGGCGGCGATGACAGGGTCGTCACGCTGGCCAGAGCGGAGCGCAGCGAGGACGAGGAGACGGTCAAGCCGGAAATGCCGGAGGATGCCGAGCTTCTCGACGAGGATATTCTCGAAGAAGAGCTTTTTGAAGAAGAACAAGCAGAAGAGACTGCGGCTGACGGGGATATCGGAGATGAGTCGGAGGAAATCGAAGATATTGAAGACACCGAGGTTGATGAGGATTCAAAGGACGAATAGGCGAGACAAAGAAGGTTCGCAGGATTTTTTTTGAAATCGTGATAATTGATGTGCGGCTAAGAAAGAGCCGGGACAAGAGCCGGGACAAGAGCCGGGACAAGAGCCGGGACAAGAGCCGGGACAAGAGCCGGGACAAGAGCCGGGACAAAGCGCCTTTGTCAGACATTGTAAAAGCGCTCGAAAAGATGTATCATCAAGATAATACATAAGATAAAAGGAGAAGAGATGAAAAACATCAAAATAGCACTGGCGCTCATTCTTGCACTTGTGATGGTGCTTGCTTTTGCTTCATGCAAAACGGAGGAGTACGTCGAGTCAGAAAAACCTGTCTCAGGAGAGACACAAAAGCCAAAGGATGACGGCGCTTCAGCTGCCGCGGGCACTTTTGGGTATGAAGTCCCGCAAGACTTCACCGAGCTTGAAAAAAAGGACGGCCAAATTACATACGTGAGCGACAAATACCCCGAGGAAACCTCCAACATAGTCTATACGGAATCTCCGGGAGCATATTTCAAGGGTGCTATAACAGCGGAAAAACTGGAAAAGACATTCGAACTCGCTTTTAAAAATCAGTATGATTTGGAGACGGACATAGTAATCGATGCCTTTGAGGAGGTTGAGATTGAATCATTCCCGGGATACATTGTCGTGATGCACTATGAGCTGCAAGGACAGAAGGTTTTCCAAACCCAGCTGATGCTGGGCATGGGCGAAAAGCTGCACAACTTGGTGTTTACGCAGATGAACGATGAGGATTACAGCGAAAAATTCGGAAACTGCTTGGACTCAGTGACAATAACCGCGGGCTAACCCCGCCGCAACAAATAAAGAATAAAGGAGCAGCGTCACATGTTGACGCTGCTCCTTGTTTATTTCAAAAGCCGAGCTTTGCAAAGCTGACCTTATATCTTACATGAACCTGTGGCCACGCTGGCTTATTTTATAACACAAAAAAACCGACATGCGAAAAACCCGAGCAAGAGCTGCTGCACAGAGTGAAAAGCACAATAACCCAAAGACAGCTTAGGCAGAAGCGGGGAAAATACGCATTCATTCAATCTACGCTAAGGGCGGTTTCCACCTCATCATTGCGCACATTCAAGGCGTATACAGCAGCGTGTTTTCCTGCAATGCGACCTGTCTCAAAGGTGACAGAGAGCGTGGCGCCAAAGCCCGGATATCCGCCGTCAAGATATACGCCGTTTGCGAGATCACCTGCGATGTAGAGGCCTGATATCGCACCGTATTCCGCGACAGCCTCGCATTCCAGATTTGTCAGAATGCCGCCGATGGTGCCATAGCATTTCGGTTCATAGACAACGGCATAATAAGGCGGTGCAGTGATATCGTCGAGATAACGGGCATTTTTCTTGAAGTCGGCGTCATTTTTCTCCTCGCAGAGCAGATTATAGCGCTTTACACTGAAAACCAGATTGTCTGCATCCAATTCTTTTGCAAGACCAGCGAGGGTATCGCTTTTATACACTGTGCCGCTCTCGGCGGCATTCTTTACATCCTCGGTCACAGAGCGGGAGTCCATTATGCAATAGCAGGAATAGAATCTTTTCTTGAAAAGCTCGCTGCTTATATTAAAGGCTGCGCCGGATTCGTCGGCAAAGCGCTCGCCATTTGGATTTACAAGAAGTCCGTTAATCCCATTTGTGTCGGTTTTGAAGTCATACATCTTTGCTATAAGCGAGAAATCCGTGGTAAGAGCACCGACAGCCTGCGCGAGGCGCTGTCCGTCGCCGGTGTTTCCGGCAGAGGACAGTGAGAGATATGTCTCGGGGCGCAGCCCGAGATTTTCCTCCATCAGCTGAGCGTCGCGGTCGAAGCCGCCGGTGGCCAGAATAACAGCAGGAGCGCGAATTTCACAAAGCGAGCCGCCGGAGGAGCGCGTCTTAACACCGTACACGATATTTGTGGCTGTGGTCAACACCTCATAGGCGGTGGTGTCATAGAGTATTTTTATTTTGAGCTGATCGCACTTGTCGAGAAGCGGCGCTATAAGAAGTGGGCAACCGGAGCTGTCCGTCTCAATGCTGTGCACGCGTGCAGGCGTCTGCCCGTCAAAGACAGGCAGCACTTTATCGGAAAAATTGACTCCGCAATCAGAAAGAAAGGTCATGTTTGAAGCAGAGTTAATCCCAAGCTCCACAAGGCGCACGGTGTCGCTGTATCCGCGGGAATAGCTGTAGAAAAATCCTGCAAGACTCACGGCGCTGTCCACAACAAAGCTCTGTTGCTGGGCACTTGTCATGCAGGCAAACAGCTTCCCGCCGCTTTTGCTTGTATTTCCGCCTGCAATTCCCTGCTTTTCAACAATGACCACGTCTGCCCCGTTTTCAGCTGCGGTTATTGCAGCGGTGAGCCCCGAACCGCCGGCGCCGACAACGACCACATCGGCTGTGATTGTCTGCCTTGTTATATGATTTACGGTTGAGTTGGTATAGAGCTTTTCGCGGTCAAAACCCGTATATACGAGTGCTTCTTCGGCTGCCGACACCGTCGCCATACTTGTAACAGTGGCACCTGAAACAGCGTCTACGCAAAGAGACTGCGATTTGTTCATTCTCTCGAGCATGGCGTTCACGGCAAGATCCCCAAAGCCCGAGGACTCATCCTGATCGAGCAGAGTCAGCAAGAAAGACTCGCCGTCACGCACAGCGTGAAGCTTGATATTGGAGCGATATCCGCGCGCGCTGCCGTTTGATTCGGGCGGATATGAGCATCCGAGCTGTGCCGCCAAAAGAGCGAGCGTTATAAGTAAAGAAAAAATGCGCTTTGTCCTCAATTCGGTACCCTTTCTCGAAGAGCTTTAATCATTTGTTATATTGTGATATTATTATACAATAATATGTACTTGAACATGTGGAGGTGCGGCACGGTGAAAAGAAAAAGCGGCGCATATGTAAAAAAGCCCAACAGATTTCTATACTGGCTTGCAATAAAAGCTGTATACCCTTTTTTGCGTACAAAATACAATGTGAAAATAGATAAATCAGAGCTTGATGGAATCAAAGCTCCTGTACTTGTGCTTTCAAATCATCAGAGCAATATCGATTTTCTGATTGCTGCCATAGCTCTGTATCCGATAAAGCTCAACTTCCTCGTCACGACTTATTTCTTTCATCAAAGTCAGCTGAAGTGGATGCTCGACACGATGGGATGCATCCCCAAAAAGCAGTTTATTCCCGATGTTCATTCGATAAAACAAATGCTTGCAGTCTGCGAGCGCGGCGACAGCATAGGCATTTTTCCCGAGGGACAGGTATGCTATACGGGAGAAACGTGCGACATAGACGCCAGCATAGGAAAGCTTGTCAAGAAGCTGGGTCTTACCACGGTCACCGTCTCCATACGCGGGAATCACCTGACTATGCCCAAGTGGGGCGCCGGAATTACGGAAATCGGAAAGGTTGAGGCGAAGGCGTGCGTTATGATGACCTCCGACGAGATTTTGGAGAGCTCAGTCGAGGAGATAAACAAAAAAATACACGGTGCGCTGGAGTACAACGAATATGAATGGCAGCGAAAGACCATGGCTGAGTGCAAAAAAGGGCGTACGGCACAGCGTCTCGAAACAATTTTGCACCGCTGTCCCTTCTGCGGGACTGACTTTGCCATGCAATCGGACAAGAACATTCTATTCTGCGAAAAATGCGGGTATTCCGTGCGGCGCAACAGTTATGGCTTCTTTGAAAAAAATTGTGACAGAGATGTTGTTTTTGACAATCCTGTCGACTGGTATCACATGCAGCGCGATGAAATAGAGCGCGAAATCGATGGGGGAAAGCTTCCGTTTGTGAGCAAATGCAATGTCTATCACACGGTGGAGGGGCATCATGGCTATACACTTTGCGGCGAGGGTGTGATGTCGCTGGACAAAAATGGATTGCACATGGTAGGAGATGAGAACGGGAGGCCGATTGAAAGCATCACACTTCTTGAGAGGCAGTCCAATCTCGCGCACAATGCGCCATTATGTGCGGTCGACATTCACGGCGAGGGAGAGAACTATGCTTTTGAGCCTGACGACGGAAGAAAAATGATAAAGTTTGTTGAGATGTACGCGTGTCTTCACAAAAGAAACAAAGCAGAGAAAGAGCAGCGCCGCCATTGAGCGGCGCTGTTTTTTTTTAAATTTGGAAAATGGATCGGATCAAGGTCAAAGGCTTTTAAATTAGGGGTCAAGGGCTTTTAGGTCAAGGGCTTTAGGTCAAGGGCTTTAGGTCAAGGGCTTTTAAATTAAGGACAAGGGCTTAAGGTCAAAGGCTTATATTGTCAGGGACTAAGGGGAC
>JAVVTQ010000034.1:0-16721 GCA_036653595.1 Oscillospiraceae bacterium
AAGCTGCGCTTCGAGAACGTTTTACCATCAATTTGCCGAAGCTGCGCTTCGCCTCGCGGCTTTGCCGCGACTATCGCTTCGCGATAGAAATTGTGGTATAATTAAAAAAAGAATTCAACCGCGTGGAGGGTGCCGTGGATAACAGTCTTGCTAAAAAGAGTCTTCTGCGAAAAATAGGCTATACGCGCTTTGCCGTACTCATAGGCGGTGCGATAGGCGCCGTGTTTTTCCTTGTTGTTTTCGGCTTTGAGACTCTCAACGTCACGAACGACAGCTTTATTATGAACGGCCACGTTGAAACCGATGTTATTTGTGAATACTTGGGCTGGATAAACCTCCGCAACAGCGAATGGATGTTCCCTATCGGCTGCTACACGACTGCGGGCTTTCCGCACGGCAACTCTGTTGCTCTTACCGGCTCTTTGCCGATTTTTTCAATTTTTTTCAAGCTGCTGTCACCGATTTTGCCCCAGACTTTTCAGTTTGTCGGAATATGGAATCTGTTGCACTATATTTTACAGGGAGCCTCAGCTGCGCTTTTGATCTCGCTTTTTACCGACAGTCTTTTCACCAATGCGATAGCGTCGCTGCTCTTTGTGGCGTCACCCATTATGGCCGAAAGGGCATTTCGCCACAACACTCTGTCGACGCACTTTTTGCTGCTGCTTGCCTTTTACCTTTACATAAAAATTAAGCGCGAGCCAAAGCCTCGATATTTTGTGCTCTTCATCGCGCTTCTTGTCGTATCCGTGCTCTATGTGGCCTATTTTTACGCGATGGTTTTCGCAATATTTGCAGCCGCTGTTTCGCAGTACGCCTTTAGGAAAAAGAAATTCGCCAAAAGCCTTTTTAATCTCGCTCTCGGAATTCTGCTGCCTGTGGCTGCCGCATATTGCATTGGCATGTTCAGTTCGCAGGCTCCGGTTGCGCGCGAGGGTTTTGGACTGTTCTCTTTAAATCTAAATCAAATATACAATCCCTACAGCTTTGGCGATCTCAATTGGTCGCAAGTGCTGCCGTATCAGAAATTCATGCAATATCAGTATGACAGCTTCAACTATCTGGGCTTTGGAGTCATCGTCGGATGCTTTGTCTCCGTCATACTATTTGTAGTAAAATATAAAAGTAATACATTTAGGCGAATTTCGCAGATGCTCAGGGATCACACGTGGCTTGCGTTGGCGTTGCTTGCGTTGACACTGTACTCGCTTAGCAATGTGATTTATTTTGGCGAGACGCTGGTTTTGGGAATTCCTCTTCCGCAGTTTGTTCTGCGTCTGTGCGCCTATCTGCGCGCAAGCTCACGCATGTTTTACCCTGTATACTACATGTTTTTCATTGTCACCGTCGTTGCATTCGTGAAGCTTTTGCCAAAGAACTGGAGCAAGGCGGCGCTTGTCGCACTTGTCGCCGTGCAGCTGTTTGATATTTCCGGGGGCCTTATCTGGAAACACAATGCTCTTACAGATATTCCAAAATACTATAATCTGCACCAGTCGGATCTTCTCGAAGACCTGCGCGCCGATTATGACAAGCTCATATACCTCACCGATTACAACAGCAATGACATGCGGCTTGGGGTTTACTACGCAAAGCTGGGCTATACAACAAATTTCAATGCAAGTCCGCTCAACGACATATACGGCTCCTCGCAATTCGCTGCCGACTGCCTAGAGCAGCTCAAGCGAGGCGAATTCATGCCGGACACGATTTATGTGTGCCCAAATGAAGCGGTTTATGACAGTCTGAAAAAACCGCTTGAGGGCAAGGCGGCGTTTGAAACTTTCGGTCAGACACTGTATATAATCCCAAATGAGATGGACTAGAAATGTGCAAACCGCCCTGTCCTCGATGCGCGGAGCATAACCTCATTTTGTGTTTGCCTTTCAATGATACTTTCTATATATAAAACGTCAAAGCTGGCAAAGGGACTTGCGCTCATTTTTATGTATGTTCACCATCTTTTTACCTGTGGAAAGGCGGAGACGATTGAATTTCTGCTTTTCTCTCCTGCTGCGGCGCGTCGAGTTGCTGTTGGAATGAAGCTATGCGTCGCCTTATTTGTTTTTTTGACAGCTTACGGCATCACGGCGCAGCACCGGATAAAAAAGCTTTCCACCACAAGAGACATAAGCTGTGACACCGTTTCCAGATACATAAAACTGATGTGCAATTACTGGGTCATATTTTTTATATCCCTTGCGATAACGTGTCTGCTTCGAAATCCCGAAAAGTTTTTCGGTTCGAATATTTACGACATTGCTTTTTGGTTTCTGTCTGATTTTCTGGGACTTTCATATTTGTTTGGAGTGACCACTTTGAACCCCACTTGGTGGTATATGTCAGTCGCAATAATACTGATTGTAATAATGCCGCTTCTTATATGCTTTGTAAAAAAATTCGGCGCTTTCATTTCTTTGTCTCTTGTTGTGCTTTTTCCGGCAATCATCGATTACCGTCACATTCTCTCGCCTTATATGCTTGCCGCAACTCTGGGGATTTGTTTCTCTCAGTACGGCTTATTCGAAAAATGTTTTGCGTCCATCACCAAAAAAACTCTGTATAAAATTTTAACCCTTATTTTTTGTGTTTCGTTCATATCCTGCACCATTTGGTTTCGTGAAACCATCGGGATTTTATACTATATCACGGACGCCATCTCTGCGGCGCTTGTCTGTTTTGTCTGCTGCCTTTATATCGGCAAAACTCCTCTTCTCAATACTGTGCTTGAGTTTATCGGCAGGCATTCCGCAAATCTCTTTTTAATCCACACTTTCATATACAACTATTGGCTCACCGATTTTATATTCGCGCCCAAATACTCAGTCCTTGTACTTTCAACGCTGCTGATAACCACCCTGCTCATTTCCTTTGTCTTGGAGAAAATCAAAAAGCTTCTGCATTTTGACAAGGGAGTGAAGTTCTTGGTGGGCAAGGCCAACAAACTAGTCTGCTTTGTTATGGAATCCTCCGCGTAAAGCGCCCCAGCCATCCTTTAATTTTTTATCGGACCTGCACAGCTGCCTTTTTTCAGATTATGCATGGCTTTGAGAAACTATCCGCTGCAAGTGCACATAAATAGTAATGCGTTGTCGTCATTATCGGTGATAGCGCTTTTATTTGTCCTAAAACCTGCTGCTGGCTGCGCCTTTTTCTTAATAATTCGCCGCCAATGTCTGCTATTTTGTCCAACACAAAAAAGCCTCAGGATAAGCATTATCCCGAGGCTTTATATCAACTAAAAATGTCGAGGCATGGCGTTTCTCTAACGGAAGTGCTTTTTGCATCGATTGGCAGCAGCTCTATCGCTTATTTTTCCTTTAAAGATGTCCAATCAATGACGACACAGCGATAATTTTCCTTGTCGTACATCAGCCCATGATATGCGCTTTGTACCTCAGCGGGGCTGATCACCTGGCTGATTATCTTATTTGCGTCGATCACATTCTGTTCAATGAGGCCGCACACCACTTTAAAATTGCGCTCTACGCAAAGTCTGGAGCCCTCTGTCTCAAAAACCGGATTGAGGTTGTTGAATGCGCCTATAACTCTTATCATCTTCATGTGTATTGCGCTGAGAAGTGTTGTCAGGTTCGACGTATACGGTGCGCGCGGCGAGCCCAACAAGATAAGCTGTGCATGAGGGCCGCATGCGAGCGCTGCGCTCTCAATCGCCGCCGAAACTCCCGTGACATCAACCGCGATATCGACACCTCTGCCGCCTGTCATGCTTTTGAGTGCCGCCACCTGCTCCTCGCCGCCGTTGCAGCAGAGCGTTTCTTTTATTCCGAGGCTTTTTGCCAAATCGCATCTGCTCTTTACAGGATCAATCGCGATTACGCGCGCGCCCAGCTTTGCGAATAAAATGGCCGCAATAATGCCTATCGCGCCTAGTCCGAAAACGGCGAGCATATCGCCGAGTTTTACATCAGCAGCATTAACACCGTTCATCGCGACGAGTCCCAGTGTGATTATGGTCGCACTTTTCGCGTCCATATCCTGCGGTATTTTGAAAATCATCGGGCCCTGCGTTTTATTCCCGCGCGAAAACCTGTTGACGGAGGCATGCGGACCGCTGTAAAAGACCTTGTCTCCCACTTCTATATCGCAAAGTCCCTCGCCTTTTTTGAGCACCCTGCCAACAGCCGAATAGCCCGGACGCACCGGGTAAGAAAAACCCTCTTTTATTGCAAATACACGTGAAAGCTCTGTGCCCGCGCTTATCATCGTCGCTTCTGTCTCGATAATCGCTTCGTTTTGCGCTAGATTTTCTGCGCAGATGTCCTCTTGCGCGCATTCCGCACAGCCCTTTGCCGTCAGTACAATATAGGATGATTTCATCTTTTCTCTCCGCTTGTTTCACCAAATACCGATCTCAGCTTGCCATTGTGCTTTTCTATAAGCTTTTCTGCCTCGTCGACACTGACATTAAGCTTTATTATGACTGCGGCGAGCTTTGCGCTGCCATTCGACTGTTCCAGCGCCTTTGAAAGCTCCTCTTGATCCTTTTCGGGGAAAATCTCTCTGAGAATATTGAGACATCTTGCCCTCAGCTTCTCGTTTGTCGCCTTTACGTCTATCATCAGATTGCTGTAGGTCTTTCCCTGTCTAACCATAGACGCCGTCGTCAATATATTCAGGACCATTTTTTGAGATGTGCCTGATTTCAGCCGCGTTGAGCCTGAGAGCGCCTCCGGGCCAACGTCTATTTCAATAACTGTGTCACAGTGCTTTGACAGCTCGCTGTTCTTGTTGTTTGTAACGCCAATCGTCGCCGCGCCTATGCTTTTTGCATAATCAAGCGCACCGAGCACATACGGCGTCCTCCCGCTGGCCGCTATTCCGCAGACAACATCCTTATCGCAGAGCGAAACCTCCGCAAGCTGTCCTTTGGCGGAATTTGGGTCATCCTCTGCGTTTTCGACAGACTGCCTGATTGCCCTGTCACCGCCGGAGATAATCCCTATCACCTTGTCGGGCGACACTGAAAATGTGGGAGGGCATTCGGATGAATCGAGTATTCCAAGTCTTCCGCTCGTGCCTGCACCGATAAATATCAATCTGCCCTCGTGCTGCATTCTGTCGGTTATCACATCGACTGCTTTTGCAATCTGCTCTGTCTGCTCTGCCACGGCGTCGCACAGCGAGCGGTTGACGTCGTTGAGCCTGCGCACCAGCTCAACTGTTCCCAGCAAGTCTATGTCCTTTGTTGTTTCATTGCGCTGCTCTGTTCTCAGTTTTTTAATTTCATTTGGGTTTACACTCATAATATTTCCCTCACTTTTTATATTCCGAAAAGCTCCCTGATGGCAGCTCCGGCTCCATCATCCATAACGCCCGTCGTCACAAAATCGGCAATCTCTTTGACATCATCTGTGGCGTTGCCCATTGCGACGGAAAATGCCGCGCGCTTCATTATTTCTATGTCGTTTCCGCTGTCTCCAAATGCCATTGTGGCATCCACCGAAATTCCCAGCTTGTCGCACAGTATCTCCAAGCCATGTCCTTTTGTGACATTTTTTGCGGTTATCTCCACTATTCCGCTGTCGGTGGACACCGCTTCGATGGGAAAGCTCTTCATGATATCTGCCTTAAGCTGATTCGCTTCCTCCACGCAGCGCGTGCGGCAGCCATACTTTACCGAAGGCTCCTTTATGGCCGCAATAAGCTCGCGCGGGCCGTCGACAATTGTGTACGCGCATCTGACATTTTCCTCGATCCTATCCGCATCCTCTTTGGAATGTCCCGCCCTCATCGAATTCAAGTCCGGGCGCGTGAGCAGCCCTCCCTCGCGAAAAACAAGGTGGAACTCATCCGTGCGCTCTGCGAGAAACTCCGCTATCTTTATTGTGAGCAGCCGATCAATATCCGCTATAAAAATAACCTCTCCGCTCTTTATGTCACTCACTATAGAACCGTTTGCAGCGACCGCATAGCGAAAGCAGTCCATTTCAAGTATTGGCTTTGGCATGTAAGACGGATGACGTCCCGTCGACAGCACCACCTCGACTCCGCTTTTGCTGAGCCTATCCAGCGCGTCTGCCGTGCTCGGCAAAATTTTGCCGCCTGAGAATATCGTCCCATCTATATCGAACGCCGCGAGCTTGTATTTATTCTTGTCAAAGTCCTTTTTATATGGCATTTATCGGCTCCACCTCTGCTATTTTTTTATCTCTGTAATTACAGGCACTTGATAACTTTCTTGTACTTTTCGACAATTGCCGCGCTTTTTGCTCCCTTGTCGGGGAGATTTCCCGAAGACAGTACTTCAATGTCCCAGCCATGCGCATCGGAAATTTCGACTATCATGGCGACGAGAGTGTGCAGTATTATGCTGCCGGATATTGTCGATGTGGGGCAGATGCTGTCTTTCTTGTCCGTTATCACACATGCATCGCCGATAACGCCGAAGTTGTCTATAACCTCGTCGCAGATTTCGTATAGCTTCAGGCCGCTCTTGTGCCTTGAGGTCAGCGGACGCGAGTGATTCAAGTTGGTGACAGCAACTGTAAGCGCGCCCTTTTCCTTCGCGCACTCCGCCATCTCTATTGTGAGAGGGTTGATTCCGCTGTTTGAAAATATAAACATCACATCTTTGTCTGTGACCGCGTATTGGTCGAATATGCCCTTTGCCAAGCCCTCTGTGCGCTCGTATTGGGAGGACTCTGTGGCCGATTTGTGAAGCATCAAATCCTCATTGAGTATCGGGTAAACGCGCGCAAGTCCGCCCGCGCGATAAAAAACCTCAAGCGCCAAAAGATGGCTGTGCCCTGTTCCAAATGTGTATATCATTCCGCCGTCGTGAAGTCTCTGTGCAATCCTTGTGGCGATTTTTTCATAATCGTCCGCACTGTTCTCGATTTTTGAAACAATTCCCTCTACCTGCTCGAAATAAGCTTCTGAATACCTCATTGTAAAACCTCCATTTTTTAAAAAGAGAAACTCGGGCACACAAAGTTGCTGTGCACCCAAGAATCTGCTCTATTGTATAATTTTTTCTTCTCTCAGCTGCGCTTCAACGGCGCTGTCAGACATTGCTCTGCCATATGTTCCCAATACAATTGAGGGCTTTGTTTTGCCGTGAAAATCGCTGCCCCCTGTGACGAACAAACCAAGCTCTTTCGCTTTTTTGAAAAAGTAATCCGTGGTCTGTGCGCTGTGATAGCTGCTCTCGGCCTCAATTCCGTCAAGACCCAGTCCAACCATCTCATCGAGCAAGCCAAATTGTCCTTCCAGACTTTTGCCCGGATGTGCCAGCACTGCCTTGCCGCCGTTTTTGTGAATAGCATCTGTTATTTCGACTAGCGCAGGCAGCTCTACTCCGACATAGCCCGGCTTACCCTGAGAAAACCAGTCCCAAAAAAAGTTTACATATGGATTGTCTGCGCGAGCACCACCGCTTCTATAGGGCAGCAGAATCTCACTGTCATTGTACTGTGGTTTTGCAAGCAAAACCTCCGCAAAAAGCTCGCCTGTCCATATATCCTTGTCCTCACCTGCGTGCTCGCGAAGCTCTTGCGCTTCAATTTTAAAGCCCAAACTTCTTACAAACTCCAGGCTCTTCTTTGAAACCTGAACATGCTGTTCTTTAAATGCGCGTTCAAAGCGTTCAAAATCCACAGTGCCGTCATCTATGCCATAGCCCAAAACATGCAAATCCGCATTTTTAAAGCGGCAGTCCAGCTCTATGCCGTTGATGTATACAATGCCGGCTCTTTTTGCTTCCAACGCCGCGGCTTTGTTTGCCTTTGCGGAATTATGGTCAGAAATCGACATAATTCTCACACCGGCAGCACCGCAAAGCTCTACAAGTTTTTCGGGTGAATATTCACCGTCCAAGCTATAGCTTGTGTGCATATGTAAATCCAAATAGTTCTCAAGCTTTTTCATTTTACCTGCGGCCCCCTGTCACCGCTTCTAGTTTTTTGCGATAAGCTCGCACAGTTTTCCCGTGATGTACTCCGTCGCGCCCTTGGGCAGCGGCGTCAGCATGCTCTCATACGTCTTGCCGTATTCTCCCTCGTCGGGCATATATCCGGCATATCCGTCTGCATAGCCCCATATCAGCGGAAGCTTTGCCTTGCTGCTGGCCTTTATCTGCTTTCCGAAACGAGAAAACATCTCGCCGGGAACCTTGCAGATTTCTATGTCGCCCAGGCGCAGAATTGCGGTGTTGAAGTCCACGACAATGTGCGGGTTTTTCAGTTTGATGTTTATTGCAGTATATCCCGAGAGGAGTATCTTTCTCTGATCGTACTCTGTAGCCTCCTCCATTTGCTTTTTCGTCTTATCGCGCAGAGCTTCCCACTCGGGGACATTCAAATCATACTCTGTGTGGTAATCATATTTGTCGGCTCGAGGCTTGCTAAGATTTAGTTTTGTATACTTCTCGTCCACAAATATTTGAGAAAATATTCCCTCTCCGGTTCTTTCAAGCTCTGCGGCATCATGACCTTTTCTGTAATTTCTGTTGCTCATGTCGCCCGCGGCTCCCTGTAGCATAACGGGAAAAACACCGAGCTTTTGCTCAATCTTGCGGCTGAGATATCCCAGCAAATCGCCGCTTACGAAAAGATTCTCTGCGCCCAACACCGTTGGGTGGCACGATATGTTGAACATCGCCGCCTTTACCTCTTCGTTTTTGTCGCAGAAGCGAATCACCGATACGCTCTTGTCCTCCGGCTTTCCAATGCCGTTGCGGTTGCCGTAAAATCCGTCTATATTCACTGTGAAATAAGACGCTTCTACCTCGCAGAAGCCTTTTTGAAAGCACTCGCTTATAGTCTCAATGGCTTTTTCTGTGACAAGCGCTATGTACTTGTCCGAATAGGGATTGTTCGCGCCGGTATCAAAAAAACGCATGTCGGGCGCAGCGTGCGTGTGAATTGTCGAAATTGTGATAAAATCCCTGTTGACACCGAACTTGTCGCTCACGCTAGTTTTAATTTCATCAAAAGTTTTCTTTGTGAGCATCAGAACCTCAAGGTCGCAAAAAACAACAGCCTCGCCGTCGATTTTGAGCACGGCAGCAGTGCATTTCAGCTCATCGAGCACTCCCTCTGATAGTTTGGTTCTCATGGAATACCCGCCCAAAAGGCATGGCTCTTTTGGCGTTATGTAGTTCGTAACAGTTGAAATTTCGATCATTTATTTGCCCCCGTTTATTTTTAAAAGCAGCTCATTATTGAAAATTTTGTCTCCCTCGGTCTTTCTGTCAAATACCTTTTTTCCGCCTACAAATGTCTCAAGGGCATTGAAGCCGTCGTCGATTATAACGAAATCGGCGTCTTTTCCCTCTTTGAGAGAGCCTTTCGTCGCGTCATATCCATACTTTTTGCAGGGGTTCAGTGAAGAGAGCTTGAGCGCTTCCTCCATGCTGAGTCCTATATTCTCCGTGAGATTCTTAATCCCGTACAGCACCGGCTTGCTGCTGCCGCGCAGTCTTCCGCCCGGCTCGCGCACAAAGCCCTTGTCATCGACAATGACCGTGCCGCTGCCGCCCAAAAACTCATTGTATGTTCCGACAGGTGCGCCGGAATATCCGGTGCAGTCGGAAATCATCATTACGTGGTCGTTTGGCTTGGCTCTTAAAATAAGCTTGATCATATTGTTTGTCACGTGCAGCCCATCACATATCAGCTCGCACCAGACGCGCTCGTCGAGAATTGCAGCACCCAGCCCGCCGACATCGCGGTGGTGTATGCCGACCATGACATTGCAGAGATGCGTGGCAACCGTTATGCCCTTGTCGAATGCGGCAAATGCCTCCTCGGACAGGCAATCCGTATGTGTGAATGCCGCAGACACGCCATTTTCGACGAGCAGTGCAATCAGCTTATCGCTGTTTGGAAGCTCTGGCGCAAGGCCCATGAGGCGCAGCTTTCCGCCGGCGCTTTCGATTATCTTTTTGACAAAGTCGACATCTATTTTGAGCGGCTCTGTTCTCGTGCCCTTTTCACCGACTCTGTTGAGGTACGGGCCCTCAAAATGTATTCCACCGATTTTTGCGCCGTCTATTTCTCCGTCCGCTACCTTAGCAATAAGCGAAATGACTTCCAAAGTATTTTCGCCAACTCCCAGAGCACTGAAAAGTGTCGGAAAAACAAGGGTGACTCCCTCGCTTGCAACGCCTTTTAGGTATCCTCTCAGCTTATCTTCATAGCTGCCGTCTTCGTCCGGCCACAGTGTAAACCCCTGTGTTCCGTGATTGTGTGTGTCGAAAACGCCCGGAATAACGCGGAGATTTCCTATGTCGCGGCTGCCATCGCAGTCGCCTGCAAAAATACGTTTAATTTTGCCGTCGACGACTTCCATGCAGCCGTCAACCAATCCGTCATGTGTATAGATGCGTTTTGAGCGTATAATCATTATATATTCTCCTATTTCTCGTCCGCCGCAAACAAAACTCCGGCTTCTTTTCTCGCTTTTTCAACCAAACCTGTGATTGTGAGATTATAGTCAAGCATTTCGTCGCGACGCGCAAAATCTTTTTTATTGTAAATTTCGCAGAAATCAACAAGCTCATAATAAATAGAGTTTTCGACCGTCTGCTCGTTGTATTTTTTCTCCCCATCCTTTGTGACAACCGAAAACTCGATGCAGCGGCTGCTCTCCTCAGGCACATATATGTAACCGCTTGTGCCCTGTATTTGAACCATATTTTTGCTTTTGCTGTCTTTGCAGCCGACGGCAGTGCAGACAAAATCCGCATACCGCATAATAAGTATTCCGGAGGTGTCTATTCCGTTTGCAGCTTGATTTGGGTAATACTTAATATCCTCTGGAACTCCAAAAAGGCCGACAATAAAGTTCAGGTTGTAGTAGTTTATGTCCATCAAGGCGCCGCCCGAAAACTCGGGGTTGAAAACATTGGGAAGCTTCCCGTCCATAAAGGCGTTGTAGCGGCTTGAAAACTGCGAAAAGTTGAGCTGGACAAGCTTAATCGGGGAAATGTCCTTTATGTGCTCTCGAAGCAGCTTATAGTTTGGAAGATGAGGCACCGTGACAGCTTCAAACAAAAACAGCTTCTTCTCTTTGGCAAGTGCGACCGCTTCTTCGACTTCTCTGACAGTTGACATAAACGGTTTTTCGCAAAATACATTTTTTCCGGCATTCAGAGCCGCCATCGTCCACTCGCTGTGAAGCGAATTTGGCGACGCGACATAGATAAAATCAAGATCCGGGTCAGCGAGAAAAGCATTTTTGTCCGTATAACTCTTTGCAACAGTGTGCTTTTTTGCAAAAGCATTTGCGTTTTCGGTGCTTCTTGAATAAACTGCTGTTATCTGCATCTCACCGGTTTTTTTCACTGCATCGACAAAAGTGTCGACGACAAAGCCTGTTCCGACTGTTCCTATTCTTATCATTTTTTCTTTCCCTTTACTTGTTTTTTTGCCGTATTTGCACTGACTTCCGCGGCTTTTTTTGCCGCGTTCGCCTTTTGCTCACTCAGTGACTCGCGGAAGGTCTTTATGACCATTCCCTTGTTATAGTACACATCGAGATATTTTATGTCGATATGCTTGTTCTTTTCAAGTTTAGCAATTATAGGAATGAGATTCGGCAGGTGGCTTATCATGACATTTGGCACAATAAATATCTGGTTTGGCTTGCTCTCATCATATGTGACATAAACCGAGCCATTTGGTATCACGCCAGTTTCACAGTTCATTTTTTCATAAAATGTCTGCTCTATTTTATATTCGTCCGGTGTTATCAGCTCGGCTTCGAACTGATAGAGCCAGTAATTTGTAAAATTTGAGTCGCGCATGTTCAGAACACGTTTGGAGCTTTTTATGTTGGCCAGAGCTATTTTGCCGCTGTGCGCCATCTTTGTAATTATTTTTTTATCCCATGAATTTTCGAGCCATTTAAACAGCCAAAGCAGCAGAATTCCCACCACCACGGCGCCAAACATATAGTAAAATTTTATACTCGGAACATTTTTTGCAATATAGAAGTAACCTCCGACAAGCGCAAGTATTATCAATGTAATTCCAATAAGTGCATTGTTAAGAAGCTTCGCCAATTTAAACTGCATTTGTTTTACCTCAGTCAGAGAATTTTTCTTTTATCAGTGAGAGTGGCCACTTCGAATTTCAAAGTGGCCACTCGTTGTTGCTGAATAGATTTTAGAACCCGGCCTTGCTTAACAATCCGAGAAAATCTTGAATTGGATAGGTAGGCATCGTTTGAGTGGTGAGCTTATCACCCTTTAGAGCAGCAATTTTACGATATATTTCAGCGTCCTCTTTTGTGACGGCGATTGACTTGCCATCAACAAGCACATAGTCTGTGCCGCGTATAGGAGCTGCGTTTCCAACGTTAACGCTTTGGACTTCTGCTCCGGACTCAAGTATCGCAAGAGCATCTGATGGAAACTTTGCAATAACAAACAAAGTTTCTTTAGGATGTTCCTCGTTATACTTCAGCGTCTCCGCTATGGAAAATACCTTGACGTCAGAACCATTTGCCGCAAGCGGCAGTGCCATCTTTTGGATAGGATCCAACGCAACCTTGTCGTTGCAGACTATTATTGAGTTTGCATCAACATATTTCTGCCACGAAATTGCTACCTGCCCATGTATAAGTCTATTGTCAATTCGAAGATGTTTTATCATTGCACAGCGGCCTCTCTTTTCTTTAGTAATTCATTGACATCCACAATGCCAGCATGCGTTTCCTCAAGCAGTCCCTTTGAAACTTCTTCAAAGTCAGTTGAATCTTCGCGAAGAGAAAGCAGAGTGAGCAACATAACAAGGCTTAGTCCCGACAACATTCTGACCTTGTCATTGAGCAGGTACGCCGCTCTGTTGCTCGGCGTACCACCCAATAAATCAGCCAATATGAAAACTCCGTCGCCGGTATCCACGTCTTTTACTTTTTGCTCAAGCTTGCTCTGGAAGTCATCGGGGTTGTCTTCAGGCCACAGTGTTAGACATTCGACCTGACCGAAATCGGGATAGAGCATGGGAGCCGATGTCATCATGCCCTCCGCCATTCCGCCATGACTGATCAATACAATGCCAAACATTAACCCATTATTCCTAATGCGCCGAGCGCGAATGCCAATACGGCTATTATAAGAATAACTTTAATCGGCTGCACTTTTTTCTTCTTGAGTAGCCAGTAGCAGAAGCCAACGAGGCACAGGGGAAGCAGATACGGAAGAATTCCGTTGAGTGTATCCTGAAGTGCGATTGACTTAACTACATCTTCTCCGGTCTCAGGGTTTTTGAGTGTCTTCTCATAGGCATACAGCAGCTTGATTCCGATCATGCTGGGAACAAATCCGCCGACAACTGTGAGTCCGAGGATCTGGGCAGCTTCACGAAGTGTGTTGAAGTCGCTGTTTCCGCTGATATCTTCGATGATCTTGACTGACCTGTTGTAGCCCCATTTAAAGAGCGGCCAACGGGCGAGGAAGAGAAGGAAGAGGGGAAGAATCACAACCGGCACTGCCAACCAGCTGCCTTCGGCGGCCAGTGACGCGGCGATTATGTATGTGATAGGTTGAACAAGAACGCCCTGAACTGTGTCGCCGATACCGGCAAGAGGTCCCATCAAAGCGACCTTGATGCTGTCGGACATTTCGCCCTGATAATCTTCTTCAAGGGCAACTGCGGCGCCCATGATTACTGCAGAGCCGCCCGGATGGCAGTTATAAAACTGCATGTGTCTCTCGAGGTTCTCACAGATTTCGTCGTTATCTGTGTAGAGATCTCTCATTACAGGAACCATTGCATATGCAAATCCTGAGGCCTGCATGCGCTCGTAGTTCCAGCACCACTGAAGCGTCCAGTTATGACGGCTGGCGGCTTTTTTCATGGCTTGTTTTGAAACTTTATTATTTGTGCGTGCCATTATTTTGCCTCCTCCTTTTTCTTGCTATAACCAGTGAACAGAGCGCCCGCTGCAACACCTATGATTGCAAGACCGAGTGTCGGAACACCCATGAACGCGAACAGAGCATATCCGAGAATGAGGAACGGCCAGTATCTCTTGATATCCATATAGGAAAGAAGAAGAGCAAAACCGACTGCAGGCAGACATTTACCGATAACGCCCAGACCATTCTTTATCCAAGCATAATCTTCGATGAACTTAGCGATAACTTCGTACTGGTCGATGAACATAACACCTATAAAGACCGGGATAAAGCGGCTGAAGAACCAGCCAAGTGTTCCCATAAGGTGCCAGCGCTCGAAAGACTTGATGTTTCTCTTTGCAAGAGCGCGGTCGCCGCCGTGCTGGAATACTGTTGTCGCTGCGCGGCCGAGGATATCAAACCACGACATGAGCAGTGCGATTATGGAACCGATTACGATACCTTGTGTGACGTCACCGCTCTGTGATGCTACAAGGACACCAAACATTGCACCGACGTTGTAGTCGGGGATTGTGGCGCCGCCGTATGTGTAGAATCCAAGAGCCATGAGTGCGCAAGATGCGCCGACCTGAAGACCGAGGTTGATGTCGCCGACGATTATACCGGTTACGAACGCGAAGACGATAGGTGTGTATAGACCGCCCATTGCCAGTGATCCGACAAGAATCATCAGACCCGTGAACGTAGCCAGTACAAACGCAAGTAATACTGTGTTCATAGCTTACTCCTTACTCATAAATATTTATTTTAAACAGGTTGTGCCCCTGCCCAAAACCTACATGTGGTAGAGTCTATCAAAGTACTTTCCGAGAAGAGTTTCGTTGTATTCCGCTCCGCCGTCGACGTTCTGCGATTTGTAGAACGGGGGATTCTGGCCCTTGCTGAGCAGAATCTGTGCCGCTTCGAGAACCACAGCCTGAAGTGCTACAGCCGTCGTTATTGTGGACATACCGCATATTGCCGTATCAATGCCCTCAACTGTTATTGCTGCGTCGCCGTCCGGAACCATGTTGTCAATGACAATGTCCGCTATTTCAAAAAGACGCTTGCCTGATTTGTGTTTTGATGTCAGCTTGCTGCTGGCAGAGACTGATGTGACCGCAACAACTGTTGCGCCGCGCTCTTTTGCCTGACTTGCTATCTCAAGCGGAAGAGGGTTTCTGCCGGAGTTGGAGATGACAAAGACTACGTCGTTCTTGCGGATATCGACCTTTTTAAGGAATATCTCGCCGACTCCGGGGACTGCTTCATACGCGCCGCCGGCCGGTTCTTTAATTGCCTTAGTCGGGACAAAGCCGCCTGCACGGTGGCAAAGTTCGAGCGCTCCTGCGTTGGAGTGACCCGAGCCGAAAGCCTGAAGGATTCCGCCATTCATAAAAGCATCGGCAATACTGTTTGCCGCAGCCGTTATATTGGCGCCCTGCGAGTCTTCGAGCTTCTTGATAAGCTGTCTTGCTGTTGCGAACACTTGGTTTTCCATTGATCAAACACCTCATAATTTCATAATTTATCGAAAGGCTTCGTATTATTTGACGATTTTCACTTTACCCATCAATAAATTTTATGCACTTAGTATATCTCGACATTTTTTACCTGTCAATGCTATTCGAGGTCTTGGTCACAAATTCTTCATATATACCAAATTTAATCTGTCATTTTGTGTAAGATTTAACATTGACAAATTCAGTTTGTAACGTTAGTAAACTTTGTTGCTGCCTTTTGCTCTGTCTTTTGCACATATCGGCTCATATCGGCTTGCGGACAACCGTCTTTCAGCGAACCCCCCCGTCAAAGCACGCCGCAGATTTTATTTTTTTTCGAAAATACGCTTTGACCCGCTCCCGGCCAGGCTCACCGCGCGCAGCCGCAGCAGCGCCTTGCCTCACAGCTCCTTCGGCATACTTTTTATAAATTCGGCGAGCTTTTCCTTGTCCACCACTCTCACATTTTCCGGCGGCGGAAGAAGCTTTGACTCAAAGCACAAGTCCTTGTTGTAGGTCGCGGAGTAGTCGCAGCAGTCCTTGTGAAAAGTAAAGTGTATCTGTCTGCATCCGGTGCGCTCTATTATTTGCAGCGCATTTGCCGGACGGACACCCCCGCCTGCGAGAATATCGAGTCTTCCCCTTGCAAGCTCAACATATCTTCTAAGCTCGTCTACCCCGTCGAGTGAGGAGGGCTTTCTGCCGCTTGTCAGAATTCTCTTCACTCCGGCGGCTGCGAGCTTGTCAATGGCGTCGGCCTGAGAGCCCGTCATGGAGTCAAAGGCGCGATGAAAAACCGCTTCACCCGGGCACACCGTCTCGATGAACCGTGCGGTGCGGTCTATGTCAAGGCCTCCGTCTTGATTTAGAAAGCCAAAGGCTATTCCGTCCGCGCCCTCTTTAATCAGAGCCGCGGCATCCCTTTTCATTGTTTCAAATTCAAGCTCAGTATAGCAAAAGCCGCCGCCTCTCGGGCGCACCATGCATATAACCGGAATACCTATTCTCTCCTTGACCGCCGAAAGCTCCCCAATTGACGGCGTCAGTCCACCCAAAATCAGCGCCGAATTCAGCTCCACTCTGTTTGCGCCGGCCTGTGCGGCATTCACGGCATCTTCTACCGAGCCACAGCAAACCTCGATCAAAATCCTGTTTTTCATTTTCTTCTCCTAATGATATTTTAATTGAATATTATCGCGAAATGTGCAAAATATCGACCCCGACAGCCAATTTGACCGGGCGCATCGCGCAGTGTTTCCCCGACCTCCGCTCCCCTAACCACCGCCAAATTCGGTTCTTCTACTTTTATATAACATTAAATGCTTTGAATGTGCGGTAAATTCCATCCTCAT
>JAVVTQ010000035.1:0-16592 GCA_036653595.1 Oscillospiraceae bacterium
GACGCATTCGAAACGTCCCCTTAGTCCCTGACAATAAAAGCCCTTGACCTAAAAGACCTTAGTCCTTAATTTAAATGCCCTTGACCTTTTGCCCTGACAATAAAAGCCTTTGACCTGAATGCCCTTAGCCCCTAATTTAAAAGTCTTTGACCTCAAGGAGAGAATAGCCAAAGCAACCGGCTGCGGCAGGCGACGCAATTGCACGGTTGGCAGCTGGGGCAAACAACAAAAGAGCAGTCACAAAGAAAAAGGACCCGAAATGCATCAGTGCACTTCCGAGTCCTTTTTTGATATAAATTAAAATTTGCGCAGGGGCAGGTCAGTTGTAGGTGTTGCGCTTATTTGTGCTGCCACAGATGGGACAAGCACCCTCATAAGGGCCCTTTTTGCCGCACACAGAACACGTATATCCTGTGGGAACGGCGCTGCTTTGAGCCGCGCCCGCACCGGCCATACCGGAGGACGAACGCATCTCTGCACGGGTCTTTGGAATCAAAAAGAAAGCGAGTGCAAAGGGAAACAGCAGAGCAAGCCATGCTGTGAATGTGACAAAAGAAAGATAGTCGCTTACCGCAAAAGCAATGAAAATAAAGACCGCGAGTCCGACAAAGCAATAGGAGAAAAGCCTAAAGATTTTATTGTCCGGTTTTGCGAGAACGAAGAAGCCGGTGCCGACATAACCGGCAATCATGAGAAGCGCTATGAGAATGTACAGAAACGAGTTTTCGCCGGTATAGCCTATAATCTCAGCCGCCTGAAAGAGCGTCACCTTTATGCCCATAGAGCCAAGCCAAGGCATCAGGGTGAATAGAAGACCGAGTGCACATACGAGCAGTGTACCATTTTTGAAAGTTACAAAGCCGGCAGCAGAGCCGGGGAAATTATAGCCCTCCGCGCGTGACTGCTGTGGCATATAGGAATTTGGTGCAGCGGATGAGGCAGCAGAAGCCATCATGCGCGTGCCGCATTTTGGGCAGAATGACATGCTGTCTTCGATTTGCGTGCCGCATTGTGGACAGAATGAAGTGGCCATTGCATATACTCCTTTTCGACATTTTTTCTCTAATCATATTGTTATACATTTATATGAGATTGTCAACAAAAAAAGAGAAAACGGAATCAGCAGAGGAAAACTTACATTATCGAGGCCAAAAGCGGCAAAAAAGTTGTGAGCAGCAGAGCTACAATGAGGACAACACATAAAATGACGGTTACGATTCTGATAATTTTTCTGTTCTGCATGATGTTTCACCTTTATCAATTAAATTTGCGACAGAAAAGAGCGCCGCAGATGCTATGGTGCAGTCTGTAAGCTGGAGCACGGTGTTGGCAAATTCCCCATGGCGCATAAAGAATATCATAGTGGCCGCACCTAAGCCGATTATCCACAAAAAAGCGAGCATAGACGTTGTCACCATACCTCTAAAAACTCTGTCTGAATGGGAAATGGAGAAAAATTGAGCGAATCTCAAATAGAATATCGCAAGCATGAGTATGCCGGCCATCGTGACAATTCGGATGGAGTCGTATTTGTTGACGGGCGTGTCGATAAATATTTCAATTGCTCTGGCCGAGAGCCACAAAACAGGCAATGCAGAAAAGATGTTGCCTCTTAGCACATCCTCTTTTTTGATGAAAAGGCAGTAGGCGCAAAGCAGGAACCAAGCGGCGGCGAAAACGCCCAAAACGACACAGACCAAAATCATCTTAAAGTGCGGAGAGGAAGCGCCGTACAACCGCATCTGCTCTCTGCTGTCGAAAAAATGAAGAATCGGATTTGGTATTTTTATGCTGAGATACATAGCAATGCTGGAAGCAAGCGTGAAAAATCCGGAAAGCGCAAAGAGCACAGCGCTCATGATATCACGGCTTATTGTTTCAGGCGCGCAGAGGTTGCGCTTCTTGTAAATTCTCAAGACGGCGACAACGGTGGCGACCAAAAGAAGAAGTGCCGCAATCCTGTGAAGCTGATTCCCGCCGATATAAAAGCCTGTTTGATAATCTGTTTGCTGTGTCAGCTCGAACATGCGGACCAAAAACAGCGGAACACATATAAGAGAAAGCAAAAGATACGTCTTTTTCACAGCGTTCTCTCCGCGAGCGGCACATATTTGCGCTCTACTCCAAGATACTTGTAGGCGGGGCGAATAATGCGGTTGCCGAACATCATCTCCTCCACTCGGTGCGCGCACCAGCCTGCCATCCTCGCGACGGCAAAGAGCGGTGTGTACAAATCAACGGGGATATTCATCGTCTTATAGACAAGACCGGAGAACAGGTCGACATTGGCGCAGGAATTGCGCACACCCTTTATGTCTGACACGAGCTGTGGGGCAAGTCTTTCAACCGCGCACAGCAGGCGAAAATCGTCGGTGAGTCCTTTTTCAATTGCGAGAGGCTCTAGGTTTTGGCGCAAAATAACGGCGCGTGGGTCGGACTTTGTGTAAACCGCGTGTCCGATGCCGTATATAAGACCGGAGCCGTCGCCTGCCTCGCCATTGAGAAGCTTTGTCAAGAAAAGCTTTATCTCCTCGTCGTCACACGGATCCTTGATGCCCTCTTTCATATAATCGAGCATCTCCATCACCTTGATGTTGGCGCCGCCGTGTTTCGGTCCTTTGAGAGAGCCGATTGCAGCGGAAATGGCCGAATATGTGTCGGTGCCTGTGGAGGTGAGGACGCGGGTGGTAAAGGTGGAGTTGTTTCCGCCGCCGTGGTCTGCATGAAGTACGAGACAAAGGTCCAGCAGATGGGCTTCGGCCTCCGTGAAGCTTTTGTTGGAGCGGTTTGTGCGCAGGATATTCTGTGCACAGGAGTACTCGTGCTTGAGCTGATGAAAATACATGCTGCGCTTGTCAAAAGCACGGCGCTTGACCTGATAGGAGGCGACCATGATGGTCGGAGCACATGAGATGAGAGAAACTGCCTGATAGAGCGCATTTTCAAGGGAGCGATCTTCGGAATAGTCGTCATAGGAATAAAGTGCAAGCACGGAGCGAGCCATGGTATTCATCACATTTGGGGATGGAGCTTTCATAATGGTGTCCTCGGCAAAGCCCTCGGGCAGCTCGCGCAAGTCGGCCATGACGACTCTGAAAAGCTTCAGCTCGTCGGGCGTGGGAAGCGAGCCAAAGAGCAGAAGCCAGACGACTTCCTCAAAGATATAGCGGTTCTCGCGCTGGCTGGAGCTGACCATGTCCGCGACATCGATGCCGCGGTAGATGAGCTTGCCCTCGCTCGGCACGCGCACGCCGTCCACCATCTCATAGCCGACAACGTCGCATATGCTCGTTAGCCCGGCGAGCACACCGGTCCCGTTGGCATTTCGCAAGCCGCGCTTGACGTCATACTTGACCCAGTCGTCTCCATTTATATAGTTATATTTCTTAAACTCTTCACATAGGTATGTGAAGGAATCGCGCTGCTCCGGGGACATAGATCTCATCATATGCAGTACCTCACAATTTTGAGCTGTTGTTTTGTATGTTAATAACAAATTATAGCATATTAAATTAAAATTGCAAAGACAAATACTCATTCACGGGATTAGAACGAAGAGGAGAAGAGGATGAAAAACAAAATTCTGCTTTTACTGCTGTTCGCGGTGCTTATTGTCGTCACGCCAATGCTGGCGCTTGTCGGGAAAAGCTATGACGCCGGCACAAAGCCGCAAGTCAAAGACAGCGAAAAGAAAGGCGAAAAAATTTTCGAGGGCGGGGAAATAATCGTTTTTGACGAGGCAAACGGAAAGATATTGACGCTGACAGAGCGCGAATATGTTCTGGGAGCCACGCTCTGTGAGATGCCTGCGAGCTATGAGCCGGAGGCATTGAAGGCGCAGGCGGTGGCATGTCATACTTATGCGCTGTTCGTCAAAAAGATGAGGCAGTCCTCCCCTGACCCGAATTTAAAATCGGCATACTTCACGGTAAACAGCTCTATGCTCGAGGGGTATATGAGCATAGACAGGGCAAAAAGCTATTTCAAAGACAGCTTTTCTGAGTATTACTCAAAGGTTTCCGCGGCGGTTGACGAGGTGCTGGCGCAGGTTCTCACATATGACGGAGAGCTGATAAGCTCGTGCTATCACGCAATATCCGGTGGGAGAACAGAGGCAAGCGAGAATGTATTCGCCGCGCCGCGCCCGTATTTGGTGTCTGTTGACAGCAAACAGGACATGACAGCACCGTCTTTTGAGTCGAAGGTTGAGATGGAGGCCTTTGTGCTGGAGGACAAAATGAAATGCTTCGACGCGGAGTTCAAGGCCACGCAGCCGCCGTCCGACTGGTTTGGGGAGAAGAAGCTCAGCGACGCCAAAACTGTGCTTACCATAAACATCTGCGGCAGGCAGTACAAGGGCACGCAGGTGCGCGAGGCATTGAACCTGCGCTCGGCGGCGTTTGACGTAAAATATGAAAATGAAAAATTCATATTTACCGTGCGCGGCTTCGGGCACGGCGTCGGCATGAGCCAATACGGCGCAAATGAGCTTGCAAAAAAGGGCTGGTCGTATAAAGAAATATTGGCGCAGTATTACAAGGGCACGGCGCTTTCAAAGGCGGAGGGCTTTTAAAGAAAGGCGTCCCTGCCGAGCATGCGGTCATCATCGCCTATCTCGCGAAGCACGCGGCACGGAACGCCGGCGGCAATCACGTTTGGAGGAATATCGCGGGTGACGACGCTTCCCGAGCCGATGACGCTGTTGTCACCGATGGTCACGCCCGCATTGACGACTGTGTTGCCGCCGAGCCAGCAGCCGCTTCCGATTTTTATAGGCAGAGCATATTCAAGCTGATATTTTTCACCGTTGGCGCGCACATGCACGGCGCGCTCTGATGCGACGAGCGGGTGAAGCGGCGTGAAAAGCGAGACGTTTGGCCCCAGCATTGCGTTGTCCCCGATTTCGATTTTTGCGCAGTCGAGAAAAGTGCAGCCGGAGTTGATATAGCAGTCCGAGCCAATATAAGTATTGCTCGCATAGTCAAAGCGCAAAGGAGGCTCTATGTAGCTGTCCTCGCCAAAAAAGCCCACGGCAGCCTTTAATATGGCTTCCCTGCTGTCGTATTCCTCAATTTCGGTTCTGTTGAAAAGATACTCGGACTTTCTCGCAAAAACTCTCATCTGTGAAAGCTCCCTGTCGGAGGGGTCATACAATTCTCCTCGCAGCATTTTTTCGAGTTCTGTCATTTTTCGAAATTGCCCCCTTTCAGCTTTGCCACATAAACGGACAAGACGGCGAGGTCGGAGGGGCTTACACCGCTTATCCTGCCGGCCTGTCCAAAGGATACGGGACGAATTTTTGTCAGCTTATCACGCGCCTCAAGGCGCATATTGTCGATTTTTGAATAGTCGAGATTCAAAGGAAGCGCCATGTCCTCGAGTCGCTTTTGCTTTTCGGCGACAGAGCGCTGCCGCTTCATGTAACCCGCATATTTTAGCTCTATCTCGGCTTTTTTTGCAATAAAATTCGGCAGTGGCTCGCAGCGGGTGTCAAAAGCCGCAATGTCGGCGTAGGCTATGCCGGGCCGTCTCAAAAGGGAGGCAATGGTCGCGCCTCCTCCTGTGGGGGCACCGCATTTTTCTGCAAGCAGACAGTCAAGCTCTGCACACGCGGGAATATGCGTCTTTTCCATGCGCGCCAGCTCAAGGTGAAGCAGCGCGTCGTTTTCGAGAAAAGTCTCGTACTTTTTTCCGCACACAAGTCCCAGCCGGTGACCTGTTTCACAGAGCCTCTCGTCCGCGTTGTCCTGACGCAGCAACAGGCGGTACTCGCTGCGCGAGGTCATCATTCTGTATGGGTCGTTGGCGCCCTTTGTGACGAGGTCGTCTATCAGTGTGCCGATATAAGAGCTTTGACGGGAAAGAGTGAAACTCTCGCGCCCGAGTGCCATGTGCGAGGCGTTGACGCCCGCGACAAAGCCCTGCACTGCGGCCTCCTCGTAGCCTGAGGAGCCATTAAACTGTCCTGCGCCGAAAAGCCCGCGCACCGCCTTTGTTTCGAGCGTGTGCTTGAGGCATGTAGGATCACAGCAGTCATATTCAATTGCATAGGCAGGGCGCATAAGCTCTATGTTCTCGAAGCCGACAATAGTCTTATACAGCTCAGTCTGAACGTCGAATGGCAGAGACGAGCTCATCCCCTGCAAATACATCTCCTCTGTGCTCTCGCCGCACGGCTCCACAAATATTTGGTGGCGTGTCTTGTCGGGAAAGCGCACGACTTTGTCTTCGATAGACGGGCAATAGCGCGGCCCAACACCCTCAATCTTGCCGCCATACAGCGGGGAGCGGTGCAGATTTGCGCGGATAAGCTCATGAGTTTTTTCATTTGTATATGCAATATAGCAAGGCAGCTTATTTACGATTTTTGTCTCATTCATAAAGCAGAATGGCACAATCTCGTCGTCGCCCTCCTGGCGCTCCAGCACGGAGAAATCTATGCTTCTGCGGTGAACGCGCGCAGGGGTGCCCGTCTTAAAGCGACGTATGGGCAAGCCTGCATCGACGAGGCATTTTGTCAGCTCTGTCGCGGGGCAAATCCCGTCAGGACCGGACAGACGAACGGCATCGCCGACGTATATTTTGCCGTGAAGATATGTCCCTGTCGCAACGACGGCGCACTTCACTTCATAGTAACCGCCCAGCGAGGTCGAAACGGCGCACACGGCACCGTCCTTTACGGTGATTCCCGTGACCTCGTCTTGTATTATATCGAGAAGCAGCTGCTCTTCCAGCGCCGACTTCATGTATGCGTGATAGGCGCGCCTGTCACTTTGCACGCGCAGTGAATGGACGGCAGGGCCTTTGGCCAGATTGAGCATCCTGCTTTGCAGTGCGGTGGCGTCCGCGGCCTTGCCCATCTCGCCGCCGAGCGCGTCCAGCTCAAAGACAAGGTGTCCCTTTGCGGTGCCGCCGATTGACGGATTGCACGGCATATTGCCAATCGTGTCGAGCGACAGCGTAAAAACAGCAGTTTTCGCCCCGCTTCTGGCCGAGGCCAGAGCGGCCTCAATTCCGGCGTGTCCGGCACCTATCACGGCCACATCATAATTCTTAAATTTAAACATAAACTACTTCCCCACGCAAAAATTATCAAATACACTGTCAATCACGGCTTCGGAGACATTTTCGCCGGAAAGACCCGACAGAGCCGCGAGCGCCTCGTCGAGAATCGCATATACAACATCGAGTGTTGTGCTGTGTGCGGCGTCCAGCGCATCGTTTACCGCTGTGAGCGCTGTGCGGGCGCAGGAACGCTGCCGTTCGTTGGCGAGTATCGGCTCGCTTGTGTCATACGAATCTGTCCTAAGTGCCCTGCGCACGGCGAGGTCGACCTTTTTGGCGGCATCCGGCTCTTTGTCGCTGATATAAACGGTTTGGGCAAAAAGACTCTCGATTTCACCGCAGTCGAGCACGGGCGCCAAATCTGTCTTGCTTATTATCGCCACGGTGTTCTTGTCTTTCAGCATTTCAATCAAATCGCGGTCGTCAAGGGAGAGCTCGCGCGAGCGGTCGAACACCGCGAGAACGAGTGAGGCATTTTTAAGGTGCTCGAGCGCGCGCCCGATTCCGATTTTTTCGACAAGCTCGTCGCTCATGTGAATCCCGGCGGTGTCGGCCAGGAGAAGCGTCGTCCCGCCCAAGGAGACGGACTGCTCGACGATGTCGCGCGTCGTCCCGGCAATCGGCGTCACAATCGCATTGTCGCACCCTGTCAGAAGATTCAAGAGCGTGCTCTTTCCGACGTTCGGGCAGCCGACGATGACGGTTGACACCCCGCGCAGCAGTGTAGCGCCAAGCTCATAGCTTTGGACAAGCCGTTCGAGATTTTGCGATATATTTTTCAAGTCGCCCATCAATCGGACAGTGTCAACTTCCTCCACGTCCTCCTCGGGGAAATCGATATATGCGGCAATGTGTGACTGAATTGAAAGAATACCCGCTTTCAGCTCGGTGGTTTTTCTGTATAGTGCACCGCCTGCGAGAGCGGCAGCAGCAGCTTCACCCTGACGTGAGGCGGCGCGTATGACGTCCATGACAGATTCCGCCTCGGTGAGCGATATGCGCCCGCTCATAAAGGCGCGGCGTGTAAACTCGCCCCTCGACGCGGGCACAGCGCCGCATCTCAGCACCTCCTTGAGAACTTCTCCGACAACCACGCGTCCGCCGTGGCACATAAGCTCGGCGACATTTTCTCCCGTATAGCTGCGCGGTGCTCGGAAGACGAGCGCTACAGCTTCATCGATGACGCGGCCGCACTCGTCTTTTATACTGCCAAGACGCGCCGTATAGCCGGAAAGCTCGCACAGCTTTTCCCCGCTCTTTGATTGAAAGACCATATCGGCAATTTCGTGTGCGCGCTCGCCCGATATTCTGACAATGCCTATTCCGCCCTCACCGTCCGGTGTGGCTATTGCGGCGATTGTGTCGAGCATTTTAACACCTCGTTTCCTAAAAAAAGTATGACATCGGGCAAAATGTCGCCAATTAAGACGCACAAGCCCTTTTGCTTCAAAAATTATTAAGCCCATTTTGTGATATTTTTATAGGCTTAATTTGAGCTTTGCATTCTTTTCGCCAAAAACATGACCGTATAAACTGATTTTCGAAAGAGCTTTGGGATTTTAAAATGCCTAGACGCGCACAAATACATTTTATATTTTGCGGCAAAAAGCATATAAACGCACGGCAAAATAAAAAAGGTCAAAGACACAACGGTGCCATCAATTTTGATGCACTCGCCGATCTTTGACCTCGGTTTTGCCTATTTAATTGCAGGTTTTGTCACAGCTCGATTTTACCATAAAGCACGGCGGATTCGCAGGAGGCTTTTTTCTCTTCTTTGTGGGGCGCTGCTGGAACAGGCGCTTCTGTCTGACGCGGTGCGGGAACGGGCTGCGAAGACGGTGACGCAGAGGCAGTGGCTGTCTTCACACTATCGTCCGTGCGCTGAAAATCAGGTTTGCGGTAATCGCTGCGCGGAGGTCTTGGCGTGCCGCCATGGCTGCCCTTGTCAAAGCCGCCTCTGGGTGCGGGACGTCCTCCACGGCTGTCGCGGCCGCTTCTGCCGCCTGAAATCAGGGAAATGACAACTCTGCGGTTTGGCTCTGTGCCAACAGATTCGGATTTTACACCCTCGATTAGCTGAACCTCACTGTGCACGATTCTGCGCTCATACGGATTCATCGGCTCGAGTGTTTGGCTATAGCGTGATTTTTTGACCTTGCCGGCGACCTTTATTGCGAGCGCTTTTAGGGTTCTTTCGCGTTTTTCACGATAGCCCGCAACATCCACGGATATTTTGCTGTAATCGTCGCCGCTTCGGCTGCTGACGAGTGTGCACAGGTACTGCACGGCATCCATCGTCTCGCCGCGGCGCCCGATGAGAATCGAGGCGTCGTCGCCGTCTACCACAAATTTTATTCCGCGGTCTGTCTTTGCGGCGGAGTAGGAGAGCTTTTCCGCACCTATACCGGCGCAGAGCATGCGAAGGTAGTCGTATGCAACGGCTGCGGATGAGGGGAGCTCATCCAAGGCAAGCGGAATATCGGGCTGCACCGTTTCGGGTTTCGGCTTGTAGGCCGACTCGCTGACGGGTGTGGGGGTTTCGGAATAAAAAGGTGACGGCGTCTTTTGCGGTGCCGGCGTATGCTGTGGCTCGGAAATCGGCTGAGGGCGTGACTGAGCGACCGGCGCTCTTGCGGCAGGCTCGGACGGCACAGCAGCCTCAGATTCGGTCTTTTTCCTGTCAGCAGCCTCAAAAAGTGCTTTGACGGAAAACCCGTCGTCGAGAGCGGTCACCTTGACCTTTGCGGGAATTGTGGAAAAGAGCTTTTTTTGAGGAAGATCTATGATTTCGACCGACACATCGTCGCGGCCGAGACTCAGTTGATTGCAGGCATCCTCGACGGCTTCGTCGACTGTGCGTCCGGTTGTTATTATCTCAGACATATAAGGAGACTTCCTTTCATATAGGCTGTTCCAAAGTCGTGCATCGCACAGCGTTTGGAAAAACAAAATCAGTTATAGCGCTCCTCTTCCAACTCACGCGCTTTTTGCAGGCGAAGGCGGGCAAGCTCTGCCGCACCAATCTCTTTTTCCACCAGCTCGCCGGTTTCGGCATCGGGCAGCTTGACCTTTTTGACGGCCTTTGCAGCTTTTTTCTTCGCCACAATCTGGGCATTAAAGTCTGCCTTGATTTTTTCGGGGTCGACCATTTTGCGAAGAAGCCATGACTGGAAGATGATGATGAGGTTCTGGAAGCCCCAATAAAGGCTGAAGCCTGCGGGGTACATAAAGGAGAAGAAGGCAAACATAGCTGTCATACCTATGAGCATCCCCTTGCCGGAGCTTTGTCCGGAGGCTTTCATGGAGAAAAGTGAGGACAAAAGCATGGTTATGACTGAGAACAGAGGCACGAGCAAAATAAGGTTAAAGTTGAGCGTAGGCGTTTCCCAAAGCTTGATGGGGCCTAGGTTCATGTTGAGGTTCTGAATTTTTTCGATTGAGGAAGAAAACTGGGGGTTTGAGGCAATTGAGGTGTACATCCCCGAATTTGTCTGGAGCTGTTCGATTATCTTTGTCTCAAATAGCCTGTCCGCGGCGGGGTCTGCGACCTGCAAAAACCTTGCCGTCACCGTGGAAAGCTCGGCCATAACGTCGGCGGGAATGTGCAGCATGTATGTCAGGGGCTTGTATATAACCTCGACAAGACCGAAAAGTATCGGGAATTGCAGCAGCATCGGCAGACAGCCGGAAAACATGCTTATGCCATATTCCTGCTGCAGCTTCTGCATTTCGGTGTTCATTTTGTCTTTATCATTTTTATACTTGTCCTGAAGTTCCTTCATCAGCGGCTGGAAAGCGGACATGCGCGCCGTGGAGCGCTGCTGCTTGAGAGAGAGCGGGAACATCAAAATCTTAGTGACAAGAGCAAACAGGAAAATAGCGATAATGTAAGCCGCGCCGGGAAGACCGAGCAGATCATTTGCAAACCAATAGCAGGCCTGCATGATGTACCCCAAGGGCACGGCAATAATTTGCCAGATTAAATTCATAGCACAAAACTCCTCTTGTTGGGTTTATTTCTTTTTTGGAGGGACCGGATCATAGCCGCCCTTGCACAGCGGATTGCAGCGCAGAATTCTGTACAAGCCCAAAACGACACCCTTGAAAGCGCCGTGAAGCTCTATTGCCTCCATCATATATTCCGAGCAGGTCGGAATAAAGCGGCAATGCGAACCCAGCCCCGGTGATATGCTTCTTTTATAGAAGTGAAGCATGCGCAGAAGCAGCCTGCTAACCATCGATGACGCCGGCCTTTGACAGATTGGCGCGAAGAATCTCGCGCACATCAGTGGATTTTTTTTGCAAAACGGCGCTGCGGCACACAAACACGATATCATAGGAACCGCGCGCATGCAACAAAAGCTCTGTGGCGGCGGCCCGCACGATGCGGCGCGCCCTGTTGCGCTCAACAGCGCAGCCAAGCTTCTTTGTGGCGGTTATTCCGATGCGCACCCCTCCGCGCTTTTTGGGGAGCACATAGGTCACGACGCTGGGCGTAACAAAGCTCTGCTTGCTGCGATATGCGCGAGAAAACAGAAATCCCTTGTTAATTGTTGCGAGTTTACTTTTCATAATACAACAAAAGCCAGCCGGAAACGGTTGGCTTTAGACGTTTGCAAACGCAGCTTTTGAGGTGAGTGAGGAGGAGGTTCTGCATAAGCATAGAAAAAGCCGTGCGACCGGACTGCCGACGGTTCTGCGCCGAATATCATTATGCGGAAAGTTTGTTTCTGCCGCGAGCGCGACGGCGGGCTATAACCTTGCGGCCGCTGCGTGTGGCCATGCGCTTCATAAAACCGTGCTCTCTCGAGCGAGTGCGTTTTTTGGGGTGAAAAGTTGGTTTCATAACATTACTCCGTTCCGCCGCTGCGCCGGCTGGTTGTTTATTTTTTGCGGGGAGTCCGCGCAGAAATATGATGAGAATCCTCCGCAAATGTAATCCCGAAAAGACGGGAAACATGAACATGCGTGTAGCGCAAATAAACAGTGGCGGTATATGAAAAAAATAAAAATTTACATATAACCGTGTAGAAAGTAATTATATACTACTTTTTCAGCAAATGTCAAGAGCAAAAGGCGTTGCGCACACGCGCATAACGACGGTAATCGCATAAAAATATTATGTAATAAGATCATTGACACACCATAAGGCGGTTGGTACACTTTATATGTAATAAAAAGAAAATAAAACATCAAAGAGGTATGTATATGGAGCAGAAGACACCGCTTTATGAATGCCACCAGAAATGCGGGGGGAAGATAGTTCCATTTGCGGGCTATTTGCTGCCCGTGCAGTACGGTGAGGGCGTTATTGCAGAGCACCTCGCCGTCAGAACAAAGGCCGGACTTTTTGACGTTTCACATATGGGCGAAGTGATGTTCGAGGGGCGCGACGCGCTGGCAAACCTCAATTTGATGCTGACAAACGATTACACAAATATGCAGGAGGGCCGTGTTCGCTACGGTGTCATGTGCCGCGATGACGGCGGCGTCCTCGATGATCTGATAGTCTACAAATACTCCGATGAGGAGTACATGGTCGTCGTCAATGCATCGAATAAGGACAAGGACTTTGCATGGATGACAGCCCACAAAAGCGGCGATGTCAAAATAACCGACAGATCGCCGAAAACGGCGCAGGTAGCGCTGCAAGGACCGAAGTCACGCGACATCCTAAAAAAGCTCTGCGATGAGCGCGATTTGCCCGAAAAATATTATTCATTCAGGCACGGTGTCGATGTGGCGGGTATGACGGCGGTGATATCGCAGACGGGCTATACGGGCGAGTTTGGGTACGAAATTTACGTCAAAAACTGCGACGCGCCCGAGTTGTGGGACGCCCTTTTGGAGGCCGGAGAAGAGTTTGGCCTTGTCCCCTGTGGGCTGGGTGCGCGCGACACGCTCAGGCTGGAGGCATCGATGCCGCTCTATGGACACGAGATGGACGAGAGCATAACCCCGCTTGAAACGCGTCTGGATTTCGGCGTAAAGCTTAACAAAGAGTTTTTCATCGGCAAAGCAGGAATAGAGGCGAGACTTCCGCTGTCGAGAGTGCGCGTCGGTCTTAAAGTGAACGGGCGCGGCATAGTGCGTGAGCACTGTGATATATTTGCGCCGGATGGCGAGCGTGTCGGTCTTTCCACTTCGGGAACACACTGCCCATTTCTGGGATACCCGGTCGCTATGGCGATTGTTGATATTGAATATTCCAATACAGGCACCAAGCTCGAAGCGGATGTGCGAGGGCGCCGAGTCGAGGTCGAGATTGTGGATATGCCATTTTACAAGAGGCAGAGTTAGGGCGCCGTCAACCGCGCCGTGCCCAAAAGCCGCGACCTAGCGCTTTGCTTTACCAATAAAAAACACACTGTGCCCCTAAGCCACTCCCCCGCACCCGGATTTACCCGTAAGAATTGCGCCGTGCCCCTAAGCCCTTAGTCCCTATTTTGAATGCCCATGACCTAAAGTCCTTGACCCAAAAGCCCTTGACCTTAATTTAAACGTCTTTGACCTAAAGCCCTTGCCCTAAAGCCCTTGACCTAAAGCCCTTGACCTAAAGCCCTTGACCTCGTGCCCCGCACCCTGCTTTATCTGTAAGAATTGCGCGAAGCGCGGGGGAGTCAAGAGGTACTCCTCTTGTCGTCAAGGGGTTGCGGGGGTGTCGGGGGCAAAAGGGGACGCATTCGAAACGTCCCCTTAGTCCCTGACAATAAAAGCCCTTGACCTCAAAGCCCTTGACCTAAAAGCCTTTGACCTAAAAGCCCTTGACCCTGATTTAAAATCCCCTGACCTTAATGCCCTTAATCCCTAATTTAAATGTCCCTGACCTAAAAGCCCATAATCTTTTAATACCAAAAATAAAAGCCGATTTTGCATTTTACAAAATCAGCCTTTTTTACTTATCAGAAACCTCAGCCAAGGTCTATAAACATGTCGGCTGTCTCTCTTGTTATTTTTTGTGCAGAATATAAGTCTTCAATGCTGTCTCGCATCGTAATCATGCCGTTGTCACGGTTTTGATGCAGTTCTGCCGCAATCTGATTGATTTTGCTGTCGCGAATCATGTTTGCAATGGCAGGCGTGACATGCATGATTTCAAAAGCGGGCACAAGCATGCCTGAAACGGACGGAAGCAGCTGCTGACAGACAACAACTTTTAGCACAAGAGAGAGCTGTAGACGTATCTGCTGCTGCTGCTCCGAGGGAAAGACGTCAATGATGCGGTTTATTGTCTTTGCCACAGAGTTTGTATGGAGTGATGACAGAAGAAGCTGTCCGGTTTCAGCGGCCGTCATAGCAGTCCGGATAGTCTCAAAATCGCGCATTTCACCGAGAAGGATAACATCGGGAGATTGACGCAGAGAAGCGCGCAGCGCGATATCATAGCTTCTTGTATCGGAAAACACCTCGCGTTGGCTGACAATGCTCTTTTTGTGCTTGTGGATGAATTCCACCGGATCCTCCAACGTGATGATGTGGCAGTTGCGCGTTTCGTTTATGGCGTCCACAATGCAGGCGAGTGTCGTCGATTTACCGCATCCTGCGGCGCCTGTGACCAGCACAAGGCCCTTAGTCAGCTTGCCGGTGTCGATTACAGAGCTCGGGATACCGAGCGTTTGCGGACGCGGAAGATCGAACATGACAGTGCGAATGACAGATGCCAGAGTTCCTCGTTGGCGATATGCGTTGACTCTAAAGCGCCCGATATTGCTGATTGAAAGTGAAAAGTCGCAGTCACCGCCGGTCAAAAGTTCGTCAAATTTGGTTTTGTCCGTCGCCATGGAACACATTGCCTCAATAAGAGTGTGCGTGTCGTGCGGATGAAGAAGCACATCTGAAATCGGCGTGATTTTGCCGCCTATTTTATACGATATCGGAAGATTTGAGATGAGTATAATGTCCGAGGCCTTTGCATCGACAGCTCCTTTGAAAATATCAATAATTTCCATTGCGACTTCCCTCTGTTTGTTCTGTGTCGGCTTCATAAAATTTTTTCCGCTCCGCACAGACGTTTATTTCTGTCATTAAAAGCTCAAATGTGATTGCCAGTGGATATTTGTCTCATTTTCGGTCGCGCTCACCTGCTTTGGGACGATTCCCGCACTAAGCTGCTGACAATTTCATACTTCAGAACAGACACCTCGCGGCTTGCATTGACTGCAACAGCAACGCTCATGTGACAGCATTCTCTCATCGGTGTCTCAAAGTAAGCGGTCACATTGCCGTTTGCTTGCGTCTCGATGCGCGCGTTTTCAACACAGGAAGATATTGCCTCTTGAACACTTTTTTGAGGTTTATGAGCAAGCTCGCCGATAAAAGAGGCGAGAAGCCGTTGGGCGTCAGCATCGCATTCAGAGCAAAGCAGCTGGTGCGCAGCGTTCTTTTTTGAAAGGCTGTCCTCTGCGGTGGCCTCCAAATGCGAGAGCACCGAAAAGACCGTGATGCAGAGCATAACGGTCAGCATCGCTATCGAGACTCCGACAATTCGCACCGGAAAGGACGGCGCCGCCCGTTTATTCTCCATTGAAAGTCCCTCCAAAGGCGTCATATGCGCGGACAACGGGAACTGCGAAAACAGGCGCGCCTCCCTCTTTTGCGAGCGAAAGCTCTCCGTCGAGCAAAAAATCCGACATATGATACCTAAAGGTCACAATATAAACAGCGTCACTTTCTCTGCATTTGGCAAAATCACCGTCGACAAATAGCGTGTATGTGTCGTTTTCGAAGCTTCCTTCCAAAATACTGTCCAACGACGCTTCGTCACCGTCAGAAGCCTTTATGCGTTCCGAAAGGGAATTGACATATTCAACGGCTGCGTCGCGCGCAAATATCTCTTCGCGAAGCTGCGAGGCTCTCAAAAGGAATCGCGCCGTGACAACAGCTGAGGATATGAATATCAAAAAAGCAAAGAGAAACTCCAAAAGCGCGAGCGCGGACTTATTGCTTGAATGCAACCTCATCGCGCACCTCCAAGTGCAGAGAGACACACAAAAGTGCTGCGCATCTCTGTGTCAACGCTGACGCTCACCGACAAAAGATTGTCGTAAAGCTCCAAGCTGAGAGAGGAAACCTCAAGGATGCGCGTGCCCTGCATTTTGTCAAAGTCGGAGCCGGCAGCCGCAAACATCTCGTACAGAGCGCCGTCCAAACAGTATATTGAGGTTGTATATACCTCGCCGCCTATTGTTTCGCCGATGACGAGCACCTCGGTTTCACCGTCTTGCACCAGCTCGACGCTGTTTGCCTTGTCGGCGCGCAGCTTGTTTTCAATATATGACAGTGCCGTGCGCAAAGTGTAGTTTTGCGATAGCTTTTTCGAGGAAGCGGCATAGGACTTTGCACAGACAGCGATGAGAGACAGCGCGACGATGGCAAAGGTGCAAAAGAGAATTAAAACAAAGGGCACGTCGAAAGAATGAGCTTTTTCGCGACTGTTCATGCCTCGACCCCCCGCTTAATGTGTTATGACAACCCAAAACTGCGCTTTGAATACGCTTTATCATCAGTTTGTTGAAGCTTTGCTT
>JAVVTQ010000036.1:0-16045 GCA_036653595.1 Oscillospiraceae bacterium
AAGTCCCTACAAAACTGTTTCGCTCAGTCTTGTAGGGACTTATCTTTTTACCAATAGCACATCCGTTGTAATCTCGAATACCTTTGCAAATGCTACAATCTCAATGTCGGTGACAAACCGCTTACCACTTTCTATTTTCTGAATTGCATTTTTATCTAAATCAATTCCAATCAGTTGCAGCTTATCTGCCAGCATTCTTTGAGACACCGGCGGCTCTAAGGACATTCGCATTTTCTTTATTTTTTCACCGCAAATATTTAAAGTGCCGTCTTGATTTTTATTTTTGTACATAGCTACCTCCATATTGACATTCACTGATTGTCAATATGGAGGTAGCTATGCAATGCGAAAATAAGCTTTGCATTTATTGTAAAGAAGACAAGTGTATATTGGATTCAATCTCTGTTGATGCCCTTGGAATGTGCGCTGACTGCATACAGGTCACGATTGAAACAGAGCTATTAGAAAGAGCAAAAGAAGATTTACTTCAAAAATTCCACGAGGACAAATGTTGATGTTACTCCCGTAGCAAATGAATCAGTATCAAACCAGTATCAGCAAAAACGAGAAAAGACCACAAATCCAGTGTTCATGCGGGTTTGTGGTCTTAATTTTAGGTTAATTTTTACTCCCACTCAATCGTCGCCGGGGGCTTGGTTGTGATGTCATAGACGATTCTATTGACGCCCTTAACCTCATTGACTATTCTGTTGCTGACCGCCTCCAAAACCTCATATGGCACGCGCGCAAAATCAGCCGTCATTGCATCTATTGATGTGACCGCGCGAATTGCCACCGTATGACAGTAAGTGCGCTCGTCGCCCATAACGCCAACCGAGCGAAGGTTTGGCAAAACCGTAAAATACTGCCAGACTGTCTTATCGAGGCCTGCGTTTGCAAATTCCTCACGCAGTATTGCGTCGCTCTCGCGGAGAATAAAAAGCTTTTCCTCTGTTATTTCACCGAGGCAGCGCACGCCGAGGCCGGGGCCGGGAAACGGCTGGCGATCCACAATAAAGCCCGGTATTCCAAGCTCGCGCCCAACTCTGCGCACCTCATCCTTAAATAGCAGCCGCAGCGGTTCAAGCAACTTGAAATTCATGCGCTCCGGCAAGCCTCCGACATTGTGGTGGCTTTTGATTACGGCGGCTCCGCCCACCCCACTCTCTATTATGTCAGGGTAAATCGTGCCCTGGAGAAGAAAATCGATCTTTGCAAGCTTATTGGCTTCCTCCTCAAAAACACTGATAAATTCCGCACCGATAATTTTGCGCTTCTGCTCGGGATCCGTTATTCCCTTCAGTTTTTCGAGAAAACGCCCTCCTGCATTGACGCGTATGACATTCATTTTAAATTGTTTGGCAAGCGTCTCCATGACCTGGTCGCCCTCGTTCTTGCGCATCATGCCGTGATCGACAAATATGCAAGTCAGGCGGTCACCGATTGCCTTGTGAACCATGACGGCGGCTACAGTGCTGTCAACTCCGCCCGAAAGCGCGCAGAGCACCCTCTTGTCTGCAAGCTCGCGCGTCAGTGTCTCCACCTGCTCCTTTGCGTAGCTTGCTGCCGTCCAATCACCTGTGCACTTGCATATTGAATACAAGAATTTTCTAAGCAGCTCTTTTCCGAAAGGAGTGTGCTCCACTTCAGGGTGAAATTGTACCGCAAAGAGATTCTTTTTTGCATTTTCAATAGCGGCATACTCGCAGCTGGCGCTCGATGCAGACACAACAAAGCCCTCGGGTATCTCCACTATCTGGTCTGTGTGGCTCATCCAGCATATTCCGCCATCTGTTACAGATGCTAGAAATGTGCCTTTTTTTACCTCTATTTCAACTTTTCCGTACTCGCGGTTGTCGGGCGCCGTAACTTTTCCGCCCAGTATCCGAGCCATAAGCTGCGCGCCATAGCATATTCCCAACACGGGTATTCCCAGCTCGAAAATAGCGGCGTCAATCGACGGTGCGTTGAGCTCGTTGACGCTGGAAGGCCCGCCTGTGAGAATTATTCCGATAGGGCGATCCTCTTCAATTTTCTTGATAGCCTTGTCAAAGGGGACAATCTCACAGTACACGCTGTTTTCACGCACGCGTCTTGCAATCAGCTGATTATACTGTCCTCCGAAATCGACCACGTAAATTTTCTCTTTCATTGCTCCACCTATATGTCGTTTTTGCGGTAATTGGGTTCTCCGCCGGTTACAGCTATGTCGTGGGGATGACTTTCATGAAGTCCGGCTGATGATATTTTGACAAATACGCTGTTCTTTCGAAGCATCTCAATAGTGGGCGTGCCGCAATATCCCATTCCTGCGCGAAGTCCGCCCAACATCTGATATACGATATCCGCCACCTCGCCCGAATACGGCACCAAGCCCTCGACGCCCTCGGGGACAAACTTTTTGGAGCCGCTTTGAAAATATCTGTCTCCGCTTCCCTTTTTCATCGCCGAAGTGGAACCCATGCCGCGATATACCTTGTAGCTTTTTCCTCCGATATTCACTACCTCACCGGGGCTCTCCTGTGAAGCTGCGAAGAGAGAGCCAATCATCACCACAGAGCCGCCTGCAGCGATTGCCTTTACAATATCTCCGCTGAACTTTACACCGCCGTCGGCAATTATTGGGATACCGTACTTGTCCGCTTCCTCCGCACACATCATAATCGCGGTGAGCTGTGGCACACCTATGCCTGCAACAATTCTCGTTGTGCAAATTGAACCCGGTCCCATACCGACCTTGATGCTGTCGGCACCCGCCTCTATCAATTCCTTTGTCGCCATAGGCGTCGCGACATTTCCTGCAATTACCGGAAGTGCGGGAAATGCATTTTTTACTCTGGAAACAGTGTCGATAACATTTTTGCTGTGCCCGTGCGCCGTGTCTATGGTTATTATATCAACACCGGCCTCAACGAGTGTTTTTACTCTTTCCAGCACATCAGACGTTACACCGACCGCGGCGCCGCAGAGCAGCTTGCCTCTTTTGTCAGTGACCGCCGTCGGCAGAATAAGTGCCGATTCCTTTACAAGCCGCACTTCCTGCGCCTGTTCCTCGCTCGTCATGCTTTTATGAATTATGCCGATTCCGCCAAGCCGCGCAAGTGACGCTGCGAGTGCGTGCTCGGTAACCGTGTCCATACCCGCGCTCATCAGCGGAATTTTCAGCTTTATTGTCTTTGTAAGGTTTGCGGTGAGGTCAACCTCATTGGGCAACACATCCGATTTCTGCGGAATTAGCAGCACATCATCAAAAGTCAGACCTTCATACAATATTTTACTCATAATTTTACCGCCAGATTATTTAATAATAAGCCCTCGCCGCAAGGGCGAGGGCTTTGTTTATTGAGTTTATTAGCCGTTGATCTTGATAACTACGCCGGAACCGACAGTGCGTCCGCCTTCGCGTATAGCAAAGCGAAGTCCCTCTTCAATGGCGATAGGTGTCTGCAGCTCAACATCCATCTCGATGTTGTCGCCGGGCATGCACATCTCTACGCCGTCGGGAAGCTTGACGGAACCTGTGACGTCTGTTGTCCTGAAATAGAACTGCGGGCGATAGTTGTTAAAGAAAGGTGTATGACGGCCGCCTTCATCTTTCTTCAAAACATAAACCTGTCCGCGGAATTTCGTGTGGGGATTGATGGAGCCGGGCTTGCAAAGAACCTGTCCGCGCTCAATCTCGTTGCGCTGTACACCGCGAAGCAGTGCGCCGACGTTGTCTCCGGCCTCAGCGAAATCAAGTGTTTTGCGGAACATTTCAAGTCCTGTGATAACTGTCTTTCTCTTCTCCTCGGCAAGACCGACAAGCTCGACGTCTTCGCCGACCTTGATTGTGCCGCGCTCAACACGTCCTGTCGCAACTGTGCCGCGTCCTGTGATTGTCATAGTATCCTCGACAGGCATAAGGAACGGGAGGTCAGCTTTGCGCTCGGGTGTCGGGATGAACTCGTCGACAGCCTTCATAAGCTCGTGTATGCAAGCATACTCGGGCGCTGTGGGATCTGTGCTTGTGCACTCGAGAGCCTTGAGTGCAGAGCCGCGGATGATAGGCGTGTCGTCGCCCGGGAAATCGTATTTGGCGAGAAGCTCACGGATTTCCATCTCAACAAGATCAAGAAGCTCAGGATCATCGACCTGATCAGCCTTGTTCATGAAAACAACGATATAGGGAACGCCAACCTGACGGGAGAGCAGAATGTGCTCGCGTGTCTGGGGCATCGGGCCGTCCGCAGAAGAGACGACAAGTATAGCACCGTCCATCTGAGCCGCGCCTGTGATCATGTTCTTGACATAGTCGGCGTGTCCCGGGCAGTCAACGTGAGCATAGTGACGTGTGTCTGTCTGATACTCAACGTGCGATGTGTTGATTGTTATTCCGCGCTCTCTCTCTTCGGGAGCCTTGTCAATCATGTCATACGCGACGTAATCAGCCTGTCCGTTCATTCCCAGAACCTTGGTGATTGCCGCTGTAAGAGTTGTCTTACCATGGTCAACGTGACCGATAGTACCAATGTTGACGTGTGGTTTGCTTCGATCAAATTTAGCCTTAGCCATTGGTTTAATCCTCCATTTAATCTTTTCTTTACTTTATTGCACTTGTAATTTGTATTGTACCAATAAGAGACGTATATTTCAATACCTTGCGTCTCAAAATCAGTTGTTTTTCTGTCTTGCGCTCATAATATTCTCGGTGATTGACTTCGGCACCTCGACATAATGGCTGGGCTCCATTGAATACTGCCCGCGTCCTTGTGTCTTGGAGCGAAGATCAGTCGCATATCCGAACATTCCTGAAAGCGGAACCATTGAGTGTATAGCCTGTGCTCCGGTGAGTGAATCCATGCCCAATATCTGTCCGCGGCGCGCATTCAAATCTCCGATGACATCGCCCATATACTCCTCCGGGACGGTGACGTCGACTTTCATAATCGGCTCCAAAATCACGGGGTCTGCCTTGCGCATAGCTTCCTTGAAAGCCATTGAACCGGCAATTTTAAACGCCATTTCAGAGGAGTCAACCTCATGATAGCTTCCGTCATAGAGCGTGACCTTCACGTCCACTACGGGATATCCCGCAAGTACGCCGGACTGCATGGCACCCTGAATACCCTGATTGACAGGCTCGATGTACTCTTTTGGGATTGCGCCGCCAACGACTGCGTTGATGAACTCATAACCCTTGCCGCTCTCATTCGGTTCAACGCGAATTTTGACGTGTCCGTACTGTCCGCGTCCACCCGACTGACGGGCATACTTGTTGTCAACCTCGACCAGCTTGCGCACGGTTTCGCGGTAGGCAACCTGCGGTGTTCCGACGTTTGCCTCGACCTTGAACTCGCGCAGAAGCCTGTCCACGATAATTTCCAGGTGAAGCTCTCCCATTCCGGCAATAATAGTCTGACCTGTTTCCTCGTCAGTATAGCTGCGGAATGTGGGGTCCTCCTCAGAGAGCTTGGCCAGAGCCATTCCCATCTTCTCCTGGCCGGCCTTCGTCTTGGGTTCAATTGCAACCCTGATGACCGGATCGGGAAACACCATAGACTCAAGAATTATCGGCGAGCTCTGAACGCAGAGCGTGTCGCCTGTCGTGGTGTTTTTGAGGCCGACGGCGGCGGCGATATCCCCTGCGAAAACTTCGTCAATATCTTTTCTGTGGTTGGAGTGCATCTGCAATATTCTGCCTATGCGCTCGTTTTGGCCTTTGACCGAGTTATAGACTGCGCTGCCGGAATTGAGCTTTCCTGAATAAACACGGAAAAAACACAGCTTTCCGACAAACGGGTCGGTTGCAATTTTAAACGCAAGCGCCGAAAACGGCTCATTGTCGTCGGAATGGCGAACCTCTTCCACGTCCGTCTTTGGGTTCATACCGTGAATAGGCGGAACGTCTACAGGAGATGGCATATAATCCACAACTGCATCAAGCAGCTTCTGGACACCCTTATTCTTGTAGGATGTACCGCAGGTGACGGGCACAAAGGTGTTTGCTATAGTTCCTTTTCTGATGGCTTTTTTTATTTCATCTATGGAAATCTCTTCCCCATCGAAATATCTTTTCATCAGATCAAGGTCTTGCTCTGCGAGAGCCTCAAGCATCTCTGTCCTGTACTTATCGGCTTTTTCCCTCATGTCGGCGGGAATTTCTTCGCCCTCGACATCGTGGCCTATGGCCTCGAAATTTGTGTAGGCCTTCATTTCCACAAGGTCAATGATTCCCACAAAATCCTCTTCGGCGCCAATAGGCAGCTGAATCGGTACCGCATTGCATTTGAGTCTCTCACGCATCATATTGACAACGCGATAAAAGTCGGCGCCCATTATGTCCATTTTGTTGACATAAGCCATGCGCGGCACTTGGTATTTATCCGCCTGGCGCCATACTGTCTCTGACTGTGGCTCAACGCCGCCCTTTGCGCAGAAAACAGTGACAGATCCGTCAAGTACTCTCAGCGAGCGCTCAACTTCAACGGTGAAATCAACGTGACCGGGCGTGTCGATAATATTGATGCGGTGATTGTTCCAGTAAGCTGTAGTAGCTGCGGAAGTGATTGTTATGCCACGCTCTTTTTCCTGAGCCATCCAGTCCATGGTAGCCGCGCCGTCATGTGTTTCGCCGAGCTTGTGGTTGATTCCCGTATAAAACAGAATACGCTCGGTTGTCGTTGTTTTTCCGGCGTCAATGTGCGCCATTATGCCAATATTCCTGGTAGCTTCGAGTGAAACGTCTCTTGGCATAAAATCCTCCTTATAGTGATAATAAATCTAAAATTAATATCTGTAGTGTGCGAAAGCCTTGTTGGCCTCAGCCATTTTGTGCGTATCCTCGCGCTTTTTGAACGCTCCGCCTGTTCCGTTGACGGCGTCTACTATCTCGCCGGCAAGTCTTGCGGCCATCGTTCTCTCGCTGCGATTGCGTGAGTAGCTTGTCAGCCAGCGCAATCCCAGTGTCTGGCGGCGTTCAGGTCTGACTTCCATCGGAACCTGATAGGTGGAACCACCTACACGGCGCGCCTTAACTTCCAACTCAGGCATAATGTTTGTCATTGCCTTCTCAAACATATCGAGCGGTTCATTGCCCGTTTTTTCCTTGACAATGTCAAATGCGCTGTAGACAATCTTCTGGGCTACGCCCTTTTTACCGTCATACATAATGCTGTTAATGAGTCTTGTGACCATTTTGGAATTGTAAAGCGGATCTGACAAAACATCGCGTTTTGCGATAGTGCCTCTTCTTGGCATATCTTCTTCCCTCCCTCATAAAATGATTTCGTCGGTACTCGAAAGCGCACAAGGCGCCCCCGCAGTTTGCCAAAAGAGGTGCATACATAATACTGTATATAAAAGCCTCTTATGGCGTGATAAACTGTTTTACTTTTTCGGACGCTTCGTCCCGTACTTTGAACGCGAATGACCTCTTCCGTTGACGCCCTGTGTATCGAGTGTTCCGCGAACGATGTGATAGCGCACACCGGGAAGATCCTTGACACGGCCGCCGCGAACGAGAACCACGCTGTGCTCTTGCAGGTTGTGGCCGACGCCGGGAATGTATCCCCAGACCTCAATGCCGTTTGTGAGACGTACTCTCGCAACTTTGCGCAGAGCTGAGTTCGGCTTTTTCGGTGTCATTGTCTTGACTGTTGTGCAGACGCCGCGCTTTTGAGGTGCACTCAAATCCGAATACTCTTTTTTCTGCGAGTTGTAGTTTTTCTGCAAAGCCGGCGACGTGGATTTATAAATCGATTCCTTGCGTCCCTTGCGAATTAACTGGTTAAATGTAGGCAACTATTATTCCTCCTTCCGCGAATATTTATTATGATTATCGGCGTTTTGCCGCAAATCAACTGCTATATCTGCAAAAAATCCACAATATTGCATAAATCGCCAATATTTATGGACGCAGCATTTATAATTATATATTATCGACAAATATTTTGCAAGTTTTTTGTTGCATATTGCTCTTGATATTTTTTCCTGTTTATTTTACCGGTTAAGCATCCCGCCGCGCAATTTGCGCCTCTGCACACCGTTTTGCCGTCTGTTGCCGTCACTGCGTTTCTTGCGCAGTGACGGCAAATTTTTGTGGTTTCCAGAGCTTTTTTCTGCGGCTGACGGACTTTTATCTTCCGTTTACGGGCAAGCCGCGCTCGCTTACAACCGACTCATATGTCGCGTTGTTGAAGCGGTCCATTCCCGTTCCTGCCGGTATAAGCTTGCCTATAATGACGTTTTCCTTAAGGCCGATTAGCGGGTCCGTCTTTCCCTTTATCGCCGCATCGGTGAGGACGCGCGTCGTCTCCTGGAAAGAGGCAGCCGAGAGGAAGCTGTCCGTGGCCAGCGATGCTTTTGTGATGCCGAGCAGCACCGGCTCCGCAACAATCGGTGAAAGACCTTCTTCTCCGTTTGCAATGCGATTGTTGATGTCCTCGTTTATCGCCAAGAGCTCGTTCATGTCGACGAGCGTCCCGCCGAGCAATGTCGAGCTTCCGGAGTCGGAAATGCGCTGTTTGCGCATCATCTGGCGTACAATTACCTCGATGTGCTTGTCGTTGATGTCGACGCCTTGCATGCGGTAAACGCGCTGTACCTCTTGAATCAGGTAGTTCTGAACGGCTAGCTTTCCCTTTATCGCGAGTATATCGTGCGGGTTTGCAAGTCCCTCGGTTATCATGTCTCCGACGTCGACCGTGTCGCCGTCCTTGACCTTTAGCCCGACACCATAGGGAATCAGGTAGCTGCGCTCATCGGGAGTGCCATCCTCCGCTTTGCCCGTAATTACGGCATAGCGGTTTTTCTTGCTCTCGTCTATGAGCACCGTTCCTGCTATTTCGGTCAGTATCGCAAGGTTCTTGGGCTTTGGCTTTCTGCCCTCAAAAAGCTCCTCGACGCGGGGAAGACCCTGCGTGATATCCTCATCCGACGCAATTCCGCCGGTGTGGAAGGTTCTCATTGTGAGCTGCGTGCCGGGCTCTCCGATTGACTGGGCTGCGATTATTCCGACAGCCTCGCCTAGTCCAACCGGGTTGCCGTTTGCAAGGTTCGAGCCATAGCATTTGGCACATGCGCCGTGCTTGCTGCGGCAGTTGAGCACAGAGCGGATTGTGAGCTTCGTTATGCCGCATGATGTGATTTTCTTTGCCAAAATGTCGGTTATCATCGTGTCCTTGTCGACAATCAGCTCGCCCGTAGCCGGGTTCACCACATTTTCGACAGGGTATCTGCCGCAAAGTCTCTCCATGAACGGCTCGATAATTTCATTTCCGTCCTTGATGTCCATGACCTCAATGCCCTCTGTCGAGCCGCAGTCATGCTCTCTTATAATGACCTCCTGCGAGACATCGACGAGACGTCTTGTCAGGTAGCCGGAGTCCGCTGTGCGCAGAGCTGTGTCGGCAAGTCCTTTTCTCGCTCCGCGCGAGGATATAAAGTATTCCAATATATTGAGGCCTTCGCGGTAGTTTGCGCGAATCGGTATCTCAATTGTCTTGCCCGACGTGTTGGCTATAAGTCCGCGCATACCTGCGAGCTGGCGAATCTGGTTCATGGAACCGCGCGCGCCGGAATCTGCCATCATGAATATGGGGTTATACTTGTCGAGGTTGTCCTTGAGCGCGTCGGCGACGAGATCCGTCGTCTCCTGCCAAGTCCTGATAACCTCGTTGTAGCGCTCCTTGACAGACAAGTTGCCCAGTGCAAACTGCTTGTTGATAACATCGATTTTAAGCTCTGCCTCTTCGAGCAGCTGCTTTTTCTGCGGCGGGATAACGACATCCGAAACAGATACCGTTATAGCGCTGCGCGTCGAGTACTTAAAGCCCTGCGCCTTGATTTTGTCGAGCACAATCGCCGTCATTGAGGTGCCGTGAACGCGTATGCACGCGTCAATTATTTTGCCGAGCTGCTTTTTGCCGACAAGGAAGTCGACTTCAAGCTTAAACTTATCCTCGTCCGTCACTCTCTCGCAGAAGCCCAAATCCTGTGGAATGGGCTGGTTGAATATCAGGCGTCCGACAGTCGTGTCTATTATTCTGGATCTTGATTCGCCCTCGAGAGTTTTGTAGACGCGCACCTTGATGGCTGCGTGGAGGCTGACTACACCCTCCTGATACGCCATCATCGCCTCGTCCATGTCGCGGAAAACCTTGCCCTCTCCGATTTCACCCTCTTTTTTCATTGTGAGGTAATAGGAGCCGAGAACCATGTCCTGGGTAGGAACCGTCACAGGACGGCCATCGGAGGGCTTGAGCAGGTTGTTGGCGGCGAGCATCAAGAATCTCGCCTCAGCTTGCGCTTCTGCCGACAATGGGACGTGGACGGCCATCTGGTCGCCGTCGAAGTCCGCATTATATGCCGTGCAGACAAGCGGGTGCAGCTTTAGTGCACGCCCCTCGACGAGTATCGGCTCAAAAGCTTGAATACCCAGACGGTGAAGCGTGGGAGCGCGGTTTAGGAGCACGGGATGATCCTTAATGACAGTCTCAAGTGAGTCCCAGACCTCAGGGCGTGTGCGCTCAACCATCTTGCGCGCGCTCTTTATGTTGTTGGCAACCCCGTTTTCAACAAGGTGCTTCATTACAAACGGTTTGAAAAGTTCAAGCGCCATCTCCTTTGGCAGTCCGCACTGATACAGCTTAAGCTCTGGCCCAACAACTATGACAGAACGGCCCGAGTAGTCGACGCGCTTGCCGAGAAGATTCTGGCGGAAACGCCCCTGCTTGCCTTTGAGCATATCGGAAAGCGATTTAAGCGGCCTGTTATTCGGTCCGGTGACCGGTCTTCCGCGGCGGCCGTTGTCTATGAGCGCATCAACCGCTTCTTGAAGCATTCTCTTCTCATTGCGCACGATTATATCGGGCGCCTCCAGTTCGAGAAGACGTTTGAGGCGGTTATTTCGGTTTATAACTCTGCGGTAAAGGTCGTTTAGATCACTTGTGGCAAAGCGTCCGCCGTCGAGTTGAACCATCGGGCGGATGTCCGGCGGTATCACAGGCACAACGTCGAGAATCATCCACTCCGGTCTGTTTCCTGAAGCGCGAAACGCCTCCACAACCTCAAGCCTTTTGAGCATTCTGATCTTTTTTTGTCCTGATGACGCGGCGATATCGCTTTTTATGGTATCTGCCATTACGTCCAAATCGATTTTGGCAAGCAGCTCTCGGATAGCCTCCGCGCCCATTCCCGCCTTGAATTCGTCCTCATATCTGTCGCGCATATCGCGGTATTCACTCTCTGTGAGGAGCTGTTTCTCCTCCAGAGGCGTATATCCCTTGTCGGTGACGATATATGCGGCGAAATACAGCACTTTTTCCAAATCGCGCGGGCTGATGTCCAGCATAAGCCCTATGCGCGACGGCGTGCCTTTAAAATACCATATATGGGATACCGGCGCAGCAAGCTCGATATGCCCCATGCGCTCGCGGCGAACTTTCGCCTTGGTCACTTCTACACCGCAGCGGTCGCATATCTTGCCGCGGTAGCGTATTCTCTTGTACTTCCCGCAGTGGCATTCCCAGTCCTTTGTCGGTCCGAAGATGCGCTCGCAGAAAAGCCCGTCGCGCTCCGGTTTCAGCGTGCGGTAATTGATGGTTTCGGGCTTTTTGACTTCGCCGTATGACCATTCTCTGATCTGATCGGGTGAGGCCAAGCCTATCTTGATGGATTCAAAAACATTGTGGTCCATTTAAAAGCCCTCCTTATTCAACGTCATCGCTGCCGAAGCCTAGACCATCAGGTTCGAAAACCTCTTCTTCGGGTTCGAAATCAAAATCATCGTCCTCAAATGCCTCAGCTTCCTCGGGATTGCCGTCGGCATCTTCGATAGTGAAATTCTCCAGCTCGGAATCAATCGCGACAGTCTCCATCTCATCGACCATCGCGGGAAGTCCGATATCCTCATCGTCGAGATTCTGCTTTAGATCAATTTCGATGCCATGTCCGTCAAGCACCTTGACGTTTAGCGCCAGTGACTGTAATTCCTTTATAAGGACGCGGAAGGACTCCGGAATTCCGGCCTTTGGTATATCCTGTCCCTTTACGATAGCCTCGTACGTCTTGACTCTTCCGACAACGTCGTCCGACTTTACAGTGAGTATCTCCTGCAAGGTATAGGCGGCGCCGTAGGCCTCGAGCGCCCAGACCTCCATCTCTCCGAAGCGCTGGCCTCCGAACTGTGCCTTGCCGCCGAGCGGCTGCTGTGTCACCAGAGAGTACGGGCCTGTTGAACGCGCATGGATCTTGTCGTCGACAAGATGGTGCAGTTTTAGGAAGTACATATATCCGACCGTGACGCGGTTGTCAAAGCGCTCACCCGTCCGCCCGTCACAGAGCCACGATTTTCCGTCGCGCTCATAGCCGGCATCCTCAAGAGCATCCATTATGTCGTATTCATTTGCGCCGTCAAATACCGGCGTCATAATCTTCCAGCCAAGCGCCTTTGCGGCATAGCCCAGGTGAACTTCGAGCACCTGACCGATATTCATGCGCGACGGCACGCCCAGCGGGTTGAGCACTATGTCGAGCGGCGTTCCGTCCGGCAAAAACGGCATATCCTCCTGAGGAAGTATGCGCGAGACAACGCCCTTGTTTCCGTGACGTCCCGCCATCTTGTCTCCGACGGAAATTTTCCTCTTTTGCGCTATATAGCAGCGAACCACCATATTTACACCCGGGTTGAGCTCATCGCTGTTGTCCGGCGTGAACACCTTGACGTCCACGACAATTCCATACTCGCCGTGGGGAAGCCTTAGTGATGTGTCGCGCACTTCTCTTGCTTTTTCTCCGAATATCGCGCGCAGCAGTCTTTCCTCCGCCGTCAGCTCCGTCTCGCCCTTAGGCGTTACTTTGCCGACAAGTATATCGCCTGCGCCGACCTCAGCGCCTATGCGGACTATTCCGCGCTCGTCGAGATCCTTGAGCGCATCCTCACCGACGTTCGGTATGTCGCGCGTTATCTCCTCGGGTCCGAGCTTCGTGTCGCGGGCTTCAAGCTCACACTCGATTATGTGGATAGATGTGAAAACGTCGTCGCGGACTATTCTTTCATTTATAAGGACGGCGTCCTCATAGTTGTATCCTTCCCACGTCATGAAACCGATGAGAACGTTTCTTCCGAGTGCAATCTCCCCGTTTTCCGTGGCCGGCCCGTCGGCGATGACTGATCCTGCCTCCACATGCTCGCCTTCGCTAACTATTGGGCGCTGGTTTATGCATGTCGCTTGGTTTGAGCGCATGAATTTTGTAATTGAATAATTTGTCTGCGATTTATCGTCATTGTCCACAACAATTTTGTCTGCCGACACATAGCTGACTGTGCCGCTCTTTTTGGCCAGCGCAACAACTCCAGAATCGCACGCCGCCTTGTACTCGATGCCGGTTCCGACTATCGGGGACTGAGGCTTTAGCAGCGGTACAGCCTGTCGCTGCATGTTCGAGCCCATAAGCGCACGGTTGGCGTCGTCGTTTTCGAGAAAAGGAATCATGGCCGTCGCTACGGAAACAACCATCTTGGGCGAGACATCCATGAAGTCGGCTCTCTCGGCCTCTACCTCCAAAATCTCATCCCTGTGACGCACGTTTACGCGCTTTCTGGCAAAGCAGTCGTTTTCGTCGAGAGGCTCGTTTGCCTGCGCGACAACGTACTCGTCCTCGACATCGGCCGTCATATAGACGACTTCCTCGAGCACTTTTCCGGTTTTTTTATCGATTCTGCGGTATGGCGCTTCAATAAACCCATACTCATTTATTCGAGCAAAGGTGGCGAGGTATGAGATAAGTCCTATGTTTGGACCCTCAGGCGTTTCAATTGGGCACATGCGGCCATAGTGGCTGTAGTGAACGTCGCGGACCTCAAATCCGGCGCGATCACGCGACAGACCACCCGGTCCTAGGGCGGAGAGCCTGCGCTTGTGCGTCAGCTCTGCGAGCGGGTTGGTCTGATCCATAAACTGAGACAGCGGCGAGGAGCCAAAGAACTCCTTTATTGATGCCACGACGGGTCGTATGTTGACCAGCGACTGCGGGGTGACATTGTCGGCCTCCTGTGCTTGCAGGGTCATCCTCTCGCGGATATTGCGCTCCATTCTTGCAAACCCTATTCTAAACTGGTTTTGAAGCAGCTCTCCGACAGAGCGTATGCGGCGGTTTCCGAGGTGGTCGATATCGTCGATATTTCCCACGTCACAGGCAATTCCGTTGAGGTAGTTTATCGAAGCCAGAATGTCGTCGACTATTATGTGCTTTGGAATAAGCTCGTCAAGGCGCTGTGAAATCAGCTTTTTGATGTCCTCTTCGTCTGTGGCGGCGTCGAGTATTTCGCACAGCACCGCAAAGCACACCTTTTCGTTTACGCCGAGAACGGAGGCCTCGAAATCGACAAAATCGCCGATATTGACCATGCCGTTTGAGACGACCTTGACTTCCTTTTCCTCGCACTGCAAAAATATCTGGGACACTCCGCTTTTCGCGATTTTGTCGCCCAGCTCGCGGGAAATCGTCTCTCCTGCGGCGCCGAGAAATTCTCCCGTGCGATTGTCGATGACGTCGCGCGAAAGCACTTTTTCGTATATTCTCGGTGTGAGAGCAAGCTTCTTGTTGTATTTGTATCTTCCGAAACGAGACAGGTCATATCTTTTTGCATCAAAAAACAGGTTGTTGAGGTGGGTGCGTGCGCTGTCGAGCGTGGGGGGCTCGCCCGGGCGAAGCTTGCGGTATGTCTCGAGAAGTCCCTCCTCCTCATTTGTGGTCGTATCCTTTGCAAGCGTCGCGATTATGCGGTCGTCCTCGCCGAAGAAATCGAGTATCTGCTCGTTGCTTCCAAGGCCGATTGCGCGCAGAAAGCAGGTCACGGGCATTTTGCGGTTCTTGTCTATTCGGACATAGAAAATGTCGTTTGTATCCGTCTCATATTCAAGCCATGCGCCGCGGTTCGGTATAACCGTTGCTGAATAGAGCTTTTTGCCGGACTTATCTCTGGCCTCGCCAAAATATACTCCCGGCGAACGCACAAGCTGCGACACTATGACGCGCTCTGCGCCGTTGATGACGAATGTCCCGCTGTCGGTCATGAGCGGAAAATCGCCCATGAAAATTTCCTGTTCCTTTATCTCGCCCGAATCCTTGTTGAGAAGCCGCGCAGTGACGCGCAGCGGAGCATTATATGTGGCGTCGCGCTCCTTGCACTCCTCGACTGTGTATTTTGGGGTTTCCTCCAAATGGTAGTCTATAAAATCAAGAACAAGGCTGCCCGTGTAGTCCTCGATGGTCGAGATATCGCGAAATACCTCCTTCAAGCCCTCCCGTAAAAACCAACGATAAGAATTTTTTTGAACCTCGATAAGATTTGGCATCTCGAGAACTTCTTCGATATGCGCAAAACTCATACGTTCGTTTTTTCCGAGCTTTACCGGATGTACATTGACCATATTCGCCGTCACTCCTGTTCTTATTCATTATTTGTATATGTGCACATTGCACAAATGTTTGTAAAAAAAGCGCAAAAAACCGCCATTATCATGGCTGTTTTTACCTAATTTTGCTTAAATTTAGGCATTAAAACCCACGATAATGATGATTTAAAATTATATCTCTTAATCACTTAGATGTCAACAGCAAATTTTCGCCTCATTTCGCGCTTTTGACAAGGCAGTCTTTCGGCGAACTGCACAAAGCTGACCTCCAAAAGAAACACAGCTTTCACCTAAAAACGCTCCCCACCGACGATTTTGTCAAAAAAATCAGAATTAATACACGCGTCCGTGCGTGTCTTGCGCTGTATCTTCATCCATTTGTATAAAATGTCAAAACTTGCCTTTGCGCTGTGGCTTGTCCGCTCACTTTTTCATCAGAAGCTGTGCGAATGAAACGGCCTCCGGCTTCTGCGTGATAGTGCGGGAGATGTCGGCGTAAACCTCGCGAAAGCAGCAGGCTTCTGAATCGTCCATCGTGCACTCATGATTTCCATGGAGGCACTTGTTGAGTGCATATGGCCCGTCCACCGTCTCAAAAAACGTCAAAACCCACCTTTGCGCTGTGGCTTGTCCGCTCACTTTTT
>JAVVTQ010000037.1:0-14917 GCA_036653595.1 Oscillospiraceae bacterium
GAACCTGCCCACTGCGGCATCGTGTCCGTCTCGCGCTTTGCCGGCCCTTTGCAGTGCGGGCAGGTGGTGTTGACCCAGTCTGTGAGCTTTGAGAGCGGTGACTCTCCGTTGTCAGTGGGTTCGAAGTTTTCAATTTCGGGAAGTATCAGCGGCAGCTCACTTTCCGGTATGGCCACGGCGCCGCATTTTTCGCAGTGCACTATCGGTATCGGTTCGCCCCAATATCTCTGGCGTGAAAACACCCAGTCGCGCAGCTTGTAATTCACTCTCTGCTCGCCCAGCTCGTTTTTGCTCAAAAATTCCGTGATTTTGACCTTTGCCTCTTCGACAGTCATCCCGTCGAGGAAGCCGCTGTTGACCATTGTGCCTGTCTCGCAGTCAGTGAAAGCTTCTTTTTCAATGTCGCCGCCCTTGACAACTTCAATTATCGGAAGTTCAAAAGCCTTGGCGAAATCATAGTCGCGCGTATCGTGAGCCGGAACGGCCATGATGGCGCCTGTTCCGTAGGTTGCCAGCACATAATCCGATATAAAGATCGGTATTTCGCAGTTATTCACGGGATTTATGGCGCGAACACCCTTTAGCTGCACACCTGTTTTTGTTTTGACTATCTCTGTGCGCTCAAAGTCGGATTTGTGCGCAGCCTCATTGCGGTAGGCGCATATTTCTTCGGCGTTTTCAAACTTATCAGACCATTTTTCGACAAAGGAATGCTCGGGTGCGATGACCATATAGGTTGCGCCGAAGAGCGTGTCGGGTCTTGTGGTGAAAACTCTCAGCTCGTCTCCCACAGTTGTTTTAAATTTTATCTCTGCGCCGGTAGAGCGGCCTATCCAGTTTTTTTGTTGAATTTTGACGCGCTCTATATAGTCCAAACCATCGAGATCGTCTATCAGGCGCTGCGCATATTTTGTGATGGCGAGCATCCACTGGCTTTTGACCTTTCGGACAACCTCGCTCCCACAGCGCTCGCACACGCCGTTTACCACTTCTTCATTTGCCAGCACCACCTTGCAGGAGGTGCAAAAGTTGACGGCCATTTCCTTTTTATAAGCCAGTCCTTTTTCGAACAGCTTTAGGAAAATCCACTGTGTCCATTTGTAGTATTCCGGGTCGGTTGTGTTTATTTCACGGCTCCAGTCGAAGGAAAGGCCCAGTGACTTCAGCTGAGTTTTAAAGCGCTCGACATTTGTCCTCGTCACCTTTTCGGGATGAATGTGGTTTTTCATCGCGTAATTTTCTGTGGGAAGTCCAAAAGCGTCCCAGCCCATCGGATACAGAACATTGTAGCCCTGCATTCTTTTTTTTCGTGAAACAATGTCAAGAGCGGTATAAGAGCGCGGGTGTCCGACATGTAGACCTGCTCCCGATGGGTACGGAAACTCGACGAGCGCATAGAACTTTGGCAGCGTATAGTCGTTCTTCGCCGCAAAGGTTTGCTCTTCGTCCCATATATTTTGCCACTTTTTCTCTATCTCTTTGAAATTGTACTCCAAAATTACACTTCCTCTGAAAGAAACTTTGTATCGACCGCCTTTGCATCAGCCCACAGACGCTCAAGCGAGTAAAAATCACGGGTTGAGGTCTGAAATACATGCACTATAACGTTTTCGTAGTCGAGCAACACCCAACCGCCGGAATCGTAGCCTTCGACACGCGCAGGCCTGCGCCCTTGCTTTTCAAGCAGGTATTCGACCTCGCCTGCCAGTGCCTTTACCTGTGTGGTGCTCGAGCCTGTGCCGATTACAAAATAATCGGCGAGAATGGTGAGATCGGCAATCTCAAGGATTTTTATGTCGGTGCCGAGCTTGTTGTCCAGCGCCTTAGCCGCGAGCCTTGCTGTTTCGAATGATGTCAAAGTTTAACCTCCAGTATATTCTTCGAGCGAGCTTCCCTCTTCATCGTACCAATCGGTTGTCTTTTGAATCTGAATCACATTGAGCTCTGTCTCGGGCACCGCATCCGCATATGGGCGCATATATTTGTTCAAAATATCCGCCAGCTCTTTTTTGTGAACCGTATATACGTCAAGCCCATATTTTCCATATTTCGCAACGGGCTCGCCGGGAATTCTGACAGTCTTTATAGAATCGCCCGAAAGTGCCTTTGTCTCTTTGAGCAGCTGCAAAATCTCACCTATTGTAAAATCCGTCTCCAGATACTCATAGACCGAATTCACCGCGCTGGCAAGATTCATAGTAGAAGTGGTGGTCAGCTTGTTGAAAAGAGCCGCCATGAAAATGCGCTGAACCTTCATGCGCGCAATATCTGCGCTGGCATAGTCGCGATTTCTGACAAACAGGTCGGCTTTGACGCCGTCCAGATGGTTGACACCCACATCAAAGGTTTCCGTGCCGATGATATTTTCGTTCTTGTCCTTGAGATTTATGACCATTTTCTCGCTCAGCGTGATGTCGATGCCACCCAGCAGGTCAATGGCCTTGCGGAAGCCCTCCATAGTTATCATGACATAGTTGTCTATGGGCAGCTTAAACTGGTCGTTGATGGTTTCCACCAGCGCTGCGAGTCCGTCTTTCTTGCTTCCGTCCTTATAGCCCCAGTTGTAAAGAGCATTGATTTTGCCCGTCTGCACAAGGTCCTCGCCAACATATGTGTCGCGCGGAATCTGCATTATTGTGGCCTTGCTGTCCTCCATATTGAGGCTGACAACCATAAGCACGTCCGTCATTGCGGCATTTCTGTCCTCGTCTAGGTCTACGCCGCAAACGAGTATGTTCATCGTCTTGTCGCGCAGGTACGACGGGGTTTTCCAGTTCGAGTCAATTACGCTGCCGGCACCCGCGGGGCGCAGGTTGAGAATCGCCACAACGATGCTCGCCAGCAAGCCGGCAACAATTAAAAATATCAGGAGTCTGGTCGGCCAGGACAGTTTTTGGCGTCTCGTTTTTTTTCTTTTATTTGCCATTTTCTTTCAAAACCTCGAGTTTCAAGAAATAGTTAAAGGCCGCAACGGAATTGAGATCTATTGTCCTGCCCTGCTTGATGAGATGTATCAGCTGGTTTCGCAGAGCCGTTTTGCAAGCATCATTTATAGAGCTTTTCGCGATTGCGCGCACCTCGTCGGTTCCGCGAAAATCCCTGTCCTCTGAGATATAGTCTGCCAAAAACACAATTTTGCCGAGCAGCGTCATATTTGCCCTACCTGATGTGTGGTACATCACGGCGTCCGCTATTTCGTCGTCGAGCAAAAGCTCTGTTTTTACCCATATTCCGCCGGCATATGCATGCCACAGCGAAGTGCTGTCCTCGACAGCCTTGTAGCTTATTATATCAGAGCTCTTTATTATTTTCAATAAATCATCCAAAGGCGTTTCTTTCAGTATATCGTGGAGATAAGCGGCCGTCATTGCGCGCTCCGAGTCTCCGCCGTACATCTGTGCAAGCTTGCAAGCCGCCTGCGCCACACATTCCGTGTGATAAAAACGTTCGTCGGACAGCTTTAACCTTGCAAGATTTTTTGCCTCTTCTTTTGTCATGGCAATTCCTTACCGCCTATACAGTGAGTTTTTTTCTATATATTTTCTGACATCCTCCGCCAGATATTCCGTGGTCTGCAAGTCACTTTTGATAACTTCTCTTAGCTCTGTCGAGCTTATGTCAAGCGGACAGAAATCGAGCAAAATAACCTTGCCCCCCGCTTTTTCGAGCATAATCGCGGCATTTTCCATGTCCACGTCCGTTTTGTCTCCGCGCCTCGCGGCGACGAGCGTGCACATAGAGAGAATTCGTCTGAATCGATGCCATTCGTCGAAGGTTGTCAGCATATCGCTGCCGAGAAGCAGAAGTATTTCGGGATTTTTGTAGCGTTTTTTGATATATTTGATTGATTTTAGTGTAAAGCTCTTTCGCTTGCCTTTTTCAATTTCGCTTATGACGACATTTTCCCCGCATTTTTTCAAAGAATGCGCCATGCGGCAGCGATGAAAAAAAGAAACCTCGGCTTTTTGCTTGTGTGGAGAAATGGCTGTTGGCACAACAAGCGTCAGATCCGGATTAAGCTCGTTTATCGCAAATCTCAACAGCTTCTCATGTCCGAGATGGGGCGGGCTGAATGCGCCGCCGTAAAAAAGCACCCGCATATATCAGACCCCGTATTTGTCTGTTTCTCTGTTGCGCTTATAGAGCACAAACTTGTAGCCTATCACCTGCACGCTTTCGGCCGCGAGCATTTGAGAAAGCTTTTCCGCCGCCTCTTTTGCGCTCAGCTCGCAGGTTTCGAGCACTCTGAGCTTTATCAGTTCGCGCGCTTTGAGCGCTTCACCGACGCCCTTGACCAACGCATCGTCTATGCCGTCCTTGCCGATTTGATATATGGTGTCCAGTCCATTTGCACAGCTTCGAAGCTGTGCGCGCTGTTTGCTTGTCATCATTTTATGCTCCTCATTTTTTTGATTCCCCTCAGCTTGAGCGCTAGGTGTCTCAGCGCCCTGCCGCGATGGCTTATTGCATTTTTCTGTTCGTCCGTGAGCTGAGCAAGACTGAGATCGCTGTCCAGATAAAAAATCGGATCATATCCAAAACCATTTTCTCCGAGCTTTTCTCTCCCTATGAAGCCCTCCAGCGTGCCCCTCGCCGTAATGACGCTGCCGTCGCACATGACGGCGGCGATGCATGAGACAAAGCGCGCCGTGCGCTTGCCGTCGGGGGTTCTGTCAAGCTCACAGAGCAGCTTTTCCATGTTTGCCTCGCTTGTGCCTGTTTTGGAGTAGCGCGCCGTGAATATGCCCGGTGCGCCTCCCAGAGCATCCACGCAAAGCCCGGAATCGTCCGCTATGACCGGCATGTCGCACAGCTGTCTGACGGCGCGCGCCTTGATAAGCGCATTTTGCATGAACGTGCTCCCGCTTTCGATTATCTCTATGCTTATGCCGGCTTGCTTCAGCGACATACAGTCATAGCCGAGGCCTTTGAGGAGTGTTTGCATTTCCGAAAGCTTGTGGGCATTATTTGTGGCTACGACAAAAATTTTGTCCTTCATCTCTGCTCCATCCGTTTTACCTTGGCGGTCACGCGCCGAACAGCGCATCACAAAATTCACGCGGGACAAAGACATCGAGATCATCAATGCCCTCGCCGACGCCTATATAGCGCACCGGTATTCCAAGCTCGTCTTTAATCGCCATAACAGAGCCGCCCTTCGACGTTCCGTCCAGCTTTGTCAAAACAATCCCGCTCACACCTGCGCTCACCGCAAATTCGCGGGCCTGATTTATAGCGTTTTGTCCCGTGACGGCATCCAGCACAAGCAGCGTTTCAACAGAGGCCTGCGAAGAGGCTTTCTTTATAATTCGCGACATTTTCGCCAGCTCATCCATCAGATTTTTCTTTGTGTGCAGGCGTCCTGCCGTGTCGCAGACGACTATGTCCGTGCCCTTTGCCTGTGCGCTTGAAACGGCGTCATAAATAACCGCCGCAGGATCGTTCGCACCTTCTATAAAACCGACGCCACTGCGCTCGGCCCAGACGCGAAGCTGGTCGACAGCCGCCGCGCGAAAGGTGTCCGCCGCCGCCAAAATCACACTTTTTCCCTGAGATTTGTAAAGCTTTGCGAGCTTTCCCGCCGTCGTCGTCTTTCCCGCGCCGTTAACCCCTATGAGCAGAATTACAGCCGGTTTTCCGCTCATGTCCAAAGGCTCTTCGGCCTCGAGATTCTCGCAGCAGATTCCCTTGAGCAATTCCACCGCGACCATGGCATCCGTCACAAACTTGTCATCCACCTGGTTTTTAAGCGTATCCACAAGCCGCGACGCGGTTTTTGCGCCGGCATCGGACAAAATCAAGCGCTCCTCCAGCTCCTCGAAAAACTCGTCGTCTATCTTGTGGGAAAAGAGGTTGTAGGCAATGCTTTCCCTCGTTTTTTTCATCCCGTCTTTAAGCTTTTCAAAAAATCCCATGTTTACACCCCGCTGTTATTTTCCCGCAGCCTTTCCGTCAAGGACGAGCTGCGCTTCTTCTATGCCGAGTCTCAGCAGCTTTGACACGCCCTCTTCTTGCATGGTCACGCCATACAGTATGTCAGCCGCCTCCATCGTGCCGCGGCGATGCGTGATTGCGATAATCTGCGTGTTCTTGCTGACGCGTTTTATGTAATCTGCAAAGCGCAGCACGTTGCTGTCATCTAATGCGCTGTCAATCTCATCGAGAATGCAAAACGGCGATGGATTAACGGCCAATATCGCAAAATAAAGTGCTATCGCAACGAGAGACTGCTCGCCTCCGGAGAGAGACGCCAGATTCTTTATCACCTTTCCGGGCGGCTGAACATCAAGCTCTATTCCGCTTTCCAGCACATCCGTTTCGTCGGTCAATGAAAGAGTTGCGCTTCCGCCACCGAAAAGCTCGACAAAGACCACGCGAAACCGATTGTTTATCTCGTTGAAGCTCTTTGTAAAGAGCACCGCCATCTCGCTTTCGAGGCTTTCTATCAGACGGATAAGCTCGGCTTTTGATCTCTCTATGTCGCCGACCTGAACAGTCATAAATTTGTAGCGCTCGCTCACTTCTTTGAACTCGTCTATCGCCGCCACATTTACGCTGCCAAGCGCCTTTATTTTTGACCTTATCTGTCCAACCTGCTGCCGCAGCTCCGTTATCGATTCAAATTCCACGCAGAGCTTTTCCGCCTCTGTGCGCGTCAGCTCGTACTCCTCCCAAAGCCTTGAAATGTACTGGTCATAGTCCTTTTGCAGAGCCGTCTTGCGCTCTTCCAATCGCGCGATTTCGCTGCCTATCTCCTCGCGCTGCTTTGTCGCTCTGTCATATTCGGCGCGCGTATCAAGACTCTCCTTTTGCAGCTCCTGCCTCGCCGAAACAGCATCGTCGATAGCGCGGCGTTTTGCGATTGTGTCGTTTTTTATGCGCTCCACCGCCGTGCGCCTGTCCTCTATCTGCTGCTCGCGCCGGAGATTTTCTTCCATTAGAGAATCAATCGCCGCGGATAGCTGTGAAAAGCGGTCCGTTGTCTCGCCGCCGCTTTTTTCAAGCGTCGAGATCGACTGCTGAAGACCTTCTATGTCCTTTTGCTGCTCCGCGCGCTTTATTCTTTGAGCGGACAACTCTTCGGAAAGCTCCCCGCTGCGCTTTAAGAAAGTTTCGGCGCCCTCGGAGAAGGAGGCGCGTTCAAGCTTGCCGCTCTCCTCTGTCAGCATGGCAATGGCGTCTTCGGCATTTGCAATCAGCGCGCGTTTTTCCGCGAGTTTTTTTGCAGTTGAGACAAGCTCTGCCTCTCCGTTTTCAATATTCTCTCTGAGTGTCGCAAGCTCTCCCAAATGTCTCTTTTGCTCTGACTCCGCGCGAATTTTATCCTCGTTGCACGTTATCAGCTCGCTCGAAAATGCCGTAACCTCTGCCTTGAGAGAGATTATTTCATTTTTTAGCTCCTGATGTTGTTTTCGTATCTCAACTGTCGCATTTCTCGCCGTCTCGGACTTTATGCGAAGCTCCTCAATCTCGTTTTTTCGACTGAAAACACCCGCTTGGCGCGAAATAAAGCCGCCGGTATATGAGCCGCCCGCGTTGACCACCTGTCCGTCCATGGTGACGATTCTGTATTTGTAGCTAATTCTGCGCGCAAGCGACGAGGCCGTGTCAAGATCCTGTGTCACAATTATTCTTCCTAGCAGGCTGCTTATTATGTCGGCATATCTTCTGTCACAGGTGACAAGCGTGCTCGCAAGGCCGACAACGCCCTCTGATGCAAGCTCCCTTTGCAAATCAAAAGAGCTTGGCTTGACCGTGTCAATCGGCAGAAAAGTCGCTCTGCCTGTCTTGCTGTCCTTTAGGAATGATATCGCGTCTCTTGCGGCGCGCTCATCCTCTACAACTATATTTTGTATCGACGCTCCGAGTGCGATTTCAATCGCCGTCTCGCAGCCCTTTTTTATCTCTATAAGTGACGCAACCGTCCCGACAATACCGCGCAGTCTTCGTTCCTTGGAGGCCTCGACAACGCGGCGCACACTTGGAAAAAAGCCCTCCATCGACTTGTCAAGCTCTGTCAGCACAGACATTTTTTGCTCTGACTCGGCAATTGCCTTATCCTTTTGCTCCAGAGTGAGACAGAGTTTTTCAAACTCCTGTTCGCGCGCCGAAAGCTTCATCTCGAAGCCGCGTTTCTTGTTCTCCCTGTCCGCTATATCCGCGAGCAGAGCTTTCAGATATTCGTCATTTTTGCCATGCTCGGATTCTGACTGTGCGAGCCTGTCCGACAGCGCCCTGAGCTGCTGTGTGGTAATTTCCTCGTGCGCCTCGAGCGACTCCGCAGAGGATTGAGCCGACACTATGGCAACCTTTTGCTCGGTCGCCTCATTTTTCAATTCGGAAAGTCGGTGCGCCGCCTCAGCACGGTTTTTGTCGCTGATTTCGCTGCTCTGTGCAAGCTTTAAAAGCTCGTCCTGCGAGCTTTTTATACGGCTGTCCAGAAGCTCTAGCTCGGCGAGCATTTCCGCGAGCATGGCCTTTTTCTTTTCGTTCTCGCTTTGCAGGGCATTCCCGCTCTCGGACAGCGCTCTCTTGTCTTCTGTCAGCTCCGCTATGCGCTCCTGCGAGTGGAGAATATCGTTTTGAAGCACGGCGATGCTGCTCTCAATTTCCGCCGCCTGCTCCGCGTAGGACACGATTTCCCTGTTGAAGCTCTCTATATTGGCGTTGTGCAAAAGGCCTTTTTCAAAGCTCTCCTCCACGCTTTTATTCAAATCCGCCAACCGCTCTTCTATGCTTGAATAGTCATTTTTTGCAATGTTAACCTTGTCATCCTGCGTCCGCAAGCTGTCGCGTGCGCGCTCTATTGTGTTGCAGTAAAGCGTGATTTCCAGTTCCTTTTTCTGTTTTGACAGCTCCAGAAACTGCAATGCTTTTTCGCTTTGATGCATGAGCGGCTCAATGCGGCCCTCAAGCTCACCGATTATATCGCGAAGACGCTCCAGATTGTCCTCTGCGCCCTCAAGCTTTCTGACCGCCTCATTTTTGCGAAAGCGAAATTTTGCAATTCCGGAGGCTTCCTCAAAAATTTCCCGACGCTCGGTGCTTTTTGCAGACACAACCTCGGCTATTTTGCCCTGCCCTATTATTGAGTAGCCGTCTCTTCCTAGCCCGGTGTCCATGAACATCTCGCGCACATCGCGCAGGCGCACCGTCGCGCCGTTGAGAACATATTCGCTGTCACCGCTTCTGTAATAACGGCGCGCTACGATTATCTCATCGGACGAATCTATGCGCTTGTCGGTGTTGTCAAGGCACAGCGAAACCTGCGCGAAGCCCATCGCCTTGCGCAGCTGTGTGCCCCCGAATATGACGTCCTCCATTTTATCGCCGCGCAGTGATTTTGTCGATTGCTCGCCCAAAACCCAGCGCACGGCATCGCTGATATTGCTCTTGCCCGAGCCATTTGGCCCGACAATCCCGGCAAATCCGTGGTCAAATGCTATCCTGGTCTTGTCGGGGAAGGACTTAAAGCCCTGAATCTCTATGTATTTTAGTTGCAAATGTATTCCCCTTTGCAAAAGTTTAACGTTTTAAATACGGCTTATCGGCATCTGTCTCTTCAATTTTAACACAAATTCCGCGTTTGAGGAAATAATTGATATTTGATTTTTTCTGTCCTTGTGCTTTACTCATAAATCCGCGCGGCACGCAGACTGTGCAGTTTCCCTCGCCTTGATTTTCGAGCAGCTTTTCAAGCTCATCTCTCATAATCCTTGCGCGGCAAAGCTCGCCAAATGCCGGATGAAAAGGGCCGCTCACCAGACTTTTTTGAAGCGACTCGTCAGAATGAAGACCTGCGCGAAGCACTGTTATGTTCTCTTTTTCAAACATAGCAATGAGCCGTGCCGTTATTTCGACCGCTCTGTCGAGTGAAAGAGGCGTGTATTTGCCGGCGCGGTAAATGTCGCAAAGCTCTGTGTTTTCGACGACGAGCGTAGGATAAATGCGCACACAGTCGGGTTTTATCGCAATAAAGCTCCGAGCCGTTTCCAACGCACCTTTTTCGCTGTCTGTTTCGCCCAGCATTCCGACCATCATCTGCAACCCCAAGGAAATACCCGCCTGCTTTATCATTTCAGAGGCACTTATGACGTCCTGCGCAGAGTGCCCGCGCTTATTTGCGGCGAGAACGTCATCGCACATGCTCTGTGCACCCAGCTCTATTGAGGTTACTTTAAAGCGCTTTAAATCGTCGAGTATTTCATCGTCTATTGCGTCGGGGCGTGTGGACAGCCTGATTCCCACAGCACGCCCATTTTCGACAAAAGGAAGTGCGGCTCGCAGCAACGAGTCCATAAGCTCTCTCTCGATGGCGGTGAAGCTGCCTCCGAAAAAGGCAATTTCCGTATCCGCTCCATTCTTGCTCTTTGGCAAAAAGCGCTCGCAAAGCTCCGTCACTTCTCGCGGGGTCGGTGTTTTGTCGGCGCCCGATATCCTAATTTGATTGCAGAAAACGCACCTGTTCGTGCAGCCGTTGTGCGGGACGAAAATTGAAAGATTTGCGTGCTTTCCCATCACAACCCCATGAGGGCCAAGGCCTCCTGCGCGGCGTTTTGCTCCGCCTGTTTTTTACTTCTGCCCGTCCCGGAGCCTATGACATTGCTGTTGAGGTGTACCTCGACGGTGAAGGACTTGTCGTGGTCGGGGCCGTCTTCCGAGACGACGACATAGCGCACACGCTCCTCCGGATTCTTTTGTATGATTTCCTGAAGCTCTGTTTTGTAGTCGCGCGCGCTCTCAAGCTCCTTTTCCTGCCTGATGATAAACCTCATGACAAAAGCCCGTGCGCTGTCCATCCCGCCGTCGAGATAAATTGCGGCAATGACGGCCTCGCAGCAGTCCGCAAGAATTGACGGGCGCTCGCCGCCTTTGTTTTTAAGCTCGCCCTTTCCCAGCATGAGGCTGTCGCCCAAATTCAGCTCGGCTGCCACCTTTGCAAGTGTGCCCTCGCAGACAAGATTGGCTCTCTCCCGTGTCAGTTCTCCCTCGTCCGTGTCCGGATATTTTTTGAATATATAATCCGAAACGGCGATTGAAAGCACCGAGTCTCCGAGAAATTCCAGTCTCTCATTGCAGCGCATTTTGCTTCTTCCGTGCTCATTTGCGAAGCTGGAATGTGTGAGCGCCTCCTTGAGCAGCGCCAAATCCTTGAAGGAATATCCTATTTTTTTTTCAAGTTCGGTCATTTTTTTATTCCTCTGCCTTTGCGAAAGATGCCGCTATTTCTTCGTTTACACCGGTTTCACTCCACACGATGGCCTGCCTGACTGCATTTTTGACAGCCTCGGCATTGGAGCTGCCGTGAGCCTTGACCACAGCTTTTTTGAGCCCGATTATCGGTGCGCCGCCGTATTTCGAATAGTCCATGCTGTTTTTGAACTCGCGCATTGCCGGTTTCAGCACAGCTGCGCAGAGCTTTGTCTTTAGGCTGCTCATAAATACGCCTTTTAACCGCACAAATATCGCGCTGCCCATGCCCTCTATCGTCTTGAGCACTATATTTCCCGTAAAGCCGTCCGCGACGGCGACATCGCAGCCGCCCGTCGGGATATCGCGCCCCTCAACATTTCCGACAAAGTTTATTTCGCCGTTTGTCTTAAGCAGCCTATATGCCTCGACTTGCAGCGGTGTTCCCTTCGTGTCCTCAGAGCCGTTATTTATAAGTCCGACGCGCGGGCTTTTGACATGCATCACATTTTTCATATAAATCGAGCCCATCGCGCCGAACTGCTCGAGCATTTCGGGACGGCACTCGGTGTTTGCGCCGCAGTCTATCAGCAGAAACGAGCCCGTCTGATTTGGTATGACGGCGCACAGCGACGGGCGCTTCACACCTTTTATCCTCTTGACAATCATAGTCGCGCCCATGAGCAGCGCACCGGTCGGGCCCGCACTCACAAAGGCGTCTGCTTTTTCGTCGGCGAGCATCTGAAGCCCCACCGCCATAGAGCTGTCCGCTTTCTGCTTGAGCACCAGCTTTGCGTCGTCGTGCATTTCCATGACCGACTCTGCTTGTGCTATTTCTATTCCGACAATCGATATGCCGTTGTCAGCGGCGCAGCTCTCGATTTTCTCGCGGTTGCCCGTCAGGCAAATCTCTGCGCCATACTCCGCCCTCGCCGCCGCGGCTCCTTTAATCACCTCGAGCGGTGCGTTGTCGCCTCCGAAAGCGTCAATCACTATTTTCATTTAAATATGCCTCCGTTTCAAGCAGCGCCCTGTTTGCAAGCGCTTCATATTTCAGTCTTTTGTCCCGTATCTGCTCGCCTAACGGCGGCAGTATGCCCATATTTGCTCCCAGCGGCTGAAAGTCCTTGTTCTCCGCCGTTATATATCTCAGCAGCGCACCGCACATCGAGCTTTTTGGCGGAAGCGCGCTCACTTTTCCTTTTAGCCTGTCAAGGAGAAATCTGGCCGCGAGAATTCCGCAAGCCGCGCTCTCCATATATCCCTCGAAGCCCGTCAGCTGTCCCGCAATAAATACATTCTCATGTGTGCGGAGGTTCAGCGTCGGCAGCAGCACCTTTGGCGAGTTTAAAAAGCTGTTGCGATGCATCACGCCATAGCGGACAAACTCGGCATTCTCCAGGCCGGGGATGAGAGAAAACACTCGCTTTTGCTCAGGGAAAGTCAAATTCGTCTGAAATCCCACGATGTTATACATCGTGCCCTCTTCATTCTCCCTGCGAAGCTGAACAGCTGCCCATGGCCTGTGGCCTGTCTGCGGGTTGACCAGCCCGACCGGTTTCATCGGGCCATAGCGCACGCTCTCGATTCCGCGCTGTGCTAGGCGCTCTATCGGCATACAGCCCTCATATACTCTTTTTTCTTCGTCAAAGCTGTGAAGCTGCGCCGTCTTCGCGGCGACAAGCTCCCCCCAAAAATGCTCATATCCGGCCTTGTCAAAGAAGCAGTTGAGATAGTCGTCTGTGCCCTTGCCATAACGACAAGCGGCGCTCACACGCTCCATATCGATGCTCCCCGCACTGACAATCGGCGCCGCCGCATCATAAAATGACAGCGCTTTTTCTCCACACAGCTCGCAAAGCCGCACTGCAAGCTCCCCGTCGGTGAGCGGACCCGTGGCAACTATGACCGGAGACGAATCGTCTATTTCGGCCGCTTGTTCGGCGACGATGTTGATATTTTTGTTGCTTTTAATACACTTTGTAATATAGTCTGAAAAAATCAGCCTATCGACTGCAAGCGCTCCGCCGGCAGCGACTGCACAAATGTCGGCAGCTTCAAGCGAAAGCGAGCCCATGAGCCGCATCTCGGCTTTGAGCAAGCCCGCGGCACTTGATGTCGATGAGGATTTCAAAGAGTTGGAGCACACAAGCTCGGCAAAGGAATCGAGCTTGTGTGCTGCCGATTTTCTATTTGGCTTTTGCTCTATAAGCGTCACAAGCACACCGTTATTTGCAAGTGTGTTCGCCGCTTCGCAGCCTGCCAGCCCTGCGCCAATAACGGTTGCTGATGTCATTTTTCTGTTTCCTTCTTGTAGCCGCAGCCCTCTGTCTGGCAGTACACGCTGGGATTTTTTCCTTTTTTGATGAACAAACTCTTGCCACAGGTTGGGCACATTTCGGCACTCGGCTCGTCCCAGCTCATAAATCCGCAGGCAACGCCCTTTTCGCAGGCGTAGAATATTCTTCCCTTTTGCGAGCGCTTTTGCAGGATTTTCCCGCCGCATTTCGGACAAAAGCCCTGCGTCTCGTTTACGATTTTCTTTGTGTTGCGGCATTCCGGAAAGCCGGGGCATGCGAGAAACTTTCCGAAACGCCCTGTCTTTATCACCATATTTCGCCCGCAAAGCTCGCACACGATGTCGGTTTCCTCTTCGGGAACTTTCATTTTTTGACCCTCAAGTGCGATTTCCGCGTCCTTGAGCGACTTTTCAAAGCCGCCATAGAAGTCGCTTAGCGTCGCAACCCATTCCGACTTGCCCTCCTCAATCTTGTCCAGCTTTTCCTCCATGCCTGCGGAGAATTTGGCATCGACGATATTGGGAAATTGAGCCGTCATAAGCTCTGTCACGACAGTTCCGAGAGCCGTCGGCTTCATCTGCTTCTGCTCTCGCTCGACATAGCCGCGGTCAATTATTGTGGAAATTATCGGAGCGTATGTCGAGGGGCGCCCGATTCCGTTTTCTTCAAGCGCTTTAATCAGAGCCGCCTCGGTATAGCGCAGCGGCGGCTGTGTAAAGCGCTGGTTTGATTTAAGCTCTTTCTTGCGCAAAACAGTGTCCATTTTCAATTCCGGCAGCGTCGTCGGGGACTCGGCTTTTTCGTCCGTGGCGGCCTCGTACAGCTTTGTAAATCCGTCGAAGAGCACAGTGAAACCGGTAGCCCTGAAAACATAATCGTTTGCTTCCACAGTCACCGCAACCGTGGACAGAATTTCATCCGCCATACGGCTGGCTATGAACCTCTCCCAAATAAGCTTGTACAGCTTGTATTGGTCGGAGGTGAGCGATTTTTGTGCCATGTCCGGCGTCAGTTCTATTACCGTGGGGCGTATAGCCTCGTGCGCGTCTTGTACCGTGGAGGCGCTTTTTCTCTTATAGGTGCGCTCGCCGTCGAAAAAATATTCCGCGCCGAAGTTGTCGACAATGTAGCTTTTTGCTTCAGCCACGGCATCCTCAGACACTCGAAGCGAGTCTGTTCTCATATATGTTATCAGACCCATTGAGCCCAGCTCATCGATATCTATGCCCTCATACAGCTCCTGTGCCGCGCGCATCGTTCTGCGGGAGGTGAAGCCAAGACGCCGCGAGGCATCCTGCTGAAGCGTAGAGGTGATAAAGGGAGGCTCCGGCACACGGGTCCGCTTGCCTTTTTTTATATCTGTTATAGCGTAATCGGCGCCCTCGAGCTGCGAGAGCACCGCCTCACACTGCTCTTGATTTTGAATT
>JAVVTQ010000038.1:0-14267 GCA_036653595.1 Oscillospiraceae bacterium
TTCGCCCACCTTTTCCTTTGTCTCATCGTACTTTTTGCGCATCTCCGCGCGCGCCTCATCCGCAAGGTCAGACATCCGGCGAGGCCTCCGGACTGTGCTATATCGCCGCTTCACTGCGCATGGCAACTCTCGAAGCTTCACTTCTTGTCTGTGTGCTCCAGCTTTTCGCCCACCTTTTCCTTTGTCTCATCGTACTTTTTGCGCATCTCCGCGCGCGCCTCATCCGCAAGGTCAGACATCCAATCCTGTGCGCCGTTTACCATACCTCCGAGATATTCCCTGCCCGAATTGTAATTTTGAATGAGCTGGTTTATAGGAGTATCTATAAGCGGTGTCATCGATTTTGCCTTTTTGTCGTCGTATTTATACTTTTCATAGACAACATTGTAGCGCTCATATGCCATGTGGATTGAATCGTCCCAGGACAGGTAAATTTCCCGCGACGCGTTTTCGCCGATTTTGCGCATCGCCTCGCGGTTATGGCAGGCTATCTTTATTTTTCCCGCCATTTCCGCGGCTGTCCTGCCGATTATCAGTCCTGTCCTTCCGTCGACGACACCCTCGGCCGCGCAGCTTCCCTCGAGCAAAAGGCTCGGACAACTGCAGGCTGCGGCTTCGCTCACAACGATTCCGTTTGTGTCAAAGTCGGACGGAAACAAGAAGAGGTCGGCGAGACAAAAATATGTGCGCAGCACTTCCCTGTCCCGAATGGCACCTGTAAACAGGCAGTCATCCTCCAGTCCCAGCTTTTTGGCGTAGTTTTCGATGTCCTTTTTCTCAGTGCCGTCTCCGATGAGCACATATTTGAACTTCTCCCCGCTCTCCTTTGCGATTTTCAAACCATCCAGAGAAAGCCTTGTGCCCTTATACCACATCATGCGCCCGACAAACAGAAAAACAGGTGTATCCTTTTCTATCCCGTGCTTCTTTCTCAGTTCGTCGAGCTGCGCCTCCGAGGAGCGCCGCAAATTAAAATCCGTGCCGTTTCGCATGACAATGTAATCGCCCTTGTATCCCATGCTGCGCAGATTCTCGCCCGCGCCCTCGGAAACCACCCATATCTCGTCGCAGGCGCTTATGTTGCTGATAAGCAGCTTGAGCGAGACGCGGCGAAGAGCGTCGCTTGCTGTCAGCTTTTCTATCTCTATATCGAACTTTGCATGGTGCGTGTATATTATAGGCGCATGTGTGCGCTTTCGCACCACGCGAGTCAAAACCGTTGAAATTATTGGGCAGTGGGAGTGCAGTATTTGCAGATTCTTGTCGCAAAGCTCATTGACTGTCTTTACGCTGAACGGATTACCCACCCTGTAGTCGTACATTCCGTTTATAAAGGCGCTCGGATAGCGCACCACCTCAAACGGATAGTCGTCCGTTACCTCGGGATAATACGGCGTGACCACCGTCGCATTCCCAAGCCCGTTTTGTATAACTCGCGCATAGTTCACCGTTGCGTTTGCCACTCCGTCAATTGTCGGTGGAAACGAGTCATTAAAGAGTCCAACATTAAATTTTTGCATTCACATCACCTTTATCACAATAAATCAGCAACCAGCTTTATCAGTATTCCGACAAGCACAAAGAGCATCATCGTTTTGACCACTCTTTTGCCATTTTTGACCGCGAAACTGCTGCCGAGCCATCCCCCCGCAATCCCGCACAGCGCCGCAGGAACCGCAAGTGAGAAGTAAACGCTTCCATCGGCGAGAAAAACAAAAAGGCTTGCTATATTGGAGGCAAAATTGACAACCTTTGCGTTTCCGCTGGCCGTCACATAGTCAAAGCCCGATATTGCCGTAAAGCCCAGAATAAGAAATGTGCCGGTGCCGGGGCCTATCAGTCCGTCATATATGCCCACCACAAAGCCGATAGCCGCGCATGTAAGGTATAGCTCTGCGCCGTGCTGGGGCTCGCGCCTGTGCTTTTTCGCGTCAAATAAAAGCGCAAAGACCGCGACAAAGGGTATGGCGACTATCACTATTTTTTTCATAACGGACGCATCTATTGCAAGATTGAGCTTAGTTCCCGCAAATGCGCCTGCCAGTGCGAGCACGGCCGAAATTCCCGCCGCTTTAAAATCTATGCGCTTGCTCTTTCTGTATTTTATTATCGCCGTGAGTGAGCCGACGCTTGCCGAAAGCTTATTGCTGCCAAAGGCCATGTGCGTCGGAATTCCTGTCGCGAGATATGCCGGAAGGCTGATAAGACCGCCTCCGCCCGCAATGCTGTCCACAAAGCTGGCAAAGAAAACAAGCGGGCAGACTAGCAGCAGCATATTCGCAAGCGTCATCTTTAATTCTCCGTATTTATATGTAAGTTTACTATAGCACATCGGGATAATTATTAAAAGTGCGCGTTCAAATATATGTCGTCCTTGCCGCAGCGATACTTGCGCCCCGTGGATATATAATGTAAAATATAATTGAATTTTGTGATATTCACAGCTGGGAGCTGATTGATTTGCGCGAGAGCCTTTTGGGCGCGATGTGTACCATTTCCGACTGTTTTAACCGTGCGGGCATAGTCTACGGCATCGGTGCCTCGGTTATGCTGCACTATCTCGGTTTGGTGGAGGATCCGCACGATATCGACATTCTCGTCACCCCGAAATGCGTGCAAAATGCCGTCGGGCTTCTCTCAAGGCTGGGCGTTGGCACAAAGCAGGACAAGAGCGGGGTATACCTCACAGAGCGCTTTTATAAATTCAACATTTCCGGTGAAAATGTCGATTTGATGTGCGGCTTCGGCGTACGCGACGAGGCCGAGGGCGTGTGCACGATGTACCCCTTTGACGCATCCTGCACTCCGTGCAGCCGTGAAATTTGCGGGGTCAACGTCAAATTCACAACCCCTGAGGAATGGTTTGTGCTCTATCTTCTGATTCCCGGCCGCGAGCCGAAAGTCGAAATGCTGCAAAATTATCTGCTCTGCCACGGCGCCAACACCGCGCTGCTCGAGAGGTCCCTTCGATGGACGCTCCCCGCCCGCGCGAGAAGACGTGTGGAGAGTCTGCTTGAAAAGCTGACGGCGGCAAAATAGTCGCTCACTCAAAGAAAAAATCGTTTGGCGGAGGTTTGACCCTCCGCTTTTTTGTGAAATTAAAAAAGTCCGCTTCGAACAAAGCGCAAAACGTGACGCGCTGTTCGAAACGGTTTTTTGAGTTATTCGGTCATTTTCGCTATTCCTCTGCCAGCTTTTTGCGGCAGTCCTTGCAGACGTTTTTGTTGCCGAAAACAGACAGTTCATCCTCGCTGCCGCAAAAAACACATGTCGGAACATGCTTTCTCAGCACTATTGAATCCCCATCCGTGAATATCTCCACGCCGTCGTGATCCCCAATATCAAGTGTGCGACGAAGCTCGATTGGCAGAACAATTCTGCCCAGTTTGTCCATGTCTCTTACAATCCCTGTCGATTTCATAACTTTTACCTCTCTCTTAAATATGAAAAAAATCGAATAAATCAAAAGCAACCACATTAGATATTACAGAGGTGAGAATGCTTTGATGAACTGGGTTTTTGGTTCTATTATTATCGTTTCGGCTCTGTTTTCTCTGCTTCTGGGCACAACCGCGCAGCTTTGCACCGCCGCTTTGGCCAGTGGATACTCTGCGGTGACGCTCTGTCTGGAGCTTTGCGGCACAGTAGCCATGTGGTGCGGCGTCATGCGCATCGCCGAGAAATCCGGGCTGTGTGACAAAATCAGCCGTCTTCTATCCCCGATAACAAGCTTTCTGTTTCCCGGACTTCGTGGAAAATCCCCGCATGCTATAGATTCCATATCCCTAAACATAACGGCAAATATCCTGGGACTAGGCGCTGCCGCAACCCCGATGGCGCTTGACGCAATGGCTGAGCTTGACCGCCTCAATGGCGCAAGCGCAGTCGCCAGCAACTATATGGTGGTCTTTGTTGTGCTCAACACCGCTTCTTTTCAGCTCATCCCCACAACCGTCGCCACAATAAGAAGTCTTGCGGGGAGCACCTCTCCGCTGGACATTCTCCCAAGCGTTTGGATAAGCTCGGCCGCGGGTGTGCTGTGCGCGGTGTTCGCTGCAAAGGCCTTTGCCCGACGAAAGGGAGATGACGGAAATGAGTAATTTTTCTTTAGCAGATGCTGTGATTCCGGCGACAATAGGCCTGATTGTCGTATACGGAATGATAAAGGGCGTGAATGTTTTTGAAACCTTTATCGAGGGGGCGCGCGACGGTCTGAAAATTGTGTACCGCATCGCTCCGACTATGCTCGGAATCATGCTGGCCGTGTCAATGTTCAAATCCAGCGGTGCCATGGACCTGCTCAGCGACGCTCTGGCACCTGTTGTGGGCATCGCAAAAATCCCGCGCGAGGTTGTGCCGCTTATGCTCATGCGCCCGGTTTCCGGGACGGGCGCTCTGGCAATTTTCAAGGATATAATATCTCAAAATGGCCCTGATTCCTATGCCGGTCGAGTGGCTTCGGTCATGCAGGGCTCAACAGAGACAATGTTCTACACCATCGCGCTTTATTACGGGGTGACAAAGGTGAAGAAAACCCGTCACACACTCGGTGCAGCCGCAGTAGGGGACATTGCCGGCTTCATCATGTCTGCGCTGGCTGTTACACTTCTCATGTCATAGTATAAGTTTACTGTCTTTATGTATATTACCATATTTTTCTACACATGCAAGCATTTTTTTTAAAATTCACATAATCATCACTTTGCCAGCCAAATATATGTTTTACCGTCCTCTCTGAAGGTTGAAATACCGTCAAAACCGAGCGCCAGCGCACGGCTGATTTCATATAAATCACCGCAGTCATACCTATCGTATGACGAATAGAGCTTCTTGTCGCGGCTGTCATAGCAAAGTATATATCTAAGCCTGCACCCGTACTTTTGCTTTAAAGCGCGGATTTTCATCATGCCCGTGTTCATGAGTGCGACAATGCTGGCGGTGTTCTTTGGGGAAGCCGTTGCCAGAACATATCTCGCGCCATGCCATGACGTCGCATGCAAAACGCATTCGCGCACAAGCTCCTTTGCCAGACCGTTTCCGCGGTATTTGTCAGCGACAAAATAAAAATCAAGCACCGCGCACCGCGAAAGCTCCCTCTCGGGAAGTTTTATATCGCGTCCGAGGTTTTCTTGTGTGTCCTGCGGGATATAAAAGCCCGCCGCCGCGCACAGCTCGCCGCCGGCATATATTCCGATAATCTCACCCGTCAGGAGTATTCCCCGAAGTTCCTTTTCGTCGAGCATTATGTAAACTCCTGTTTTGGCGCTGTCGCAGGCAGCCTCCTCCTGCAAGGCGAGAAGCTCGGCAATCTCGCTTTCCCCTATCTTTTTTGTCGCCGTCTCCATGATTTTTCCCGAAGCATTGTTCTTTACAAAAGGCTTCACAGAATCCCTCCTCAGCTTTGCGTGCAAACATTCTAAGAATATTGTATATCGATACATTATATGGCGCATGGCTGTGCAATAATATAATATTGCAATTTGCGGGCGCTTGTTTATGGCATATAAAAAATATATAATGGAAGCATTGCAACAAAACACACCTTGCTGCCCTCTATAATCAAAGAGGGGCTGCGAGGCCATCAACGGCGAGGGGAGACTTTCTTATGCAGCAGCTGGTCAATCGCGCAAAGCAGCGCGATGCCGACGCTTTCGCAGAGCTTTACTCAAAATGCTATACCAAGCTTTTCCGAACAGCCTATTATATGACCGGCAGCAGACAGGATGCCGAGGACGTTGTCATGGACACCGTGGCCGATGCCTACGCCGGTATTTCCAAGCTGCGAAACGACGATGCCTTTGAGGGCTGGATATTTAAAATTTTATACAACAAGGCGCGCCGCAAAAGAGGCGCTGTGTACTATAACGCCACGCTGGAGCTTCCCGAAACACTCACAGACGGCGATGCCACCGACATAATCGGCGACCGTGCCGATCTCCTGAAAGCGCTGGCTACGCTGACCGAAGAGGAGCGCACCATCGTCATTCTTGCGGTGTGTGACGGCTATACTTCGGCTGAAATATCAAAGATTATGGCAATAAATGCGAACACAATTCGGTCAAAACAACTGCGCGCACTTGCAAAGCTGCGCGCTGTCATGGAATAGGGGGACTATCGGTGCAAAAAAATAACGATACCTTTGAACAGCGCTTGCAGGACAGCATGCAAAGCATCACTGTTCCCGAGCGCCTTTCACCCGAAGAAGTGGCTCTGACCTTAAAGCAGCTTCCTCCCAAAATTAAAATCTCCAAAAAAGCTTTCTCGCTTATCGCAGCGGCGGCGGCAGTGGCAATATGCGTCGGTGTTTGGTATGGGACGGGCTTTTTCGGCTCTCGGCACAACTCCCTTGAGGCACCGGCCGCCTTCGAATCAAAATCTTCACTTTTTGCACCTGAGGAAAACTCCTCGGAAATTATAAGCGACACAGCAAACGGCGCATCCAATTTTGATGAGGCCAAAAGCGACGCCGCAAGTGCAGAAAACCCAATGCTTTCAGGAACCGGCTATGAGGGCAACTGCCGCTGCGCACCGAAATGTCCCTGCGGCACGGATAAGTGCACCTGTGATTTTCTGTGCCCCGTTTGCCACAAATGCACTTCGCAATGTGTCTGTGGGGGAACGTGCTCGTGTGCCGAACAACACAAGGACAATCCCGACTGATAATGGAGGACGATTGCTTTTTGATGTTTTGATGGTATCATAATATTATGTAGCATTCAAAAACTCTGGGCAGGAAAGGTCAAGCCGTGAAAAAAATCATCGCAGCGATTCTGCTGTTTGCCGTTGCCGGGGGCATCACTTATTTATTGAGGGATTATCTCGACAGCAGATCCCCGACATATGCCATACCAAAAATAACCGTCATGGCGGATTTGCAGCCCGTGCCCACCGCCGTAAACGGATATGAATGGTCCTTTATCACCGCCGGCGCTGTGTCAGAGGAACCGCGCTCAATGCTGGACATCGGGCTAACGCCAAAAAAGCTTCTGGGCGGAGAAAATCTCTCGATTGAGTTTTCGCAAAGCCTAAAAAGCCTCAAAATCAGCCACACAAGCAGTTATCGCTATGATTTTTCGCCCACCGATTCGCTCGTCGTCCCATTCGAGCACGGCGGCTATATCTACGAGGTTATTGCTGATTTTGAGCGCGGACATGCCGCATATTACTTTTATATTATAGTCGACTGACACTATGTCCCCAATTGCACATTCACGCATATACTGTTGTGAATAAACAATTGGGGGCTATTTTTATGCAAAAGGGTTACCTTAGCGTATTCGTTTCCGAATCATTTGAAGCAAAAGCGGTTCAGACGGCGCTTGTCACCATCACATTTGACGACTGCACCGAAGCGATATATGTCACAGATGCTTCCGGGCAAACCGCACCTGTTGAGCTGGACTGTCCCGACAGGTCGCTGTCGCTTTCTCCCGACACGGACGTACCCGTCTATGCCACCTGCCGGGTGTCTGTAAGCTCGCCCAACTACCGAACCACCACGGTGAACGGCGTTCAGGTCTTCGCAGGCGAAACCGCTCTGCTTCCCGTCGACCTTCTGCCCATATCTCTTTTGACGCAATTTTCCTGTGACAACTCCCCTGTCGTCATCGACATTCCGCCAAACGGAATCGACGCCGGCTCCAGCTCCGACAAGCCCGACGAGGGAATATCCAACAATATTTTGGACCGCGTTGTCATCCCCGAATATATTGTGGTACATCTGGGCAGACCTGCCGCCATCGCTCAAAATGTCTCTGTCAGATTTTCCGACTATATCAAAAATGTCTGTTGCAGCGAGATATACCCCACCTGGCCAGAAAGCGCCATCCGCGCAAATATGTACTGCCAGATTTCACTTGCGCTGAACCGCATATTCACCGAATGGTACAGGAGCATCGGCCTTGCCTTTGACATAACAAACTCCACAAGCTTTGACCAATATTTCGTTTATGGCAGAAACATCTATGACAATATCAGCCGCATAGCCGACGAGATATTCGACGATTTCATAAAGAAAGGGCCCGTGCTGGAGCCGTACTACGCCGAATACTGCAACGGCACCACGGCGACATGTCCCGGTCTAAAGCAGTGGGGAACCGTCCCGCTTGCACAGCAGGGCTTCACACCGCTCGCAATTCTCCGCTATTATTTTGGAAACACCGTCAACCTGTTTACAGCGCCGATTGTCGGCGGGACGCTCTCCTCATACCCCGGCACCCCGCTGCGGCTCGGAAGCAGCGGCAGCAATGTCGGCATAATTCAAACACAGCTGACACGAATTCGCAAAAACTATCCCCTTATTCCAGTCATCGGCACCGTTGACGGAATTTTCGGTGCCACTACGGAGGCCGCTGTCAAGCAGTTTCAGAAAATTTTTCTCCTCACCACGGACGGAGTTGTCGGCAAGGCCACCTGGTATAAACTTTCTTATATCTTCGTTGCCGTAAAAAAGCTCGCCGAGCTGACGAGTGAGGGTATCACAAATCCAAATCTGCCGCCCACGCCGCCGGGAAATGTTCTCAGACCCGGCTCAACGGGCGACAACGTGCGGCTTGCTCAGTTTCTGCTCAATATCGCAGCCAACTTTGTCTCCGATGTTCCGGAAACTGCCGTCGACGGAATTTTTGGGAACTCGACCTCGCAGTCAGTGCGGGATTTTCAAAAATTCAGCGGTCTGGTGTCGGACGGCATAATAGGCCCCGCAACCTGGTCTGCTCTATATGATATTTACTATTCCGTGCTTAACTCCGTGACCGCACCAAATATCACGTATCCCGGCACCGCTTTGCGCGTCGGCTCCCGCGGTTCGGATGTCGGCATCATGCAGAGATATATCAATTTTATCGGAAGCTATTATACAAAGATTCCAAAGCTCGCAATAGACATGATATTCGGTGCGGCAACCGCAAATTCGGTCAAGATTTTCCAGTCGCTTTTTGGTCTTTCGCAAGACGGAGTGATTGGGCCTGATACATGGTCAAGGATTGTGTCTGTATACGATACGCTTGTTTCGTATGTCCAATGAGCCTCACGGCTCGTGCATTTGCTCAAAGCTTTTCTTTGAAGCCACCGCTAAAATTCAGTGCGCAGCAGCCGTTTCTGATGCAAAGCAGAGCCTTTTTTGCAAAAAGCACTTTCGATTTTTTGAAAAGCAGCTGATTTCCATAATCGGCTGCTTGCTTTTGCATATGTCATTTCGTCAAGGTGCGCCATTTTTATCAACCTTGTTGTGCATACTGCACTAATGTTGAGGGCAATGCAACAAATTTATATGCTATAATTCATAAACAACAGTTGAAAAAGCTCTCATAAATTGTTATTATTATATACAGAAAATGAAACCAGAGGTATCAGATGACATCGAGAAACGATTTTGATTCGTATTTGTTTCATGAGGGCACAAATTTTGAAGCAGGCAAGTATCTGGGCTCGCACCGGATGCTTCGCGATGGAAAAGAGGGTGTTGTTTTCCGCGTCTGGGCGCCAAACGCGCGCGGTGTTTCTGTCGTCGGCGATTTCAACGGCTGGGACGAAAAAGAAGGTGTCATGCAGCTCATCGACGACAATGGAATTTATGAGTTTTTTTGCGTGAATGTCAAAATCTATGACTGCTATAAATATCTCATAACCGCAGCTGATGGGCGCGCACTTTATAAGGCGGACCCGTACGCGGTCCATTTCGAGACACGGCCCGACACCGCTTCAAAGTACTATGACCTGTCAGGCTATGAGTGGCGTGACAGCGAATGGCACAGTTCAAAAAAGCGCGATGCCTTCCATTCCCCGATGAATATATACGAGCTGCACGCCGGTTCGTGGCGCAGGTATCAAGACGGCAATCTCTACGATTACAGAAAGCTTGCGGACGAGCTGTCGGAATATGTATTGGACATGGGCTATACCCACATTGAGCTCATGCCTGTATCCGAGTATCCCTTTGACGGTTCCTGGGGCTATCAGGTGACGGGCTACTTTGCACCCACCTCGCGTTATGGCACGCCGCATGATTTCATGTACTTTGTCGACAAAATGCATGAAAAGGGAATCGGCGTGATAGTCGATTGGGTTCCCGCACATTTTCCAAAGGATGAAAGCGGCCTTTATGAGTTCGACGGAGGCTGCTGCTATGAGGATGCCAACCCATTTAGACAGGAGCACAAGGAATGGGGCACGCGCATATTCGATTATGGCAGACATGAGGTTCAAAGCTTTCTCGTAAGCAGCGCCGTGCACTGGTTCGACGTTTTTCACATTGATGGCATCAGAGTCGATGCCGTCGCCTCAATGCTCTACCTCGATTATGACAGAAAAGACGGTGACTGGCAGAAAAACGTCTTCGGCGGACATGAGAATCTGGAGGCCATCGATTTTCTCAAAAAGCTGAACACCGAGGTATTTAAGCGTTTTCCAAATGCACTGATGATTGCGGAGGAGTCCACCGCTTGGCCTCTTGTGACAAAGCCCGCCGATGTCGGCGGACTCGGATTTAACTTTAAATGGAACATGGGCTGGATGAATGACGTGCTGTCATATATGTCGCTCGACCCGCTCTTTCGAAAGGGCAATCACGAAAAGATAACGTTTTCGTTGTTCTATGCCTTTTCCGAAAACTATGTTTTGCCAATATCGCACGATGAGGTCGTCCACGGAAAATGCTCGCTCATCGAGAAAATGCCCGGCGATTACGAGACGAAGTTCGCAAATATGCGCGTTCTCTTTGCCTACATGTATGCGCATCCAGGCAAAAAGCTTCTCTTTATGGGACAGGAATTTGCGCAGTTTGTGGAGTGGCGCTTTGCCATGGAGCTTGACTGGATGCTTCTCGACTACGAAATGCACAGGAGCTTCAAGCGTTTTGTGAAAGAGCTGAACCATTTCTATCTAGACAGCCGCCCGCTGTGGGAAATTGACGACAGCTGGGACGGCTTCAAATGGATAAGCCTCGACGATAAGGCGCAGAATATAATCTCTTTTCTGCGCGCGGATCGCGACAAAAACATGCTGCTCGCAGTCTTCAATTTCGCGCCTGTAGCCCGCAAGAACTATAGGATAGGCGCACCAATTGCCGGAAAATACCGCGTGGTGCTCAGCACCGACGACATACATTACGGCGGTCAGAGCGCAGTGGCCGACACGCTCATCGCAAGCGAGGACACCCCATATCACGGATTTCCACAATCAATTTCCTTTGATCTGCCGCCTATGAGCGCGCTTTTTATAAAGGTTCCAAAACAAAAAAAGTCAATTGACAAGGAGAACAACTTGCAATGAAAGAGTGTATAGCAATGCTTCTCGCCGGCGGTCAAGGCAGCAGACTTTATGCGCTGACTCAGAACGTCGCAAAGCCTGCCGTTCCATACGGCGGCAAATACCGCATCATCGACTTTCCTCTTAGCAACTGCATAAACTCCGGAATCGACACCGTGGGCGTTTTGACCCAGTATCAGCCGCTCGAGCTAAACGAATACATCGGAAGCGGTCTTCCGTGGGATCTCGATCGACTCAACGGCGGCGTACACGTGCTCCCCCCTTATCAAAAGGCCTCCGGGAGTGATTGGTATCTCGGCACGGCAAACGCGATATATCAAAATATAACTTTCATCGAGCGCTACAGCCCCGAATATGTGCTCATTCTCTCAGGCGACCACATATACAAAATGGACTATACCGAGCTTCTGGACACCCACAAGAAGAACAACGCAGACTGCACAATAGCGGTGCTTGAGGTTCCTCTGGAGGAGGCTCCCCGCTTTGGCATAATGAACATCCGTGAGGACGGCTCCGTCTATGAGTTTGAGGAAAAACCGGCAAAGCCCAAGAGCAATCTCGCTTCTATGGGAATTTATATGTTCACTTGGTCAAAGCTGCGCAAGTACCTCGAAGAAGATGCGGCAAATCCCGAAAGCGGAAATGACTTCGGTCACGACATCATCCCCATGATGCTGCAAAACAAAGAGCGGATGTTCACCTACAGTTTTGACGGCTATTGGAAGGATGTCGGCACCATCGACAGCCTTTGGGAGGCGAACATGGATTTGATAGATCCAAACGTCCCCTTTGATCTGTGGGATCCGAACATGAAGATATACACCCGTCCGCAGGCTAAGCCCCCTCACTACATCTCCGGCTCCGCATGTGTGCAGAATTCCATCGTTTCCGAGGGCTGTGTAATTGATGGAAATGTGGATTTTTCCGTGCTTTTTGAGGGCGTTGTGCTCAAGGAGGGCGCGACTGTTCGCGACAGCATTATCATGCCAAATGCCGTCATTGAGGAGGGCGCGTCGGTTCAGTACTCGATAATCGCCGAAAATGCGGTGATATGCAAGGGCGCGCAAATCGGCGATCGCCCGGAAAACATCACCGACAAGGACAAATGGGGCATAGCGGTCGTCGCCGGCTCGACAAGAATCGGCAAAAATGCTGTTGTAGCACCAAAGGCTATGATATATAATGATGTTAAGGACGGTGAGCTTGTATGACAAACCACAAGACCCTCGGTCTTATCTTCGCCAATATGCACGACAGCTCTGTTCCCGAGCTCACGGCGGAGCGCTCCATGGCCTCCATGCCGTTTGCAGGGAGGTACCGCCTGATAGATTTTTATCTTTCCTCACTCGTCGATGCCGATGCCACAAAGGTAGGCGTTGTCACAAAGAGCAATTATCACAGCCTCATGGATCATCTCGGCAGCGGGCGCTCATGGGATCTTTCCCGCAAGCGCGACGGTATCTCGATACTCCCGCCCTACAGCTATTCCCCAAACTCAAAGAGTGTCTACCACGGGCGCATAGAGGCGCTATACAATATACTCGAATACATAAGAAATTCCCCTGTGCAGTATGTCGCGATGATGGACTGCGATTACGTCTGTTCCCTCGACTTGGATGATGTCATTGACCGCCATGTGGAGTCGGAAGCCGACGTGACCATGGTCTGCTGTGATATGTCAGCCACGGAGGAGATATCGAAAAACTGTGTGACCATTCAGCGCGATGCCGACGGCCGCATAACCGATCTCATGCAAAACAGGTACGAAAAGGGCGGGCTATTGTCGATGAATGTCATAGTCATCGGCCGCGACCTTTTAATTGATTTGATTGAAAATGCGCAGAGCAGAATGCAGGTGTTTTTCGAGCGCGACGTGCTCTTGTCGAACATCTTGACGCTCAACATCCGCTGCTATGAGCACCAGGGCTATGTACGCCGCATATACAATCTAAACAGCTACTACGAGGCCTCCATGAGCCTCCTCGAAAAGGAAAATCTGGCCGCTCTCTTCGGAAAAAGAACAATATACACAAAGGTCCGCGATGAGGCGCCGGTCCGCTATGGTTTGAACAGCAATGTCAAGAATTCGCTGGTCGCCGACGGCTGCGTCGTTGAGGGCGTGGTTGAAAACAGCATCCTTTTCCGCGGCACGCACGTTGCACCCGGAGCTGTCGTTCGCAACTCCATCGTTATGCAGGGATCCTTTATTAAAACAGGCGCCTCCCTCGACTGTGTGATAACCGACAAGAATGTCACGGTCGGTGAGGGGCGAAAGCTCACCGGCACGGAGAGTTATCCGATGTACATAAAGAAAAAAAGCACAGTTTGAACAAAAAAGGAGAGGTATTATGAAAATTCTGTTTGCAACAAGCGAGTCCTATCCCTTTGCTACGTCCGGAGGGCTCGGCGATGTATCCGCGGCTTTGCCGCGAGCGCTTCGGCAAAAGAAGCAGGATGTGCGCGTGATTATGCCTCTCTATGGCAAAATCGGTCAGGAATACCGCGCAAAAATGAAGTTTTTATGCCACTTTGATGTTCCTGTCGCATGGCGCAGCCAGTATTGCGGCGTTTTTGAGCTTGTCAACAATTCAGTGACATATTACTTCATCGACAACGAGTACTATTTTAAACGCGACGGACTTTATGGGCACTATGACGACGGTGAGCGATTTGCTTTCTTTTCACGCGCGGTTTTGGAGGCGATTGACCACATCGATTTCAAGCCCGATATAATCCACGCCAACGATTGGCAGACAGCGCTCGTAAGCTCATACCTAAACGCCTTCTACCGCACCAGGGAAACGTATAAAAACATAAAAACTTTATATACTATTCACAATATACAGTATCAAGGCAAGTATGATATACTCATCCTCGGTGATGTGTTTGGGTTTGACCCCAAGCAAGGCGCTATCATCGAGTACGGCGGAATCGTCAATTTGATGAAGGGTGCAATCGAGTCAAGCGACCGCGTCAACACCGTCAGCCCCAGCTATGCA
>JAVVTQ010000039.1:0-13925 GCA_036653595.1 Oscillospiraceae bacterium
TTCGCTTCGCCTTGCGGCTGCGCCGCCGGCTATCGCTTCGCTTCGCCTTGCGGCTGCGCCGCCGGCTATCGCTTCGCTTCGCCTTGCGGCTGCGCCGCCGGCTATCGCTTCGCTTCGCCTTGCGGCTGCGCCGCCGGCTATCGCTTCGCGATAGAAATTGCGTTGTAATCGGAGCAAAAATCAAAGTCCTTGCTGTCAGCTTCCGGCACGCTCTATGACATCAAAATCGGGCAAAATATTTTGCCCATTATAGTAATAATAAACAACGTAATTTTCGCGGTCCGCGGTGAGCCCGTAGTTCTCTTCGAGATATGCAAGGTCAGGCGGATATGCACCCTCAAGCGCATAGCATTCCACGAGCGAACGCTGTATGCTCTGCAACTCAAAATCGAGTCCGTGCGCCGCTGTCGCCTTCCTTGCACTCGCAGAGGCCGAGACTGCAATCGTGATGACGACGACAAAAATCGCCGTGGTTGCGACAAATCCGATATAATTCACAAGTCCTTTTTTTCTCTTCGGCATCTCCATATTACGCTGAGGCCCCCATTATCTCAATCAGCGGGAACATTGCGCAAAGCATGACAATGCCGAGCACGATTGACAGCACAGCGACAAGCAACGGCTCGAGCAGCTCTGCAATGTGACCCAAAGAATCATAGACCTCTCCGTCGCAGCGATCGGCAATTTTGTCAAGCGCCTCGTCGAGATTTCCTGTCTCAGCCGCAACGCGAATGAGAAGGCAGTCGCGCTCGGAAAAAATCCCCGAATCGGCGACGGCTTCCTGCTGAGAAATATTCGTCATAAGAGATGTTTTGAGTTTTTCGGCCTTTTGCAAAAGCCCCCTGTGCTCAATCAGCTTTCCCGCAGCGGCAACAGCATCGGCGAGATTAGAGCCGCCTGCGACAAGCACAGAGAGCACGGAAATGAATCTGCGAACGGCGAGCTTTTCGATGATTCTCCCCGCTATCGGAGCTTTTTGCGCGAGGCGCATCAAGCGCTCCCTGCCCTTTTTTGTCTCGGACACCGCAAACACCGCAAAGGAAAATATCAGTATCAAAAGTAGCATTGCCAGTATAGCCACGCAAACATAAAAGGAGACGTTCATCGCCGCGGAGGTGTTTGCGGCATCAGCGCCAAAGCGCGACAAAACATCGGAAAAAGCGGGCAAAACAAAAGTCACAAGTGAGGCGACCACGACAGTCATCAGTAAAAGAAGAATTATGGGGTACAGCAGTGAGGCCTTGAGCTGGTTTCTGAAGTCTGCCTCCCTCTCATAGTGTGTCTCCAAACCCGCCAAAACATTGTCGAGTGTCCCCTTTTCCTCGCCGGCAGCAATCATGGCACAGGCATATGAGGGGAAGCATTCGGCAGAGATGAGAACCTCTGACAGGCGGACATGGCCTTTCATTCGCTCGACAACAACGGCAAATACAGCGCGAAGCTGTGATTTCGGGGGAAGATTTTCAGAGGCGCTCAAAAATCCCTCATACAAGGGAATGCCGGCCCTCATAAAGAGCGCGGCATCGCCGCAAAAAGTGGCTGTGTCGCGGCTGGAGAGCTGGCGGTCTGCCGGATTGCGTTTTATCATTTTTCCTACTCCTCTTTTGAGGCTTTTATATCGTTCGGTGAATGGCAAAGGCGCGTCTAGTACTCGCGCAAGGGCACATATTCGACGTCGCTGTCCTCGCCTGTCGCGGCAAAGGTTGTGTCCGCAAGCTGCCAGGATTTGCCGTCAAAGTATATTTTACGCCCGACCCAGCCGACATCGGTTATATAAATCATGTTCCAAGCGTGATAAATGTCTCCCGGCTGCGCATAGCCGATTATGAGCTTTGCGGGGATGCCGTTTGCGCGCAGCATCGCGGCAAAGAGCGCAGAATAATCATAGCAGATGCCCTTGCCCGAGGCCAGAGTTTTGTCGACGCTCGGAAGGTAGTCGACAATCGACTCGTCCTTGATAAGCCGAGCCTTTTCATAGTCATATGCGATGTTTTGCGAGATATAGTTGAAAAGCTTCGTCACCTTTGTGAGATCGTCAAGAGCACCGGAGGTCAGTTCAAGTCCCTTTTGAACGGCGTCCGAAGAGCGGTCATAGGAGACTATCTGGCTGGGAAGCAGAAAAGCAGAATTCTCACTCTCAAGCGCCGCATCGACGGAACATGTGAGCCAGAGAGCATATTTATCGCCCTCTACCTGTTCAAGAACGCTGATTTTGTATTCGCCGCTTCCCATCTGCAATGGGAAAGGCGTCGGAGAACCGTCAGGGCTCAAGCTGTAATAATAGGACATTTTGCCCTTTTCCACCTTGAGTTTCAGTTTATTCTTATACTCATGGTCATATTGCAATAGAATATAACCATTATGCGCTGCCGAAACATCTATTTGCACATAATCGTTTTTGGCGCTGACTACCTCGATTTTCCCCGAAACGCGAACCTTTTCGAGCCTGCTCTCGATATCGTCGGGATTGACAGGTAGAGCGGCTTTTTTTGCAAGGTTGTCGTCGGAGGGCGTGCATGACGAGGCAAAAATCAGCGCAGCCGCCATCAGCAGCATTGCGGCACAACAAGTTACCTTCCCTCGCAGCATTGACCTTCTCCGTTAACACTATATTTGTGATTAAGGCTTGACTTTCTCGCTCACAATCTGAGAAATTCCCCGAATATCGGAAACGCAGATGATATTTTTGCGCATATATTTTTTCGAAAAAGTCTGTTCAAGGCGCTTAAATGCATAGAGGCAGCCTCTGACATCGGTGTTTGGCATCAGCACAAGCATCTGGTCATTGGCCAGAGTGGTCGCTATGTCGCAGCGTCGGAAAGTGGACAAAATGAGCTTGTGGAGAAAAGATGCGGCATTTTGCAGGTCTTTTGCCGGGACGTCGGCTTCGCCTGATTTTTCGAGGCGAAGAGATAAAAGGGCGGAATCCTCACCGCTGCGCTTAAAGGTGCGAAGCAACAGCTGATAAATTCTGCGAAAGACATAGAGCTCGCAAAACAGCGTGTTGTCGTCGACGGTGTCGGCCCCGCTTCCGACGAGAAGCTCCGAGACGGCTTCGCGGCCGGACAAGCTTTGGACGGAATGGGGGGAGGAGACGAGCTGTCTCATCTTTGGCGACACGTCTATTCCCAAATCGAAAAAAAGCTTTTTTGAGATGTAGTCGAAGTATTCCAGTGCCTTTGCCCGCTTATTAAGCCGCATGAGCGCGTCGAGCAGAATTTCGTGCAGACCCTCTTCGTATGGGTCGAATTGGATGGCATACTCACAGATATCGGCAACGCGCAAGTAGTTGGACTGTGTGCGGAAATGGTCACATATTTTATAGGCGCAGCGGTCAAAAAGACCTCTGTAATGGGCGGCTATGGGCATAATCCAGCTCTCCGAGTCTGTCCCCTTCAAAAACTCGCCCTTGTACATGCGAAAGGCGCGAATATACTTTTTTGCGGCGAGAGAAGCATTCTTCTCAGTGTCGGCATGGCTGCAAAGCTCTGCGAACTTAGAGGTATCAAGCTCGACGGGACAATCGGGATTCCACATATAGCAGTTTTGGGAAAATGTTATGAAAACGGCATCGCCGCCATACGGCTCAGCCAAAATCTTGCGAAGCCTATAGGCGAGATTGTACAGCGCGCTGATGGGGTTCTTGACCTCGTTGTCCTCCCATAAAATCTCGATGATGGATTCTGTGGAGAGAGGGATATTCGGGTGAGCTGCCAGGTACTTGAGAAGTGTCCACACATGGCTTGTCCTGGGAAGCTTGTCCGTCAGTACTTCTGCACCGATGCGCGCGTCAAAGCCACCGAGCATAGAGATTTTCAGCGGAGCAACGACCTTTTTATCCATGGACACACCCCTCAATTGCATTCAAGACAGCGCGGCAATATTCAAAAACTGTTTATGAGCAATATTATACAACATACGACACGCAGAAACAAGAATAACAGATTTGGAACAGAGTTGGTGTATTTCGGTGCAAAAGGGGTGAAAAAACTATCGAATACTCACAAAATTCCCTAAAAATCAAAATTGAACAGGAAATAGGAACGGTGTGATTGATATGAGATTGTATAAGTATATTATTAGAGTACTAATATATATAAATTAATAATAATAATACATCGATTACTTTTGAGGAGATTTGCAAATGAAGAAAAATGTCGAGAGGATAATGTGCCTGATTCTCGTGGTGGTTATGCTTGTCGCAATTTTTCCGGCAGTAGACCTGTCCGCGTCGACGGCAAATGTAACGCTCGAGACAAGGATTCGCGCGGGAACGGCGGAGAATGCAGAGGAGATTTCGAGCGTTGCAAGCGGCGAGGAGTTCTGGCTGCAAACGACGTATGCATTTTTCCCAAACAGCTCGAGCGCCGCGTACAAGTCGCCGGTGCTCACTGTCGAGATACCGAAAGGCATTGTCGTCAGCAAAGAGGGCATAAGCATAAACTCCGATGTCAGCTCCTATGACATATATACGATATCTGGCAAAACGGTGGCCTTGTTCCAGCTCAACGACGACGTTGACCCGGGAGCCACAAAGACCATCTCGATACGCGCTGCTTTTGAGAAAATGACCACGGCAAACAATGCAGAGGTCGAGTTTGTGGCAAAAATGGACGGGCAGTATGCGCCGGACTACGAAAACGACAAGGACAACTTTGTCGCCTTCGAAACGGTCGTGTCAAAGTCCCCGATGAAGAGCACTGCCTCGGACGAGTGGCAGATAGAGAAGACGGTCGACTCATATCCGAACGGAGGCGACCGCGACTGGTTTTTTGTCAAATACAAAATAACGGTCGACCTCCTCAATTCAATGCTGTCCGACAGATACGGAAGACTTGAGTTTGCCGACGGAAAATACTCGGTGACAGACATCTTCCCCGTCGCCCCCGTGAGAGACGGAGGTGCGCATTTTGTGGAGATTTCCGCAGACGGAATAAAAATGTCCGAGGGCGTAAATTTCACCAAAAAAGAAAAGGCCGACGGCACGCTCGAGTCGCTGACTATAACAGATTACAACAAGCTTGCGACCGAGGGCGGCAATATCCCGGCGGGGGCATCGATAAGAAGCGATTATTACATAACCGTAAAATTTAAAAAATCAGCTTATGAAACCTCCTCAAATCAGGAGCTGAAAGAATATATACTCAAAAACAATTCGACGCTTAAATACACGCTTGTGACAACAAAGGATGAGGTTGTAAAGACCTCCGATGCTGACGTTACACTCGGGTGGTACGAGTCGATTAAAGGCTCGTTTCCGATCACGGTTCAAAAAATGCTGTCTGTTGGCGGACGAGAGTTTCCCCTTGACGACAAGGCGCTTGCAGACGGATATACAACAGCATCGTTTTCGCTTTATATGGACGAGAAATGCACGAAGCCCGCAAAGGACATAAAAGGCGCGGTGATAACCCCTGCCGAAAAGAAGACCGACAACAGCGGCAGGGTAACATTTGAAAACCTGCGCGAGGGCGACTATTGGCTCAAGGAGACGGCGTCGCCAAAGGGCTTTGGCACGATGGCGCAAAATCCGCTCAAGATAACGCTTGGAAGTGATGGACGCGTGACATACAACGGCGCGAGCGGGGTCACCAAAGTCACTGTCACGGACACGGCGACGGACACGGGTATTGTTGAATTTTGGAAAAAGGGCATCGGCTCCTCGGACGCCGGCGCAGTCGCGCTCAAGGGCGTCGAATTTGAACTTTTGAAGAACGGCGCGGTTATTGCTGCGGCGGCCTCGGACGACAGCGGCTATGTTCACTTTGACGCTCTGGAGGCAGGGACATATGAAATCAGAGAAAAATCGCTTCCGAAAGAATTAAAAGGCGAATACCAAATTCTCACGGGGACAAAAACTGTCACGGTGCTCGGAAATGATATAGTCAGCCCGAACAGCGACATTGCCGCAGAGACAGGCATAATCCTCAACCGCTCTCAGCTCGGGAGACTGAAAATTTTCAAAACCGACGAATCAAAACCCGCAAAAAATCTTGCGGGCGCCGTATTCGAGATATATGGTCCCTTTGCATCTATGCCGCAGAGCGGGACAAAGCCGATTGCGACAGCGACAGTTTCGGCCGAAGGCTGGCTCTCGGAGCCGCTCGAAGCCGGGAAATACTGGATTAAGGAAACAAAGGCGCCGGCCGGTTATGTGTGCAGCAGCGCTTGGATTGAAGCTGAGGTTGCGTCAAACACAACAAAGTCGGTTTATGTGACAAACGAAGCTTATTCTGTGCTCGCAATATACAAATACGGAGCATGGGGTACAGACCTCGAATATACAGGACTTTCAGGCGCTACTTTCAAGGTCTATGACGCGCCTGTGGGCGGAAACGTTGTCACTACACTCATATCCACAACAGATGCGACAGGCGTCCCCATCTGGCACTCCGACAATGACGAGACGTCGTTTACAACGGCGGCGGCCCGCGTAAAGGCAGGCACCTATTACCTCGAGGAGGTTTCTGCCCCCGTCGGTTATCAGAAGCTTGACGCAAGAATTATGGTCACGCTCGGCAAGGGCGAGACGGTCATTCAAAAGGTGACAAACTACGCCGATTATTCGCGCATCAGAATCAGAAAGACGGACAGCAGAAGTCCGTATGCCCCACTAAAGGGCGTCTCGTTTGAGCTGTACTCAGACGAGAAGTGCACAAAGCTCGTCGAAAAGATGACAACCGATGCAAACGGCGTTGCGATGTCTCGTCTGTTGCCGGTGGCGGGCGCCAAATACTACATCAAAGAAACCTCCACTCCAAACGGTTATGTCGCGGAGACGCGTGTCATAAACGGCGTCACACCGGAGGGCATGGCGGCCTTTGACAAGACGGGCATAGAGCTTGCCAACAATTCTGAGGTGCGCATAGGTGTGCCAAACGACAAGCAGGTCGGAATCACAATTGTCAAAAAGGACTCTGCCCCCTCCTCGGGCGGTGCGGCGATATATCTGGGCAATGTCCGGTTCGAGCTGTATGACAAAGATCCTGCCTCTTCGCCTGCGCCTGCCGCAATTGCAGCCGGCACGACAAAGGACAAAACGGGAGAAGTCAGCTTTAACGGACTGACGCCCGGGAAAACATATTGGTATAAAGAAGTGGCGGCACCCAGCGGATATTTTGTCAATGCAAATGCAGTCGCTTTTGTCGCACCTAGCTCGGCGGATGCCGACGCGGTGCTGACAGTGGATGTCACAAACGACAAAAACGCGACGGTTGTCGTGCGCAAGCAAGGACTGCGCGACGGCAAGACCGTCATGCTTGACGGCGCCGAATTCGAGCTATACCCCGCTCTTTCAAGCGACAGCGCGGCAGACCGAATCACAGCGGGCACCGACGTCACAAAGCTTGTGACAAGCAAAGACGGCACTGCAAGTGCGCAGAATATCAGACCTGGAAGCTACTGGCTGGTTGAGACAAAGGCCCCTGAGGGCTTTGCGCTTGACGCGACTGTGCGCAGCATAACCGTGCAGTCGGGAGACAACACTCCCGGCTACCGCACAATAGCGCACGCAACGGTCGACGATGTGCCAAATGCAGGAAGAGTTCGCATAAAGAAGGTGGACTCGGTGACGGGCGGCGGCGTGTCCGCAACCTTCAAGCTCTATAAAAAACTGGCCGACGGCTCCTATGAGACGAGCGAGACGGCGACCATTGTGACAAAAAATGACGGCTTCGGCGTCTCGCCGTGGATAGCGGCAGGAGAATACGGCCTTGTCGAGAGCGCGGTTTCGGGCGACTATGTAAAGGACACCGCCTTGCGCGATGTCGTTGTCGCAAACGGTGTGACAACGGGCCTCGACAACCCCGAAACAATTCAAAACACACCATACGGCCATATAAAAATTGTCAAGACGGCGACATGGTCAACAGGCTCTGAAACAAGCGTCGAGCTGCTGCCGGGCGCAGTATTTGAGGTATTTCCACGCGTTTCCGATAATGCGTCGGCCGACAGGCTGGCCGCAAAGGCAGACAGCATCGTCGGCGGGCTTACCACCGACGTGAACGGCGTCGTGGAGACGAAAAAGCTTGTGCCGGGCAGCTATTGGGTAAAGGAGACGAGCGCGCCGAATGGATTTGAGCTAAACGGCGGGTATTTCTCTGTTACGGTTCCCGCAGGCGGCTTTGCAGAGGCCAAAATTGACAACGTGCCGAAAACAGGAAAAATCAAGATACTGAAAGTCGACAAGGGCACGCTGGCGCTGCTGGCAGGTGCAAAGTTTGAATTATATGAAGTCGACGACATCGGCGGCAAATACATAAGCGGCGGACCCTCTGTCAAGCTGACAAAGGTGGCGGGACAGCCCGAGCTTCTGACGGATGAAAACGGCGCCGCACTCACGACTGCACTCAATCCCACAAAGACATATTATGTGCGCGAGCTTGCCGATTCCCCGCTTATAAAGAGCGGCTACAGAATGGTGGCCGAGTGGACGGGACCCATACAGATATCGGCACCGGGCATTGCCCTGGCAGTGGTCAAAAACTACAAGCCCGCACAGGGCTCCGGCATAAAGAGAGATCAGGACGGCGCGGGGCTTGAGGGCGCCGTTATGGGAATATTCAAGAGCCAGAAGGACGCCGCCGCCATGAACAGCTGGCTGCGGACAAACACGCTCACGGAGGCAGCGCTGACAAAAGAATTCTGCGCTGCGATGCACATCAAGAGCACGGCAAAATCAACCAAAAACGGTCAGTTTGTGTTTACGGACCTTGTGCCGGGAGAAACCTATTATATCGTCGAGCTTGTCGCGCCGCAAAACTATGTGCGCGCCGACGTCGTAAAGCAGGCGACTGTGGCACCGGGCGGCAACGGCTTTACCGTTGCACCGCAATTTGTCAACGAGAAGTACGGGCGAATAGCGCTGTTCAAGCAAACGGAACTTTCAGGGCGCCGATTCTCTGTCGAGGGCGCGGTGTTTCGCATCTATAAAGCGGTCGGAACACCGACCAAGCCGCACCTCGGAAACCACGTCTGTGACGCGAGCTGCGGCCTCACAAAGGGCGAGCTTGTATATGAGGGCAAGACCGATTCCGCAGGCGAGATTCTCACAGTGCTTTTGCCCTCGGGGGATTATCTTGTCGAGGAGGAGTCCGCCCCCGACAATTTCACAAAATCGCCCGACATCTATCACCTTTTCGTAGAGGTCAACGAAATAAACAGCCATCTCTTCACGAACCCCGTGCTCAACACATCGGGCGACGGACGCTTTGAGCTGACAAAGCACAGCAGTCTCGACAAGGCCCCTGACGTGACATATCTTGCAGCCACGTTTAAGCTGCAAGTGTTTAACGGCACGAGCTACGTCGATTACATACCCGCAGGTTCGTCCACGGTGTATACGTTCACGACTTCTCCGAGCGATAAATACCTCTCGGGCTATTTGCCCATTGGAAAATATAAGCTCGTGGAAACGGTCGCGCCCATCGGCTACACAATCGGCGGAACGCTCGAATTTGAGATAACAAAAGGCACGGTGACCGAAAAACTCGAAATTAAAAACGATCCGCAAGGAAAGCTGCTTGTCGCAAAGTACGCATCCTTTGACGGAGTGCGCGGCGCTGTGATGAACAATGTCAAGTTTGGTCTTTTCACAAATGAGACATGCTCAGGAGTTCCAAAATACACCGCGCTGACATCAAACGGCACGGCCACCTTTGCGAACATCGACGCGGGCAGCTACTGGCTCAAGGAGCTTTCAGTCGGCGGAAATGCAGGCTATGTAGTCTCGGACACGGTGACACCCGTCACTGTCAAAATCGGAGAGACTGTCAGCCTCTCGGGGGCAGATGCCATTGTAAACGTTCCCGTTTACGGAAAACTCAAGATTGAAAAAACTGATGCAAATGACAAGACCGCAAAAATCAAAGACGCGGTATTCACAATTTACGACAACAAGGACTGCATCGGAAAATCTTATGGAACAATCAGAACAAGAGCAGACGGTACAGGCACCTCCGGACTACTCAACCCCGCAAAGCAGTATTGGCTCAAGGAAACCTCTGTTCCCGCAGGGTACAAGATGGTCAATACCGGGATTTACGGTCCGTTTACCGTCACGGCCAACGGCGTGAATGCGCCCGGCAATGAGCAAATAGTCATAACAAACATAAAATACCAAAAGGTTTCGCTGCGCAAGGTTTCCATGCTCGCGGACGGCACAAAGCAGCCGATAGGCGAGGTGGGCTTCGCGCTGTTTGAAAAGGGCGCCGATACATCAAACCTCGCGCTGGCTGTGGCGGTCGGAAAGACACAGGCAGACGGCACGCTCACTTTTGAAAACCTCATGCCCAACACGGAATATGTGGTTCGCGAAACCTCGGTGCCGGCAAACCATGTCGACAACACCGCCGCGCTCTACAATGTGACCACAAGCAACAGCGGCCTCACGGAAATCGGAGAAATCAAGAATATTTTGCAGGGCAAAATCGAACTGCTTAAATTTACCAAGTGGACGAATGCCGCAGGAGCAACGACCGGCGAGCCGCTTCAGTTCGCAAAGTTCTCAATTTTCGAAAAAGGCGCTGATACATCAAATCCCGCAAATGCGCGCGACACAATTGTCACGGACTCAAATGGCTTCGCCGCATCAAAATACCTTGACCCGGGTGAATATGTCGTCGTCGAGACGAGTGCGCCCACGGGCTTTGTGATTGCGGGCAAGAACGCCTATGACATCACGGTCGAGAGCGGAAAAACGAACACACAGCTCAAGGACAATCCAATTGAAAACGTGCCTCAAAGCGGACGATTCACGGTGGAAAAATATGCCGCCAACACAAACCCGGCAGTGTTGCTGAGAGGAGCGGTGTTCGAGCTGTACCACAGAGTTGGCGGCGCATATGAGCTTTATAATGCCGCTTCCCCGACCTTTACCGTATATGGCACATATGCCTCGGGCTATATGCCCGCGGGCGAATATATGATAAAGGAAATAAAAGCGCCGGCAGGCTGCACGCTTGATGCAACAGAGCACAAATTTACTGTCAAGGTCAGCACAACAACGGCGGTTCGCGTTTCAAATGACTTGCAAGGCGCAGTTGAGCTCAAAAAGATATCCGACGCGCAAAACGGCTCCGAGCCGCTCGCCGGCGCACGCTTCCAGCTCTGGCAGGGCGCTGTGACAACAGGCAAAAAGGTGGGCGGTGTCGCAGAAACAAACGCAAACGGCATCTGCCGCTTTGACAATCTCGACGCGGGCACATATTATGTCGAAGAAATTTCTGCGCCGACGGGTTTTGCGGTTAACACGAATATATCGCCTGTTACAGTTGAGAAAAAGGGCGAAGCCGCAACATACTACATCACAGTCGAAGACAAGGCCGACATGGGCAGGATAATTGTAGAAAAGACATCGGAAAAGGCGCCTCAAAAAGGACTTGAGGGCGCGCAGTTTGAGGTCTGGAGTGTCGGAACCTCAACACAGCCCTCCGTAAAAATAGCAGGGCCTTTCACGACAGACGCGAGCGGGTTTGCCAGAACCACGCTGCTTCCCGCGCAGATGCTGGGCACTCACTATTTAGTAAAAGAGACAAAGGCGCCCGATGGATATACGCTCGACAGCAGGCTCTCCAAGACAGAGAAAACCGTCAAGGTCATGCCGATTCTCAATCCCTCGGCCAACGCGGCCACCAACTTCGTCTCATTTACCGATATGAGCGAGTCGGACATCGCTCCATTCCCGGGGAAAATCGTAAAAACAATAGTTAAAACAAGCGAAGAAAAGAGCCTGCTGCTGTCAGACTTTGAGGTTACATACAGGCTGGACGGCTATGCGGACGGCAAAAACCCGCTGCCGCTTGAGGGCTTCACTGTCACAGACAATATGCTGGCGATGAAGCACTACAACGCTTCCGGCTATGCCCTCACATTTAAAGACGGTGACTATTCGATAAAATCCGTGCGTATATACAAGGCGAAAAATGCAAACGGAGGCGCGGTAAACGCCGTGACGGAGTACCAAACCTACGAGCAGCTCGGCACGGACAGCTGGACCTCGCTGCCCTCCTCATACGTCAGAGAAAATCTTGAGACTCTGGCAGACGGCGGCTTTGCCACGGTAGATTTGAGCAACGCCACAAACAGAAGCGTGATGGGCGTGCGGGTGAGATATTCCGGCACAAACAAGAATTTCACAGCCGACGGAATTGAGTTGGACGTTGTTTTTGCAAAGAGGGCCTCAAATGCAATGCGCAACGAAGTGCGCAGAATAGAAAACACAGGCTCACTCGATTATACCTACACAATATTTAACAGCGTTCACGCTGCACACGCCGTGAGTGTCAGCAAGCCGAGCAACCTGGTTTTCAGCGAACTGCCGCCGATGTCCGCCGATTTGGTTCCGGTTTCTCTTAGCAATATAGCCAAAAACGCAGGCAAGACCTTTGTCGCAGGCGCGGCGGTAGAGTACACGGTTACCGCGAGCAACAATGCGCAGGACAAAAAAGTTTTCCGCGACCCGATAATAGCGATTGACATTCCGGCATATACGACGCTCGACGAGGGCTATAACGCGAACAGCAGCTTTGTAATCACCGACGAAACAGGCAGAATTATAAAGCCTGCCTCGGTCGGATATGAGACGGTGGACGCGATGACTGTCGATGCAAGCGGAAAGCTCATACCGCTTCTCGCGGCCGATGGCACAAATGTCAAGACAAAGAGAATGTTCTTTATTTTCGAGGGCATGGACATTGCCCCTCAGGGCGAAATAAGCATCAAATACCGCGCGATAATCAATTCGAACAAGCCTTCTGCTGTCACAGAGCTGATTACCCCCGCCTTCCTAAGCAGCAGCAGTAAATTCCCGCTGAGCGCGGAAAACCCGCTCGGGCTGTCCTTTAAAAACTCAGCTGCATCAGGCGGTCTGATTTCAAACACCACAATAGACAGAGGTGTGGACGATATATTTGCATCGCTCGGAAAGGGACAAGTGCCGGGTGAAAACAGATATGTCAACGCCAACGAAGCGGTTTCCGTCACCGACGACAACGCGCTGTCCATCGCAAAACAGATCAAGGGACCTTTTGACAATGACTATGTAAACGTCGGAACAAAGGTCTACACCTATCCGGGCGGCGATGTCTGGTATAAGCTGACTGTGACGAACAACTTGGCCTCAGCCGTCAAGACTGTGCGCATTGTAGACCTCCTCCCGTTTTTCGGAGATACATATGTCATCAGAAACTCAAACGGGACGGCCATCGACAGAAGCACGCAGCTGACAAAGAGGCCGGTGCTCGACAGTGTCAATGCCACAGGAGCCACGGTTTATTACTATGTCGGCGATGACTGGCAAAAGGCGCAGAGAACCGGGCCGATGACCGATGAGCTGCCGATGCTCTATAAATCGGACAGCACAATATGGAACGGCTGGACGACAACCGCGCCCACCGATATGAGCGAGGTGACGGCTGTCGCTTTCGAAAAGGCCTACACCGCAGATGCTCCTCTGAAAAGCGGCGATTCATATACGGTGGAAATAAAAATGACCATGCCCGAGTACACCGCCGAGGAAATAGACATCTTCTATGACAAGATGGTTTCGAACTCGGCGGCTGCCGCTGCGGTCGCAGTCGGAGATACCGATCCCGAATGGCGTGTGGAGAATAATCAGGTCATCAACTACATGCGTCTTCCTGTCGGCGCCATCGGCGACTATGTCTTTATTGACAAAAACAACAACGGAGTTCAAGACGCGAAAGACGAGCCAATAGGCAAGCTGGGCGTGACGCTGTACAGGACAGATTATAAGAGCGGCCAGGCGAACGCGACATATATTTACAAGACGACAACCGACGCTTTGGGCAAATACATTTTCGAAAACCTGCCATGCAATCTGCAAAAGGCAGGAAGCGCGGCTGGCTCAAAGAATCCTCTCGATTATATCGGAGAGGTATACACCTCCTACAGGGTGAGCTTTGACA
>JAVVTQ010000040.1:0-13686 GCA_036653595.1 Oscillospiraceae bacterium
TAGCCCCTAATTTAAATGCCCTTGACCTAAAATCCCTTGACCTAAAATCCCTTGACCTAAAAGCCCTTGACCTAAAAGCCCTTAGTCCCTAATTTAAATGTCCCTGTCCCAAAAGCCCTTAGTCCCTGATTTAAAAGCCCTTGACCTTAATCACGCGATTGGATATACTGAAAAATATGATAATCTGCCGAGAATTCGGCTTTTGCATAAGGAGAAGAAAATGGAAAATAGTAAAAAGACCATGGAAAAGATAGTCGCACTTTGCAAGAACCGCGGCTTCGTCTACGCAGGAAGCGAAATTTATGGCGGCCTTTCAAATACTTGGGACTATGGCCCACTTGGCGTCGAATTTAAAAACAATGTGAAAAGCGCTTGGCGCAAAAAATTTATACAGGAAAATCCCCTAAATGTCGGACTCGACAGCGCAATTTTGATGAATCCTCAGACATGGGTGGCCTCCGGACACGTCGGCGGTTTTTCAGATCCTCTTATGGACTGCAAATCCTGCAAGACCCGCCACCGCGCCGACCAGCTCATCGAGGCGACAGGCGTAAGCCCTGCCGGCTGGTCAAACGAACAGATGTCAAAATATATCGCAGACAATCACATCGTCTGCCCCGAGTGCGGCGAATGCAACTTCACCGACATCCGCCAGTTCAATTTGATGTTTAAAACTTTTCAGGGTGTGACAGAGGACGCCCGCAATGAGATATACCTCCGCCCCGAAACGGCACAGGGAATTTTTGTCAACTTTTCCAACGTTCAGCGCTCAACTCGCCGCAAGCTTCCTTTTGGCGTCGCACAGATAGGAAAGAGCTTCCGCAATGAGATAACTCCCGGAAACTTCACCTTCAGAACGCGCGAGTTCGAGCAGATGGAGCTTGAGTTCTTCATAAAGCCCGGCACAAACATGGAATGGTTCACGTATTGGCGCGCGTTTTGTCACGACTGGCTTCTCTCTCTGGGAATGCGCGACGAAAACCTCAAGCTGCGCGACCACGAGCAAAAAGAGCTTTCCCATTACTCAAACGCCACCACCGATATAGAGTTCATGTTCCCGTTTGGCTGGGGCGAGCTTTGGGGCATCGCTGACCGCACGAATTTCGATCTTTCGCGTCACAGCGAGTTTTCCGGAAAATCTCTCGAGTATTTCGATCAGGATACTAACGAACACTATATACCGCATGTCATAGAGCCGTCTCTCGGCGCCGACCGCGTTGCTCTGGCTTTTCTCTGCGACGCATACGACGAGGAGGAGCTTGAGGGCGGCGACGTCAGAACAGTGCTTCGCCTTCACCCATTTCTCGCCCCATATAAGGTCTGCGTGCTGCCGCTTTCCAAAAAGCTCTCTGAGAGCGCTGAGAAAGTGCGCGCCGAGCTTGCCTGCGACTATATGACCGACTATGACGATGCCGGCTCCATCGGCAAGCGCTATCGCCGCCAGGACGAGATTGGCACTCCGTTTTGTGTCACCTGCGACTTCGACGGAGAAGAGGACGGCTGCGTCACTGTGCGCGACCGCGACACAATGGTGCAAGAGCGCGTAAAGATAAGCGAGCTTCGCTCTTATATCGCCAAACGCCTTGAATTCTGATAAGGGAAAAAACATGCGCAAGTTGAAGACCTTTTTTAGGCGCATGAGGACTATGAGCCTCAAGCGCATGACAATGTACGCAAAAAAAGCGGCATGCGAATCTAAAAAGCCGGTTTTTCTCATACTCGCCGACATGACACTCTGCACCGTGAAATACGGCGTCGGCTATCTTGATTACCTTACTTTTGGGTTTGTTCACCAGAACGCCGCCGCGCGCAAAACGTATATGACAATGAACGACAATTTGCGTATTGCACAGAGGCTCAATGCTCCAAATAAAAAGGAACTGTTTGAAAACAAGCTTCGCTTCGCCGAGCTCTTTTCAAATTATCTGCATCGGGATTTTCTTGACCTGACTGTGTCCGATATCGGTCAATTTTCTGCTTTTGCAAAAGAACACCGCGTTTTTTTTGCCAAGGAACCCAACAATTATGGCGGCCTCGGTGTCTCGCGCATCAGCGTCGAGGACGACACCGATACAGCCGCTCTTCGCAAAGAGCTGATTGAAAAAGGTCAGCTTCTCGTAGAGGCGGCAGTGGTGCAGCACGAAGGCATGAACATGCTCAACCGCAGCAGTGTAAACACGATAAGGTTAGTCACGCTTTTTGCGCAGGGGAAGCCTCAGGTCATGTACTCGCTTGTCCGCATGGGCGGCGGAGATTCCTTTGTCGATAATATTTCAAGCGGAGGGATGTATGCGCCGCTCGACCATGATGGCAATATAACCGCACCTGCCTTTTGCGACAAAACAGGCGAATACTATGAGACGCACCCCGCCACAGGCACTGCTCTTGTCGGGTACAGGCTGCCTTATTTTGAGGAGGCCATTTCGCTTGTACTCGAGGCCGCGCATGTTGTGAAAGAGGTGCGCTATGTCGGGTGGGATGTCGCAATCTCAGAAACAGGTCCTGTAATCATCGAGGGAAATACACTGCCCAGCTATGATATGTGCCAAAACTATCGCCATCTAGGCATCGATAAAGTGGGCATAAAGCCGCGATTCAAACAAGTGCTCGGCGACGATTTCGACTAGCGTGCACGGCTTTTAGCTCTTGTTCTTTTCGGTGACCTTTTTTGCGCGAGCTCGAATCCGCTCGAATTTTGTCGCAACGGGTCAGCCCTGACACTGAATTTGACAGGCAGCCGTAATCGGCTCTTTGGATTTTTTTTGTAATATTTGATATTTTTGAAAATCTGCAAGCTTATAAACTGTGGATAATGGCGGCCGGATGAAGCTCTAAGTCATTATTCACAGTTTTTTGCAAATTTGTTTTTGCAAATTGCCCATACGTATGGTATAATGTTGCGGTATAAATTTTGAGAAGGCCAGAAAAGGAAGTATAGCAGTTGATAAGAAATGATTTGAGAAATATCGCAATTATCGCCCACGTCGATCACGGCAAAACGACGCTCGTCGATGAGATGCTGAAGCAAAGCGGCGCATTTCGCGACAACCAGGTTGTGGCGGACCGCGTAATGGACAGCGGAGATCTTGAGCGCGAGCGCGGAATCACCATTCTCGCAAAAAATGCCGCCTGTCGTTATAAAGACACAAAAATTAATATTGTCGACACACCCGGACACGCCGATTTTGGCGGCGAGGTCGAGCGCGTGCTCAAAATGGTCGACGGCGTTCTGCTGCTTGTAGATGCTGCCGAGGGTCCCATGCCGCAGACACGCTTTGTCCTTGAAAAGGCGCTCACGCTCGGGCTAATGCTGGTTGTCGTCGTCAACAAAATCGACAAGCCGGACGCGCGAATTGACGCGGTGATAGACGAGGTGCTGGAGCTTCTTATGGATCTCGGCGCAACCTCGGAGCAGCTCGACAGCCCCATGGTTTTCTGCTCGGGGCGCGAGGGAACTGCCAGCTATTCACCCCATCAGGCCGGAACGGATCTTGTGCCGCTGTTCGACACCATAATCAATTATATAAAGCCTCCCGAAGGCGATGAAAAAGGCGAGACACAGGTGCTTGTGTCGTCCATCGACTACAACGAGTATGTCGGTCGTGTTTCAATCGGCAGAATCGGACGCGGAAACCTCAGCGTGAATCAGGACATCATCTTGTGCGACTATCACGACAAGGCTTTCTCCAAAAAAGCGCGCATCACCTCAATTTTCGAGTTTGAGGGCGTCAAGCGCGTCCCCGTGGAGACAGCCACGGTGGGAGATGTCGTCGCTTTTTCCGGAATAGAGGATGTCAGCATCGGAAACACGGTCTGCTCTCCTCTCGCAGTGGAAGCGATACCCTTTGTGAAAATTTCAGAGCCGACGGTCGAGATGACCTTTTCCGTCAATGACAGCCCATTTGCGGGGCAGGAGGGCAAGTTTGTGACCTCCAGACAGCTCAGCGACAGACTTTTCCGCGAGCTTTTAAAAGACGTCTCGCTCATCGTCACGCGCACTGTCAACACAGACAGCTTCCGCGTTTTGGGGCGCGGCGAGATGCATCTCTCGATTCTCATAGAGACGATGCGCCGCGAGGGCTATGAATTCCAAGTCAGCACACCTCATGTTCTCTTTAAGGACATCGACGGACAGCGCTGTGAGCCTTTTGAGCGCTTTGTCGCCGACGTTCCGCCCGAGTGTGTCGGTTCTGTAATGGAGAAGCTCGGCTCCAGAAAAGGCGAGCTTGTGACAATGACGCCGCAGGGAAGCAGAATGAAGCTTGAGTTTTCAATTCCGTCACGCGGACTCTTCGGCTACCGCAACGAATTTCTGACCGATACTAAGGGCGAGGGCATAATGTCCGCCGTCTTCGACAAATATGCGCCGACAAAGGGCGATATCCAAAAACGCGCCACCGGCTCTCTCGTCGCCTTTGAGGCAGGGGAGGCCATCACCTATGGTCTGTACAATGCACAGGAGCGCGGCTCTCTGTTTATCTCGCCCGGCGAAAAGGTCTATGCCGGAATGGTTGTCGGCGTCTCACCGAAAAACGAGGACCTCGTAGTCAATGTATGCAAGAAAAAGCACATGACAAATACGCGCGCATCGGGCTCCGACGACGCACTTCGCCTCACCCCTCCGCGGATTCTGTCTCTGGAGCAGTGCCTGGAATTTCTCACAGAGGATGAGCTTTTGGAAGTGACGCCAAAATCTCTGCGCATCCGCAAGGCAAAGCTCGACCACGCGGCCAGAATGCGCGATATTGCGGCAAAAAAATCATAAGAATCCTGTTTTAGAAGGACTTGTTTGACATGCGTGCCCCGCGGGAACCATCCCGCGGATTTGTGCAAAACGGCTTTCATCTCCGTTTTCGCGAACAGCGCCGGTTTGTCACAGACAAGTCCTCTTGTTTTCCCAAATTGTGAGCTTATTTGTTGAAAAAAATACATTTATTTGTTATTCTTATATAACAGGAAGAAAAGGAGCGAAGTTAATATGAATGATACCAATCCGGATAAAAAAGTTTTTCGCGCAGACGGCTCGGCTTTGTCCGACAAGCAGACTCGGTCCGGCGCAGATAATGGCGACGCAGCCAGGCTCACTGCTTCTGAGCAGGCCAAGGCCGATACATATGCCGCGAAAATAAAGCAAAATCTGGGCGGCAAAGACTTTGCCGACGACGTCCCCGCCCCCGCTGCACCGCGCAGCAAAAAGGCTCCGAAGCCCGGCAAGGCAAAGCATTCGCGCGCTCCTCTCATAATCGCGCTTGTCCTCGTCATCGCTGTCGCTGCAAGCGGCCTTTTCGTGCATTTTTCCGGGCTGCTTTACACGATGCTGCCCCAATCAAACAACACCTACAACATTACCTCCAAGGAAGAGCTGGTTGCATATTTGCAGCACCCCTCTCTTCAATCCGGCGACACACTAAATGTCGCCGATCCTTATGAGCTCGACGTAGCCACTGATTTCGGCGGCTATCTTTCTTTCCCGCTTGTTAATTTTGCGGGGGACGGCCATATTGATTTCAACGGCGGCACCATACTCATCAGAGGCGGAAACTCCGGCTCTGTGAAGATGAACGGTGTAGCTTTTCATGACTGTGCCCTCTACATAGACGCGCCCAATGCAAGCGTTGAGTGGGACAATGTCACAAATGACGATACGGTAAATATCAAATCGCTCAACGGCACGTCGCATCCGGCGAAAATCACAGCGAAATTCACCGGCTCAAAGTTCACCTTGCCCGTCACTCTCACCAACGTCAGCGACACCGCCTTGGGCGAAACCGTTGTAAAGCTGATAAGCCCGGGGCTTCTGTTTTGCGACAGCGGCGAATACACCATTCCCTCGCTTGATTCCGGCGCGAGCGTGGCCATTGAGGTTCCGGTAATCGCCACCTGCGGCGGCCGGCTCAACGTGACTGCCGTCGCCAACGGCGCCGACGGAAAACAGGTTATATCGGGCGCAAGCGAGTATGTCAGCGTCATCGGTCCCGGATATTATTCCGGAGATTTGCACACCCATTCCGAAGTAAGCGAGGCCGGCCGAACAGGCACAGTCTCTATGAACATAGAGCGCGCATATGAGACAGGCATGAGCTATATCCTCAGCGTCGAGAGCGACGGTAAGGACGCACAAAAGTATTCCCCCGAGCAGGTCGAAGCCGTAACAGGCGGAAAAAACGATTTTATACAGCTCAATGGCGGCGAAACAGGTTCAAAATCACGCCATCTGCTTATTTTGAATTCAGATGCTCGCCCCAAAGACAACTATGGTGAAATCGTCTGGGACTTCGGAACATATCTCTATCAGGACGCCATAAATGAAGTCGTCAAAGACGGCGGACAGGTGATTCTTCCCCACTTTTTCGGCGGCGGAAGATCATATTCCGAATCAATCGCCATTGCCCGCTCTGCGTATGACGTAGCAGCCATAGAGGTCTTCGACAACACGGTCGAGTATATGTCGATGGAGTATAAAGTTGGCATCAATGTCTGCGACAACGTAAACTACAAGGGCGACAAGCATCTCTTCTGGCTTGCTACGAGCAACAACGTCACCTCAAACGATATCGGCACGCGCTACACAAAGAGCTTTATGCCGATGCTCTCGGAAACAAATGTATATGACATGCTCAAAACCGGCAACTACTTCCTCACAAACGGTCCCGAGCTCAGCTTTACAGTCGGCGGGGCGCCCATGGGCGGCACCGTCTTGGGCAAGGCTGATGAAAAAATCGCCGCACATATCTATTGCAGCGACGATTCTCCGCTCACCTCAGTCATCGTCTATAAATTTGACATCACAGGCTCCGTCGACAAAGTCTCCCAGTCCACGGTCTATGAAAAGGATTTGACAGGGCAGGGAATCTATACACTCGACGAAACCGTCGAGTTCACGCTCGACAAGGACTGCTATTATAGGATTGAGGTGCTCTCCGAGAAAGCGAATGTAAAAAACGAGGTGGGCGTTGCTCTCTCAAATCCGATTTTTGCTTCCATTGACGATAAGTCCGGCGACGCCTCCGTCCATTCGCTCTCCTATGGCAGCTTTGGCGCCTCACTTGAAAAATCCGAGAACGGAACATACTTCATCAACTCAAAAATGGCTGTCAACCCCGGATTTCTCAATGCTTCTGTCGCCGACAACGCCAAGACGAGCATAGTCTATCACAAGAACGGCAGCGACAACTTTGCCGACTATATCACCGTCCGCGTCCTCGCCGAGAACAAGGCACAGCGCATTATGACTGTGTATGTGGTGGACTGACATGAAAGAGAATCTCGAAAAGATACTGAGCTTTCTCGAAAATACACATGCGTTTTATTACGCGACATGCACCAACAATCTCCCCCGCGTGCGCCCCTTTGGCTCCGTGATGGAATATGAGGACAGGCTCTATATAGGAATGGGCGATTATAAGGAAAGCTATCGGCAGACCAAGGAAAACCCAAACATCGAGATATGCAGCTGCACCGACGGCGGAAAATGGATTCGAATTCGCGGAAAGGCTGTCGAGGACAGGCGTGCAGAAGTCATGAATCGCGTGTTTGAGCTCGAGCCGCACCTGCATTCCATCTACAACGAGCAAAACGAACGGCGCATGGCTAATTTTTGGATAGACGAGGGCTACTGCGAGATAACAGACCTCTCTGACAATTTTGAGAGCTTTAATTTCTGATTTACTTGAATATAAACACATAAAAAGAGACAGCGCGCCGGTGCAAGCCGTATAAGCGCTGTCTCTTTTGATTTTTTACCGAATTTCGATATTTTTTGGCAAAGCGTCTTGTGAATCAGTTCTTGAGAGCTTCCGATATCGTCTCTGCAAATGTCGGGTGTGCTCTGACGGCGGCGAGCAGGTCTGTGCGGGTGAGCTTGTTTGCCAGCGCCGTCGCAAGCTCTGCGATTATATCCGTTGCGCGCGGACACATGAGCTGTGCCCCCAAAAGCACCTCCGTCTCACCGTCGAATACGAGCTTCACGAAACTTCTGTCGGCGTTTTCAATGACTATTTTTGGATTTGACATCATCGGCGCCTTGCATATCTTGACACTGTGCCCGCTTTCCTGTGCCTGCTTGTCAGTCATTCCGACACACGCGATTTCCGGGTTTGTGTATATGCAAGAGGGGACTGCGCCCATATCGTAAGGCGGAGCACTCCTTGCCATGCCTTGAACCGCGTTTATCGCCTCGGCGGATGCTGCATGAGCCAGCTGAATGCCCCCAGCTACTACATCACCGACTGCGAATATGCCCTTTTGCGATGTCTCATAAGCGCTGTCTACAACAATATACCCTCTGTCTTTTTTTATATTGAGACAAGAACAGGCCACTTCTTCCGCCGCCGGCTTTCTGCCTATGCAGACAAGCACTTTTTCTCCGGCTGCGCTTTTTTGCAGCTGCTTTTGCTCAAAGGCGCAAGTCAGCATGACGCCGTCTTTTTCGATTTTTTTTACAGATGCGCCAACCTCTATGCAAACGCCTCTTTTTTTTAAAATCATGGCCAGATTCTGTGATATCTCGCGGTCGAGCAGCGGCAGAATTCTGCTTTCAGCTTCGATTATCGAAACCTCACAGCCCAGATCGTTTAGCATGGTCGCAAACTCAACCCCTATGACGCCTCCGCCGACAATGACGGCGCTTTTCGGAATTTTCGAGAGATTCAAAAAGCTGTCACTCGTGAGCACTCCGTCCGTGTCTGCGCCATCTATTGGCGGAATAGACGCGGTTCCCCCGCACGCGATGAGGATATTCTTTGAGGTGTATTTTCTGTCGCCGACGCTCACCTCGTTTTTTGCCGTGATCACGGCTCTGCCCCTTATCAGCTCAACCTTGTTTTTCTCGAAGAGCGTCTCTATTCCACCGCGCAGCCCCTGCACAATCTCATCCTTGCGGCTCTGCATCTTGGAAAAATCAAAAGCCGGATTGTCGGCGCTTATCCCAAAACTCTCTGCTTCGCGCAGCCTCGCAAACAGTTCGGCACTGTGCAGCAGCGCCTTTGTGGGAATGCAGCCTCTGTTGAGGCAGGTGCCGCCGACCAAATCGGACTCGGCAACTGCTGTTTTCATGCCAAGCCTTGCACCCTCAAGCGCCGCGACATATCCGCCCGGTCCCGCGCCGATTACAAATAAATCAAAGTCCATCACATCACACCTCTTTTTCAAGTCATGTTTTTGTCGGCAAGCAGAAGTGCCGCACATTTTATTTTTTCATCCTCTGCACTGTTTGGTGCAAGGGCGCCTATTGCCGATTTTACAGCTTCTCTGGAAAATCGAACCCCCACAAGCGAGGCGGCGAGGCGCTCGCAAAATTGAGGAAAAAGAGCGTCCGAAAAAGCGCGCGCATCGGTTATCAGCCCCTTGACCACACATAGATTCAGCGAAAGTCCTCCGAAATCAAAGCGCTCCTCAAATGTGCAGTCAAAGCTCAGGTTTTTTCCGAAGCACCATGTGTAGGAAGCCAGCTGCTCTGCTCGCGCGCGTATCGCCTCAATCTCAAAATCTTTTTTTCCCAGTATGATGTGCACGCCGCCGTACTCCTTGAAAAATTCCTTTTCCAGCGCCTTTGCAATTGACCCTGCGCTCAGCCCTGCGGCAATATCGCTCATATTGCAAACGCGCGCGCGCACCGATGCGACACCGTTTGACTCCAGCTTTTTTCTCGACACCTGCAAGTACTTTGCCATATCCCTCTCGCTGACATCGATGAGCAATGTGCCGTGATGGCAGTGTCTGTCACCGTGCGAATAAAACGCATTTCCTGAAATTTTTTTGTCGTTTACACATATGTCGTTTCGCCCCGAGAGGGTCGCATTTATACCCAATGTATTTAGTGCGATTATTATTACATTTAATTGTTTGCGCACATCATATATTGGCGTGCGCGCACAAAAAGTGAAGTTAAGGTTGCCAAGATCATGAAAAACAGCTCCTCCGCCCGACAGCCTTCTCGCAAGAAATCCGCCATCCTCCCTTAATGCCTCAACATTGACCTCCGCAAAGGCATTTTGATTTCTGCCAATCACCACCGTGCGGCGATTGCGCCACAGGAACATCACAATTTCGCCATTTTGTATATTATCTGTCAAATATTCCTCTATGGCGATATTGGTGTAGGGATTTGTGCATTCGGTAATATATACTTTTGCTTTTTGCACCATAAGCTCTCCGCATTTTGCAGCTGTTTTTTCATTATATTACATCCAAATCCCCGCCGATGCTTTGATTCGGCGGGGATTTGCTTTCGCTGATTTGTCAGTCAAACACATATCTCAGTTTCGGGCTGCGCGCCGCCATGACCTCGTCCGGTCTGCCGATTGGCATCGTGTGAGGCGCACTCTTCAATATATCCGAGTCGACATAGGCGTCGTCATAAAGCTTTAGCAGTATCTGCGCCGCCTCATCGAGTGTCTGCTTGCTTTCGGTTTCTGTCGGTTCAAGCATGAGCGCCTCGTGCACGATGAGCGGAAAATACATCGTGGGCGGGTGAATTCCGTTGTCGAGCATAGCTTTTGCCATATCCATGGCCGAGACTCCCGTCTCTTTTTTGAGCCTTTCCAGCGTCAGCACAAACTCATGCATACAAATTCCGTCATATGCCACGTCAAACTTTTCGTGCAGCAGCGTGCGAAGGTAATTTGCGTTGAGCACCGCGTTTTTTGCCGCCTCGGGAATGCCCTCACTGCCAAGCGTGAGGATATAAGTCAGCGCCTTGACGACGACAAGGAAGTTTCCGTAAAATTCTTTCACGCTTCCTATGGAATTTTCGGGATTGAAGAGCTCGAACTTGCCATCTTTTTCGCCTGTCATGTATTTTGGCATAAACTTTGCGAGAAATTCCTTGCATCCGACCGCACCGCTGCCCGGACCGCCGCCGCCGTGAGGTGTCGCAAAGGTTTTGTGCAGATTGAGGTGCACGCAGTCAAAGCCCATATCGCCCGGACGCGCAATGCCCATCACCGCATTGAGGTTGGCACCGTCATAATAGCACAGTCCGCCTGCGTCGTGCACGGTCTTTGTTATTTCGAGTATGTTTTTGTCAAAAATTCCGAGTGTATTCGGGTTTGTCAGCATAAGCCCTGCCGTGTCCTCGCCGACAGCTTTTTTGAGAAGCTCAAGATCGACACCGCCCTCGGAATTGGACGGCACATTCACAACCTCATATCCCGCCATAGCCGCCGTCGCCGGATTTGTGCCGTGCGCCGCGTCCGGTACAATTATTTTTGTGCGGGCAGTGTTTTTGCAGAAAGTATGGTATGCCTTTATGAGCAGCACACCTGTCAATTCGCCATGTGCTCCCGCCGCAGGCTGAAAGGTCATGGCATCCATGCCGGTTATCTCGCTCAAATATTCGCCGGCCAGCGAAAGCACCTCTAGCGAGCCCTGTACCGTGTCGCGCCTTTGCAGAGGGTGGACTCTTTCGAAGCCCGGCAGACCAGCAGCCTCCTCATCGACGCGCGGATTATATTTCATCGTGCATGAGCCGAGCGGATAAAATCCGCAGTTTACGCCGTGAACACGCTTTGAGAGAGCCGTGTAATGGCGGCTTATGTCAATTTCCGAAACTTTGGGCAGATTTAGCTTTTTTTCACGCACAAAAGTCTCTGCAATTTTATATTCGGCCACGTCGCAGCAGGGCATTATATCGCAGTGCCGCCCCTGTGCTCCTAATTCAAAAATCGTTTTCATTTCGCGCACACCTCCTTTAATGACGCACAGAGCATATCAATCTGCTCCTTTGTGTTCATCTCGGTTACACACCAGAGAATGTCGCGCCCCTCCATAGGAAGGCCTGCGAGAATGTCATATTTTTCCAGTTCGTTTGCGATGAGCGAAGCGTCCTTTGGACACCTCGTCACAAACTCGTTGAAGAATTCTCCCTTGTATTTCAGCTCTACGCCGTCTATCTTGCACAGCTCCGCCGCGGCATAGTGCGCCTTTGAGATGTTCAATTGTGCAACTTGGCGCATTCCGTCCTCGCCCATCGCCGCCATATAGACTGCGGCGGTCAGCGCACATAGTGCCTGATTCGAGCAAATATTTGAGCTGGCTTTTTCGCGCCTAATGTGCTGCTCGCGCGCTTGCAGCGTCAGGACAAACGACCTTTCTGCGTTTTTGTCCTCCGTCTCGCCGACAATTCGACCGGGCAGCCTGCGCATCATGGCCTGCGTCGCAGCCATAAAGCCGAGATATGGGCCTCCGAACGCCAGAGGCATTCCGAGCGGCTGGCCCTCTCCAACGGCCACATCAGCGCCGCATTCAAACGGCGTCTTAAGCAGTCCCAGCGAGATGGGATTGACATGGCAGACATATTTTGCGCCCTTTTCATGGGCGAGTGCAGCGATTTTTTCACAGTCCTCGACCATGCCAAAATAGTTTGGCTGCTGTGTGACAACGCAGGCGACGTCGTCCGTCAGGGCCGCTTCCAGCGCCTCCATATCCGTCTGCCCGTCCTTTTCCGCGATTATCTCCAGCTGCGTGCCGGAGCCAAAGCAGTATGTCCTCACCGTCTCGATGACCATCGGATTGGAGCTGGCTGATATGAGGGCTCTTTTGCGCTTTTTGTCGGTGCACATGGCAACAGCCTCACCCGCCGCGGAAGCGCCGTCATAAACGGAGGCATTGGAGACAGCCATCCCCGTAAGCTCGCATATCTCGGTCTGATATTCGAAAATCGACTGAAGAATCCCCTGACTGATTTCCGCCTGATATGGCGTGTAGGCCGTGAGAAATTCTTCCTTTGAGACAACGCTCTTGACGATGGCCGGTATATAGTGATTGTAGGCTCCGGCGCCGCGGAATGTATACTTGAACACGCGGTTTTTCGCCGCCAGCTCCTCCATCCTCGCCATAACCTCAAGCTCTGACATGCCGTGCGGGATTTTAAGCTCTTTTACCGCGATTTCGCGTGCAACAGCGCAGTGCAGCTCGTCTATTGATGAAAGGCCTATCTTTTTTAGCATTTCACCGCGCTCTTCTTGTGTCGATGGGATATAACTGCCCACTTCTTGACCTCCTTTTGTCATTGCCAAAATCTTTTATCAGTGCTCTTCGCTCTCGCAGTGCAGCTTATACGCCTTTGCATCCATAAGCTCTGCTTTCTCCGACACGGATCCGACCTCGATGAGCCACGCCTCATATGGGCTTTCATTAATCGTCTCCGGATTGTTCAAGAGCTCTTCGTTTATCGCCACAACAACGCCCGAAACGGGTGCGTACAAGTCGGAAACGGCCTTGACCGACTCGACATCGGCAAAGCTCTCACCCATAATAAGTTCATCGCCCTCTTCGGGCAAATTTACGAATACCAAATCACCGAGTGCATCCTGCGCGAAGTCGGAAATTCCGATTTTAACAGTCTGCCCGCAGTCCTCGACCCATTCGTGCGTCTTTGAATAGCGAAGTTTTTCAGGTATGTTCATGTTCAATTCCTCCAAAATTATTATTTGATATTTTTATTTTATACAAAAAGCAATGTGAAAGTCGTCGTTCTCAATCGAAGGTCAGGGACTTTTAGGTCAAGGGCTTTTAAGTCAAGGGCTTTTAGGTCATGGGCGTTTAGGTCAAGGGCTTTTAGGTCAAGGGCTTTTAAATCAAGGACTAAGGGCATAAGTTCAAAGGCTTATATTGTCAGGGACTAAGGGGACGTTTCGAATGCGTCCCCTTTTGCCCCCGACACCCCCGCAACCCCTTGACGACAAG
>JAVVTQ010000041.1:0-13414 GCA_036653595.1 Oscillospiraceae bacterium
CAAAACAGCCGGCTTTTAAATCTAGGCAATCAGAAGTAAAAATACTCTCAAGGAATAAAAAAACTACAAATTCTGATTACAGCATTCATAGCTTATCTGTATATAAATATTAACATAGCACGAAAAGATTTTCAATGTAAGCGAAAAAAGTGCGTTTCCTATTTTGTCGTCGGTTCCAATTGACGCAGTGTATCAAAAACAAAGGCTAAACAGAGTTTTGATATAATCCTGGTATTTGTTTTTCATTGCAATCAAGCATTGTCAAAAGCGAAATAAAAAAATGACAGGCCTTATAAAAAGCCTGTCAAATTATGTGGTGGACGATAGAGGACTCGAACCTCTGACCCTTCGCACGTCAAGCGAATGCTCTACCAGCTGAGCTAATCGTCCACGCATCAGCAAGAGCTATTATATATTAAAACTTTGAGTTATGCAAGTGCTTTTGAAAATTATAATGAACACGGCAGTAAAAAAATGCTCATAATATTTATGCAAAACGCTGAACATCGCGTCACTTGATAATTGATTAGTGAGGTGCCTTATGATATACTAAATTAGTTAAGGTGGTGTATTTTGCATTATGAGAATTGCGGGAATTGACCCGGGGTACGCCATAGTTGGGTTTGGCGCTGTGGATTTTTCGCAGAACAGATTCAGAACGGTTGAGTACGGCTCGGTGCAGACGGTTGCAGGCACGCCGTTTGATCAGAGAATTGAGAGCATATATAACGAGCTGTCAGGCTTTTTTGACCGCTCAAAGCCCGATGCCGTGGCAATTGAAAAGCTGTTTTTCAACAGCAATCAGAAGACGGCCATCGATGTGGCACAGGCGAGGGGCGTGATACTGCTGTGCGCCATCAAGCACGGCATTCCCATTTTTGAGTATACACCCTTGCAGGTGAAAATGTCGGTTGTCGGATATGGAAGAGCAGAAAAAAAACAGGTTATGGAAATGACGCGCATAATTCTGGGGCTTGATAAAGTCCCAAAGCCCGACGATACAGCCGACGCCTTGGCCATCGCCATATGCCACGCGCACAGCGCGGTTTCGGGGCTCGGAAAATACGCAGGCTTATAGCGGGGGAAAAATGATATATTCACTGAACGGAAAGCTTTTGCGCAAGTCTCCAAACAGCATCGTGCTGGATTGCGGAGGTGTGGGCTTCTTAGTCATGATACCCACCAGCGTGTACTCGGCAGTGCCAGAATGCGGGGAAAGTGTGTTTCTTTACACATATTTTCACGTCAAGGACGACGGGCTTGAACTGTACGGCTTTGTCGATGAGGCACAGCGTGAGACGTTTCGGCTGCTCATCGGTGTTTCCGGGGTCGGACCAAAATCGGCGCTTGCTATTCTTTCGCTTTACGACGGCGATAAAATAGCGCTGGCTGTCGCGGCTAGTGACTTCAAGCTCTTCACAGCTTGCACAGGCATTGGCCCTAAGCTCGCACAGAGAATCGTGCTGGAGCTCAAAGACAAGGTCGGTGCTCTCTCGGGTGGCGGTTTGGACGCGCTCGCCGTCGCCAATTCAGCGACCGGTGCTTCATATGCAGGCTCTGAGGCTGTCGCTGCGCTCACATCGCTGGGCTTTACGGGCAGCGAGGCTTCGCTCGCCGTGGCAAAGCTTGACCCCTCCATGGCGACGGAAGAATTGATTGCCGCGGCTCTGCGCTCGCTGGCCTCGAGGTAAAAAAATGAATGATGATTATCAAAACTATGACGAACGGCTAGTCGATCTTGATGAGCGGCAGGAGGACTTTGAAAATGAGAATTCTCTGCGGCCGCAGACGCTCGACGAATATGTCGGTCAGCAGCAGATAAAGGAAAATTTGTCGATTTATATGCAGGCTGCAAAGCTTAGAAACGAGCCGCTCGACCATTTGCTGCTGTATGGCCCTCCGGGGCTTGGAAAAACAACGCTCGCACAGATAGTTGCGAGAGAGATGGGCGTTAATATTAGAATAACCTCCGGTCCCGCGATAGAAAAGCCGGGGGATTTGGCGGCACTGCTGACAAATCTCGCTGCGGGCGACATATTATTTATCGACGAGATACACAGGCTTTCACGCAGTGTTGAAGAGGTGCTTTACCCGGCACTCGAGGATTATGCGCTTGATATAATAATCGGCAAGGGACCCTCGGCACGCTCGCTGCGCATAAAGCTTCCCCACTTTACGCTCATCGGCGCAACGACGCGCGCCGGACAGCTGACATCACCGCTGCGCGACCGTTTTGGCGTCATACTGAAGCTCGAGCTGTACACGCCGGAGGAATTGGCCGATATCGTGCGGCGCTCCTCGACGATACTGGGAGTTCCCTGCGACGATGACGGTGCAGTTGAAATCGCAAAGCGTTCTCGCGGGACGCCGCGTGTCGCAAACAGACTATTGAAGCGTGTGCGCGATTTTTCACAGGTTTTGGGCGACGGAAAGGTGACGTTTGGCGTAGCTTCCGAGGCTCTTTCCAAAATGGAAATCGACGAGCTGGGACTTGACAATATCGATCGACGACTGTTGCAGGCGATTATAACGAGCTACCGTGGAGGCCCTGTCGGACTTGAGACACTGGCGGCGATGCTCGGCGAGGAATCCGTAACGCTGGAAGACGCGTGCGAGCCATATCTGATGAGAATCGGATACCTGTGCCGCACTCCGCGCGGAAGATGCGCGACTCCTGCGGCATATCTTCATCTCGGCATGGCTTTGCCGGAGGACACACCTGTGAGCCAGCCTACTTTATTCGAAGGAGAAATTGAGAATGGGTAAATTTTTCGGAACAGACGGTGTCAGGGGAATTGCAAACAAAGAACTTTCCTGCGAGCTGGCGATGAGCATCGGCCGCGCAGCCGCCTATGTTTTGACGAGACACAACAACAAAAAGGCAAAAATAATAATCGGCAAAGACACACGAGTCTCTTCGGATATGCTGCAAAGCTCAATTGCTGCGGGAATATGCTCTGTCGGCGCGGACGCTGTGCTGCTGGGCACAATCCCCACTCCCGCAGTTGCTTTTCTTGTGAAAAAATACAATGCAGACGCAGGAATCGTGATTTCGGCGTCGCACAACCCTGTCGAGTTCAACGGCATAAAGCTGTTTAACGGTGATGGCTTTAAGCTTGCGGACGAAATTGAGGACGAAATTGAAAAGTTCATCCTGGAGGACAAGGATAAAATTGAGCTTAAAACGCACGGCGATATAGGTGGCATCAGCGTATCCACTGACGCCATAAAGGACTATGTAGAAAACATAGTCTCATGTGTGGACGGTGATCTAAAGGGAATGAAAATTGCCGTAGACTGCGCGCACGGTGCCGCCAGCAAGACGGCGCATCTGCTCTTTGACAGTCTGGGCGCAGACGCCTATTATGTCGGCTGCGAACCTGACGGCAGAAATATCAATGACGGTGTCGGCTCAACACATCTGGAAAACGTGCGCAAGGCTGTGAAAAAAATCGGAGCACAAATAGGAATTGCATTTGACGGCGACGCTGACAGATGCCTCGCCGTTGACGAAAACGGCAAAGAAATTGACGGCGACGGAATCATCGCCATTTTTGCGCAAAGCATGATAGAAGAGGGCAGGCTGAAAAGGGACACTGCCGTCGTGACAGTCATGACCAATCTCGGCTTTATGGATTTCTGCAAACGGCATGAGATAAAATCTGTTCGCACGGCTGTCGGAGACAGATATGTGCTCGAGGAGATGCAACGAGGCGGGTATAACCTAGGCGGCGAACAGTCGGGTCATGTTATTCTGCTTGACTACGGCTCAACAGGAGACGGCGAGCTGACAGCGGCGGTGCTTCTATCAATACTCAAGAAAAAGGGCTGCAAGGCAAGTGAGCTTGCAAAGGATTTTGAGAAATACCCGCAGGTGCTTGTCAATGTGCGCACGACTGCCGAGGGAAAGGCAAAATTCAAAGACGACGAGGAGCTTCAGGGCTTTATTGAGGCCGCACAGCAGGAGCTGTTCGATGTCGGGCGTGTGCTGGTGCGCGTGTCCGGCACAGAGCCGCTCATCAGAATAATGATTGAGGGAAAAGACGAGCGGAGAATTTCCGAAATCGCTCAATCAATTGAAAGCAAGATAAAAGAGAGGATATAGCGTGCGATGAGGGTTGCCGGCGGATGGCTCGACTACGAGCTGATAGACGCCACCGATGGAAACAGACTTGAGCGGTGGAATGATACGATTCTAGTGAGGCCCGATCCTCAGGTGATCTGGCACACGCAGAAGAAAAATATACTTTGGAACAGAGCTGACGCCGTCTATCACCGCTCCGGCGCAGGGGGAGGCGAGTGGGAATACCGCCGCAATCTCCCCGCAGAGTGGACGGTTTCATGGAACGGCGTCATGAAGCTGTGCGTGACACCGACGGGCTTTAAACACACGGGAGTTTTCCCCGAGCAGGCCGCAAACTGGTCTCTTTATGCAGACTATATCGGCAGAGCAAACAGACCTATAAAGGTTTTAAACCTGTTTGGCTATACGGGCGCGGCCACGGTTGCGTGTCTTGCTGCGGGTGCAGAGGTCTGTCATGTCGATGCCAGCAAGGGCATGGTGGCGCAGGCAAAGAGAAACGTCGAGGCGTCAGGACTCAAGGAAAAAAATGTGCGCTATATTGTCGATGACTGCCAGAAATTTGTGGCGCGCGAAATACGCCGCGGCAGTCTATATGACGCTGTGATTATGGATCCTCCGAGCTATGGCAGGGGACCCTCCGGCGAGGTTTGGAGGCTGGAGGACAACATCTACGAGCTAATTGAGCTTTGCCGCGGTGTGTTGACGCAAAAGCCTCTCTTTTTTGCGGTAAACTCTTATACCGCCGGGATTGCACCCTCCGTTATGCACTACATCTTGTGCTCACTGTTTGACGGATACGGCGGACATGTCACAAGCGATGAGATTGGGCTTCAGGTTACAGAGAGCGGGCTTGCTCTTCCGTGCGGCAACACGGCGATTTTTGTAACGCTGTGAAATGAATATATACTCAGCTAGTAAACGATGCAGCACACGGACTGTGCGCTGCCGTTAAGATAAAACAGAGAGCAAAAAAATTTCATGTATCGCGATTATTCGCACTTGGCAAAGAGGTATACCATTGGGTAAAGATATAATAATTGATTTGGAAAACGTTTCTTTCAAGTATTCCGGTTCATCCAAAAGCGTGCTTGAGGACATTTCTCTCGGTGTTAAAAAGGGGGAATTTCTTGCTGTGCTCGGCTATAACGGCAGCGGAAAATCGACTCTTGCAAAGCTCATGAACGGCATTTTGCTGCCGTCGTCCGGGCGTGTGCTGGCGGCCGGCATAGACACGGCCAACGACGAAAGGCTTTTTGACATACGGCGCAGCATCGGGATGGTTTTTCAAAATCCGGACAACCAAATAATCTCCACGACAGTCGAGGAGGATGTTGCATTCGCACTCGAAAACCTGGGCGTGGAGACGGGAGAAATAAGGAGACGCGTCGATGCCGCGATAGAAGCGGTTGGCCTTGCAAAGCATGCGACGGACGCCCCGCATAAGCTCTCGGGCGGCCAAAAACAGCGCGTGGCGATAGCGGGGATACTCGCGATGAGTCCAGAGTGCATAATACTCGACGAGCCCACGGCAATGCTCGATCCAAAGGGCAGGAAACGCGTGATGGAAATTGTGAGGGAACTCAACAGACAGCACGAAATCACGGTCGTTCTCATAACTCATTTTATGGAGGAGGCCGCTGCGGCCGACAGGCTCATAGTGCTGAGTGAGGGCAAAATCGCGATGGAGGGGACGCCGGGAAAGGTGTTTTCCAATGCGGCTGCCATGCGAAAAATCGGGCTTGATGTGCCGCCTACAACTCAGCTGTGCTCGCTGCTCGCTGACGGAGGAATAAGGATAAGGCGCGACATTGTCACACCTGCGGAATGTGTAAATCGCCTCGCAGAGCTTCTGGGGAGGCAAAAATGAATATAATTGAAGTTAAAGACTTGTCCTTTGCCTATTCAAAGGGACTTCCGGACGAGCACATCGCGGTGGACAACATAAACCTTGCGATTGAGGAGGGTGAATTTGTCGGAATAATCGGACACACCGGCTCGGGGAAGTCGACGTTTATCCAGCACCTCAACGGACTTCTTAAGCCGACCGACGGCGAGGTCTATATTGATGGTGAAAATCTGTGGGAAAACAAAGCAAGGCTTTCTGAGTTTAGGTTTAAGGTTGGGCTAGTGTTTCAGTACCCGGAATACCAGCTTTTTGAGGAAACGGTACGCGCCGATATAGCCTTTGGACCAAAAAATATGGGGCTTGACGAAGAGGAGATTTCGAAGCGCGTTGTGGAGGCGGCAAGGTCTGTGGGAATAGGACCGGAGCTTCTCGATGTTTCACCTTTTGACCTATCGGGAGGTCAAAAGCGCCGCGTCGCAATCGCGGGAGTGATTGCCATGAGGCCGAAGGTGCTCATACTCGATGAGCCGACGGCGGGGCTTGACCCCAGCGGAAGAAAAGAGATTCTCGATGAAATAGAGCGATATCATGAGGAAAAGAAAACAACGGTTATTTTGGTTTCACACTCAATGGACGATGTTGCCAGATATGCGTCGCGCGTTATGGTGATAAACGAGAGCCGGCTGTTCTGTTATGACACTCCCGAAAAGGTTTTTTCGCGCTCGGCGGAGCTTGAGGAGATGGGCTTGGCGATTCCAACGGTTACAAATATCATGCTGGAGCTTCGCCGAAAAGGCTTTGATGCCGACACGGGCGTATATACGATTGAAGACGCGGCAGCGGCGCTGCTTTCTATGCTGAAAGAGGGTGGAAAGCGTGCTTAAAGATATAACCTTTGGACAGTATGTCTTTCGGAAATCCTCCATACACAAGCTTGACCCGCGCTTTAAACTGATAGTCACTGTGGTTTACATCGTGTTGCTTTTTGTTTTATCCACGCTTGAGTGCGCGACTTTTGCTTTTCTTTTCATGGTGTGCATGTATTTTGCCGCCAAAATCCCTATAAAAATGCTGTTGCGCAGCTTGAAGCCGATATTGCCGATAGTCATATTTACGGCTGTGCTCAACACGTTTTTTGTCGGAGGAAGAGATGTTCTGGTTGAGTTTTGGATAATCAAAATAACGGCGCAGGGTCTGTACTTCGCGGTGCTGCTGTCGCTTCGAATTATCGCGCTTCTCGCGGCGTCGTCCCTTCTGACATACACGACTTCGCCCATTGAGCTGACGGACGCAATCGAGAGATTGCTCTCTCCGTTTTCAAAAATCGGTGTGCCCGTTCATGAGCTTGCGATGATGATGACAATTGCACTGCGCTTTATCCCCACGCTCATCGAGGAAACCGACAGAATTATGTCTGCTCAAAAATCGCGCGGAGCAAATATCGACACCGGCAAATTCGTTTCGCGCGTAAAGGCGCTTATACCGATACTTGTACCCTTGTTCATTTCGGCCTTTCGTCGCGCAGACGAGCTTGCGCTTGCTATGGAGTGCCGCTGCTATCACGGCGGTGAGGGGCGCACACGCCTAAAACAGCTCAAATTCAAGACGATTGACATTTTTGGAATTGTGGTTTTTCTCATATTCGGGACAGCCATGTTTTTCCTTTCAAAATTCTCTTTGCAGGTGATGTGAAATCAACTATTTAGCAACAATAAAATTTGTCGGCACTGCATATCACGGCTCTCAGATTCAGGAAAATGCGCTGACGGTGCAAGAGGTCTTCCAAAATGCCCTAAAGCGCGTTTTGGGCTATCTGCCTGATATAAAGTGCTGCTCGCGCACAGATTCGGGCGTTCATGCAAATGCGTTTTGCATCAGCTTTTTCTCGACAAAGGACATGGACACATTAAAGATGTGCATGGCGCTCAACATGGCGCTTCCCCGCGACATTGCCGTCGTCGACTGCAAGCTTGTGCCGGACGATTTTCACGCGAGGTATTCGGCACTCAAAAAGCAGTATGTCTACAGGGTTTACAATGCGCGCGTTATGGATCCGTTTCAATACGGGCGTGCCGCCCATATAATCGCGCCGCTAAACGAGCGAAAACTCGATAGAGCGGCAAAGCTATTTATCGGAGAACACGATTTTTCTTCATTTTGCTCAATCAAATGCAAAAAAGGCAATACAGTTCGCACCGTCTACAGCTTTGACGTCACGCGCAGCAAAGATGAGGTGCTGTTTTGCGTCGAGGCTGACGGTTTTTTGTATAATATGGTGCGCATCATGGTCGGCGCACTGCTCAACACAGAAAGCGGCAAGCTGTCGGAGCAGCAGCTTTGCGAGTATCTTTATGGCAGACAGCGCGACAACCTGCTCTTTACGGCGCCGGCAGAAGGATTATATTTAAACAAGGTGACTTATGACTGAGCAACGCGATGAAATAGCGACTGCACGCAGAAAAAAACGTGCAAAATACAGAGTGCGCAGGCTAAAAACTCTCGCGGTGGCTGTGGCGCTGATTTTGCTGGTGCTTTTTGCTGTGGACATTGTCACATCTACCTCGCTTGAGGATATAACCGACTACTTCAAATGTGCTTTTTCCGACTCGCGGGACTATCCGTTTGAAACAACAAAATCCGCACCGCACAGAAGCGAGCAGCTCTCGATGGCCTACGCACTGCTGACAGACAGAGAGCTTGATGTTTATTCGAAACGCGGCGGTCTGCTGCAAAGCTATGAGCACGACATGTCTAATTCGCGGATGGAGACGTCTGCAAACAGAGTTTTGCTATACAATGCGCTCGGCAAAAATATCGTTGCATTGTCCAGAACATCGGTAATTTCGGAGTTTTCGACCGAGAGGCAGATTATCAGCGCCGACATTTCCCCAAACGGCACGATTGCCGCACTTGAGCGCGGCGACAGATACACGTGCCAGCTCGAGGTGTTTGAGGGCTCGCGTTACTCAAAAATTATGACATGGTACGGCTCAAAGGGTTTTCCGCTTTTCGTCACATTTGCAGACAATTCGCGGCTGGCATACGTAGTGACAATCGGAGAAAAAAACGGTATGATAATATCATACATATCGGCGATTGATGTAAAATCGGAAAAAGAGCTCTTTACCACACAAATCGACGGCATGGTGCTGAAAATATTCAGCCTGAGGTCAAACTATATCGTGGCCGTTACCGACGTCGGGCTATGCGAAATTTACGCAGACGGTGTACAGAGCGGCGTCGAAGCTTATGGTCAGGCTCCCCTGATAGCGGCGCAGAGCGACAACGGGCATGTTGTTTTGGGCTTCGGCGACAACAGCAGACCCCAAATAAACTCTCTGAGAGTGTTTGACAAAAGTGCAAAGCTTTGCGCGGAGATACCCGACTGCGAAACAATTAAAGATATATACGTCGGCTCTGACAGGTTTTACATTCTCGGCGACGGCACCGTGAGCGAATATAATTTTAAGGGTGAGCTGAGAAAAAAATACACCTGCGACAAATCGTCGTTGAGAATTATGAAATTCAGTGATATAATTATTATTCTGCCTACAAGTGTTCAGCATGCTGTGGAGGCAACGGAGGAGGGAAAGCAATGAACTATATTTATGACGCTGTGATAATTGTTGTGCTGCTTGTCGGAATATGGTCCGGCTATCGCAGAGGACTGCTAAGCTCGCTTATAAGCCTCGGGGGCTTTATTATATCAATTTTGGGTGCGATGTGGCTTTCAAACAGGTTTGCGGCTTCTGTATATGAAAAATATGTCGCTCCGAAAATTTCCACAGGACTTCTCGAAAAGTTTGCTTCGTCAGAGGCCGCAAAGCCGTTTGTCTCGCAAGGAGCACAGGCTGTCAGCGACGCCCTTGACGCAATGCTCACCAAGCTCGTTGAAGCGCTAATCTTTATAGTGGCCGTAGTCGTGCTGTTTCTGCTGATAAGCCTGATTGCAAATGCGCTCAAGCTTTTCAACAAAATTCCGATTCTCGGTGCCGCAAATAAAATCTTAGGTGCGGTCATCGGCGTGGCACAGGGTCTGATAGTGTGCTACCTATTGGTCACAGTGGTTGCCCTTATGATAAAGACGGGCAGCGGGACAGGTATTTTCAGCGAGAGCATAGTCGCAAAGACATTTCTGTTTTCATTTATCTACAGATATAACCCACTGAGACTTGGTATATAATTTAAAAAAGCGTTTGGAGATAACATTATGATTTCGATACCGAACATGATTTCAATAGCGAGAATTATCATGATTCCGTTTTTTGTCGCCAGCTTTATGACGGGAAATACTACGGCGGCTGCCATAATTCTCGGCGTGTCGGCTGCGTCTGATTTGCTGGACGGATACATTGCCCGCAGGTTTAACATGGTGACGGAGCTGGGAAAGATGCTCGATCCCATAAGCGATAAGCTGACACTTTTTTCAATATGTGCAGTTATGATCGTAAAATACCCCGCGCTTTTGCCGCTGTTTTTGCTCTTGATTATAAAAGAAATCCTGATGTTTTTCTTCTCAATAAGACTGCTTCGCAGAAATCTTCGCCCGACGGCCGCAAACATCTATGGCAAGATTGCCACCTTCGCTTTTTATGCGGGGATGTTCGCGATTGTTTTATTCGGCAATATGTCAAATAATGTCAGGCTGATAATTTTGGTCGGCGTTGCTATACTAATGATAATTGCGTTCATATCTTATGCACAAGTTTATGTTACTCTGATGAGCGGCTACAAGAAATCGCTTGAGCAGAAAGAGAAAAAGGGAAATAACGTATGATTTGTTCCAAGTGCAAAAAGAGGCCGGCCGTTGTGTTTATGACACGCATGGACGGCGAAAAGACAATAAACGAAGGACTTTGCCTTGTATGTGCCAAAGATCTTGGCATAAAACCGATTGATGATTTGATAAAGAAGTTCAACATAAGCGAGGATGACCTGGAAGCGTTCTCCGACCAGTTTTCCATGCCCGGAGATGAGGATGCGGTGGAGGGCGAAGAGCAGGACTTTGAGACAGGCGGCTCGCCCACATTTCCCAACATATTTTCGCAGTTTCTAAACCAGAACAATGCGAGTGAAACAAACGAGGATACTAAAAAGGACCGCAAAAATCAAAAGGATGACAAAGCTAAGGAGTCAAAGCGCAAGTTTCTCGACACCTACTGCGACAACCTGACGAAAAAAGCAAAAGAAGGCACCTTGGACAGAATTATCGGGCGCGACAAGGAAATATACCGCACGCTGCAAATTTTATCGCGCCGTCAAAAAAACAACCCATGTCTTATCGGCGAAGCGGGTGTCGGAAAGACGGCGATAGCTGAGGGCATTGCTCTTCGGATAGAATCGGGAGATGTGCCGCCGAGAATGCTCGACAAGGAGGTCTATCTCCTTGACTTGACGTCGCTTGTTGCAGGCACTCAGTTCAGGGGTCAATTTGAAAGTCGAGTTAAGGGCCTGATCAACGAGGTCAAAACTGCCGGAAATATAATTCTCTTTATTGATGAGATACACAATTTGACTGGTGCGGGCGATGCCGACGGCGCGATGAGTGCCGCCAATATACTAAAGCCGGCGCTCTCTCGCGGTGAGATTCAGGTTATCGGCGCGACGACCTTTGCCGAATACAGAAAGTATATTGAAAAAGATCAGGCGCTTGAACGCCGTTTTCAACCGGTCAAGATTGAGGAACCTTCAATCGAGGACACTGTGGAGATGCTAAAGGGCATCAAGGATTACTATGAAAAATACCACAGGGTCAAGGTCAGCGACGCCACAATAGAGCTTGTTGTTGCGCTGTCCGAGCGCTATATATCCGACCGCTTTTTGCCTGATAAGGCAATCGATTTGCTCGACGAATCCTGCGCCTGCACGTCAATACGAAGCCATGAGCTTGCGCAGTACGATGAGTTTGCAAAGAAGCTGGCGGCTCTTCTCGAGGAGGAGAGGTTGGAGAGCGAAAAAGAAACCGTCGACTACGAAAAAATTGCCGAAATTAAAAGCGAGACTGCAAAGCTCGACAAGAGCATGCACGAGCTTATGCCTGTCCTGAACGCGCTGGAGGTCACAACAGATGACCTTGCAAAAGTCATAGAGCTGTGGACAGGAATACCTGCGAATAAGATTCAGGCAAACGAATACAAAAAAATAGAAAATCTCGAGTCTGAGCTTAAAAAGCGCATAATCGGTCAGGACGAAGCGGTAAAAGCCGTTGCAAATGCAATTAAGCGCACCAGAGTCGGACTAAACAAGCGCAGACGGCCGGCTTCATTTATTTTTGTGGGGCCGACAGGTGTCGGCAAGACCGAGCTTGTAAAAGTGCTTGCAACTGAGCTCTTCGACACAGTTGAGCCGCTAATACGCCTGGACATGTCCGAGTTCATGGAAAAGCACGCTGTTTCAAGGCTTATTGGTTCGCCTCCGGGATATGTCGGCTATGACGAGGCCGGACAGCTGACGGAAAAGGTGCGCCGCAAGCCCTACAGCGTGATACTCTTTGATGAAATAGAAAAGGCTCACCCTGACGTCATGAACATTTTGCTACAAATCCTAGACGAGGGACGTGTGACGGACGCGCAGGGCAGAACAGTCAGCTTTGAGAATACGGTTATCGCAATGACCAGCAATGCCGGCTCGGGTGACAAGACAGGGCTTTCGGGCTTTGGAATGACACTGGGTGAGATGTCAAAGGAAAAAACACTGAAGGCGCTCAATGATTTTTTGCGCCCGGAATTCATAAGCAGGGTAGATGAGGTCATTGTCTTCCAACCATTGACTGCCCAAAGCCTAAAAACAATTGCGGCGCTCATGCTCGACGAGATGCGCGAGCCGCTACTCGAAAAGATGGTTTTGTTCGAGTATGACGACAGTGCGCTTGAGACGCTGACAACCTTGTCAGACGGCGGAAAGTATGGAGCCAGAGACCTTCGAAGAACGATAAGACGCAGTGTCGAGGACAAGGTCGCCAACCTGCTAGTCGAGCAAGGAGAGCATCCGCCCAAAAAAATTGTCGTCTCCGCGAAGGACGGTTCAATCGAACTGCTGACGCAGGAATAACGAACGAAAACAATTGATTTTACTAAACCGGATCGGGATTACCCCGGTCCGGTTTTTAAATTTTGACAATAATACACGAATTTTGTTAAATGTTGTATTATTTTATGTGAAATGGTATGATAAAATAACAAAATACTCCCATGTGTGAGGAAAACGGCGATAAATCACAGGTGGAGATGTGAGGGATAGTTTTGATTGAGGAAAACATAAAGCAGACTGCTGTTGATTCAACGGCGACAAAACTGATTTTGAACATAAGTATGCTGGGGTGCTTTTCCGTCAGACTCGGTGAGGAAGTATTGTCGGACAGCTACAAAAAATCGCGCAGACTTTGGCTGCTTCTCAAGCTTCTGATTCTCCAATGGGGCAAGCGCGTAACCACGCAGGAGCTGATTGATACGCTGTGGCGCGGGGAGGAATGTGTGTTTCCCGAA
>JAVVTQ010000042.1:0-12760 GCA_036653595.1 Oscillospiraceae bacterium
CCGTCCACCGTCTCAATCACATCATTTAGCGTTATTTTTTCCGGCGCTTTCGTCAGCTCATAACCGCCGCCTTGCCCTTTATATGACTTGACAATGTCGTTTGCCGCGAGCTTGCCCAGAATTTTAAGGGCGAAGCGCAGGGAAACACCTGTCCGCTCAGCTATGAACCTCGCGTCGCGCCGCCTGCCGCCCTCGGCCAGGCAAAAGACTATGCGCACGGCGTTGTCAGCCTCCTGTGTCATATACATAGCTCAACACTCCTCAATCAAGGAAATCGCGAAGGCGCTTGCTGCGGCTGGGATGGCGCAGCTTGCGGAGTGCCTTTGCCTCAATCTGCCTTATGCGCTCACGCGTGACATTGAATTCTTTTCCGACCTCTTCCAAGGTGCGTGGGCGCCCGTCCTCAAGCCCGAAGCGCAAACGGAGAACCTTTTCCTCTCTCGCGGTCAGTGTTCCCAGCACATCGCCGAGCTGCTCGCGCAAAAGCGTGTGGTAAGCCGCCTCGGCCGGCACCGGGGCCTCCTCGTCGGGTATGAAGTCTCCGAGATGGCTGTCCTCCTCCTCGCCTATGGGCGTCTCCAGAGAAACCGGCTCCTGTGCAACGCGCATTATCTCGCGTACCTTGTCCGCAGAAACCCCAAGCTCCTCGGCTATCTCGTCGGCAGTCGGCTCATGCCCGTTTCTGTGCAGAAGCTGGCTGCTTACCTTTTTTACCTTATTTATCGTCTCCACCATATGTACGGGGATGCGTATCGTGCGCGCCTGATCGGCAATCGCGCGGGTTATGGCCTGCCTAATCCACCATGTGGCATACGTTGAAAATTTAAAGCCCTTTGTGTAGTCAAACTTTTCGACAGCCTTTATCAGGCCCAGATTGCCCTCTTGGATGAGGTCAAGAAACTGCATTCCGCGCCCGACATATCGCTTTGCTATGCTGACGACGAGGCGCAGGTTTGCCTCTGCAAGGCGCTTGCGGGAAAACACGTCGCCCTCCGCCATCTTCACAGCCAGCTCAACCTCCTCTTCGGGCGACAGCAGCGGGACGCGCCCTATTTCCTTGAGGTACACCTTTACCGGGTCATCTATTCCGTCAGTGGACGCCGCCTCAATCACCGCAACATCCTTTGTTATCTCCTCGGTGAGGTCCTCCTCGGCCAAGTCCTCGACAATTTCTATGCTGTGCCCCTCGAGCGTATCATATAGCTTATCGACCTGCTCCACATCAAAATCCAGTTCCTCTAAAACGTCGTTGATTTCCTGTGTCGTCAGTTTTCCCTTGCGCTTACCCTGCTCAATCAAATCCTTGATAAGCATTTTTTTGTCCCCCATAATTGCACCTCACTCTTTCGGATTTTTATCTTTGCGATTGCCAAGCAGACTCTTTAACTGCTCGGCATTCATTGACTTGACTATTTCCGTGCCCGGATTATTTCGCGAATCGATTATCTTGTCTATCAGAAAATCGGCGTCGCCGTCCACAAAATTTATACCGTTGCTCTCTGCGAGTATCCCTGAGAAAAGAGACAGCTCCGAGGGCTGTAGAATACCGGCCGCCCCGGCAAAGCCGGTATAATTTCCGGCGGCTATCATGTCGGACAGCTTTTCGTAAATGGCGCCTGCGTCGGGATTGCTGAAGTCTGCGCGAATCACGCGCTCGTTTATGCCGGCGCACATATCCGGATTTGCCACTATCAAGGCTATCAGTCTTCTCTGCGCAAATGCGGCACCCAGCTTATCCGGTGTGATTGTCTTATCGTCGAGCCGTGCAGCAACACTCCTTGCAAGCTTTTGCGAATCCTGCTTTTGCTTTACTGTAAAACTGCGCTTTGCCATGCGCCGCGCCTGTTCCAGCAAAGAGTCCTTTAAGATGCCCGTCTCTGTGCTCACCCTGCCGGCATATATATCGCGTTCCGTCGCAGAATCGCACCTCGCGAGAATTTCCGCCGCATCTTTTAGGTAGCTCACGCGCCCCGAATCTGTTGCAATGTCATATTTTGTCTTTGCCTTATAAAGCTCAAATTCGATGAATGTGCTCGATCCCGACAGCAGAGCGGCGAATCTTCCTGCACCGAATTTTTTAATATACTCATCGGGGTCCTTGGCGCCGTCCTCATCTATTTTCAGCACGCGGACATTGACATTTGTGCTTTTGAGCACCTCTGTGGCGCGCGCAGTCGCCTTTTGTCCGGCGATGTCCACATCGTATGCCAGCACGACCTCGTCGGCATACTGGGAAATCAACCGAGCGTGCTCTGCGGTCATCGCCGTGCCCAAAGCAGCCACCGCGTTCGAAAAGCCGGCCTGATGAATGGCGATGACGTCCATCTGTCCCTCTGCCACTATTATTCGCCTGTCGGGGTTCTTTTTTGCTATGTTGAGCGCGTATAGAACGCGACTTTTTTTGAACGCCGGCGTGTCGCGTGTATTGAGGTATTTGCGCGCATCGTCGCCGAGCGTTCTCCCGGAAAAAGCAACCACATCCCCGCGAACATCAATTACCGGAAACATGAGCCTGTCGCGAAAAAAATCGTAGACTCCGTTTCCCTTTTGGCTCTCGGAGCAAAGCCCCGCTTGTGCCAGCTCCTCGTCGCGAAACCCTTTTTTTCTCATGTAATCGCGCAGCTTTGACCACTCGGACGGCGCATAGCCCAGTCCAAACCTGCGTATGGTTGCGTCCTCTAGGCGCCTTCTGCGCAGATATGCGCGCGCCTTGCCGCCGGCCTCCGTGTTGAGCTCCTCGTAGAAAAAGCGCGCCGCAATTTTGTTTGCCTCAATTATGCGCTTGCGCAAGTTGAACTCGTCGAGACTCCCGTCGTCGGGCACCGTCATGTTGGCGCGCTGGGCGAGAAGCCTGACAGCCTCTATGTACTCAAGGTTTTCATGGCGCATCACAAAGCTGATTATATCTCCGCCCGCTCCGCACCCAAAGCAGTAATAGGACTGCGTGTCCGGGTATACGGTGAAGCTCGGCGTTTTTTCGTTGTGGAAAGGGCAAAGCGCACCATACAGCCGTCCCTTGCGCTTGAGCGAAATAAAAGAGCCGACTGTCTCGACAATATCGTTGCGGATGTGCAGTTCGTCAAGAAAATCCCTCGGCAGTGCCAAACAATCGCCTCCTTGTATATTTTGACAGCAATATACGACATTGGAATCTTATATTTTACCTTTTTTCGATATCTTGCGCTATTATAGTTTCTTCAGTCAACATCATTCAACCAAACGCCCACGATTTAGGTATGAAAAGCTCGTTGAAGCAATGCGTCGCATACGCGTCGCTCATTCCCGAAATATAGTCCGTGACGGCGCGTTCAATCGACTCGGTTTCTGCTATGCAGCGGTAAAACTCCGGCATGGCGTCGGGGTTCTTCATGTAATGCGAAAAAAGTGACGAGACAAGCCCCAAAACCTTGTGCTCCTCCGACTTTGCCAGACCGTCTGTGTTTAGGTACACGTGCTCGAACATAAAGTGATATAGCTCGTCATATGCGGTCAGCACCTCAGGGGAAAAGTACAGAGCGCCATCAAAATTCTCGATAAGTGACATTATCAGCGTTGTTATTCTCTGCGACTTTCGCTCGCCCAAAACGTCTATTATATGCTTTGGAATAATGCGCTCGTCAATCACTCCCGCCTCGATGGCATCCTCGATATCGTGATTCAAAAATGCTATTCTGTCCGCGTGTCTCACGACTTGTCCCTCAAGGGTTTGCGACCATTCGCCGCTGGTGTGCCGCTCTATTCCCTCTATTGTCTCAAAGCATAAGTTGAGCCCATGGTGATCCTTTTCGAGACAATCGACAACCCTCACACTCTGCAAGTAGTGGTGAAAGCCCTCTGAGCACAGCTGGTTGAGTGCCCGCTCGCCCGCATGGCCGAAAGGTGTGTGCCCCAAATCGTGCCCCACCGCTATAGCTTCGGTCAAATCTTCGTTGAGGCGAAGCGCGCGCGATATAGTGCGCGCAATCTGCGACACCTCCAGCGTATGCGTCAGGCGTGTTCTGAAATGGTCACCCTGCGGAGAGAGAAAGACCTGTGTCTTCTGTTTTAATCTGCGAAATGCCTTGCAGTGAATAATCCTGTCGCGGTCGCGGCAAAAATCAGTTCTTATCTCACATTTTTCCTCGCTGCGCCCGCGCCCCTTCGTCTTTGAGGACAGCGTCGCGTATTCGCACAGCAGCAGCTTTTCGCTCTCCTCTGTTCTTTCACGGATATTCACGCAGTCCACCTCCGAAAATAATGTACTTCATATATATTATACAGCGTCTCTTCGCATAAACCTTTTTTTGCGACAGCATCCTGCAAAAGAAATATTTTTTACTTACCTATTCCGCGCGTTTGAATCAACCGGCGCATATTTTTCCTCGACAAGCGAAAGTGCTTTACATCCGCGCATAAGCTCATTTACAGTCGATTCAAACTCGGCCTTTTCTGTGCTCATCACCGTGACCTCAATTTTTATGCGCTCTGCAAAAAAACTTTCCCCAACTTTTGCGCCAAGCGAGCAAAGCATGTGCAGCACCCTGTCATACATCGCGTAATCACAGCACAGCTCGTAGTGCGCGCACATTTTCATCGTCAGCAAGCCGGCGTTTTCAAGCGTCAATGCCGCAGTTTCCGAATATGCCCGCACAAGGCCGCCTGTGCCGAGAAGCGTACCTCCGAAATACCGCGTCACCACTATCACCGCGTCGAATATGCGGCGGCGTTCCAACGCGTCAAGGAGCGGAAGCCCGGCTGTTCCCTGAGGCTCCCCGTCGTCTGAGTAGCGCATCAGATTGTCCTGCCGCAGCTTGTATGCAAAGACCCAGTGCGTGGCAGCTTTGTGGCTTTGCTTGAAGGACGCGATAAAATCAAGCGCCTCACTTTGTGAAGACACCGCCGCACAGATGCCGACAAAGCGAGAGCGCTTTTCGGTGATCTCGCTCTCGCCAATTCCGGACACTGTTATATAGCTATCCTGCAAAAAACATCACCTCTTTGCGGCGGTTTGCGCTTTGGGCAGCCACTAAAACAACAGGGACACGGAAAACCGTGTCCCTGCTATCATTATTCTATGTTGAAGCGTTTTTTAAATCTATCTACACGCCCGCCGGTATCGACGAGCTTCTGCTTGCCGGTATAGAACGGGTGGCATTTTGAACAAACCTCAACACGAATGTCCTTGCGAGTAGACCTTGTTTTGACGACCTCGCCGCAGGCGCAGGTAATCGTGGCCTCTTCATATTTGGGATGGATGCCTTCCTTCACGTAATGTCACCTCTTTTAACTTCACAATTGCTTTAAAATAATACCATAAAGAACATCTCAATGCAACATCTTTTTCTGTTTGCTTCGAAAAGTCACGTGATTTGGGCGAATCTTCGTATTTCCTCAGACAGCCTTTTCGCCAGCTCCAGCGAGTCATCGCGCGTTTTTTCACATGTTGTGATGTAAATTTTCATCTTGGGCTCAGTGCCGGATGGCCTGACAATTATCTTGGAGTTATTTTCCAGCAGCAGCTCCACCACGTCCGCTTCCGGAAGTTCAATAGGCTCGCCTGCCCCCGTCAGCAGGTGTTTTGCTGTGCGCGTCTTGTAGTCTTTTACTGTCACAACCTCGAAATCACACACCTTTGTCGGGTAGCTCTCATAAAAGCGCTTCATCACGTCCTGCATTTTTTTCGTTCCGTCAAGCCCCATAAACGCAATATTGTCGACGCTGTGAATGTAAAAGCCGTATTTGTCATACAAGCCCTCCAAAACGGAAATGACCGTGCGCTTTTTCGACATATAATAGCTCGTCATCTCACACAGCAGCTCTGCCGCAAGTACGGCGTCCTTGTCGCGGACATATGAGCCGCATAGATAACCGCAGCTCTCCTCAAAGCCAAAAATAAAGCGCTTCTCCTCGCCCTTTTGCTCGAGCAAAAGCAGCTGCTCGCCGATGAACTTGAAGCCTGTCAGCACATTGCGCATCTCGACACCGGCATCTTTGGCTATCTGCGTGGCAAGGTCTGTGCTGACAATGCTCTTTACCGCAATTGGCCTTTCGGGCATAGTTTTTGTGTCTGTTCTCGCCGTTATTATGTAGTTGAGCAAAAGCGCGCCAATCTCATTTCCCGTCAATATGCGGTAATCGTCGCCGTCCTTAAATGCCACTCCGATTCTGTCAGCATCGGGGTCAGTTGCGATGAAAATATCCGGACGCTTCTCGGCGCAAAGCTCAAGCCCCAGCGCCAGTGCCTCGCGCGTTTCAGGGTTTGGGTACTTGCAGGTCGGAAAATTGCCGTCGGGCATTTCCTGCTCCGGCACAACCGAAACCTCTGTGTTTCCCATATCTCTCAGTATGCGTCGCACAGGCTCGTTCCCCGTGCCGTTGAGCGGTGAGTAAACTACCTTAAGCGGATATCTTTGGCATATGTCTTTGTAAATTGACTGCTCCTTTACCGCCGCATAGTACTGCTCAACAGTGCGTTTTCCGATATATTTCACCAATCCACTGTCCAGCGCATCGGTAAAGCTCATATGCTTGACATCGTCAAAAATATCAACCTTCTGTATCCGCATGTAAACGGCGTCGGCATCCTCAACAGTCATTTGGCAGCCATCTGCGCCATACACCTTAAACCCATTATATTCGGCAGGGTTATGGCTTGCCGTTATCATGATACCTGCCTTTGACTTGTTCTCGCGCACCGCGTAAGAGAGCATGGGCGTAGGCATCAGTCTGTCATAGATGAAGACGCTTATATCGTTCGCAGCAAGCACAGCAGCCGCCTCCTGCGCAAAATCGAGACTCATGTTGCGCGAGTCGTATGCAATGGACACGCTGCCGCCGCCATAGCACTCATTTATATATATGGCAAGCCCCTGCGTCGCACGTCGCACAGTGTATACATTCATTCTGTTCGTTCCGGCCCCCAAGATACCGCGCAGACCGGCCGTGCCAAAAGACAGCTCTCCTGAAAAGCTGCTTTCCAGTGCGTCATTCTTTCCTTTCAGGGCCTTGAGTTCCCCGACGACAGTCTCGTCGTCTGCCCGGTTTAGCCATTTTTCGTACTCGACAAGATAGTCCATTTGAACGTCCTTCCGTTGCCTTTATTTTGGGTCGAAACCGCATTGTTTGTAGTTATATAATAAAGCCGCGCGCGCTTTATGTCAAACTGTAAAAAACAACAAATGTCCGCATTTTTTGCCTAGGACGGCTTTTTCCCTTGACAGTGGCAGCATCGAATGACTATTGTATTAATATATAGACACCAAAATCGGAGGTGTTTTTGTGATAAAAGCAGGTATTTCAAACAAGGGAGAGCTGCTTGTAACCAGAGAGCACTGCGCTTCTTTTGTCGGCAGCGGTGGTTTGGATGTCCTTTCCACGCCCAGCGTGCTGGCACTGATTGAAAAGGTTTCCTATGAAAGCGTGCAGCCACTTCTCGACCCCGGCTGCACAACGGTGGGCACCGCAGCGGAGCTGCGCCACCTTGCCGCGTCAAGTCTAGGAGACACAGTCAGCTGCGCGTCGGAGCTTGCTGAAGTCGATGGAAGGCGGCTCGTTTTTCACGCCGGGGTGTTTTGCGGCGATGAGCTTGTCAGCACATGCGTCCACGAGAGATTTGTTGTAAACAGCGAGCGATTCTTGGCAAAGCTCAACAATAAGAAGTAGCTTAAGGGGTGTTTGTATGTACGCGAGAGTTGCAAGCCTTGGCCTTTATGGACTTGACGGCTATGGGGTAACCGTTGAGGCGGACACCTCCAATGGACTTCCCTCTTTTGAAATAGTCGGCTTGCCGGACGTGTCCGTAAGCGAGTCGCGCAACAGGGTGCGAGCCGCCGTGAAGAATTCCGGATATGACTTTCCCGTCAGCCGCATAACCGTCAACTTGGCTCCTGCCGATAAGCGAAAATTCGGCCCGCTTTACGACTTGCCGATACTCCTTTCTGTTCTGGTTGCCTCGAACCAGCTTCGGTGCAAGCTGGAAGGCTCGGCTTTTGTGGGTGAGCTTGCACTGGACGGGGTTCTGCGGCCGGTCAACGGCGTGCTGCCAATGGTGCTCGCAGCGAGAAGAGACGGTATCCGGCGCGTGTTCGTGCCCGCTGAAAACGCCCGGGAGGCGGCCTTAGTCGAGGGCCTTGATATTTTTGGTGTGAAAAACATCAAGCAGCTTATGCGTCTTCTTTGCGGTGAGCTGGATATTGCCGCGACCAAACCGCTGCCCTTTAGCCCCGGCAACTGTGCAAATACCCCCGACATGTCCGATGTCAAGGGTCAGTATCTCGCAAGGCGCGCTATGGAAATCGCCGCGGCCGGCGGCCACAACCTGTTGATGATAGGGCCGCCCGGAGCCGGCAAAAGCATGCTTGCCAAACGCCTTCCCTCCATTCTCCCGCCCATGTCCTATGAAGAAGCCATCGAGACAACAAAGCTGTATTCAATAGCAGCAGCGCTGTCGGCAGAGCGCGCTCTCATAGATGTCCGTCCCTTTCGCTCGCCTCATCACACCGTGTCTCCGGCAGGCCTCAGCGGAGGAGGCACGATACCGCGCCCGGGTGAAATATCTCTCGCGCACAACGGCGTGCTCTTTCTCGACGAGCTTCCTGAATTTTCACAAAAGGCGATGGAGGTTCTGCGCCAACCCATTGAGGACGACGTCGTCACCGTGTCGCGCGTGAGCGGCTCTGTGACATTTCCGTGCAGCGCGATGATAGTGGCCGCGATGAATCCGTGTCCGTGCGGAAACTTTGGCAGCGCTCTGAAAAAATGCACCTGCGCCCCGTTTGCCGTGGAGCGCTATCTCTCTCGAATTTCCGGCCCGTTGCTCGACCGCCTTGACCTGCATGTCGAGGTTTCCGCCGTGGATTACGGCTCACTCTCAGGCAAAACGCCGGGCGAGTGCTCGGCCACAATACGGGAGCGCGTTGTCGCTGCGCGGGAAATACAAGTTCATCGATTTTCCGACACTCTGATGCCGTGCAACGCAAAGCTCTCGTCAAGACAGCTTGCAAAGGCGGCAGTACTGACCTGCGGCGCTCAGGCGACTATGAAAAGAGCTTTTGAGAGTCTGGGCTTCTCTGCGCGCGCTTATGACAAGGTGCTAAAGGTCGCGCGCACAATTGCGGACCTCGCCAAAAGCGAGCTCGTGGACAGCGAGCATATCGCAGAGGCGGTTCAATACCGAATGCTCGACAAAAAATATTGGGAGCGCTGATTGTTTTTTACACTATCGGAGTGAACCTGACCATATAATTTATCTTTGCCAACACTTTTTTCAAGCATCCACCGCCGTGCGATTAAACCCGCCATTTTATGCTTCTTTTCATTGTTTTATATCGACAACATTAACGCCGCCCCCGCTTTATACTTTCTTGTATAAAAACGTATTGGCGGTGTTTTTTTGAAAGAAAATTCTCTGAGAAAAAAAATACAGGACAGCCCCTCGCGTGCTGTTATCCTCTCGTCTGCGCGTGTTGTCGGCCTCGGCGCCGGCGCCGCGATTCTTGCGGGACTTTTGGGAAAAACACAGCTCTCGGAGGGCTTTTTCCCATTTGGGCTGGCGCTCATAATCGGCATCAACGACAAGTACAGCGTCTTTGCGCTCGGTGGCTTTGTCGTGTCAGGACTGCTGGGCGGGATGAGCGACCAGACGCCCTACTATGCCGCTGCGGCCGTTGTGGTTGCGGTAAAGTGGATTCTCGCCGGCTTGTCAAAGGACGGGCGTCGCAGAGACAGCTTCCTGCCATCTCTGGCAGCTGGTGCGATATCTCTTCTTATCACCAGAATATCAGTCGCTCTCCTAGTGGGTGAAACCTCCCTCTTTGCCATAGCCTCTGTCATAAGCGAGGCCGCGCTCGTCGGAGCCTTTGCGTATTTTTACAGGACAAGCTATGATGTGCTGCGCCGCAAGAAATCCCAGTTGGAGCTAGGAAGCGCTGAAAAGGCCTGCATCGTGCTTTCCGGCGCGACGGTTCTCATGTCAATATGCCCCATCACAATAGGCGCACTCTCCGCCGGGCATATCCTAGGTGCTTTTTGTGCAGCGGCAGCCGCCTACATGCTCGTATCTCCGTTTGATGCAGCCGCGCTGGCCGCCGTCGGCGGAGCAATTATGATGAGTGAGCCGAAATTTGCCTTTGCCGCGGCCGGCTTTGTTGTGGCGGGCGGACTTGCCACCCTCTTTAAAACCTACAAGAAAGCATTTCTGTGTCTTATATTTGTTGTGTGCGCAGCGCTCTTTTCCATTGCTGCGCCCGACTATCTCTTCGCCGTCACATACCTCACAGAGCTGTTTCTCGGCACGCTCGTATTTTTGATTCTCCCGATAAAAAACATACAGGAGGTCGGATTTGATTACATGAACGACAGCTTTAAGTCCGCTACTGCCGCCATAGGCACCAGGCTTGAGGCAATGTCGAGCGCTATGACCGATATAAACAAAATTCTCGGCAAAACCGTCACAGACAACGCCGCGCGCGTCGATCTCGACGAAATTTTCTCAAAGGGAGTTGAAACCGTCTGCCGCACCTGCCCGCTCATGTCCTATTGCTGGATTAAGTGCTACGACGAGACAACCGACGCTCTGCAAAGGTCACGTCCGCTGCTTCTGCAAAAGGGCATAATAACGAGAGACGATCTCGCACCCGCTTTTCGCTCACGCTGCATCAACGCGATTCCACTCTGCGGCGATATAACTGGCCGCTACGGCGCGTACATCGACCGCCTTTATCGGGACAAACACATCAGGATATACAAGAGCATTCTGCGCAAGCAGTTTGGCGCAATCGGAGAAATGCTAGACAGTGCGCGCAGCGAGCTTAAATCTTTCTGTGAATGGGACGAGGTGCGCAGCAAGCGAATTTTTGACTGTGCTGTCAGACTGGACATGTCTCCCGAAACCGCGAGCTGTGTTTTTGACTGCGACCGCCGGCCAACCGTGACTATTGTGCTCAAAGAGAAGCCCTCAGAGCGTATGATAAAGAGGCTTAAGGCAGGCGTCACTATGATTACAGGCGTGACTATGTCGTCGCCCGTCATGCGCTCATCGCAAAAGGGCACCGTGCTCAACTTCACCCAGCAGCCATCTTTTACCTTTAAAACAGCTGCGCTGCAGCACTGCGCAAAGGGCGATGTCTGCGGAGATGTGTACAGCGTATTCAACGATGCGCGCGGCCATGTCCACATTCTTCTGGCCGACGGCATGGGCACCGGCGAGGCCGCCGCGCGCGACGGAGCCGTGAGCTGCGCACTGTTAAAGCGGCTCATGGAGAGCGGTTTTGCTGTTTTGCAAGCCGCCGAGCTGGTCAACGCCTCCATGGCACTGCGCGAGGACAGCGAGAGCGCATGCACACTCGATGCTCTGAGCTTTGACCTATTTACAGGCGTCGTTTCCGTTCTCAAGGCGGGCGCTGCCCCGACGTATCTCGTCAACGCATCCGGCATCAAAAAGATATCCGGCAAAACGCTTCCTGTCGGCATTCTCGACGATGTTTCCTGTGGCAGCAAGACCCTGTCGCTTTGTGACAATGACATAATTGCCATGGTCACGGACGGTGTTGAAGGCGAGGGCAGCACATTCATCGAAAGTCTTCTGGCCGCCATGCGCGACGACCAGCCCAGCGAAATTTGCCGCGAAATTATGCGCACTGCAAAGCATCAGGGAACCGTGAGCGACGACATGACGGTGATTGTGGCGCGCATCGGAACAACATCTTCTAAGCTTGAATAATGCGCTCATCCCAGACATATTCCCAGACCGCGCTTGCGCATGTTTTTCTTTGCAAAAGCGATATCCTCACCTACTCAAAAGTGCTTTTTTGATTGAGCAAAGCCTTTAAAGGCTTTGCAAAAAAATGATTTTGTGCTACACTCCTCTTATCATTACATAACAGGAGCTGTACTATTGATCAAACTGGAAAAGTATTTTTGGGTTTTTCTTGTCTCAATGGTTCCATTGATTGAGCTTCGCGGCGCTATACCCATAGGAGTTATCGGCCAGCAGCTGCCTCTGCTTCCTGTTCTGGCGGTATCCGTGCTAGGGAATATGCTCCCTGTTCCAATAATTCTGCTTTTTGCGAAAAAAGTGCTTTTGTGGTGCTGCAAGCTGCCCGATGCTTGGGGTAGGTTTTTTCAAAAAATTCATGACAAGGGCATGAGAGCGGGCGAAAAAATCCAAAAGAAGGCGGGAAAAGGTCTTTTTTGGGGCATTTTTTTATTCGTCGCAATACCTCTTCCGGGCACCGGCGCCTGGACGGGCGCCTTGGGCGCTGCTCTTCTTGATTTGAAATTCTGGCCGAGTGTTCTGAGCATAATGTGCGGAGTTGTCACAGCAGGGCTCATCATGCTTCTGCTCAGCAGTCTCGGCGTCATTGCGCTTTATTGAAGCACACTTGCCAAATGTGCAAAAAAGCCCCGCGCACCGTTTTTTAAATGGTGCGCAGGGCTTTAAATATATACTTTTTTTGAGCTGTATTGCTGTTATTTAAAGAACCGACATTGCTGTTGCACAAAAAACAGTCGGCTTTGAAATATGTCAAAGGAGCTTATCGGAAAATTGCCACATCGGTGCACACCTCGATGGTCTTTGAAACAAGCGTCTCGACAAACCGCCGTGTCACCGCTTTAAGACTCGCAGCATCGTATCGGCGAGGACGCCGGACTGTGCTTTATCGCCGCTTCCCTGCGCATGGCAACTCTCTAAGCTTCCCTGCGTATGGCAACTCTCTAAGCTTCACCTCTTGTCTGTGTGCTCCAGCTTTTCGCCCACCTTTTCCTTTGTCTCATCGTACTT
>JAVVTQ010000043.1:0-12488 GCA_036653595.1 Oscillospiraceae bacterium
TGGAGGTGGTGAACAGCCACTGTACCAGCTTATCCGAAAAATTATCGGCGGCAAAGGCGCTGCCCAAAAACCCGGAGAGTGTAATGGCCACCTGTATGGTAGCTAAAAATCGCGCGGGCTGGCTGGTAAGCCGAGCAAGGCGCACCGCCCGCTTATCCCCCTGCTGTGCCATCTGTGCTAATTTGTTGTCGTTCATGGAAATTACCGCAATTTCCGCACAGGCGAAAACCGCATTCAGGGCAATTAACAGTACCTGTAAAAGCATCTGCCATATAATTGGGTCGTTCAAAGTCGTTCCTCCTGTTGTTTTTAAAATGAATTTTCTGTGCTGACACTCTATCTCAGCAGTTTTCGAAAACGCAAAAAGGCACACCCACCGCTCCAAAGAGAACGTGGGTATGCCCTATATTTTGAGTTATCTTTTAATAATCGGTCGTGACCGTCATCGCCGCTGTCATCATCCATTGCGCAAAAACATCCCATCTAAAATAATATGTGCTGCATATATTAGCATATCCTGTCGATTATGTCAATTTTTGAAACAATAATCGCGCATATCTTGGCTACAGTTTTTCACAGAGCTTTTGCATGCAGAGATATGCTAGGGCGTATGTGTAAGCAATAAGAGGATAGGTTTGAGCGCAGTGATGCCTTATACAAGTGAGCTTGTCGGAAAAAAACGAACAGCGGACAATTATAAGGGATTGTCCGTCTTTTTTAATTTTGGTCTTCTAGTCGGCGGATTTGGTAAAAAACAGAGCAAGGGATTGCAAAAAGCGGTCCCTTGCTCTGTTTTAAATTCTATTATCCGTGGTCACACCGCCGGGCGCACAGCGGAAATTTTCAGCAAGAATGAGAGATATCGGAATCCCCTATTCTCTTATTATCTCAAATTTATATCGGAATGGCTATCGGCCCGTTGGACAATGTAGTAATCCAGAAATTAAGCATAAACATCAAAACAATTCCAAAAAGAGCTAAATTTCCAATTGGATTTTCTTTTACTTTTTTCCACATTTTTTTGAAAGAACAAATACAGACAAAGTATATAAAAATCAAGAAAAACAGCGGTAGTCCAAATCGATGCTCGACTGCTCCCGGAACTATTGCCAACGCAGGAAACAGAAGAACCAGCGATAATAAAAACTTTTTGTCAGTCAGGGATTTTAATGTATAGATTTTTTCCTGAAACTTCATAAGAATATCCCAGACCGTCATATAGCAAACTGTAAACATCGCTATTAGGTATGGCCATTTTACTGCAAACAAATCCATGATATAAACTTGTTTAAAATAAGGAGACAGCATATTTAAAAAGTGCGAGGTATACAAGGCCAAAAAGTAAAGAGGGTTCTTTGCCATAAGCACTATATATCCCTTTAAACTGCGTTCGGTGACAAGCGGCATCAGATTTTGTGCCCCCGGCCATTTAAATGCCACCCTGCCCACATCAAATATTCCATCGCTGTTGACATATGTGTCATATCGGCAAATATCCAGTCCCCAAAACAGCTGCTTTACAAATAGGCTTTCATCTGCCGGGTTCATTGCTGTATAAAGTTTTATTGAGAAAACTCCGTAATAGTGGTAATTTACAATAACCTGTGGCACAGCCGCAATTAGGATTCCCGCAAAGCACATCAAAAGCGCAGCAAAAAGCTTATACCTTTTTTTTACTATTATTGAAATTAAAAATATAAGAACTGCTATAATTATGCTAAAAAGGTAAATCGACCGCATATTGTACGCAGAATATAAACAAATTCCGGACAAGCAGCCAAATATCCATATGTGTCTTTCATTTTGAAAAACCAAAAACAGCAGAGCCGCACCTATCGCAATAAAGCACATAGATGGCAAATCCATGAGCAGTGCTGCTACGGAGTATCGTGCAAAAACCGCAAACAGAACGACAACACCTATTGCGCTCAAAAAGCAGTGCTTTGCTTTTTTTTCACTCGAATTATCAAAAATTCTAACATACAAAAATACCGTGCCAAGCAATAGGAAAAAATTCAAAATCACAACAATAAATCTGATATCCACATGCAAAAAATCAGCGAGCGCTCCAATGACAAAAAAATGTATCGCACCGCTTACACCGCGTATCGTTTGAGGGAAATTCAGCAGAGAAAAGCCTCCATCGCCGGATTTGAGCGATTGGGACAGCGTATAGTAATCAAATGCGTCGAATGCTATTTTTTCAACATTAGCGCAAAAGAACAGAATCAACAGCAGCATTGCACCTATGTAGAAGAGTCTTTCTCCCCATCTTTTCCAATGGTTTTTTAATATCATTATGTTTTCCTCCGGTGCAAACAGTTGGTTTTATCTTCAGCTTTTTGCGTTGCCTGCTTTGTCTTCTGCTTTTTTGGAAGCACATCAGCTTTTTTACAGTATTCAAGCTTATTTCCGAAATTTTCGCGTTTATACCGCACAGCTTTTTTCGCTTTTTCACAGAGCATTTTTCAGATTGGTCTTTCTATATATTGTCAATTCCATTACACCATAATATGGCACAACATTGGCACTGTCAAGTTTTCCTTGCGAGGTGTCTTTCCATTTGCAAAAAAGGGTATCAGCCACAAATTTTAACTTATTGATGCTTGTATCCTATTTCATTTTGATTCTTGTTGTGCGTTCAATAAAATCTCTTAAATATTCACATATTGTTGAGAATAATCATCGCTTTGAGCTACAATGAAAAAAAAGAATTGAAGCTGTACTCGCCTCGTTGTCTCTATTTTATGAACCTTTGTTTTGTGAAGGAGCTTTGATTGAACCGGGGCTCTTATCGCAGGCTTTTTGCTTTGGTTGTAATTCTTCAAAGAACAGCAAGATTCGATTGGTGTGATAAAATGAAGCATATACTTTCCATCACTGTTGCCGCAATCTTAATCGTTGTGCTCAGCATCACCGTCTTTGCCGGGGAAGCCGATGATTTTTCATTTGAATCGCGCACAGTGCGCGTAGGAATCAGCCCACTCCCCCACTTTTCAGAGGAGGACGATGAGGGCGAGCTTCGCGGAATAATCATAGACTATCTGAGTGAAATCAAGAAATATACAGGCTGGAACGTTGAGTATGTCATGACCGACGCGACCTCTGCCGTCGAGATGCTCGACAACGGGGAGATTGATCTCATGGGCTGTATGATAAAAAACAGCCAAACCTCGGAGCTCTACGATTTTGCGGAATTCAGCAGTGGATTTGCCTATTCCACAATCACGGCCGGCAAGGCGCGCACCGAGTATGTGCCAAATGATTTTGACACCTTTAAAGGCATAAAAATCGGCGTATACAATAAGGCGATTGCCAGAGTGTCTGCCTTTGAAAAGTTCTGTGCCGAAAACAAGCTCGATGTCACTCCTGTATATTTCGACGACTCGGCCGAATGGGAAAAAGCTTTTCTGGATGGCACTGTCGACGCCCAGCTGACCAGCAGCATCAAGCTGCGCGACAGCGAGAAAATTATTGCGAATTTTCAATTGGAACCTTATTATTTCGGCGTTAAAAAGGGAAATTCGGACATTTTGCGCGAGCTTAATTATGCGCTTAACCAAATAAACCAAATTAATCCTCATTATGACGCCAATCTGTATAGAAAGAACTTCAGTCAAAATAATTTTGAGGAGCTTTTTTTGACCTCAAAGGAAGAATCATTTGTCGCCGAGCACCCTGTGCTGAGGGTTACCGCTGTGCCGGGAAGACCTCCCATAAGCTCATTTGACAAAAATGGGGTGCTGCGCGGAATCAGCGCTGATATTATGAAGATTATCGGCGAAAAAACGGGCTTTGCCTTGGAATTTGTTTCTGCAAAGGACTTGGTTGAGGCGCTTGAGATTCTCAAATCCGGCAAGGCGGATATATTGGTCGGTGTCTCCGGCGAGGGCTTGGGGAGCATGACGGATGGGCTGCTTTTATCGCTTCCGTATTTGCCAATTCAGACTGTTCTCATGCACAATGTGAAAAATGAAATTACTCCGACTGAAACCTCCATCATGGCCGTCCCGGTTGGCTTCGAACAAACCGCAATTTCAGATTTCGTGAGGCTGGAGTGCGCCACCTCAATAGACGCCATCAACGCAGTCAAAAGCAAAAAGGCGGACTTCACCGTAGTCAGCAACCTCATTGCGGAAAATTACATAATCAACAACGGCAAGAGCGGGCTGACCATCGTGCCGATGCCAAATGTCGACGCCCATCTTTCAATAGCCTACAGCGACCCCGCAAATCCCATATTGCTCACCCTAATAGACAGAGCCATATATTCCATAAGTGATGCACAGCTGCAAGCCATCATCTTTCAAAATGCACCGATGAACGGCAATCTAACATTTAAGAACCTTGTATACTCAAACCCTGCACAGACGATTACCGTCTTAGTGCTGGTCGGCCTAACCATTTTGTCGCTGATTTTGCTGGTTATGCAAATGAGACTTCGCATATCAAGAAAAAATTCCATCATTTCCGATACATATAGGATTATAGGAGAATTGAGCGATGAATATATCCTCGGATATGACTTCAATACAAAGCTGCTCTCACTCCCAAAACGCTTTGCCGCACTTCTCGGCCTCAAAGAGCTTGTAAGCCGCAAAGATTGTGACGACGAGGGTCTTATTGGGCTGATGGACAGGTTTGACAGCAGCGCCACGGAAACAAGCTTTTCAATGGATTTTCGCTGTGTGTTATCGGACAAAACAAAAGAAATGTTTAGATGCGTCTGCATGATAGTTTATGATGGCGGCAGAAAGCCGGAGCGTGGAATCGGGAAAATTTTCAGCATTCAGGGCTTAATCGACGAGAAAAATCATCTGGAAAAAATGCTCAACACAGATTCTCTGACAGGACTTTACTCAAAGCACTATTGCGAACAGCTCACATGTGAGACATCTGAGAGCAAAGACATGTTGAGCCGCTGCGCCCTTTTGCTGATAGACATCGACAACTTCAAGGACGCAAACGACACCTTGGGACACCTCGGAGGCGATGATGTTCTGATGCGCTTTGCAAAAATGCTTCAAGCCACGTTCAACAAGGGTGAGATTTTGGGACGATGGGGCGGCGACGAATTTCTCGTAGTCATCAAAAATGTCGAAAACCGATCGCAGGTAGAAAAAACGGTGCAGGAGCTTTGCTCAAATGCAAACAGCGAGTTTTATTTTGGAGATTCAGCTTTTTTGCTCTCTATAAGCGTAGGCATTGCTTTTTTTGACAACGGCACGAGCTATCAGGATGTTTTCCTCGCCGCGGACAAAGCCCTTTATGATGTGAAACGCGACAAGAAAAACGGCTATAAATTCGCAAATTAGCAGAATATTTTCCGATTGAGCGTGATTTTTTCTGTTTATCCGAAAGCTTCTCTACTCTATTTATTGTTTTTTATTATGAAGCCGTCAGCCTTATTTTTGGGCTGACGGCTTTTTTGTCGCCTTTGTTTTCTTTTTGCACCGTCAATTATTGATGCCGCGATGAGCTTTAGTGCAGAGCTTTTTCTTTGTACCTCCCAAAAGTCACGGTCCGGCGCGATTTTACATGGATTTAACGTGAACGCGATATTGGATTTTACACCTTGTTTGGTAATATGAATATCGCAGACAGCATCAGGAAGCCTCTGCATAAAGCACAATCACACAAAGAGAAAATATCTTTTCCGCTTTGTATGAAAACTTATAATATGAAAAGGATAAAACAATGAAAAAGCTAATCGCAATCACTCTTACTCTCGCACTGTGCATCGGTACACTCGCAGGCTGCGGCACTGCGGCGTCGACTTCCTCAAAGCTCTCTCTCGGCGGCTCTACGTCGGTGGAAAAGGTTATTCAGGCCATGATGGAAGCCTATATGGCCGAAAATGAAGACATCAAAATCACCTATGCGCCTACAGGCTCCAGCACGGGAATTCAAGGTGTGAATGACGGCACTCTCGACATTGGCCTCTCGAGCAGAAGCTTAAAGGCTGAGGAAAAAGCCACTCTGACGGAAACGGTGTTTGCGCTGGACGGAATCGCAGTCATCGTGAACAGCAAAAATGCAGTGACAGACCTATCCATTGAGACGCTCGCAAAAATCTATAAAGGTGAGGTCACCAACTGGAAGGATGTCGGTGGCTCGGACAGCGAAATTGTTGTCATCGGGCGCGATGCCGCGTCGGGAACGCGCGACGGCTTTGAGAGCATCGTGAATGTCAAGGAGGAATGTGTCTATGCGGAAGAGCAAGCCTCGACAGGTGCGGTTGTAGCCTCTGTGCAGTCGAACGCAGGCGCAATAGGCTATGTGTCGCTTTCCTCAGTGGACAGCTCCGTCAAGGCCTTGACTATCGACGGCGTAATTGCGAGCGAGCAGAGCGTAAAGGACGGTTCATATAAAATTCAGCGCCCGTTTGTTTTTGCAACAAAAACCGGTGCGATGAGCGAAGCCGCCAAAGCCTTTATAGATTGGGCAGTCAGCGCAAACACAACCGAGCTTGTGAAAAATGCCGGCGCTGTGCCCATCGCCAAGCCGTAAGAATTGCACTGTGCGCAAAAGCCCTCGGCAAGCGAGCCGGGGGTTTTTCAAAATCAGCGAAGGGACACGCAATATGAAGACCAAACAATTTGTCGAAAAATTGATGAATGGCATTTTTTTTACCTGTGGGATGGTTGCAATCGCGTTTGTGCTGCTCATCACGGTGTATATGCTCATATCGGGAATACCCGCGATCCGACAGGTGGGGCTGTTTGACTTTTTGCTCGGCACCGACTGGAATCCCGCTTCTGTCAAAAACCAGCAGCTCGGAATTTTGCCGCTTATTTTGACGAGTGTATATGGCACTCTGGGCGCCGTTGTAATCGGGGTTCCTATCGGTCTGCTGACAGCGGTATTTTTGGCAAAGGTGGCATCGCCGCGCGTGGCGGGCATTGTGCGCCCGGCGGTGGAGCTTCTCAGCGGAATACCAAGCGTCGTATACGGTCTTCTCGGAATTATGGTGCTTGTGCCGGCTGTGGCAAAGGTCTTTCATTTGTCAAAAGGGTCAGGGCTTTTCTCGGCTATTATCGTGCTTGCGGTCATGATTTTACCTTCCATTATAGCGGTCAGCGAAACCGCGCTGCGCAGCGTGCCGTCCGAATATGAGGAAGCAAGCCTTGCGCTTGGTGCAAGCCGAATGGAAACGGTATTCAAAGTGAGTCTGCCTGCCGCAAAAAGCGGTATTGCTGCGGGAATTGTCCTCGGAGTGGGGCGTGCAATCGGTGAAGCCATGGCGGTCATGATGGTCGCTGGCAATGTTGCCAATATGCCGAGTCTGTTCAAAAGCGTATCTTTTTTAACTACGGCTGTGGCAAAGGACATGGGCTATGCGAGTGGTCTGCACCGACAGGCGCTCTTCTCAATTGCGCTCGTGCTCTTCTGCTTTATCCTTATTATCAACGCGATGATGAACCTCGCCTTGAAGAAAAAGGAGGGCGAAAAAGATGCGTAACAGGCGCAAGCTCTACAGCGGCGTTCTAATGGCTCTCATCTGGTTTGCGGCCGGGTTCACAGTGCTGCTGCTCGTTGTGATGATAGGATATATTCTTGTGCGAGGCATTCCCTACATCAACTGGCAGTTTCTTTCAACGGCATCCAGTGCGCTGAACAACACCATAGGCATTCTGCCCAATATTTTAAACACGCTTTATGTGATTTTGCTATCGCTCTTAATTGTGCTTCCGCTGGGTATCGGCGCGGCCGTTTACCTCAATGAATATGCACAAAGTCGTCGCCTTGTCCAAATAATTGAAAGCACCGTGGAGATTTTGGCTGCGATTCCCTCCATCATCTACGGGTTGGTTGGCATGTTGTTTTTTTCAAATTTTTTAAAGCTGCAAATGAGCCTGCTTTCAGGCTGTCTCACGCTGGTTATCATGATTTTGCCCACCATAATTCGCACCACCCAGGAGAGCCTCAAGACGGTGCCGACCTCATACCGTGAAGGTGCGCTTGCCCTCGGCGCGACAAGGTGGCATACAATCAGGACAATTGTGGTGCCGTGCTCGTTGGACGGCATAGTCACCGGTTCTATTCTGGCAATAGGGCGCATCGTCGGGGAAAGCGCTGCCCTGCTCTTCACAGCGGGGCTTGCAGCTGGCGCTGTCACAAATATCTTCTCTGCATATAAAAGCAGCGGTGGCACACTTTCAGTGGCGCTTTATATGTATGTGTCGGAGCGCGGAAACTTTGACGCAGGCTTTGCCATCGCAGTCATTTTACTGCTGCTTGTGCTGCTATTGAATGGCGCAGCAAAGCTTGCACAAAAAAAGCTTAAACAGCGGCAGCGCTGAGTACCTGCAATAAACCGCTTTGGAAAGGAAATCTGACGGTATGATAACAACCCAAAACCCCGCGCTTATCCACACAAGTGCGCTTCAACTTTATTATGGGGAATTTCACGCGCTGAAAGACATCACAATGGACATTGCGCAAAAGCAAATCACTGCGTTTATCGGGCCCTCCGGCTGCGGAAAATCCAGTTTTCTCAAAACAATCAACCGCATGAATGACCTTGTTCCCGGAGTGCGGATTGAAGGAAAAGTAACATTTCACGACAAGGACATCTATACGCGAGACGTCGACGTGACACAGCTTCGCAAGAGCATCGGCATGGTGTTTCAAAAGCCGAATCCTTTTCCCATGAGCATTTATGAAAATGTAGCCTACGGACCGCGTCTGCACGAGCGCTGCTCGCGTGCAAGACAGGACGAAATTGTTGAGCAAAGTCTGCGCAAAGCAGCGCTTTTCGACGAGGTAAAGGACCGCTTGAAGAAAAGCGCGCTGGGGCTTTCGGGCGGCCAGCAGCAGCGGCTCTGCATTGCGCGCGCTCTCGCTGTACAGCCTGAAGTCCTGTTGATGGATGAGCCGACAAGCGCCCTGGATCCGATTTCGACTTCTAAAATAGAAGAGCTGGCAATGGAGCTGAAAAAAGATTATACTATCATTATTGTGACGCACAATATGCAGCAGGCCGTTCGCATTTCCGACAATACCGCGTTCTTTCTTCTGGGTGAGGTTGTCGAATTTGCGGACACCGAAAAGCTCTTCAGCATACCTTTTGATAAGCGCACTGAGGACTATATAACAGGGAGGTTTGGCTGAGTTATGCGCATTACTTTTGATGAACAGCTTCGCTTGCTCAATAAAGAGCTTACCTATATGGGCGCTCTTTGCGAGACGGCCATTGCAACCGCGGCAAAGGCTCTTTTGGACGGGGATATATCACTCACGCGACAGGTTCTGGTTGCCGATGAAGAGATTGACCGCAAAGAGAGAGAAATAGAGGCTCTTTGCTTGAGGCTTCTCTTGCAGCAGCAGCCTGTGGCGCGCGATCTGCGCCAAATTTCCGCTGCGCTGAAAATGATCACCGACATGGAGCGCATCGGCGATCAGGCGGCTGACATTGCGGAAATTATCACTATGGCAAACATAGACGCCGACGATGATACGCTTCATATACGCGAAATGGCAGAGGCGACCATAGACATGGTCAGCACCAGCATCGACGCCTTTGTGCACAAGGACATCGAACTGGCGCAGCGAGTCATAAGCATGGACGACAAGGTTGACAATCTGTTCAGCGCAATCAAAAACGGCCTTATTGCGCTTCTCGCCAAAGGCGCATCCGACGGCGAAACAGCCATCGATATACTGATGATTGCAAAGTATTTTGAGCGCATCGGGGACCATGCGACCAACATTGCCGAATGGGTGGTTTTCAGCCTCACCGGCAGCCATAAAAGCCTGCCCACTGAACAGGCCGGCCAATTAGAACACAATAATCCTGTCAACAAGTGAGAGGTGTATCAAAATGATTTTCTGCGTGGAGGACGACGATTCCATTCGTCAGCTTGAAATCTATGCGCTTGAGGGTGCCGGTCTTTCGGCGCGCGGCTTTTCCGATGCCGAAAGCCTTTGGAATGCGCTCAGCGGATGTACTCCCGAGCTTATTCTTCTCGATATTATGCTGCAAGGAGAGGACGGCCTTTCCATTTTACGCCGCCTGCGAGCGAACCGCGCTACAGCCCTTGTTCCGGTTTTGATAGCCTCTGCAAAGGGCGCTGAATATGACAAGGTGCTGGGGCTTGACAGCGGTGCGGACGATTATATCGCAAAGCCCTTTGGAATGATGGAGCTTGTAGCGCGTGTAAAAGCGCTTCGGCGAAGAACGGACGCCGCGCTCGGGGTCACAGATACTCTTTCTGTCGGAAGCATAACCTTGCATACGGCACAGCACAAAGTATATGTTAACGGCGCTGAGATTTTCCTGACCTTCAAGGAATTTTCTATTTTGAAGCTGCTGATGCAAAGCCCCGAGCATGTATTTGGCCGCGACGCTCTTCTAGCAGAGGTATGGGGCTATGATTTTGACGGCGAAACACGCACAGTAGATGTGCATATGCGCACGCTGCGCTCAAAGTTGGGCGCGGCAGCTGCCCAGATGCAAACAGTGCGCGGTGTTGGATATCGCGTCAGTGCCGCGACAGAACAGGAGCAATAATGGAAAAACGCATCAACCACAGCCTGTGCTTTTTGAGCGTGGCGGCAGCACTGCTCTGCAGCGTGCTTATTTTCTGCGTGATGCAGATAAACACAAATGCGCAGATGAAGCAGTCGGTGCGCGAGAGTGCGCAGACCTTGGCAGAGGTCTTTAACTCTGAGATTTTAGAGCCGGAGAAGCTTTCGTTAAAGGAAAAAAACACCCAGCGAGTGACATGGCTCACAGAGGACGGTGCTGTTTTATATGACACTGCCGGTGCGCTCGGCAGTCATGCGGACAGACCTGAATTTCGCGCCGCGCTGAAGAACGGCTTTGGCGACAGCACGCGGCTTTCAGATACACTTCGCCGCGAAACTTATTACTACGCGCTGCGCCTCTCGGACGGGAGCGTGCTGCGGGTGTCCAGCACAACCGACAGCACATTTTCGCGCATGGTATCATGCGTTCCGTTTGTGCTCATGGCGCTGATTCTTGTGGCGGTTCTCGCCGCCTTTGCTTCCTCAGCGCTGACCAAAAAAATCATGGCGCCCATAGAGCGCATTGATGTAGAGCATCCCCTTAACAACGAAGTGTACGATGAATTCGCGCCGCTTTTGCGCCGCATTGACCACCAGAATTCTCAGCTTTCCGCACAGCTCGACACCGTGCGCGAAATGCGCGACGATTTGTCGGATATCATGGAGACTATGAGCGAGGGACTTGTCGTTCTCAGCGACAACGGCACAGTGTTAAGCGCAAATACAAGCGTGCTGCAATTGTTCGGGCAAACATGCGACGAGGTGCAAGGGCGGCCGCTGCTCGTCTTACACCGTGATGCAAAATTTGTGGCACTCGCAAATGCGGCGGAGCAAAAGCAGAATTTGCAGGTTCAGCTTCGTCTGGGAGCGCGTGTGTATCGCGCAGTTCTGTCACAAGCAGTGCGCGGCGGAAGCATCCTGATGATTGTGGATGAAACCGAAAAATGCGAGGCAGAGCAGCTTCGCAGGGAGTTTTCAGCCAATGTTTCGCACGAGTTGAAGACACCTCTGCAATCAATTCTGGGCTATGCCGAGCTTCTTCAAAACGGCATTGTAAAGGATGAGGACAAGCCGAAATTCTACGAGAACATATATTGCGAGTGCCGTCGGCTCATCGCCTTGGTGCAGGACATCATCGATTTATCGCGCCTCGACGAGGGCGCACAGGGATTTTCAAATATTCCAATGACCCGCGTAGACCTGCTTGAGCTGGCGCAAAGCAATGCGGAGGCACTTGCTGACAAGGCCGAGAAAAAGAATGTGTCCATGAGCGTTTCGGGTGAACCGGCCCTTGTTGAGGGCGTGTCCGGTCTTTTGGGGGAGCTGATTTACAATCTTATGGACAACGCAGTGACCTACAACCGCCCCGGGGGAAGTGTCAGCGTGCTTGTTTCCACCGCAGACGGTAAATGCACCGTCACAGTTAGTGACACGGGTCTGGGTATTCCCGCCGAGCATCAGCCACGCGTGTTTGAGCGCTTTTACCGCGTTGACAAAAGCCATTCCCGCGCCACAGGAGGCACCGGACTGGGGCTGTCCATTGTCAAGCATGTGGCCGCTCTGCACGGTGCAGCGCTCAATTTGCAAAGCAGGGAAAACTTCGGCACCACTGTCACAGTCACATTTTCAGCGAGTACAAAATAGCTTGATTTGCAAGGCTTATGGCCGGCTGTGAAATTTCACGGCCGGTTTTTTTATGTTTATTTATGTTTTTTTCTTTTTTTTGCTTAATGGCAGAAGTTAGAGCGCCTCAAAGCACTGTCTGCAAAAGTTTTACCATCAATTTGCCGAAGCTGCGCTTCGTCTCGCGGCTTTGCCGCGACTATCGCTTCGCGTTTTATGGTATGTGTTATAACAACCCCGAAGCTGCGCTTCGAGAACGTTTTATCATCAATTTGCCGAAGCTGCGCTTCGTCTCGCGGCTGCGCCGCGACTATCGCTTCGCGATAGAAATTGTG
>JAVVTQ010000044.1:0-11840 GCA_036653595.1 Oscillospiraceae bacterium
CTATAATATTTTCACAAGGCTTTGTGCTGCATGAAACAAATAGAAGAAAAAGCGGTTAGACATACACACTCTACTGTTTATTTACTGCTGTGCAAGCACACATTTTGAAGATATCACAAAAATAAGAGAGGACTAATATGGCAAACGAAGGCATTTCCAGAATAGCGGTGATTATTCCTGCATACAATCCGGACACAAAGCTGCTTTCGCTGATTGAGCAGCTGATAACATCGGGCTTCGAATGCATAGTCGTCGTCGACGATGGCAGCGAAAAGAGCCGTACCGCGTATTTTGACGATGCGAAGTCAAAGTACGGCTGCACTGTTCTCAGGCACGGTGTGAACATGGGAAAAGGGAGGGCGCTCAAAACAGCATTCAATTTTCTTCTGACAAACCGCCCGGAGCTGTGCGGTGCGGTTGCTGTGGAGGCGGACGGACAGTATACGGCGATTGACACTGTGCGATGCGCCGAGGCACTTTTAAAAAATCCGGACTGCCTTGTGATGGGCTGCCGCAACTTCAAGTCCTCAGCCATACCCAAAAGGAATAAAACCGGAAATGTGCTTACATGCAGAGTTCTCAAGCTGTTTACCGGAATTTCCTCCGCTGACACTCTGACCGGGCTTCGCGCAATCTCATACCCGCTGATGAAAAAGATGCTTGAGGTGAAGGGCGAGCGATATGAGTATGAGATGAACATGCTAGTTGAGACAAAAGCTCTGGGAGTAAATCTGTTTGAAGTGCCGATTGAAGCTATTTATGTCAAAAACAACAGCTCCTCACATTTCGGCGCTCTTAAGGATTCAATGAAAATATACTCGGTGTTTTCCAAGATGATTTTGTGCTCGCTTTTTGCCACCGCTGTGGATTTGGCGGTGTTTGCAATATGCATAGGTTTATTCAAAGAAAAGTCGCCGGGATTCTATATATTTATCTCGACAGCAATCGCAAGGCTGCTGTCACTCAGCTTGAGCACTGCACTGAACAGGAAGACCTTATTTAAAAACAGCAGCGGTAAAAACTCCGTGCTGGTCGGTCTTCGCTATCTTTTGGTAGCGCTGGCCATGCTTATTTTATCGGCCTGTGGAGTTTGGGCACTGGCAAAGCTTGTGAATATCGGCGAGGTATTCCTAAAGATTATTGTGGATGTTCTCATCTTCTTCCTGAGCTTTCCCATTCGGCGTGAATGGGTATTTACCGGAAAGACCAAAAAGACAAAACAATAGAATGGAGAGGTATTATGAGCAAGGTAAAAAATGAACCAACGAGGAAAATGAAGCTCTTGCAGGCAATCCGTGCACAGCTGGAGCACCGCGCACACTGGCTCTATCTTTTGTGCGATGAGGCGGGGAAACGGGGACTTGATTGGAAAGATTTCGGCTCTGCGGCAATAAAGCGCTGCGGCCTGTCACAGGGAGCGGAGCTTGTGAAAAAGGGAGGGACCGACAGCCTGGTTGGATTGCGCAAAACTCTGTTCTCAAAGCCGGCACAATGGGTTTTTGAGATGGATATTCTCGAGAGCACAGACGACAAGCTCAGCATTGATTTTCACTATTGCCCCCTTGTCAAGGCGTGGCAAAAAGCAGGGTGCACCGACGAGGAGATAGCGACGCTGTGCGATATCGCGATGTGTGGCGACAACGGCATCGGAGCATGCTATGGCTCTGTGCTGGAGCTGCCGAAATGCATCGCAAAGGGAGACAGCACCTGTCAGCTGCGCTACAAGAAAACGGCTAAATAAGTTTTTCACCGCAGCGGAAAGCCGCTGCTTATAATTCGCAAGCAGGCAGAGGTGCGGGAAAACATTTCTCGTTCCCTGCCTGTTTTTATTTTAAAATGTCAAAGCTTGAAAGCGCAGACCAAGTGCAGCACGACAAGGTGCTTTGTTTGCTTGAGATGCGAGTCTCCTTGCCTGGCCTTTGCAAAGGAGGAGCAAGGAGTGAGATGGCCGAATATAGGACAAGCTGCGCGCGGTCTTCTAATGCAAATCGCGGCAGCTTTGCGACTGCAAGCTGCAAAAAGGTGTATATAATTGAGCTCAAAGCGACCGCATCAGTTTACTTTTATCATTAAATAAGTTATTATTATGTTCATCGAAGAAGAAAAAAGTTCCACGTGGAACAATTCTAAACCAAAAAAACCATAAATTAATGTTCCACATGGAACAATCCGCGTTAAGGAGATAAGCATTGGGTAAGATTATTGCAGTGACAAATCAAAAGGGTGGCGTCGGTAAGACGACTACAGCCGTCAACCTGGCCTCCGCGCTTGGAATATTGGGGCGCAAAATTTTAGTGGTGGATATAGACCCGCAAGGAAACGCCACCAGCGGCTTTGGAATCAACAAACGCTCGCTCAAAGGCTCGTCCTATGACGTGCTGGTGGGCAGAGAGACTTGCGAAAACGCAACAATCGCGACGCAGTTTTCCAACGTCAGCGTGATAGCTTCAAACATCGATCTCGCGGGTGCAGAGCTGGAGCTTGTATCGCTCGACAGGCGCGAATACAAGCTGCGCGACACGCTGCTTATGGAAAAGCAAAAATACGACTACATATTCCTTGACTGCCCTCCTTCGCTCGGGCTTCTAACGCTCAATGGCCTCAACGCGGCAGACACTGTCCTCATTCCCATACAGTGCGAGTATTACGCTCTGGAGGGACTTTCGCAGCTCATGTCCACGGTGAGAACCGTCAAGAAGATGTACAACCCAAACATAGACATCGAGGGCGTCATCGTCACTATGTTCGACTCACGCCTCAACCTCACCCTGCAAGTCGTGCAGGAGGTGAAGAAGTTCTTCCCCAAAAAGGTCTACAGCACACCGATTCCGAGAAATGTGCGAATATCCGAGGCTCCCTCCTATGGAAAGCCGATACAGTACTATGACGCGGCTTCGGCCGGCGCGCAGGCCTACAATGAGCTTGCAAAGGAATTTTTGCACAATAACCGGCGCGCGGAGGAGAGATAATGGCCAGAAACAGCGGATTGGGAAAAGGGCTGGATGCTCTTTTTATAGACAATGGAAATGATTCAAACGGCGAAGCTACAGAGATTCTCATAAGTGAGATATCCCCGGACCGCACACAGCCGCGCAGATGCTTTGACGATGAAGCGCTCGCAGAGCTTGCTTGCTCTATCGAGCAGTACGGAATATTGCAGCCGATACTCGTGCGCCCCATACCTGAGGGCGGATATATGATTGTTGCAGGAGAACGGCGCTGGCGCGCAAGCCGTCTTGCGGGCAAAACGACGATTCCGGCACTTGTGAGAAACCTGTCCGATATCGAAACAGCGACATTTGCGCTGGTGGAAAATTTGCAGCGCGAGGATTTAAACCCCGTTGAAGAGGCGCTGGGCTATAAAAACCTGATGGAGGTCACAGGCTTCACTCAGGAGCAGGCGGCGAATCAGGTTGGGCGCTCCAGGCCGTCTGTGGCAAATGCGCTGAGGCTTTTGAGCTTGCCCGAGGATGCGCTTGAGCTTTTGAGAGAGGGAAAAATAACCACAGGACACGCCAAGGCAATTCTTGCCATTGCGGACGACGAGCTGCGCAGCGAGGTGGCGCGTCAGGTCGCAGATACCGGCATGACCGTCAGGCAGGCCGAGAAGCTCTGTCAGAAGCCGCACAAGCAGCAGAGTCTCGCAATGCCAAAGTCAAAGGACACCGCCGCGCAGGAGGTGGAGCTGTCGCTCAAAAATGCTCTGGGAGTTGAGGTTGAGGTTAAATACAAGGATGGGCGCGGTACTCTCAACGTGAGCTTTTATTCAAAAGAGCAGCTCTTTGAGTTTGCAAACAAGCTCGGCAAATAACGCTGCCGAGAGATGCGGGAAACGGCAATACGGCGCAGGTGCGTCTTTACAGCCTAATATGAGCTTTTTCAATGCACCCGCCTCGGAGAAACTAAAAATTATGTGCAATGAGGCACAGAGCATTTAAGAAAAAGTGGATATAAGCTTGCGAGAGCCTGAAGAACCGCAAGAGGCAGGAAAATCGTGAGAGACAGAAGAACCGCGAGAGACTGAAGAACCGCGAGAGAAGCTCCGCACGATAAAAAGCGCGCCGTGATTTTAATTTTGACTTAAAGACGCTTTGCGTCCGATAAAGCAGAAAAATGTTATATTATAGTTGACAAGAATTATGACATAATATATAATAACTTTTGCGTCTACATGGGCGCTGTATGGCGGATTAGCTCAGCTGGCTAGAGCACTCGGTTCATACCCGGGGTGTCGCTGGTTCAAATCCTGCATCCGCTACCATAAAAAAGGAAGCCGGCCGAATGACCGACTTCCTCATTATTAGGCCCGTTGGTCAAGTGGTTAAGACACCGCCCTTTCACGGCGGTATCACGAGTTCAACTCTCGTACGGGTCACCAGACGCTCTGCTGCAATCGTGGCGGGGTGTTTTTTTTGTTTTGTTTTCGCCTTAGTTTGGCACACGCAAAGATTCGGCAGCGGTATAACGGCGCACAAAAAAGAGCCAAAGCGAGCAGAAATCGGTGCTCGCTTTGGCTCTTTTTGTCAAAATGATGTCAATTGCTTTTTTTATCTGTGGGTTCGAGCAGCGAATAAATCCCGCTGCTTTGCTCCATTATCGCCCAGGGACTGATGCTCTGGTCTTTTATCAAGACCTGATAGTGCAGGTGCGGGCCGGTGGCAAAGCCTGTCGAACCGCAAAGCCCTACGATATCGCCCTGAGAAACCCTGTCACCGACGGCGCATTTCAATGCGCTCATATGGTAATAGACCGTGTGCAGACCCAGCCCGTGTTCAATAACGACGGAGTTGCCGGAGATTTTGAGATTTCCCGCATAAATGACTATACCGTCATTGGCCGCTTTTATGGGCGTGCCCTCGGCTGCGGCTATATCGAGTGCCGGGTGGCGTGTGGGTGTCGGGTTGTCGTTTGTAAAGCGCTTGATCCCGTACTCTGTCGTCACAGTTCCCTCGACGGGCAAGATAAAGGGCTTTGACCAATAGATATTTGGGTCGGCCATATCAAAAAGAGGGTAGATAGCGGCATAATACTCGTCCCAAGCAGCGCTGTTGTCTATCGTCTCACTCGTCGTCTCCTCGGAGACAGTCAGGTGCTGAACCTCAAATTTCGTCTCGGTGACGGAAAAGGGCAGCTCTGTCGTTTTGCCGTCATAGGTGACAAGAACCTTGTAGGCTCCCGCCTCGCGCGTGTGATTTATCGGGATAAGCCCATAGCAGGAATAGTCCTTTGTGTGGGCGACGACATTGTAGTCAAATGAAGTTTTTATCTCGACCGGCTTGCTTATGTTTTTTCCGATGATGGCTATGGTGTCACCCTGCTTTGCGGTCGATACTGAAAGCGAAAAGGAGGGCGTTACAGCATAGGAGGCGACGAATTTGTAAAGAGCATTGCCGGAAAAGTTCAGAGGTACGCCCTCAGGCGAAGCGATGTCTGCGTCATAGTGTGACTCGAGGGTAACGTCATACTCACCGTCGTTTTCGGGAACAAATTGACGAAAGGACTTGAGATCCCCCTCAAAGACATTTTCACCGCCTCCCATTTTTGAAACTGTGACAGCGATGCTCTCGGTGTCCTTGTCAAAGCCGACATCAAAGCCGAGAGACTTTATTTCGACAGTGTGTACCTCGGGCTTTTCGTCAAATGAGAATGTCTTTGCCTTTGAGGCCACATCTGAAATCTCAAAGCTATAGCTCGTGACGGGGAGCAGCTTTCCGTCCACAGTGATTTTGCACAGCGCCGCGATGCTCTCGCGCACCGATTTATCATAGGCAGCCTGTTTTGCGGAGTGAACCTGAGAGAATTTAAAAATCCCAAAGCCGCCCGCCGCCACAAGCACACATATGACCAAAATGAGGGCTAATACTTTTGTTTTATTTTTTACAGTCATCAAAACCTCGCAACAGTCTGTTAATTGTTTTACACATAATAATAGGATCGCTTAATTTACAAGCCTTCGATTTGCAACGTTCCAGTTTCTATTATAACTTCATATAAAGGGCTTGTCTGCAAGATTTTGTAAATAATTGTAGTTTACTTTTATGGAGGTATAATGTATAATTAATAGCGATTCAAAAAAAGGATTTTAACAGGAGAGAAACATGAAAAAAGTAATATCATTGCTGCTTTGCATGGTCATCGCCTTTATGATGACGGCATGCGGCGGCTCGGGAGAGGCAATTGACCTCGCAGAGGAAGACCCTGAAACAAAGGGCATGAGCACAGATGCCGGTACCTCGATTGAGGTCACCTCCGCAAAAGAATCGCTCAACCCGCTGACAGGCAAAAAGGATCTTGCAAACGACGCTGTCGGAATGCGCCCGTATGCTATTTCCGTAAACAACATCAGCAGCAGCCTTCCGCAAAAGGGAATACTCAACGCGGACATCACATATGAAATTGAGGCCGAGGGCGGAATCACGCGCATGATGTGCATGTTTGCCGATTCGCGCGAAATAGAGATGATCGGCTCAGTCCGTTCGCTGCGCGACCAGTTTATCGAAGCTCTTTATCCGCTCAACCCGATAATCGTACATATCGGAACGTCTGTCATCGCCGACAGAGTGCTCAATGAAAACAGCTTCCGCACTATCGATGCAAACGAAGTGCGCTCGGCGCTCTTCTTTGACAAGGTCAAAAATCAGAGCTACGATACAGAGCACTGCTACTTTACAAGCGCCACGCTCATCGAAAAGGGCATAGAGATTTTGGGCATCAAAAAAACCACATCCTCCTCCATCCCTGCGTTCAACTTTGCAAAAGAGGGTGAGTATGCAGAGCCCGGCACAGGAACGGCCTCTTCGGTATACTTTGAATTCTCAAAGGGCAGCTACGGCTATGACGGCGACCTGCGCTATGACGCGACTGCAAAGAAATATCTCAAGTTCCAGCACGGCAAGGAGCAGATAGACGCTCAGGCCGACAACAAACAGCTTTCCTATGACAACGTTATCGTTCTTGTCGCCGACATCGTTCCGGCAAAGGGCGTTGACCCCAAGGACGGCCTTGTCACAGTCAACTATCAGAACGGCGGAACAGGCTACTATCTCTGCCAGGGCAGATATGAAGAGATCAAATGGACAAAGGGTGACTTTTCCAGCAACTTCATCTTCACAAAAGCCGACGGCACCGATCTTGTGGTAAATCCCGGACAGACATATTTTGCGGTATTTGACAACGACAACATGGATACGTTTAAAATAGCGGGCTGATTGCAGGCTCGATAAAACGTCGCATACAAAAGCAAGACCCCGGACAATTTTTGTCAGGGGTCTTTTGTTTTTAAGGTGTCGAGCCGTCAGCTGCCGCAGCCAAAGCTTTGACGGGCGCGTGTTCTCATAAAAATGCCCTGCGCAGCGGCAGGGCGGGGAGACGAAATTCAGTGTATGATTCGCGCGAAGAGAAGCGCGCGGCGATATAGGAGGATTCTCAATTTCGCAGCGCTCACAAAGTGCGGTATTCGATAAAGCTGCGCGGTCTGCGCACACAATTTCAAAGCTCGGTGCAAAAGTGGCAGGCGCAGCGCACAAGTGGGGCACTATTTTGTCCCAAAGATGCGGTCGCCGGCATCGCCGAGGCCGGGAACAATATATGCATTCTCATTTAAAACCTCGTCGAGTGCGGCGCAGTACACGGGAACATCCGGGTGCTCCCTCGTCATGCGGTCAATTGCGGCGCGCGCAGCGACGATGCAGACAAGCCGCAAATCGGTGCAGCCGCGCTGCTTGAGAAAGGAGATGGCGGCAGTTGCGCTTCCGCCTGTGGCAAACATCGGGTCGAGAACGATGACGGTGCTCTCTGCAACGTCGGCGGGCAGCTTGCAATAATATTCGACAGGCTCATGCGTGTCATGGTCGCGGTAGAGGCCGATGTGACCGACGCGGGCGTTTGGCAAAAGCCGCTGAACGCCGCCGACCATTCCGAGGCCCGCGCGCAGAATAGGAACCAGAGCTATTTTCTTGTCTGACAAAACCCTCGTCTTTGTGTGTGCGATGGGCGTCTCAATTTCGATTTCCATCATTGGCAGGTCCTTTGTAACCTCATATACCATGAGCATCGAGACTTCTTCGACAAGCTCTCTGAAGTCCTTTGTGGAGGTGTTCTTGTCGCGCAAAAGTGAAATCTTGTGCTGTATAAGCGGATGTTCAAAAATAAAAGCGTTTTTCTCCTGCATTTCGCCCTCCGTGTAGGCCGTCATATATTTTTGTGTCATTTTAGCACAAAACAAATAAAAAATAAACCCCGCTTCGCAAACAGTGCGAAGATCGGGGTATGAGCGGAACATAATGTTGGCGAAAACTCTTCAAAATCAAAAAAAGTGCCAAAGGCCGCTCCAAGTCAAAATCTAATGTTTAAGGAGAACGCGGATGCTGAGGACACTTCTGTGTCCATATTATTTTTACCAGAAAAGTGTGAAAGCAATGTGACGAAAAGCGTAATTTTTTGTATTTCTAATTGAGGGCTTTGATTTTTTTTCAATTTCAGTTAATATAAATATGCGAGGCACAGCATGAAGGCCAAAGAGTATTCGCTGCGGCAAGGCGCGGGCGCCGGGCATAGACGCAGAGCAGGCATGTGCAAACAAGACGTGCTCCTTGTAAAGCGGCAAGGCCAAAGAGCACTCGCTTTTGCGGCAATGCGCCGACACGGGTGTTTTGTTTTTTAATAAAGAAATAGAGGTGCACAAATGATAGATAAGCACAGATTGATAACAGAGGCGCGGGCGCTGGGAATAGACGCAGAGCAGGCATGTGCGGACAAGCTGGACGCCTTTTGCGAGCTGCTAGTCGAGGCAAATAAGTGCGTCAACCTCACCGCGATAACACAGCCGCGGCAAATCGAAGTGAAGCATCTGCTCGACAGCCTTTTTGCAGCCGCCCAACCCGAGGTTCGCGGCGAGGTGGCCGACATCGGATGCGGAGCCGGTTTTCCGGGAGTCGTGATTGCGGCGCTAAAGGCGGAGTGCCGCGTAACGCTGGTCGATGCGACAAATAAGAAGCTCGTCTTTGCGAGGTCTGCCTGCGACAGCGCCAAAATCAGAGCCGACACAGTTCACGGGCGCGCCGAGGAATTGGCGCATCTTGGGCAATACAGGGAGAGCTTTGACTGTGTGACAGCGCGCGCCGTGGCAAATCTGACTGTCCTGTGTGAATACTGTCTTCCTTTTTTGAAAATCGGCGGGGCTTTTATCGCAATGAAAGGCCCGGAGGCCGACAATGAAATCGACGGCGCACGTGCCACAATTAAAGCACTGGGCGGCGAATTGGACAGCGTGCGTCGCTGTACATTACCCGATTCGAGCGAGCGAAGCCTGATAATAATCAAAAAGATATCGCAATCTCCGCCAAAATATCCGCGCCCGTCAAAGGATATTGCAAAAGGCGCCATAAAGTAAATATTTTTTCAGCGCATATGCTCGCTTTTTGCGGTGGAAACAAATAGCGGATACCCCGATTTTGTGCTATTGTTTTAGCATGAAAGGCGGGGTTTTGTTATGTCGGATTTTTATAAAAAGGCACAGCTGAAACAACTTCGGACAAGCAAAATCGAAACGCTTTTCGACTGCGACGCCGCGCGCTCCTGTGAGGAGCTTGCGCCGCTGACGGAGAGCATACGAAACAGCGGCGTGATGTATCCGATAGTTGTCGCAAAGGAAAAAAGGCATTACATATTGATTTCGGGAAACAGGCGCCTTGCCGCGGCGAAATTTCTAAATCTAAAAAAAATACCGGCGGTTGTGGTGTGTACGGACAGAAAGACAGCGATGCTCATTTCGCTGACAGACTCAATATACAATGAACCGCGTTCGAGCTTTTATACAGCAGAGCAGATAGGCCAGCTCAACGCCGAGCAGACGGACTGCGGCGAGCTTGCAGCGACAACGGCGCTGTCTGAGGCGTGGTTTTATGCAAAGCTGACGCTTCTCACCCTCAGCGAGCCGGAACGCGCTCTGGCCGAGGCCGCGCGCATCAGCGAGCCGAAGCTTCATGCGGTGGCGGGTATGCCCGAAACCGAGCGAAAAAGATTCTTTGACACGCTGTCACACAAGCTGTCTCCTGCCGCGAAGACAAGCGGCTTTTTGAAAAAGCTTGTAAAAAATTATTTTTCCCAGTCCCCCCCCAAAAAGCAGGTATTTGTCAAGGATGTGCGAATATTCCTCAACACCGTGCTTAAGGCCGTGGACATGATGCGCCAGTCAGGCATCAACGCCACAGCGGTGCGCCGCGACAAGCCGGACTGTGTCGAATACATCGTGCGAATTCCGATTGCGGACAGCGCGTCGGAATCTAAAACAGGCTAGCCAACTTCCGTAAATATAACCCTTTGAAAAGAGCGCGCCTTTGGTCAGGGCGCGCTTTTTTCATCCCCATTTCCAATGGGGCAGCTTACGCATTCGCGGCACAGCAAGCAGCAATTGCAGAGGCCGCCAAAAGTCCTTTAAATGAAAGGGTTGCATACAATTCCCGCTATATTTATGAGAAAAAAGCGCTTTGCGAGAGAATATGCGTATATATTATAGTGAAATAAACTATACGTATATTTTCATAGGCATAAATGGCAGCTTGGCGGCCTGATATGAGAAGCCGAATTTTGACCGCAACCGTCAGGAGGAAAAAACTTATTGCAATAAATCAAAAAAAGGAACCCTGCAACAGTCGGGTTCCTTTTTCGAAGATAATTCAATTAACAGGGCGGGGCCGAGCTGCCTAAAACAAAAATTCGGCGCGAGCTTTGTCCGCAGAAAGCCTATGAAATCTCGGTGCTGCCGGAAAGGCTGCTGCTGATTATACCGACGTGCGTTGTACCGGGATTCACCAAAAGTGTGGTTTTGTCTGTCTTAGTAAACACAAAGTCAGCGCTGTAGCTGTCCTTGACCCATGTTATCTCCTCGTACCTGCCGCGTGAGAAATAGTACCCTGTGCCGCCGGATGAGAAATCGACATCGACGAGTTCGCCGTACAGACCATGTATACCGGCATAGAGCACAAAAAGATTGTCATAGGAGAGCTGGACATCGCCATTTCCGGCATCAAGCTGCGGAAGCCCATGCTGGGACTTATAGTATTTTTGCGTCGTGGTGTTGTATGTGAAGTCGCCGTCATAATAGCGCGAGAAGAGATATTTTACCCTTGTTGCATCGCCTCCGGACAAGGTCACGGGGCTGCCCTCAGGCGCGAAGTTAAATGCGCTTTTGAGCGCACTTTCGGAAGTGGTGCGCATGTCAAAGAACTTGTCCCCTTTGTCTAACAGCTCACCGCTTGTAAACTTGCAGTGCTCGGAGCCGTAGTGCTTCATTCTCTCTGCGTCGATAAAGAGAAAATCATTTGTCAGAAATCCGTTCATTGTTTTTATGCCGCGCGACTGGATACAATCCTCAGTGTAGTCGGAGGTGCCGATATGGACAATAATTGGGTCAAGCTGATAGGCGGCCTGCACAAATTGATGGCGAAGCGAGCGCACAGAGCCGAGCTGATCGATCCCCCTCACGTCGGAGAAGAGCGCCAAAATGCGGGTGATACCTCCCTCAGTTTCAATTTCGTAGACAATGTCGGCCTTTGATATGCCATATTGCGGCCAGGACTTGTCGATATTGTTTATGGAGACAGCATAGGGCCTTTTTTTGTCGCGATCCGCCGCTAGAGTGTTTAATCCCGTAAGCGGATTGTAGGCGAATGTTGGCTCTGTCGGCTTCGGTGTAACCTCGGGCGTGGAGGTATCGGGAGGCTCGGGCTTTTCCTCCAAAGAGGAGCAGCCAAACATCAAGAGCGCCATAATCAGTACGAGAAAAATAGCTGTTAGTTGTTTCATTTCATGCGCCTCGTTTCTGCTTTTTTTAATTATAT
>JAVVTQ010000045.1:0-11722 GCA_036653595.1 Oscillospiraceae bacterium
AAATCTCAATCAAGCCCAACAAGGCCTGTCCGCGCGCGAGAAAATCGTCAATTATCAAAACGCGCTCGCCTTTTTTCGCGTGCTGCGGCGATACCGAGCGCGGTTACTCATCACATGTGCGGTTTGAACTGTTTTTTTAGCGGCACTCTCTAAACTCAATATTGCCGCCCTCTTTCATACTCTCGATAATCGCGAGTGATTCGAGATGCACGCCCATGCCGCGAATGAGCCTGCCGCCGTCCTGAAAGCCCTTTTCTATGGCAATTCCACACCCGACAAGCTCGGCGTCAGCTTGTCTCAAAATCTCAATCAAGCCCAACAAGGCCTGTCCGCGCGCGAGAAAATCGTCAATTATCAAAACGCGCTCGCCTTTTTTCAAAAAGCGCGTTGAGACGATAATTTCATATGTTTTGCCCGTTGTATAGGAGAGCACCTCGGCGCAGTACACCTCACCCGCAATGTTCTTATGCCCCGTTTTCTTTGCAAAAAGCGCATGTACCCCAAGCTGTTCCGCCACTGCACAAGCAAGCGCAATCCCCGATGCCTCGACAGTCAGCACCTTTTCGATTTTTTCGCCTGCAAAGAGTCTCACAAATTCCTGTGCCAACTGCTTTATCAGCGCAGCATCTATCTGATGGTTTAAAAAGCCGTCCACCTTGAGTATATTTCCCTCAAGTACAAGCCCCTCAGCTTGTATCCTCTGCTCGAGCAATTTCATGCGCTGTCTCCCTCTGTGTTGTGTTTTTTTGCGGCAATCTCTATAACCGCGAGTGATTCGAGATGCCGCCCATGCCGCCAATTGGCCTGCCACCGTCCTGAAAGCCATTTTACATGGCAATTCCTCACCCGACAAGCTCTGCGCCCTGCAATTTATAAGAATGCGCTGCCGCTGTCCCCAAAATTCAAACGGTAAAGCGCTGCTTTTTGGCATTTTTCCGCGTGCTGCAATGAAGCCTGCGCTGTTAATCATCACATGTGCGGTTTTGAACTGTTTTTTCAGTATCGCCGCTACATGTGCTGCTCCGGCTCCTGAAATCCCTCGCCAAAGGCCTCTCTGTAGTCTGTTATCATCACAAGTGCGTCCTTGTCCGTAGAGTACACGGCTCGCCGCACATGGACAATCTCGGCATTTGAGCAGGCGCAGAAAACCATGCGTCTGACCTCGCCCGTATATGAACCTTTCCCCTCGAAAATAGTCGAGCCTCGCCCCGTCATATCGGAGATGACGTCGGCCACCTCATCGGGCATGTTTGTTATGATAAAGGCCATTTTTCCGACTGAGGCGCCGTTCATTATTTTATCCATAACCGTGGAGCAGACCGCCGTCATGACCACACCGCTCAGCATGGCGTCGATTCGTCCAAACACAATTGCCCCGCAGAGAATTATGACTCCGTCCAGCAAAATCGTCAGCTGCCCCAAAGACATGTGCGGAAACAGCTTTTTGAGCGAAAACACAAGAAAATCACTCCCGCCGGTCGATGAGCCGCGCAGATAAATAAGCGCCAAACCCGCGCCGGAAAGTGCTCCCGCAAAAAGCGCAGCCAGAAGCTCGTTTCCATTGTACGCCGGCAACAGCGGAAAGAGATAGTCGAGAAAAAAAGCAGAAATCACCATTGATTTAAGCGATTTCAGCAAAAAGTTTTTTTTGAGAAATTTAAAGCTTATGAGTATTATCGGTATGTTCAGCAGCAGCGTCAGCATACCTATCGGCAAGTCCGTGAAGTGGTTTATTATAATTGAAATACCCGAAAGACCGCCGGGCGCAAAGTCAGCGTTGAAAGCAAAGGTATATATCCCCGATGCAAACAGCAGACTTCCGACGACGTCAAAAAAAAGATCGATTAAAATTGTTTTGCAGTCATATTTCTTTTTTGTCATAGAGTTATTATAGCATGAACCGGGCACAATGTCGCGCATTTTTTGCAGCCGACACACAGGTCTTGATCTATTACGGCAAGACCTCCCTCGATGCTGATTGCTCCCACAGGGCACTCCGCGACACATTTTTTGCAGCCTATGCACCCTGCAAGGCACACCTTGTGAGTGGCGGGGCCGACGGACGTGTTTTTGCACGCAACCGCAGCTGACGCACTTTTGTCAACCATTGTGATAATTCCCTTTGGACATGCGAGCACGCACGCGCCGCAGCCTGTACATTTTTTCTCATCGACGCCGGCGACACCGTTTTCGACTGTTATTGCCCCGAATTTGCAAGCCGCCGCACAGTCTCCGAGTCCCATGCACCCAAAGGCGCAGCTTCCCGCTCCGGCATGGAGCATGTTTGTGGCCGCACAGCTTTGTATTCCGGAATAATCAAACTTTCTCTTTGTTTTATCCTGCGTGCCGCGGCAAGCCACAAAAGCTTTTTTCACTTCGCCAAAAACCGCGTCAACGCCCATCACTTTGCCTATTTCCGACGCGGTGACGGCGCCGCCGACTGTGCAGCGGTTTGGCTCTGCCTCTCCCTTTGCCACCGCGGCGGCATAATTTGAGCATCCCGCAAATCCGCAGGCACCGCAGTTTGCGCCCGGCAAAAGAGCCGCAATTGTGTCCGCGCGCTCGTCCGTCGGCACAAACAGAAGCTTTGACGCGATGACAAGTATTATCGAAGCGAGTGCTCCGAGACACGAAACGACCAAAATCGCCGTCAAAATCGAATTCATGAAAAGCACCCCCTACTTGAATAAATTTTCAACAATTCCCGTAAAGCCCATGAAGGTGAGAGAGGTCAGCGACGCGGCAACAAGCGTTATCGGAAGACCCTCAAAGCACTTCGGCGGTTTTGCACGCAAAAGCGTGCGGCGCACGCCGGAAAAAAGCACCATCGCGAGCATAAAGCCAAGTCCCGCTCCCACGCCCGACACAACGCTCTCCAAAAAGCCGTACTTTTTGGTGACATTCAGTATTGTCACCCCCAGCACGGCGCAGTTTGTCGTGATGAGCGGAAGATATATCCCAAGCGCCTTGTAAAGAGGCGGCATGAATTTTTTGAGTGCAAACTCCACAAGCTGCACAAGCGCCGCTATGACGAGTATGAACACAACAGTCTCCATGTAGTCGAGCTTCAGCGGGATGAGCAGGGCGGATCTTATACCCCATGTGGCGGCGGAGGACAGCCCCATAACAAAGATGACGGCGGCGCTCATTCCGAGCGCACCGGACAGGTTTTTGGACACGCCGAGAAAAGGGCATATCCCCAGAAATTTAACAAGCACGAAGTTCTCTGTCAAAATCATTGTGAAGAGGATTATCATCATCTCTTTCATTTTCCGCAGCCCTCCTCATTGCATTTGTCACAGCCCCCGCACGCGGAGCACGACACCTCGAGCTTCTTTGAGCTTCCCCTCTTTTGCAGCAGAGCGCTCAGCAGCGCAATGGCACAGCCAAAAGTGAAGAACCCGCCCGGAGACATCACCATTATACCTATGCTGTACTCCTGCGGAAAAACGCGCATGTCAAATATTGTCCCCGCGCCGATAAGCTCGCGGACACAGCCCATCACAACAAGCGTCGCTGTAAACCCTAGTCCCATGCCAAGTCCGTCAAAGGCGGAGTCAATCACCGGATTCTTGCTTGCAAACATCTCCGCGCGGCCTAAAATTATGCAGTTTACAACGATGAGCGGCAGATAAATGCCCAGCATCGCGTTTAGGTCCGGCAAAAAAGCCTCAACCAACATCATGACGACCGTGACAAAACCCGCCACTATCGTTATGTAGGCCGGAATTCTGATTTTGCCGGGAATCACCTTGCGAAGCGCCGAAATCGCCATATTGGAGCATATCAGCACAAAGGTAGCGGCAAGACCCATGCCCAATCCACCGACGACACTGGTGCTTATTGCCAGCGTCGGACACGTTCCGAGCACTAGGCGCAGCACGGGGTTTTCGTCAAAAATTCCGTTTTTAATCAGGCTGAGTTTCTTCATTTTGTCACCCCCGCAAGCTCTTTGTATACTTCGAACGCCGTTTTCACCGCGCCGTTGACACCTTTGCACGAGAGCGTTGCGCCGGAGATTATCGAAACCTCCCCGACCTCTTGCTCACCTATTTCTTTATATTTCGAGAGGTACGCCTCTTCCCCAACCTTTGAGCCGACACGCGCGGACTCACCTGAGGCATCGGCCGTTATCCCGACAATTTTTCCCTCTTTGTCAATTCCGACCGTAACCTTTATCTTTCCCTTGTAGCCGTTTCCCATAACCTCAATGACATAGCCCTTGTCCCCGTCGACGGAGTATATGCTCTCAACGCCTTCCCTGTCGGTTTTTATCTCCTCAAACTCCGCCGCCTCGGGAAACATCTGCGCGCGTTGCTCTGTCGCCAGGCGCAGCTTTTCGGCCTTAATTATAGGTGCCGTCTTTGCGTTTGTCAGAGCGAGCGCGGCGGAGACGACAAAACAGATGAGCGTCAGTATGAGCACCGGCTTGACGTATTCCGAATACGTATTCTTATTCATGAGCCGCCCTCCTTGTCCCGTATGGTCTTCTCCTTGTAAATCCGTTTATATAAGGCACCAGAAGATTCATTATCAAAATCGCATATGAGACACCCTCTGTGGAGTTTGCGTACATGCGGATAAGCGCCGTTATCAGACCGCAGCCCAGCCCAAACACAAGCTTGCCCATGTTCGTATAGGGCGTTGTGACGTAGTCTGTGGCCATAAAGACAGCTCCCAGAAACAACCCTCCCGAGAGTGTGGCCAAAAGCGGCGCCCCACATCCGAAAAGCCATGAAAACAAAGTGCAGGATCCGATGAAAACGAGCGGTATCATCGGGCTTATCACCCGCCGCACGACAAGGTAAACACCGCCCAGCAAAAGTGCGGCACAGCTTGTTTCGCCGAGCATACCGCCATGGTTTCCCAAAAACAGGCTCCACGCGTCGAGCTGCGCACCGGCGCCCGCTTCGATGAGCCTTAGCGGTGTCGCGCCGGCAAGCGCATCGGGCACAGCGCGAGGGTAATTATACGTCGTCATCGTGAGCGCAAACGACATCACCATCGCAACTCTCCCTGCAAGCGCCGGGTTTACAAAGTTGCATCCAATGCCTCCAAAAAGCTGCTTTACAACTATTATGGCGACAAACGCCCCCAGTCCCAGCTGCCACACCGGCAGCTCGCTCGGAACATTAAACGAAAGCAAGACTCCCGTAACCACAGCGGACAGGTCGCCGATGGTGCTTGTTTTTTTTGCGATTTTGCAGTACAGCCATTCGAGTGCCACGCAAAAAGCCACGCCCGCTGCAATGCGCACAGCGGCGCAAGCCCCGAATAACACGACCGCGACGACGGCCGACGGGGAAAGTGCAATTATGACATCGAGCATTATTTGGCGCGTTGTGCATTTGGACGAAATGTGCGGCGAGGACGACACAGTCAGATTATTCATTTTTTTGCCGTCTCCTTTCTCACCGCGGCCTTTGAAAGGCGCATGGTTTGGGTTATAGAGCGCATCGCCGGACACACGAAGGTGCAGCTGCCGCATTCAATGCAGTTCATAACACCCAATTCCTGCTGTTGCTTTGTGTCACCCAGCTCATAGCAGAGCTGTATCTCAGCCGGGGACAGCCGCATGGGGCAGGCCTTGATGCATCTGCCGCATCGGATGCACGGATTGTTGTCGCAGAGCTTTACTTCCTGCTGTGAAAGCGCGATGACCGCGTTGTTGTTTTTGAGTATGGGATAGTCGTCCGTGCACAGCGAAATCCCCATCATGGGGCCGCCCATGAGCAGCTTTTTAGGCTCACAGCTGTAGCCCTTGCACGCTTCGACAAGCTCGCTTATTCTTGTACCGATCGGCACAAGCAGGTTTTTTCCCTCCGTTACTGCCCCGCCGTCGACGGTGACGCGCTTTTGCACCAGCGGCATTCCGCTTTTCATGTATTTATTTATAAATGAGACGGTGCACACATTCAAGACAAGAACTCCCGCATCCGACGGCAGCTTTCCCGCAGGCACCTGTCTTTTTGCAACACTTGATATCAAAACCTTTTCCGCGCCCTGCGGGTAGGTGCATTTCAGCGCGACAATTTCAATTCCCGTGTCTTTCGCGCACATTTTCAGCGCCTCAATGGCCTTTGGCTTGTTCTTTTCTACGGCGATGACGGCTCTCTCAAGCCCCAGCAGTTTTTTTACCAAAAGCACGCCCTCAACTATGTCCGCCGTGCTTTCCAGCATCTCTCTGTAATCACTTGTTATGTACGGCTCGCACTCCGCGCCGTTGATGATGAGCGTGTCAATATGCGCGTTTTTTGGAATTGCGAGCTTGACGTGTGTCGGAAATCCCGCGCCGCCCAGTCCTACAAGGCCGGACTGCGCCACCGCCTCGACAAGCTGCTTTGCATCTGTGACAACAGGCCTTTGCAGCGACGGGTCGGGTGTGAATTTTTTGTCGCTCTCGATTTCAACGCATGTCATCGGCGCGCCCGACGTTGAGACAAGCTCGGCCAATCCCAGCACTGTTCCGCTGACTGAGGAATGGATATTTGCGCTGACAAAGCCGTCCGCTTTCCCGACAAGCGTCCCCACAAATACAGCGTCGCCCTTTTTGACGCAGACCTGTGCGGGCTTTCCTATGTGCTGCGACAGCGGCAGCATCACTTTATTTGGACTTATGAGTTCGCCCGTCGCGCAGTTCTCCGTGTTTTTTCTGTGCGGCACGTCGACGCCGCGCGCCGGAAGAGCAAAGAGATATTTTTTTTCCACATTCTCCACCAATCCTTAGTTATGTTCAAACCGCGATAAACTGTCCTATGTTGCGCAGAAGTGTGTTTTTATAAAAGCCGTTTTTTACGATAGCTCTCATTTTGCCGATTTTTGTGCGCCCGCTCTGATTGGCAAATTCCATGCAGAGCGCATATTGCTCGGGGGTCAGGCTTTCGCGGTATGTCTCTGCAAAGCACCTCGCCTGTCCGTACATCGACTCATATATTTTTCTGATTCGCTGCGTATCCGCAAGCTTTTTTGCGTTTTTGACCTGATTGGACGCATCGTATGCCCCAACCTGATTTGAGCCGTGCTGACGGTAAAGCATGAGTGGTTCATCCACCACGTCGATTTTCCCAAAGGCCGCGGCCACAAGCGCCAGCCACCAGTCATGCATAACACACTCGGCGGGTTGCTCGCGCACCATGTCGGCGAGCGCTCTGTTGACCATCATGGTGCAGCCTGTGACAACGTTTTGAACCAGCATGTTTTTCAGGCTGTGCCTCTGCGTGGAGAGCTTTTCATACTTCCACATCGACGGCGCGATGACTTCCAGCTTTTCGTCCACGACACACAAGTCCGTGTGAACCAGCAATGGTGTTTCGCGGCCATATGCGCGCTCCAGCTCCTGCATTTTGGCGAGCGTCCTCTTCACCTTGTCCGGCTTCCACACGTCGTCGGCGTCGGCGAACATGAGATAATCGCCCTCGCTGTTGAGCAGAAGCCTGAAAAAGTTGTTCTGAGCCGAGCCGCTCGGAAGAGGATTGACCGCGGACTCGATTCTCAAATCGTCATAGGACGCAATTATTTTGCGCGTTTCGTCCTGAGAGCAGTCGTCGCGCACATAGAGCTTTATATCTTCATATGTCCCATCCAAAATGGAATCCATCAGCTCGGCGAGATATTTCTCACTGTTGCATGTGGCCAACAGAACGGATACCCTCTGCATTTTTTTATCCTTCCAGCGCCGCATTGAGCACAGCTCTTATCTTTTCTTTTGAGGCAGCTCCCTCATGAAGCTTTTCTTTGCTTGCAAAGTATGTGGGGACATAATAATAATCGTACGACTCCGCAAGCTCCGGCTGCTCGCGCTCGTCTATAATGTCAATTTCTATATTCCTGTACCGTTCATTTTCATCCATAAGCTCTTTTTGCCATTGCATGGCCTGCTTGCAGTACGGACACGTTTTTTGCATGAACATCGTCAGTTTTCTCATGTCTAATCTCCTTTTAGTTAATTCATCCAACTTAGTTAAATAATCCAACAGCTTGTGCAAATCGAGCTACAGCTAAATTGTACAGTGTGCGGCATTATTTTTCAACGAAAGATATTTCTTTCACAAGGAATCGTGCAAAGCGCCCGTTTCGCTTATTTTATTCGAGCGCTCGAGGCAAAATCATGCCGCAAAAGGCGTGTTTGCAAGAGATTTCTCAGCGTTGCAAAAGAGTCTCCGTGAATTTGTACAGTGCATTCGAACAAAACTCAAAAAACTTTGCCGCGTCTCAATACTACATCGTCCTACGGGTGAATTTTGACAATCGGTGTTTGCTGCTGCACAGGCTTGCTTTTGTCACGCTTGCGCTTGCACGAAAGCCACATTTGCGCCGCGCTGCTTTTCTGCCTTTTGAAATATATGAAGCAAAGCAAAAGCGCCGCCGTTTTGCAACGGTGGCGCTCAAAATTACATATTAACCGCGCGGCATGTTTTGCACAAGCTCAAATTACTTGAGCAGCTCTGTCACAAGCTCCGCGGCTTCTTTTGATTTCTCGGCAGAGATAAATATGACATACTTGCCGGTCTGTTCGAGAACAGCGCCCTCAAGGCGCGGCACGGCTTTGACGTTGTAGCTCGCATATTCCTTTATGAGGCTGTCACGGCGGGCGGTGACCTGCTTGAGAACTTCCTTTGCATCGTCGGCGGTTTTGCACTCGAACACACCAAACTCCTCGCCCTCTGCGCCGGAGCCCCAGTAGTATTCGACAGCCGTGCAGTTGGAGGTGTCGACGCCAAAGGCCTTGCTTATGACTTCTTCTCTCACCGGCTCAAGCTTGTCGATAAAAAGCCCCTTATCGTTGATGGCAAAAGCCACTTCCTTGATGTCGAGAACGCGCTTGTCCTCACCGCCTGCGCAGGCGACAAGACTAAAACAAAGAACAAGAATTAGGGCAAAGCAGGAAATCTTTTTCAATTTGTATACAACTCCTTTTTGACTGTATGTGTTTTGAGATATTCGAACCATGTGGAATAGCTTTCGGCAAGCAGATGTATTCCGTCCCCTGTCACGGCGCTGTCAAGACAGCCCTCGCCGTCCTTGAAAACCTCCGCCACATCGAGATAGTAGACCTGCTTGTTTTTTGCAATTACCTTTAAGGACGCGTTGTACTGCTCAATCTTTTCGTTCGTCATATACTTCACCCTGCCGCTGGCATTTTTCGAAACCGGCAGGATGGACTCTATGTAAATTTCCGCGCCGGGCTGAAGCGTGAGAAGCGTCCCAACAAAACTGTCATATTCCTCGGCAAAGGCATCCGGGTCGCCCCATCCCAGCTCGTTTAGACCGAGAGCCAGATAGATTTTGGAAAATTTCTGATCGGCAAGCTTGTCCACCAGCGTGAATTTCGCGCCCGCCGAATCCGCAAACTCACATTCCAGCACAGTGCCGACATTGAGGCTGTTGCCTGTCAAAATCGTGGCTTTTTTCATGTAGCCATATATGGAAAAGCCACTCGTGCGCGCATCTCCGACAAAAAGCGCATCGTCAAAATATCCCGACTCCACAGCCTCGCTCTTCGGAGCTGGTGCGCCGTAGTCATAAGAATACAAAACCGAGGCAACTTTTGTGTCCTCTGTCGGCGGATTCGGTCCAATGCTTTGCGTCACTCCGCGCTTTGCGCTTTTAATGCCATTCACGATGAGTGAAATCATGAGCACGCTCAAAACCAACGCGAGAATGAGAATGCCGACAGCCACCAATCTGCGGCGTTTTTTCAGTCTGATTTTTTGTCGCCGGGTTTCCCTTTTTAACGTATCATCCTGCATTTCAATTCTCCTAAGGCAGCATTTGCCTATGATGAAATATTAAGCAATCCCGTCTGACTTGTCAACACACATAATATTAATAAACGAATATTTTGTCATTTTCGCGCACTTTGAGGGCGGTTTGCAGCCAATTGCCACAAACTGCCACGCTCTGCGATTTGACTTCTTGAAATAACCTACTATAATTGTGTCAACGCTCCAAAGGAGTTCGGCCGAGTGCGCTGATTTCCAAGAAATTTGCGGTGATTTTCTGTGACAACTTCAGATTTTGCCGCATATTTGCAGAGCTCTGCGCGGTTTGGATAAACAATTTCGCATTCTGCCATGACGCAAAAATCCCGTCGCACGCGGCAGCTCAAATAAAACCACTGCCCTCTTCGATGCAAAGGGCGCGGTCGGCGCGGCTTCTCTGCGCAGCAGGGCGGCATAGCACATTTTTCTTGTCAAACGCAAAGACGGCGGATTGCTCCACCGCCCCCTCGATATCACAGCCGCATTATCATCCTGTCGGCCGCGCACAACATTCTGTTTAGCTGTTTGAGCTTTTTTCGGACATTGCGGCGAAAGCCCAATTTGATCGGCACAAAGCAGAAGGCTAGCCCTGCGGCAAGCGTCAGCACTGCGGCGGCGATGATGGCTTTGATTTTTCCTTTAAACATAGTTTTGCACCTCTTTTTTCGGTTATTGTTGGCCGTTGAAAGAAAAAATAATCACATTTCTCAAAAAAGGACGGTAATAAATGAAAAAGAACAGATTCAGTATCCAATCCATCGTGGTCGTGGGACTCATGGCGTCGCTCGTCTTTGTCTTCACCTTGCTCAACTTCCCCATTCCGACGCCGCTCGAAAAGACAATGGTGCATCTGGGAAACGCCATGTGTCTGCTCTCGGCGCTTCTTTTCGGAAAGTGGAAGGGCGGCCTTGCTGCCGGCATAGGCTCGATGATTTTTGATTTGCTTGACCCGATTTATCTCCCCGAGGCCTGGGTGACTTTTCTCACGAAATTTGCAATGGGCTTTATTTGCGGACTAATCGCGCACAGCTTTTCCAAAAACGCCGGTCTTAAAAAGAAAAATGTTTTTTATGTTGTCGGCGCAGTCTCCGGCGCGCTCTCGTACGTCGTTCTTTACACCTCAAAAATCGTTATAACCAAATACCTTATAGAGGGGCTTGCCTGGGAGACGGTGCTCGCCACACTCACCATAAAGGTGCCCACGTCGCTCTTCAATGCCGTGACCGCCGTTATCATCTCCCTGATTCTCAACGCAGCTCTGCGCCCCTCTCTCAAAAAGGCCAATCTCTCCGAAAAATTCGGTATTGTCTGACTATGCAAAATGTCGTTTTGTTTGAGCCGCAGATTCCGCAAAACACCGGAAATATCGCGCGCACATGCTCTGTGACAGGCTCTCGCCTGCATCTTGTAAAGCCTATGGGTTTCACCGTGGACGACAAAAAGCTCAAGCGTGCGGGGCTTGACTATTGGCACGCGCTCGACATCACTTACTATGAGAACACCGCCGATTTCTTCTCAAAGAACTCCGGAGCCATGTTCTTTTTCACCACAAAGGCAAAGCGCATCTACAGCGATGTGGCTTATCCCGACGGCTGCTATCTCATATTCGGGCGCGAGGATGCAGGAATCGACGAGGCCATATTGCACGACAATTATGAGCGCTGCGTCCGCTTGCCCATGCTCGACGATTCACGCAGCTTGAATCTTTCAAACACAGTTGCTGTCGCCGTCTATGAGCTGCTGCGCCGGCGCGGATTTTCGGGGCTGCGCGCGCAGGGTGCATTGAGAAATTACTGACAGAGAACCGCAAGACCCCGCGCTTTCTGTGACGCATGGGGTCTTTTTTGCCGCTTTTAAGCGCGAAATAAGATGACTAATAGATTTTATTGCACGACAATTATGAGCGCTGTGTCCGCTTGCCCATGCTCGACGATTCACGCAGCTTGAATCTTTCAAACACA
>JAVVTQ010000046.1:0-11454 GCA_036653595.1 Oscillospiraceae bacterium
GATGACGGCTTGAAAGATTACGGCACTTGCGAGGATCTGATCTCCCTTATCTCTTGCCAGCAGTACCGCAAGTACAGGGGCGTTATTCCAAACGTGGATGGCTGGTGGTGGACTTGTACAGCCTACAGCACCAAAGCCAACGGATATTCCTACGATGCCCGCTATGTCCACTCTGATGGCACTCTGAACAACGGCTATGCTTACTATGGCAGCAGTGGTGTTCGTCCGCTTTGTACTCTTCAATCTGGTATCTTGGTATCTGTTATTGATGCAGCAGAGGGAGAAGAGCTGGAGAGCAGCAGCGAGGATAGCGAAGCCATCCAGAGCGATGACGAACAAGAAACGCCGCCAGAATGGTTTGCAGACGATATACGCACACAAAAGATTATTGACAATTTCTATGATTGTATCGAAAAAGCACAGCAGCATTACAAGGAAACAGGCGATGGCTTTTCGGAGATTGTAAAAGCTATGGAAACAATCAAGTTTTAAAAGGCGGTTTTCCGCTTTAAGGAGGTTGCCGACAATGGCTAAATACAGAGGAAAATATAAAAAGTGCCGCTCTTGTGTTCATGCAGTTGAGCCGTTGATGGAATTAGGGGTACTCGACAAATCGTGTAACTTGGAGGTGAATGATAGATTATGAACAAAAATTCACAAATGTGTTTTCCTGATAAAAAAGTTCTTGATGTCGCATGTGGAAGTAAAATGTTTTACTTTGACAAGAATGACCAGCGTGTGCTTTTCTGCGATAACAGGACAGTAGACACCACTCTATGCGATGGCCGAAAGTTTGTTGTAGCGCCCGATGTTGAGTGTGACTTTACGAATCTGCCGTTTCAGGACGGCGGTTATCGCATGGTTGTGTTTGACCCTCCTCATCTTCTGTACAATACAGGAAAAAGCAAGATGGCTGATGTATATGGCTCACTCAATCCAAGAGCGGAGCCTGCAGGGTATCAACCCATTAAGTATGGCTCTTTGTGCAATGGGTGGCAAGATATGCTGCGCAAGGGCTTTTCAGAATGCTTTCGTGTCCTTGCCCCCGGTGGATTCTTAATTTTTAAATGGAATGAAACAGACATCCCTGTGAAAAAGATTTTGGAACTCACGGACGAAAAGCCGTTGTTTGGAAATAGGAGCGGGAAAGCGAGCAAAACACATTGGATATGCTTCATTAGAAGCTAATGCTTTAAAACTTCCACGATTCGATGAAGCGTGTATCGTCTTGCAAATCAAACGTTTCGACCGGAATTTTATGTACGGAAAGCAAGCAAATTGTGCGCAGAACTTCAAACGAATAGCCGTGTCCCTGTTTCTCTACCGATTTGATGATATTGTTCGCTTGAGCATTAACAGGCTGCAAGGAGGATAAAAGATATGACTGAAATTGCAAACAAAGAAAAACTGGAGCTTTTAAATCTGAGAAATAGAGTCAAGGCACAAAGAAAAGAGATTACGGTGCTGTTGGCCGAGGTCGAAGCTTACAAGAAGCGGTCGAAAAGTGAGCTGTCCAACATGTGCAATAAAGCAGAGAGCGAACGTTGTCAAGGCCTTGAAAAAAACTCGGAAACCTCATTCCTTTCATCGGGAATGAGCAAATCGGAGGAAAACATCAAATCAATCCGCGAAGAGTTCGGAGCACTGAGAGAGTGAGAAGCAAAACACCGACTGGCTACAGCGGCGCAGTTAACACGCTTGTAAAGCCAATAGAACGGAGGAAATAACATGCCGGACTGGAAACAAAACGCTATATCTGATTTGAGAGAATACGAAAATGTGAAGCAATCGCTCACGGCCATACCCGAACAGTACAAGGAAATCAATGCGCGCATTACGTCTATTCGCGCATCCGGCACCACGAGCACGCCCATACAGGGCGGATGCTCGGCACAAGAGGATGCGATGATCAACGCCATCGACAAAAAGGAACGACTTCGAATCAACTACGGTGTGGCAAGGAGCAAGATTAATCGCATGGAGCGTGGGCTCAAGTCCCTATCGGACAACGAGCGGCGCGTGTTAGAGCTCTTTTACATCAACCGCACAAACGATTACATAGATAGATTGTGCGAGGAGATGGGATATGAGCAGGCGCAGCTTTACAGGCTCAAAGATGCGGCAGTTAAAAAATTCACGCTTTCTATGTTCGGAATCGTCGACCTGTAAAAATGATAAAAACATGATAAGATTTATCACGATTATCTTGCTATACTAAAAATATAGAGCTGTCCCATGCGGGGCGGCTCTTCCCATTTCTCCTCATGGCGCGCAGGCAGTCCGCGCCGCCATTGGCCGCCATTAAAAAAACAAAGCCGAAGAATATCCTCGGCTTTGTTTTTGCAATTATTTAATCCACTAGTTTTAATTCATTTTTTATTGCTGTTTGCAAAAGTGCTGATACGTTAATACCGGCTTTTTCAGCCTCAGTGTTGAGCCACGAGGGCAATGATACGTTACGGCGCACCGTGCGTCTTTCATTCGCTCTGCGATAAGCCGTAAAGTCGATATCAACTAATGAAACGACCTCCCCTACTTCGTGCGGTACGCTTTCAAGGGGCGTCGAGTCGGGGAGTACTTTTTTGTCATCCTGAATATCAATTCCCATAATTCCAATAGCATCCCGCGCCATTTCGATGGCTTCCGCCAAATCGTCTCCCTGAGAGTTTATATCAAAGTCGGGAACGTATGCCATATAGCCACCATTGCATTTTGTAAATACAACCGGATATACCGATCTCATCGTATGACCTCCTTTATTGAGTGATGCATTGGGGGCTATTTCAGCCCCCTCCGCTTGATGATTTTCTTCGCAACCGCTTCCTTGATTTCGGTTTGCCTTGAAATCGGTTCGCAGTCCTTGCCGTTGGTATAGATGTCGTGGTTTCCCCCCTCTCGCTTGAAGTACCAGCCATTCTTTTCAAGGAGCTTTATCAAGTCTCTATGTTTCATTACTGCTCCTCCTTATGTTCACATAATACACATTAAGTGTGTATTATGTCAAGAGAAATAAGCTCTTTTCCAAAATAAAATTTAAAGCATGGCGAGAATAGGACAAAGGAGTTGATAATCATAGAAAAGACAGCAAAGAAGAGGAGAGGGTGCCCGACTAAGTACAAAAAGGAATATTGTCGAAAGATAATTGAATTCTTTGACGTCGAGCCTCAAGAGACAACGACACGAGAAACATTTTATCCAAATGGCAAATTGAAGAGCAAAGAGCAAATCGTAAATGCTCAGACGTTGCCAACATTTCAAGGCTTTGCGCACAAAATCTCCGTGCATGTCGACACACTTCACGAGTGGTGCAAGGAATATGCGGAATTTTCCGAAGCTTACGCGCGCGCAAAGCAGCTGCAAGAGAATATCTGGTTAGTGAACGGGCTGAGCAATCTGTACAATGCGCAGTTTGCAATGTTTTTCGGTAAGAATTGCCTCGGCTACCGCGACAAGAGTGAGCTGGATGTAGGAAACTCCGACGGCAAGGTCTTTAAGTTTGAGCTCAGCGTAATTGATAAGCTCGAAAGCGCGGAGCATGCGGATGAAACTTGAAATATATCGAAAGCAGAAGCTTTTCATCGACTCTTCTGCCGATGAGGTTCTTTATGGAGGTGCGGCAGGCGGAGGCAAAAGCTACGGTCAGCTTATAGATGCGCTCTTGTATGCACTCAAATACCCCAAAAGCAAGCAGCTTATATTGCGCCGCACATATCCGGAACTGGAGAAGTCGTTGATACGCACGCATTTGGAGTTTTATCCGCTTAAGGCAAAAACATCGCCCGAAGGCGTATATCAGTACAACGCTTCGGCACACACCGGAATTTTCGACAATGGATCTATAATTGACTTTAGCTATTGCGCCAGCGAGAATGACGTTTACCGCTATCAATCGGCCGAGTATGACGTCATAAGGTTTGATGAGCTAACTCACTTCACGCGGGAAATGTACATCTATCTGATGTCGCGCGTTCGCGGCACAAACGGATATCCAAAACAGATTAAAAGCACGACCAATCCCGGCAATGTCGGACACGCTTGGGTAAAGGAGAGATTTATCGACACCCTCAACCCAAATGAGGAAGCGACCATCGACGGGATGTCGCGTATCTTTATCCCTGCCACGGTAGAGGATAATCTCTATTTAGTAAAGAGCAATCCCAAATACATCAAGAGATTGGAAGCTCAGTCCGAAAAGGACTATCAGGCATTGCGATATGGAAATTGGGACATATACGAAGGTCAGTACTTCACGGAATTTGACAGAAAGATACACGTGATTTCTCCTTTTTCGCTCCCTGAGCATTGGCGCAGATACTTTGTAATGGACTATGGGCTTGACATGCTGGCCGGCTACTGGATAGCTGTGGATGAGCAGAATTGCGCTTTTGTATACAGGGAGATATATCAAAGCAATCTCATAATTTCAGCAGCGGCCGCGCTCATAAAAAACAGCACCTGCGAGGAGATAGAGCAATATATAGCCCCGCCAGACCTCAATAACAGGAGGCAAGAAACCGGACGCAGCGCGGCCGAGATATTTGCCGACAACGGAATTCCTCTGACTCTCGCGGACAATAATCGCGTACAGGGTTGGTACGACCTCAAAGAGTGGTTGAAGCCATTTGTGGGCGCGTTTGGAGAAAAGACGGCAAAGCTCAAAATATTCAATTGCTGCAAGAACCTCATAAGGTGCATTCCTGCACTGACACATGATTTGCACAATCCCAACGATACGGCACGCGACCCGCACGAGTATACCCACGCTCCGGACGCGCTCCGATATTTTGTAGCAAGCCGTCCGCTTCCAACCGGCAGCGCAAAGGCAATCGACTACGACGATGTTTCAGAGGAGATGCAATTAAATGACCTTATTGATTTTGGGAGGTAGGTATGGAAGTAATATTTTGTCTCATTTGCTTTATGGACGGCGTTGCGCTCGGCTTCGGTATTGCATATATCCACTCGTATAAAAAGCGCACAGTTCCACTGACGCAAGCAGAGAGAGCGGACGCAGAGCTTCAAGAAAAAACACAGCAAATGCAAGAACAGTTAGACAATCTGTTGAGCTATAAGGGGGGAGGTCAAAAACAATGAAAATTGAAACAGCGGCCGCAGATATATGGCGCGAGCACGACAAGGCAGTGGCGTACAACAATGGCATCAACCTATACGACAATGTCAAACAAAACGAGAATTTCTTTATAGGAAAGCAATGGGAGGGGCTCAATGCGCCCGACCTTGACAAGCCCGTGCTTAACTTCCTAAAGCGTGTCGTGGCGTATTTCATATCAATGATAGTGACAGACAATATTGCAGCTGAGATAACGCCGCACATCAAGACCGATGACAGTCTCACAGTATGCGATTTTTTGTCAAAAGAAGTAAAAAAGGTGATCGAGGTACAGAAAATCATAAGTAAAAACCGCGATATTCTCCGCGATATGGCTGTGGATGGGGACGGCTGCGCTTATGTGTACTTTGATTCGAAAACAGGGCGAATAGCCTTTGAAATCGTCGAAAACACAAGAATCGAGTTTGGAAACCCATATATTCAAGATGTGCAAAAGCAGCCATATGTGACGATTGTTCAGCCTGTACTATTGTCTTCGGCAAGAGAGCTGGCAAAAGCCGAAAACATCGACGAGGGCTTGATTAAACCCGACTATGAGGAAGCGGGGACAGACAAAACCGACAATGCAGGCGCCGACCGAGTAACGGTGCTTGTAAAGTTTTGGCGAAATCCAAAAACAGGGACAATATGGTTTTGCAAAACCACAAAAAATTGTGTCCTCAAAAAACCAACAGATACGAAATATGCTATTTACCCTATTGCCTATGGAGTATGGGATAGGATAAAGAACTCCTATCACGGGCAAGCCGCGCTTACGGGTCTTATACCAAATCAGATAGCAGTGAATAAACTCTGGGCAATGGCTTTGCGACACATGCACATGTCGGCGTTTCCGACGGTCTTGTTCAACAAACAAAAAATGGATCAGTGGACTAACCGCGTCGGCGCCGCTATAGCGGTCAACGGAGATCCGAATGAGGCGGTGGCCGGCAATTTCAGACCGGCCGAGATGTCCGCGCAGCTCATCAATGTTGTGGACAAAACCATATCGATGACGCGTGACTTTATGGGCGCATCGGACGCCGCGCTTGGCAACGTTAAGCCTGACAATACGTCTGCAATAATCGCGGTGCAAAAGGCGTCCTCGGCTCCGCTGGAACTGCAAAAGCTCGGATTCTATGCCTTTGTGGAGGACTATGTCCGAATAATTATTGAGATAATCACAAAGGATTACGGGATGCGCAGCGTCGCCATCGCCGACGAGAACGGCAACGAACGATTGTCGCAGTTTGACTTCGGCAGCGTTGACCTTGAGCAGTACGACATAAATGTGGAGATAGGCGCGGCCGCTTACTGGTCCGAGCTGTCGCAGATTCAAACACTCGACAATCTCTATGACAAGGGACTCATAACCGATCCGGAAATATACATTGAGGGAATCCCTGACGGATATATAAAAGATAAGAGTAAAATCGTCAAATCGATTAAAAGTGCGCTTCAGGAGCAAGAGCGAATGCAAGCGCAGACGATGGGAGGTGATATAAATGCAATGCCCATCATGTAATATAGAGCTTCGAATCGGCAAGAGCGGGACGGTTGTTGAAAATGGAAAACCCATATCGATACAAGAGCTTATTTGTCCAAATCCCGCCTGTCAATACGGAAAAACAAAAGCACCGATTAAACGGATACGACATCCGCTTGATGGTGTCTTTTTTGACAATGCGGAAAAGTACTGCTGCGACACACTGATTGCAAAGATAAATGACAGCACGTACTTTGTTCCCGCGACTGTCTCCCAGTCGCGCACAGCGGATACCTTGACCGCCGTGTGTCCGTTGTGCAAGAAAAGTCACAGCTTTGACATAGGAGGCAAAACACCGCTATAACCTCGGTTCGCCGCAGGCTATAAATAAAAAAACTGCTCACCATGCAGGAGGTAATCATGGACGACATATTTAAAACTGATGACTTTTTCGAGGACGTCACCGCATCCGAGAATGAGGATTCGCAGACAGACGGCGCAAGCGAATCGGCCACCAATACCGAGACGCAAACGACCGAGCCGCAAGCGGATGCCGCAAAGGCACAGCCCGGCATCGCCACAGAACCAAACGAACCCACAGACAGCTATATTTTCAAACACAATCATGAGTCGGTCAAGTTGGACAGAAAAACGGTTGACTCGCTTGCAAAAAGTTTTGGAACAGACCCGGCAGCAGTGATCGCGACCCTGCAAAAAGGCCGTGATTATGATACAAAAATGGCCGCACTCAAAAAAAACCCCGCCTTTGAGGCGGTGCGGCAATATTCTGCACTCAACGACATGCCCCCATCAGAGGCGGCCGAGGAGGTGGCTAGGGTCACAGACCGCATCCAAATCGGGAAAATTGTCGAACAAGTCAAGGCGGAGCGCCCGGGCATCGACGACGCTATAGCGGAGGAGGTTGCAGGCCTTAGATTTGAACAGCTTCGCGCCAAAAAAAGCGCAGAGCTGCAAAGACAAAATGAGGAACAGGAAAAGGCGAAAATCGAGCCGTGGATAGCCTTGCTCAAAAAACACCCCGAGCTTTCCGACAATGAAGTCGACGAGCTTGCGAAAAGATGCGCGCTCGACGAATGCTCGCCAACCGAGGCATTTTTGCAGCGGGAGCTTGACCAAAAAAAAGAAGAGCTTGCAAAGGTACAAAAACAAACCGAAAACAGAGTCAAATCAATAGGCTCTGTAAATGCAGAGGCCGGCGAAAACGCAGAGGATCCAAGCCTCGCGGCGTTTATGGCGGCCTTCAGATAAAAGGAGTAAAGTATGGCAATCAATTTAGCAGCAAAATATTCAGACAAAATCGCAGCGGTATTTGTAAAGGAATCTCTCGTATCCGGTAAACTGTCAAATGCGTATGATTTTATAGGAGCGAAAACCGTCAAAATATATACGCCGCAGACGGTCGAAATGTCAGACTACGACAAAAGCGCAGAAACGAACCGTTACGGAAAGCCCAAGGAGATGCAAGACGTCATTCAGGAGCTTACGCTCTCACAGGACAAGAGCTTTTCTCTCACCATCGACAAAGGCAACAACATCGACCAAATGAACACAAAGGGCGCGATGGAGATGCTCGGCAGGCAGGTAAAGGAGAGAGCTATCCCGGCGCAGGACAAGCACACGCTTGAGGTACTGTCAAAAAGAGCCGGAAATATCGTCGCAAACGCTTCGGCGCTCACAAAGGCAAATGTATGTGAACGCATCTCAACGGGCACGCAAACCCTCGATGACGCTGAAATTCCCGACACGGACAGGTGGCTCTTTGTGTCATCCTTGACCTACAAGTACTTGAGACTTTCAGATGAGTTTATGAAGGTTGACTCTATGGCCAAGGAGTCTCTGGAAAAGGGAGTTGTCGGCATGTACGACAATATGAGCGTGGTCAAAATCCCCGCCGCACGCTGGCCGTCCAACGTCAATTTCATCATCTGCCACAAATCGTCAGCGACATCTCCGTCAAAAATAAGCGAGACAAAGTGTCACAAGGATCCGCCCGGAATCAGCGGCAATTTACTCGAGGGGCGCTTTTATTACGACTGCTTCGTGTTGGCTGCACGCTGTAATGGTGTGTACGCGGAGATTGACGCATCTCAGGGTAAAGGCGTCGTCTGTGCTGCACCTACGCAGACAAACGGGACCTTTGCCTCCACGACAGCGGGCGCTTCATTCAAGTACACCGACGACGGCTCAGACCCCCGCTATAGCCTCACGGCAAAAGCAGAGTCGACCGAAAGTGCAGCGGCCGGAACAGTAATTCGGGTTTATGCTTATAAGACAGGCAATTTCGACAGCGCTGTATTTACCTATACTGCGCAGTAGGTTTTAATTTGAGGGGCGGCGTGCTTGTTGCACCGCCCCAAAAGGAGGCCTCAAAACAAATGACAGCACAGCAAATATATGAATCGGCATTATCCCTACTGCCGACGAGAACGTCTGAGGACAACTCTCTCGCCGTCTATGTGCCCGGATGGATAAATCTTGCCTTACAGGAAGCACTCGCGTCCGAAAACAGTATCAGGGCGTCAAAGGGCTTACTTCTTCTGGACAAAGCTCCGACTGTCTTGTCGATGACCGATGAGATTCCCTACAGCGACGAGCTCGTCAGAACTGCGCTCATATACTTCCTCGCATCCCTTATTTGCAAAGACGATGACGATGCCTATTGGTCACAAGACTACAGACGCAGATATATAAGCGCGCTCGCAGAGTATTCAAGGGTTTGCGTGGACAATATCGTCGATGTTTATGGCGGTGAGAACTGATGCCGATATACACAGCACCAAATGACATACCAACAGTCTCAGTCAGCAAGTTAAAAATCTCGCGTTTCGGCGGCGTAGATGAGACAAACCAGCCCTCCGGCGTCGACACGGCGCGTGCCTGCTTTGCCCCAAACATGATAAGAGACGTACCGGGTAAAGTGAGAAAGCGCGTAGGGTATGAAAAGGTGGCCTCTTACGGCGCCCGGATAAACGGCGCATTTGAAATCAGAGGCAGAACGATAATTCACGCAGGTGCGAAGCTCTATGACGGCACGGCAGAGATATTTTCGGGACTTGCCGATATGAAGTCGTCCGGTGTTAAATTTGACGGAAAGATACTGCTGCTCGACGGAGTAAAGATGCGCGTTTACGGCGAATTCGACAACCCCTCGTACGACAGTGCCATTGCCGGAAGCTTGCCGAAGATATGGTCAGTAAAAAGTGTGGAGGAGCTTGCGAAAATACCGACCGTCACCATTGCACGGGCTCCAAATGGAGGAGGCACAACCTTTGAGGCGGTCAACATGCTGCAATCAAAGCGCAAAGACAGTTTTCTCGGCACAACAAATGACACCACCTACCAGCTGTCGTTTGACAACCTTGACGCTGATGCCTGCATGGCGTGGATTCTCGATGGAAAGGGGGACTGGGTGCAAAAGTCGGAAAATACCGACTTTTCAGTCGAGCGGGTGACCGGAAAGGTAACTTTCCTCACGGCGCCCGGTGCAAGCCCCGTGACAGGAGAAGATAATGTCATAATTCAGTCGTGTAAAACGAATGCAGACTATAAAAACCGAGTAAATAAATGCATGTTCGGAATTTGCTATGGTGTCAAATCAGCTGCGGATAGGATCTTCATTTCAGGGAATCCCGACTATAAAAATTATGATTTCTTTTGCGGACTAAACGACCTGACGTATTGGGGTGACCTGTGGTACGGGGTTATTGGACAGTCTCACTCGCCTATTGTAGGCTACACGATAATTAACTCATATCTCGCCACGCACAAGCAAAACGACGATAACAGCAGAAACATCGTGCTTCGCTACGGAACTCTCGACACGATTGGAAATCCTCAGTTTTTGATACCCGACAAGGATGGAATTATACAAGGAGCCGGAGCTGTCGCCGCACACAGTTTCGGCTTTGCGCAAGAGCCGATGTTTTTGACGGAAACAGGAATCTGCGCCACAACTCCATACACCTACAATGCCGAGCGGTATGTTCAAAACCGCAGCTTCTACCTCAATAACACGCTGAAAAAAGAAACGAACCTTTCCGAGGCCTACGCTTGCATATACAAGGACTTCTATATGCTTGCAGTAAACAGTCAGATATACATCCTTGACACATTGTCCCGAATCGAATCGGGGCAAGCTCAGAGCGAGTTTCAGCATGAGGCGTATCACTGGATCGACATTTCGTCAAGAATTTTGTACACGTCCGGTGGCCGTCTCTATCTCGGCACAGATTCGGGCGAAATAATGAGGTTCTATGACGATGCGACCCTGTCATCCTCGTATAGCGACAATGGCCGGGCAATTTCGGCACAGTGGGATTTTGATTTTTCAGGCGCAAACGTATATCTGAAAAAATCGCTCAAATACTTTTCGATTATTATGGCGCCCGGCGCACAGGCAAGCTGTGACGTTTGGATCAGAAAGAGCGATGCATGGCAAAGAGTTTTGTCTACCGATGGTATGTCGGCGGACTATCTCGATTTTGACAATATAGATTTCGACAATTTCACTTTTAACACCGACCAGTTTCCGCTGACGGTAGGAAAAAAAACAAAAATTAAAAAGTTTGACACAATAAGGGTTTCGCTGCGAAACAGCACCGTAAATCAATCGTTTGGATTTTATGAAATTGCACTGGAATATGTCGAAGGTTCGTATTATAAAGGGGGTGCAAGAGAGTGAGCGTAATAGACAAAAAGATTCTTGACGTCGACCTTTTGGGAAAAGGAGTGTCAAACTTGTCACGATATCCGACACTTAAAAGCCCGGAAATGCAAAGGAAATTTGACGAGCTGTCGCGCGATGTACTTGTTCCAAAACACAATGCGCTAATCGACG
>JAVVTQ010000047.1:0-11091 GCA_036653595.1 Oscillospiraceae bacterium
CCCCCGCAACCCCTTGACGACAAGAGGTGTACCTCTTGACTCCCCCGCGCTTCGCGCAATTCTTACGGATAAAGCAGGGTGCGGGGCACAAGGTCAGGGGCTATTAAATCAGATTATAAAAGTCACAGGTCAAGGACTTTTAAATCAGATTATAAAAGCAGGGTGCAGACAACAAGGCCATACGCGTTGCATGATTAACACAAAAAGGAGATTAGGAAAGATATCTTTGCACGAAATGCGACACTGTATCCGTATAGAGCTTTGGGTCCTGGAAATAGCTGACGCCATGCGCAGCACCCTCGACTATAAGCATCTTTCTGTCGCTGTGTCGGTGCGCGTCGTAGAGAGTGCGCAGCATGTCAAAAGGCACAACATTGTCGTGTGTGCCGTGAATAAATAGCATTGGAATCTCGCTGTGCGGCAGCGCGTGCAGCGGCGAATGCACCCAAAAGCTGTACTTGCCCATAAAAAGGTTCATGAGGCTTGCCACGTGTATTATGAGCGATTTAAATGGCATGTAATTGTAGTCGCGGTGCATGTGAAACAAAAACGAGCTGTATGCATTTGTAAAGCCGCAATCCTCGATTGCGCAGACGATGTTTTTCGGCGCCGGATTTTTGCAGGTGGTCATGACCGTTGCGGCGCCCATAGAGATGCCGTGCAGCACAATTTCACAGTCGTCGCCGAATATGCCGCAGAGCATGTTTATCCAGCGCAGCATATCATCGCGTTCCAGCGTGCCCATGCCGATATATTTGCCCTCACTTTTGCCGTGAGCGCGCTGGTCGGGGGCAAACACGTTAAAGCCAAATTCACTGTATAGCTTTGATATAAAGCCCATTTCGCCCGAAACACACCGATGTCCGTGAATGACAAGAGCTATTTTTTTTGTGGGAACAGGAGCGCGCAAAATACCTCCCACAAGCTTAAGCCCATCCTCGGACTCTATGGTGTGAAACTCAAGATTTTGGGAGTTCCACCACTTATTATAGGGAAAGCTGCACTGGCGAAACTGGCTGACTTTCGGGTTGGGTTTTTTGTCGCGGTCGCGCTTTTCGTCATAATTCAGGTCTTCCCCGCCATCCTTGCGCATAACTCCGTTTCGCAAGAGCAGCAGAGCACATATTATCGAATAAATGAGCAGCGCAAAGGCGGCACATGAAAGAGCTATTATTATCCATACCATACATTTACCCCATATTCTTTAATAGTAATAATACAATAAAAGCATGTAATTTTCAACAATCGAAAGTGTGTCTGTTTGTAAATATGCACTGCTATTTGCGGGATGCCGTGCGCAGCAGACAAAAAAGTGTGTGACTTTGACAAAAAGGCAGAAAAATGCGGGGTGCTGTGGAAAAAAGTTTCCCATTATGATAAAATGTAACCAACTAAATTGACATGGAGGATAAAAATGCTTGAATACCCTTTTGACAGCGAGTTTATTCTGCAAAACAAGCGTGCGCTCAAAAAGCAGCTGCTGGAGCAGCAGGGGCTGACGGATAAAAAAATCGCAATTGTGTCCGGCACAACAATCGGTGAGATAAAGAACATATTGGAACTGTTCTTGCTGGCAAATGGAATCAGACCTACTTTCCTTGTCGGCGACTATGCGAGATTCTACGAGGATGTTGTTTTTGACGACGGCACGCTCGCCTCCTTTGCCCCGGACATTTTATTTATACACACGAGCACGCACAATATAGACTGCATGCCGCAAGCCGGAGAGAGCGCGGAGAGCTGTCAAAAAAAGCAAAACAGTGCGTTCGAACACTTTAAAGCAGTTTGGACAGCCGCAAAAAAACTCGGTTGTCCGATAGTTCAAAATAACTTCGAGCTTCCGCGCGTCCGCGTTATGGGAAACCGCGAAGCCTTTGACCCCTCGGGAAAGGTCAGATTTGTCGGAAGACTCAACGAAATGATGGCGGACTATGCATATGAGACGCCGGGCTTTTATATAAACGACATCAACTACCTCTCCGCATGGTACGGTCTTGACGCATTCACAGACCCATCGTACTACAATTCCTACAAGTACTCGGTTAATCCAAATGCGATACCTCTGGTTTGCAGCAGTGTCGCCTCAATTATAAAGTCGATATACGGAAAAAACAAAAAAGCGCTTATGCTCGATTTGGACAATACGCTGTGGGGCGGTGTCATCGGCGATGACGGCGTGGAGGGGATAAATCTCGGAATTGAGAATCCAAAGGGAATTGCGCACACAAATTTGCAGAGCTACGCCAAGGAGCTTACCGGAATTGGCGTGCTGCTGGGGGTCGTGAGCAAGAACGAGGAGAAGGCGGCAAAAAGCGGATTCTCTCACCCGTCCTCTGTGCTCAAGCCGGACGATTTTGCGGTATTTCGCGCAAACTGGGAGCCAAAGTCAGAGAATTTGGCGGCTGCCGCAAAGCAGCTGAATCTCGGCAGTGACAGTTTTGTCTTTGCCGACGACAATCCGGCAGAGCGTGAAATTGTGCGGTCGGCAAAGCTCGGTGTCGCGGTGCCGGAGCTGACAGTGCCGGAGCGCTTTGCGGAGACGATATCGAACGGCGGATATTTTGAGGTCACGGCGCTTTCTGCGGACGATGTAAAACGGGCGCAGATGTACAAGGACAACGCCCTGCGCGAGGCAGAGGTCGAGAGCTTTTCCGATTACGGGGAGTACCTGAAATCGCTTTGCATGAAAGGATATTTCGGGAATTTCGGCGAAGGGCAGCTGGAGCGTGTGACCCAGCTCGCCAACAAGTCCAACCAGTTTAACCTCACGACACGCCGTTACCGCGCAGAGGAGATGCGCGCGCGCTCGGAAAGCGCAAACTCCTTTACCTTGTACGGACGCCTGGAGGACAAGTTCGGCGACAACGGCATTGTGACATGCCTCATCGCGAATGAAGTTGATGATGCACTTGACATTGAGCTGTGGATTATGAGCTGCCGCGTCTTTAAAAGAGAGCTTGAGTATGCGATGTTTGACCTTCTTGTCGCTGAGGCAAAACGGCGCGGGATAAAGAAAATTGTAGGGCATTACTATAAAACGCCGAAGAACGCGGTTGTAGCTGAGTTTTTGGGGACAATCGGCTTTCACAAAACAGCCCAAAACGGCGAGGACAGCGAATGGATGTATACACTGCTTGAAAATTACGAGAATAAAAATAAATCAATAGAGGTAATAAAAGAATGAACAGGGAAGAAATCACATCCAAGGTAAGCGCGGTTTTCTGCGACATTTTTGACGACGACACACTGGTCATAGACGACACCACAACGGCGGCGGACATTGAGGATTGGGATTCACTTGAGCAGATCAACATACTTGTCGCGCTCGAGAAGGTGTTTTCTGTTAAGTTTAGCGTCGGAGAGGTTGAGGGTCTTAAAAATGTCGGAGAGATGATAGACCTTATTTCCGCAAAGCTCTGATGAAAGAGTACACAATAAGTTCAATAGAATTAGGTATGAGCGAGAGCTTTTGCGTCACTGTCAGCGATGAGATGCTCATGGGTTTTCGCAATATCAGCGGGGACATCAATCCCCTGCACAACGACGAGGAGTTTGCAAAAACGGCCGGGTATAAAAGCCGTGTTGTTTTCGGGATGCTCTGTGCCAGCCTTTTTTCAACATTGGCCGGGGTATACCTTCCGGGAAAATACTGCCTTCTCCACGAGCTTACAACAAAATTCAAAAAGCCCGTCTTTGTCGGAGATACTCTCACGGTGTTCGGCACCGTGACAGAGAAGAGCGACGCGCTGAGGAGAATTACAGTCAGCGCAAAAATTGTCAATCAAGACGGCGTTTTGGTCAACAAGGCCTCAATAAAGGCCGGGATACTTAAATAGCAGAATTAAAATTAAGGAGAGGTGCTATGTCAACGCAGGAAAAAGCAAGAACGGCAACACTCGTCGTCGGCGCGGACAGCGACATGGGCGCGGCGATAATCGCGGGGCTGACAGGTGAAATTGTCGCGCATTTTTGTATTTATCCCCAAAAGCTGGCCTCTCTTTGCGGTGAGGGCAGGAATGTCACGCCCGTCAAGGGAGATCTCTCCACGGAGAGCGGGATATTGGAGTTCATAGAAAATGTAAAAGCCACCGGCTTTGCAATAAATAAAATTGTGCATCTTCCCAGCGCAGCTGCGAGACAGGCGAGATTTCGGGATTTCGACCTTTCACACTTTGAGCGCGAGCAGAGCATAGCGCTCAACAGCGCGCTGCTCATTTGCCGCGCCTTTGTGCCGGAAATGGCAAAGGCCCGCTTTGGGCGCGTTGTCTTTATGCTGACCTCCTACTGCATCGGTGTCCCGCCGAAGTTTCTGACGAGCTATATCGTGTGCAAGTACGCGCTGGAGGGCTTGATGAAGTCTCTCGCCGCGGAGTACAGCGACAAGGGAATTACAGTAAACGGCGTGGCGCCATCGATGACAGAGACAAAGTTTCTGTCAGACATGTCTGACCTCATAGTCGGACAGGCGGCAAAGTCAAACCCGACAGGCCGCAACGCCTGCCCTGCCGATATCGCACCTGCATTTTGGCTCTTGCTCGGCGACGACAATGAATTTATATCGGGAGCCGTTATACCGGTGACGGGGGGGAGCGCTTTTTGAGCGAGAGCATAAAAATAGAGCTGCTAGAGGAGTGCGAGCTTGTGCGGTTTCGCGATTTTTGCCGCGAGCACTGGGGCTCGGAGCACCCGCTTGTCCACAATGATGCGATGTTCTCGTACTATTACCGAAACGGCGGTTCAATAAACTTTGTGGTTGCAAAGGAGGAGGAAAAAGACGAGATTCTAAGCGTGTGTGGCTTCATCTATGCCAACTCTTCGCAAACACCGGACGTTTGGATTTCTTTCATCCTCACAAAAAAAGGCGCACCACATGCCATAGGTTTTCGGATTCTTGAGTTCATACAGAGCCTCACGCATTGCAGGACAATCGCCTGCAACAACATACGGAAAAAAACTCGCGGACTATATGAGTTTTTCGGCTGGTTCGTCGGCGACCTGACACAGTATTACCGTCTGAACAAAGCAGTCCCGAAATATACGATTTGTCATATCAAAGACAATAATATACTTTCTGTAAATAAATCAAAGCTTTTCTTTGACGAAATAACGGCCGAAAAGGAGTTGGACAGCTTTGAATTTGAAAGATATAAGGAAAATAGACCATATAAAGATAAAGCTTACATTAAAAGGCGCTACCTTGACAACCTGTGGCTTTCGTACAGAATATTTGCCGGAGGAGATGAAGCTGAGGGCAAGTGTGCGCTGCTTGTGCTCAGAATTGTCGAAAGCGGGTCTGCGCGGATGGTTCGTGTTGTCGACTATGTCGGCGACAGAAGCAGAATCCCGGACTGCGGGGAGCTGCTAGACAAAATCATGGCGAGCGAGTGCGCCGAATTCTGCGACTGGTATGCTTTTGGCATAGACGACGAAGTGATGTCCCGCGCAGGGTTTTCGAAAAGAGCTGCCAATGACGCAAACATATTGCCGAATTATTTGGAGCCGATTTTGATGGAAAATGTCGATTTTGCTTTTTTCACAAGCGATGCAAATAACTATTGCGTTTTCAAGGCAGACGGTGACCAAGACAGACCAAACTTGTCCAAATAGTGTAAAAAAAATCTTGCGGCAAACTTTCCCGCAAGGTTGGGAGAAAAAATGAAGAGATTTACATGTTCGCTTTTGATAGCAGCACTTCTTTTGTCGCTGATTTCCTGCGGAAAGTCCGAGCAGGCAGAGCAGCCGCAGCCGCCGCCTCCCGCACAGACGGGCGGCAAGGAAGAAAAGCCCGACGATAAAGAGAATGACAAGCCGCAGAACGTCGGCGATTATTTTGAGCCGCAAAAGCCGACCTTTTGCGTGCCCGACAACGTTGTGGACACCTTTGTGAAGCTTGTTGAACCGTTCAACACATTTCCGGTCGAGTTCACCGATGCCGCAAAGCTCTCGGATGAGGCGCTGTTTTTTGCGGCGGCGGGAAGCATGGGCTCTGCATTTCTGCCGGGCGCGGACGGCTCCTACAGCATCGGCCTTTCCGATTTGGAGTCGGTTATACACACGCTATTCGGATCAAACGCGAAATTCTCAGACGGATATAAGACAAAGGATTATTCCCCGTACACTGTCGACGCCGAAAAGGGAATGGTGTATAAATACGGCGCGGGCTCGGTGCAGAACTTTCTTTTCAAGCTGGCGGTCATAGAGACAAAGGACAAAAAGGGCTATGAGCTATGGCTCGTTGATCTTATGGACCCCGCATTTGTGGACATAGCGCAGTATAAGCAGATGCTGATGGACGGAAGCTTGGGCTCGGTCACATGGGAGCAGGTAAAGGGCTACTGCGCGGGAATGCAGACGAACATCTATACAATAAAAAAGAATGATGACGGCTCGTATTATCTCGCCGGCTTCAGATACAAGAATTTTAAAAATATAGAACACTATACATTCTAGCGAGGGGTATTTATGGCACAGCTCAAGATAGACTCTCTCGAAAAAATAATGGGCAAGCCGTTTGAATGCTCATGCAAAAAGACACACTCGCCGTCACTGCACGCCTTTCTATACGGCGAAGATGTACATTTGCTGCTTTTTGAGCTGCTGACAAAGCTCAAAGTCAGCGAGGTTTATATTGTCGGCGATGAGAACACGATGAAGGTTCTCGGAAACAGGGTCGTCGAATATGTCGGCGGGCACGGGTTTGGAGTAAAGAAAACTGTTTTCTCAAAAAAAGAGCAGCTTATCTGCGACCATGTCGCGGCCGGGCGGCTTTTGGTCGAGATGCCCTCCGGCGCGGAAATCGTCATCGGAATCGGAGCCAAAACAATATGTGATCTCACAAAGCACATCGCAAAAAAAACAGGTGTGCGCTGCATTTTGATGCCGACAGCGGCCTCGACTGACAGCTATGCGCTGCCACAGGCCTCATTTTTGGAAAACAATCATCGCAGTGTACTGGAAGCACAGGCGCCCACGGCGATACTGGTGGACTCAAACGTTGTGGAAAATGCGCCGGTGGAGATGACGAACTCCGGAATAGGCTCGATACTCGCGACATATGTCTCGCTCGCAGACTGGCAGCTCTCCCACGCGGTTATGGGAACGCATATTTGCGAGGATATTCTTGAATTTATGAGAGCGCAGGTGGACGCCGTGTTTGAGCCGCTGCGCATGGGACTTTCGGCGCGCTCTCCAAAGGTGACCAAGGCGCTGATGACGGCTCTTGTGTCGTGCGGCGCAGCCTCAAATGTCTGCGGCACAGACGCACCCATTCGCGGAAGCGAAACGCTGTTGGCAAACTATCTGGAGCACACACTGCTGTCTGAGGAAATAGACGATTACAGCTTCGATATTCTGCGCGGACTGGGCGCGATGTACTGCATCAGGATGTACGAGGGTCTGCGCGGAAAGCGCCCCGACTTTGACGATGCGCGAAATCTTTTTGACGATTACAGCTGGATATACTACAACAGTGAAATCAACAGGGTTTTCGGCGACTACTCGCGGCATGTTCTGTCGCTCTCGTCAGGAAGCGGCTTCTATAACAGAGAAAATCATCGGCGGAGAATAGACCATCTCGAAGAAAACTGGAACCACCTGCTCTCCACGGCGTTTGCAATGCTGCCGGACTATGCGTCGCTGCGCGCCCAGCTTCAGACGCTCAGCTTCCCCTATCGCTTTGACAGCCTCGACTTTTCCAAGGAGGAGGCGACCGACGCGATAATATGGTGCAAGGAGCTGTCCGACCGCTATACAATACTGCAGCTTTTGTGGGATATAAAGGAGCTTGATTACTGCGCGGCTTCGCTTACGAAAAACCTCACATGAACGCGTAAGGCAGCGCGACTTAAAAGGGTCGCACAGCGCTTTTGCGCTGTGCGACCCTTTTATATTCAACAGACTGATTTGCCAAAGCCGACGCGTCCAAAACCAAATTCAGACCGGAAAGCTTGTGCGGCACATTCAAATTAAAAATGCGGATATTTTACAGAAAAAATCATCGTTATCCGCTTCGCAGTTGATGGGCTTTGTGTAGTCAAGGGACAACAGCCCCAGCAGAGAACGCGCATCAACGGAAAATTCGCCGGTGTGGAGAAGAATACTTCCATTGGAAGATGTCGCAATCGAATTGAAGCTTTTAATGTCGGCTGCGCTTTTGAATTGTATTTGCCGTGTCATGCATTGACCTCCGAATTTGGAGTGTAATATATAACAAATAAACAATTATATTGTATATCACTTGTGCACAATTGGCAAACGATTTGCAAAAATTCAGTGTGTTGCACTGAAAAACTATCGGCGAGGTATACTTTGTTTCTCTTTTGCCACAAAGATTTTCAACAGGAGTGCTTTTTTGTCGAAAAAACAGCGGCCGACAAAAGCTTTCAATGAAAAGGTGCGTTTTCCAAAATGACAGTCGTGATGCTTTTTATGGCGTCGCCGCTCTCTTTTAGAGGGTTTGAGGAGCCTCACAGCTCTTTGTCCCGCCAAAGACGCAGCTTGTCACAGCAAGGCTGCGGCAAAAGCAATTGGCCGTCTTTGCCATAATAGCGGTAAGCCGGATTATTTATATAATCTAATAAAAGTGTTAATGCGATTATTGGAAAGGGGTTATAGAATGGACGAACAATGGTCAAATATCATAAATCATCTAAAAATAAACACTTCTGATTTACATACTGTTCCCAAAAGCCATAGGGTTCCTTTGTGGTTTTTTGCTGATACGGACGGTACATATATTTATGTCTCATCTGCTAAAAGTCACACCCCTTCTTCCCAAATTGCAGGAATTAGAAAACTCACATATGTCGAATTTAAAAGAATATATCCAATTTATTTGCGTCGAGAACAAGGCGAACCAGTAAGTACAAAAGCAACAAAGGTTACGGTTAATCAAGTTTATTGGTATGGAATTTTTGCGTTTTGCGGTTTAACTCCAAACAATAAAAGTTTGTACCATGGAAATAATTGTAATATTTTAAATGATGAAATTCTCAAACCTCAAGACGTGGAAATAGTTGTACCTAAGTCTATGTCTTGTTCGCCAAATAAAATAAATGTTCTCGGATATGAATTTAAATTTGTACAGAACCTAATTCCAGAGTGTGACAGCAGTGATAGAGTTAAAAAATACTGCCCTCAAAAATATTATAAAAATATAAAGAAATTACCATTATCAATTTATGGTGACGGAAGTTTTTGTAAGTTTTCTATCAATTATTCAAATGCACCAGGAGTGTACCTTTGGGTGGTAGAAAAAGAAATAATTTATATTGGTGAAACAAGCAATTTGAACAGACGATTTAATCAGGGGTACGGAACAATTTGTTCTCGCAATTGTTTTGTCGGCGGACAAAATACTAATTGTAAAATGAACAAAGTTGTTCTATCTTTTTATGAGAACGGCAAGAAAATTGAGTTGTATTTTCATGAAACATATGACTACAAAAAAATAGAATTAGAACTGTTAAGAAATATAAAAACAAGTTTTAATGTCAAAGATAATTAGTTTACATCATATTATGAGCATAATGCGAAGCTGATATGTTTCCTAACACCGATAACCTGTAGAGGATATGTTCCCATAAACGAGCGAAGTGAAGATTATTTATATAATTAAGTGGGGAGATAATAATATGATACTAAATACTGCGCGATTAGTCCTTCGCCCCTGGGCAAAATCCGATTCAAGCAGCCTGTTTGAATATGCAAAAAATCCGGAGATTGGGCCTATTGCCGGATGGCCGCCGCATAAAAGCATCGAGGAAAGTGCTGATGTTATTGTGAATGTGTTCTGCGCAAGCGAGTGCTATGCAATCTGCGAGAAAAGCACCGACACGGCTATTGGAGCCATAGAATTAAAACTAAACGGTCACACGGATATGACAAGCTGTGATGACGAATGTGAGCTTGGGTACTGGATTGGCCGACCATTTTGGGGGAAAGGATATATGCCGGAAGCCGTTACGGAAATTATCAGGCATGCCTTTGAGGATTTGGGCATGGCTACTATCTGGTGTGGCTATTATGACGGAAATAACAACTCTAGAAGAGTTCAAGAAAAAACCGGGTTTGTTTACCACCATTCCTGCAATGAAGTGCCGGTCCCATTGATGAACGAGACGAGAATAGGGCATACAAATTATATGACAAAAGAGCAGTGGGAGTTTAAGCGCGGCAATGGCTGAGGATTATGGGCTAACATTCAATTAGGGTATCACCGTTTTAAAAAGGTGATACCCTAAAAAATCCATGTTGGGTGGCGCAAAAGCCGCCGCCGTTGCTTTGTATATCGGACTTATCCTCAGCGCGCAAAAGCACGCATTTGCAGACGGAAAATACTAGGCGAGAATGCCCTTGATTTTCTTGAAAAATCTCTCTTCCTCGGTGACGCAGAGTATAGGCTGCGTATAATCGAGCGACAAAAGTCCCAGCAAAGACTTTGCATCGACTATTGTGCTTCCCGAATGCACCCCGACATCATACTGCGACGTTGTGGCGACACCGTTCAAAAGCTTCATGTCCGATATACTCTTGATTTTCAACTCTTTGACCATAAAAACACCTCCGCTTCAGTCAAAGTACTTGTGCTATTTGCACAATGATATTATATTCTCCTTGTGCAACAATATCAACACATTTGTGAAAAGTTCCATAAAATAAACGTAAGTTTACAGCAATATCACTAAACTTTTGTATTATTTTTCTCGCCTTTTATTACGGCAAAGATAGGACAAGCTCATGCGCTTTTTCAACAAAAAGAGAGAAAGCCGTCAAAAAGCAAAATAGACTAGAACGCGAAGACAGGCGAATAAACACGGCTTTTATAGCTGCTGTCGCCCTGCGTCAAAATTTATGGGACTATAAATTTGAAATTAAAAAAGGAGCGCGGCTCATGCTTGGAAAATATCCGTGGCTGGAGGAGTATCTGAAAAACAAACCGGGAGTCACCGACGACTTTAAGGTGGAATGGCAGTGGTACCGCTTTATGGTCGGCAATAAAATGTTTGCGGCGCTCATGCATCCATCAGCGAAGTACGATTTAGCCTACGCAGAAAAGGACTTGCTCAACCTCAAGTGTGACCCAATGCTGTC
>JAVVTQ010000048.1:0-9898 GCA_036653595.1 Oscillospiraceae bacterium
AAGAGTAATGCACATGCAGAGCAAAAATTGAGATAAGCTTTTTCGGCTGGGGGGGTGTCAGCGAGAGTGGCGAAAAGCTCGAAATATGCCCAACTGACACGCGCGGAAAAGCGACGGTTTTCAGCGCACTGTCCCGCGCAGGGGACAGTGCGTTTTTTATCCAAATATTACCTTGAAAAATTATAGAGTTGTGATATAATTAAATAAAAAGAACAAACGTTCTAAATACATGCTTTGTGAAAGGGAAAAAATGAAGAAAATTACTGTTGAAAGACTGTCACAGCTCAAAGCACTCAAACGAGAAATTGCCGCCGAAAAGCACAGGCTGAAACGAGTACGAGAGCTTGCGACATACGGGCACAGCACATATGGTTCCGTGCACGTGCAGGGAGGCTTTGTCGCCGATAAGACGGGAATTTATGCGGCGGAAATCGCATATTTGCAGCAGCTTATCGGGGAGGGGATGAACAGGGCGATTTGTGAGCTGCTCAGACTGGAAAAGTTTATATCGGACATTGAGGACAGCGATTTGAGAATTATTTTTAGGGAGCGCTACATCAAGGGCAAAAACTGGCAGGCAATTGCAATGATGATGGAGTCCTGCGATGAGCAGCTTCCAAGAAGAAGACATGACAGGTACATTGAAAAGAAGAATAAGGAAGCTTTGGGAGTGTACGAATAGTACGCGCAGATGCGGTAAGCTGGTATTGTGAAGGATTGGAGAGGAGAGCAGAAACGGTGCAAGACAATATAGGCGAGGGTTTGATGATAAATTTCGGATGTACGCAAAGTACGGGCGAAGAGATATAAAATGATATTGTGAAGGATTGGAGAGGAGAGCAAAAACGGTGCAAGACAATATAGGCGAGGATTTAATATTAAATTTCGGATGTACGAAAAGTACGAGCGAAGAGATATAAAATGATATTGTGAAGGATTGGAGAGGAGAGCAGAAAAGGTACAAGACAATATAGGGCGAGGGTTTGATAATAAATTTCGGATGTACGCAAAGTACGGACGAAGAGATATAAAATGGTATTGTGAAGATGAGGCAAAAGTCAGAGAGCGTCCCGAAATTCGGGGCGCTTTTATTATGCGCTGAGATGGGCGAAAAACGTATTTTGTCATTTTGTCAAAACGAAATGATGAAGATTCTCGTTATTTTATGGAATGGAAACTTCAACGCGCTAAAAATGACAGAGGGTGGACTTTTGATAATTTTTGCTTATGCGAAAAAGGGAGTGACAAATTGCAAAGCCGACGAGAGAGAAAGAGATGTGAAAAATGCGTGTGGAACTGTAAAAAGCAATGCGGAAAAATGTTCTGCATATTTCCGCGGTGCGTAGTTCGAAATGAGAAGGTTGAGAAGGGGGAGAGATTTGATGAAATCGAAAAAAGGCGGAAAGGATCTGAAGCAGCTTGTGAGGGAAATGCTTGAGAAAACGGTTGACACTCGCGATGGCGGAAACGCAGAGGAGAGCACATGCGCAGAGGGGATGACAAACTGTGAGGTGATTGCAAAAAATCTGGTGAGCGAGGCTGTGGGCGGAAACACAGCCGCTGCAAAGTACATTGTCGGAATTGTCGAAGAGCAGGAAATAAAAAAGCAGAGCGGTGCGGAAAAATTTGTTTTGGAAATAAAGCGAGTCGATGAAAAAGACAATTGAGGTGACAAGCCGACAGCTTGACTTTATTGATGCGGCGGCCGATGAGGTGCTGTTTGGCGGGGCAGCAGGTGGCGGCAAAAGCTTTGGACAGCTAATTGACGCTTTGGTATTCGCGGTGAGGTATGAGGGGTCAAAGCAGCTTATTCTGCGAAGGACCATGCCTGAGCTGGAGCATTCGCTGATATTGGGCATGCGTTCGATTTATCCTGCGCAAATATACGCCTACAAGGACAAAAATCACTGTGTGCAGTTTTGCAACGGCTCAACAATTGAATTTGGATACTGCGCAAATGACGGCGACGTATACAGATATCAGTCTGCTGAGTATGACGTCATTAGGTTCGATGAGCTGACGCATTTCAGCGAGAGCATTTACTTGTATTTGATGTCGAGACTCCGAGGTGTAAACGGATTTCCAAAACAGATGAAGAGCACAACGAACCCGGGAGGAGAGGGGCATGAGTGGGTAAAGCGGAGGTTCATCGACAGCATGGAGCCGAACACGGTTACGCTGTTTGGAGAGATGACGCGCGTGTTTTTGCCGGCCTTTTTGGCAGACAACAGCTTTTTGCTAAAAAACGACAGAAAGTATGCGAAGAGACTTCAGAATCTGCCGCCTCAGCAAAGAAAAGCATTGCTAAAAGGAGAATGGGATATTAATGAGGGAAGATATTTTGATGAGTTTACACGCGAGGTGCACACGGTTAAGCCATTTGAAATACCAGGTGATTGGCAGAGATATTTTGCGATGGACTATGGGCTTGACATGCTGGCGGGTTACTGGATTGCGCTTGACACACATCAAAGAGCCTATGTATACCGTGAGATTTATGAGCCAAATCATATAATTTCTTCCGCGGCAAAACGGATTTTGGAGATGTGCGACGAGGAGGTTGCGGCGTTTATCGCACCGGCGGATTTGTGGAGCAAGAGGCAGGAGACGGGAAAGAGCGCAGCACAGATTTTCTGCGAATATGGAATCGCACTTTCGAAGTGTGACTGTGCCAGAGTTTCCGGATGGTACACACTCAAGGAATGGCTCAGTCCGTTTATAGATGAGACAGGAAAAAGGACGGCGAGACTTGTAATATTTGAAAATTGCAGAAACCTGATTCGATGCTTGCCAGCGCTTTTGCGTGACGAGAGAAAACCAAATGACTGCGCGAGGACTCCGCATGAGCTGACGCATGCGCCCGATGCGATTAGATACTTTGTGAGCAGCGTAGCGGAAAAAAAGCAAGGAGAGGCAGGCGCGGGGGACGGGGACATCGCAGACCAGCTCAACAATTTATTGGCATTTAAATGAAAGGAGAAGTATGGAGGTATTGATTGGTGCGGTGCTTTTTTTGCAAGGTGTGCTGCTCGGAGTGCTTGCAAAAAAGGCGGGTCAAAAAAAGAAGAAAAAGACGGCTATTGAAGAGGAAGAATGCGAGGAAAGTATGAGAATGCAGTATTTGAATTTTTTGAATTACTGCGGAAGCGAGAGGGGGCAAAATGAGCTTGAATAATGAGGTGGCACCAAAGGATATTTTTAGGCAATACAGCGAATGCACAGCGTACAATGCGGGAAAGGGGCTGTATGAGACAGTGCGGCAAAACGAGAACTTCTTCATTGGAAAGCAGTGGGAGGGGCTCAATGCGCCCGATCTTGACAAGCCTGTTTTGAATTTTCTCAAGCGGGTGGGAAATTATCTTGTGGCGATGCTTGTGACAGACGACGTCACTGCGCAGCTTGTGCCGTTTGTCAAAGCAGACAAGTCACTCAAGAGCGCGCGCGCTCTTGAGGCACAGGTGGAACGCGTTGTCGAAAACACAAAGATGAAGGCGAAGCTGCGCGACATGCTAAGAAACTGTGTTGTAGATGGGGACGGGGTATTTTATTGGTATTTTGACAGCCCAAAATGCGGTGAGCGAAGAGGCGAAATTCACCTTGAGGTAGCGGATAACACTCGGGTTTTGTTTGGAAATCCCTTTTTGAGCGACATTCAAAAGCAGCCGTTTGTGCTCATCACCAAGCGCGAACAGGTGGAGAGCGTCCGCAAAAGAGCGGCACTTTTCGGAAAACGAAGCGGCGAAATTGTGCCCGACGGAGCTTTTGAAGGCAGGGAGGAGAAGGGTTACAGTGCGAGCGATTTGGTGACGGTGGTTTTAAAGTTATACAGAAAAAATGATGAGATTTGGTTTACGGAGGTGACGAAGGACAAGGTGGTCAGGCCGCCGGTAAACACGGGATACAGGCTATATCCGATTAGCTTTATGAACTGGGAGCGTGTGAGAAATTCCTATCACGGACAAGCTGCTATAACGGGGCTTATCGCCAATCAAATTGCGGTCAACAAGCTTTGGGCGATGGCTATTCGGCATCAGCATACCATGGCATTTCCGAAGATATTCTATGACAGGATGAAGATAAAGGAATGGACCAACAGGGTCGGAGAAGCTGTTGCGGTGACGGGAGATCCAAACGGTGCGGTTGCGACAAGCTTTCGCGCGGGAGACATGTCGGCGCAGCTCTTGGAGGTTGTTGACAGGACAATAAGCTATACTAAGGAATTTATGGGTGCTTCGGACGCGGCGCTCGGAAACATTAAGCCGGACAACACATCGGCGATTATTGCCGTTCAGAAGGCCTCGGCGGCGCCGCTGGAGCTGCAAAGACTGGCGATGTATCAGTTTATTGAGGACAGCATCAGAATTGTGATTGAACTTATTCGCGCACACTATGGAATCAGAATTATTGAAAAAACCGATGGGTTGACAGGGGAGACAGAGCTTTTTGACTTTTCGGCGATTGATTATGATGAGCTTGATCTCAAGGTCGATGTAGGGGCCTCTGCGTACTGGTCTGAGCTGACACAAATGGGAACGCTGGACAATCTGTTTGCAAAGGGAGTCATTACAGATGCGCTGCTGTATCTTGAAGGAGTGCCTGACGGCTACATCAAAAATAAAAGCAAAATCATTGAGAAGCTGCGAAATGAGACGGCGGCAATGAAAATACACAGCGAGGGGGCTTAAGAGGAGTGAAATGCGCAGAGTGTTCGAATGACCTGAGAATAGCGGATTCCTACACACAGGCTGTGGTTTCAAACAGCGGTGTGGTTGAGGTGTACTCGGTTATTGATTTGAAATGCGTGAATCCGGCATGTCGGCTTTCGAAAAGCGGCGAGGTGGTTGAGCGCTTTCGAAGAAAAATTGAGGCAGCAAAGCAAAGAGAGGGAGACATTGTGTGCTGCGGCATTCCCATTGCAAAAAAAGGCAGTGACGGGCGCACTTTCGCTATGCCCGGAACGCTGCACAGGGAAAACGAGGACGGCACAAAAGCCGTGTTTATTTGTCCCACATGCAAAAGAGAGCACATGGCCGAAATTTAATGTGGATAAGCAAAGACACCACAAAACAGGCCGGCTCAAAAAGAGCGATTTACTTTGATTGCATTGGAGAGACGAGCTGCTCTGCTCAACGGCGGCATCGGGAGGACAAAGAAACTGATTGCGGGATCGGAAGGTGAGCGGCGGATTGACTCCTTTGTTAAATATTGAAAAGGAGAAAAAATGGCAACGGAAAAAACTATGAAGGCTATGCTTTTCGACACGGAGAAACCTGTGGATCTGCTGTCGAAGAAAAACGGAGAGGAGAGGGAGGAATATGAACTGAACATCGACGGAAAGCCAGTTAAGCTTGCGCTTGAAGAGATTTTGGCGCTCGCGCAAGACAGTGCGGCAAAAAAAGACGGCGAGGCGGCGAAGCTGCTTGAGAATGTGCCGGAGCTTGAGGAATTTGTCCAAAAGTACCCTGATGTGCTGGACTTTCCAAAAGAGGTCGAGGAAAAAATACGGCGCGGGAAAACACCGATGCAGGCATACCTCGAGTATGAAAATGAAGAGCTTAAAAGAGAGCTTTCGCAATCGACATTGAATCAAAAGAACAAAAAAGTTCCCGGAAGCGCACAAGGAGACGCGGAGAGCGAAGATGAAACCGATGAACTGCTGCGCATTTTTAACGCGGTTTTTGAATAAGGAGGAGATAAATAATGGTTAATTTAAACACAAAATTTCACGACGGAATCACATCAAAATTTGCACAGGAAAGCCTTGTCGCAAACAGGCTGTCGAGCGATTATGAATTTTCCGGAGCTAAGACGGTCAAGGTACTGACGCCAATCACGGTCGCGATGCAAGACTATACGCGCAGCGGGTCAAACAGATACGGAACACCGACGGAGATGCAGGACATTGTGCAGGAGCTGACGCTCTCACAGGACAAGTCATTTACCATAACAATCGACAAGGGAAACCTTGAGGATCAGAATTACGCGAAAAACACAATGACGATGGTGGCTGTTCAGATGAGGGAGAGGGCAATACCCGAAATGGACAAGTATGTCCTCAACATGCTGGCAAAAAAAGCGGGGAAAATTGTCGGACAAACGGCAGAGACTACTACCGGAAACGTCTGCGCGCGAATATCCGATGCGACAAAATATCTCGATGACAACGAGGTTCCGGTCAATGACAGAACACTTTTTGTAAGCGCCGACACATACAGGCTGCTTAAGCACTCGAACGAATACATGGCGGTTGAGGGGCTTGCCCGCGAGGCGATTCGCAGGGGAACGGTTGGGCGATATGACGCGATGGAGGTTGTCAAAGTGCCCGCGTCGCGCTGGCCGCTGAACGCAAATTTCATAATAGTTCACAAAAATGCCGCCGTGGCGCCTGTCAAACTGTCGGAGACAAAAGTACATCAGGACCCTCCCGGTATATCAGGAGCTCTTTTGGAAGGGCGTCAGTATTACGATTTGTTTGTTTTCGGAGCGCGCTGTGACGGGGTCTATGCCGACGTTGATGTGCGTACGGGAAAGGGCATTGTGTGCGCAAAGCCGGCGATTGCTGCAAATGGCGCATTGAGCTGCGCAACGGCAGGCGCGGTCATACACTTTACCACAGACGGCACAGATCCTCGCTTTAGCACGACTGCCAAAACGGGGACAGTGAGCGACATGAGTGCTGTCGGAACCAAGGTTAGGGCATATGCCGAGCTTGAGGGCGGATATCCGAGCGAGGTCGAGACGAAGACACTTTAACTGACGGAAAAATGAGCGCAGATTTTGCTTTTGACAGTCCCGAGAGAAAGCTTACTGCGCTCGGAGTATGTGAAATTGATGGCGATACGGCAAGGAGCGGTGCTCTGAGCCGACGCCATTTTCTTTTGCGGAGAAGAGGTGAGGGATATATATGACGGGGAAAAAACTGTTCGAGACAGCATTGTCGCTGCTTATGACAGGGGAACAGGACGTGATTGAGTACAAGGCGTATTTGGCAGAGCTGTTAAACGTGCTTCTTGCGGAAACCTTTGAGGTCAACAATTCAATAAGGCTATACAAGGGCAAGCAGCAGCTTTTTGAGATTTACAAGGCAGGCGACATACAAGAGGAGCTGCCCTGTGAGGAGGAGCTGTGCAGTCCGGCGCTTGCATACGGACTTTGCGCACGGCTGCTTTACGCAGAGGACGACCTTGCGAGAATGGCTTTTTTTCAAAATCAATATGTTTCGGCTGTCGAAGATGCGAAGAGGTGCATATCAGGCAGCGTGATTGAGTGCCGGGGGGAGATATAGTGTGAGGGGAATGAGCAACGCCTACGGACAAAACCCGACGGTCAGCGCGATTGTGTCGGAATTTAGGGGTGTGGATTTTCACAATGCAGCGACCAACGTGGAAAATTTCAGAAGTCCCAACGCGCTCAATATGATTAGAGATGTTCCGGGCAAGGTGAGAAAGCGCATGGGATTTTATAAAAAGGCGCAATACGGCGCGCGAATTAACGGGATTTTCTCGCTTGAGCTTAACAGTGGGACGAGAAGGATTATTCACAGCGGAAACAAGCTTTTTTGCGAGGAAGCGGAGATTTTTGGCACGATGGCGGACTCGCGTTCAACGGCGTGCCAAATGGGCGACATCCTTTATGTGTTTGACGGACAAAATGCGCTGAGATATGACGGAACCGCGGCCACAAGGCTTTGCAATGCGGCATATGCGCCGACAATCTCCATATCAAGGGAGCCTTCAGGTGGCGGGACAATATATGAGCCGATGAACCTGATTGGCAAGCGCTTTAAGGAAAGATTTTTGGCGAATGGGACTGCAACTGTCTATCAGCTGGGATATGACGGGCTTGATGTCGGCACTGTTCAGGTGAAGATTCTAAACGAAAGCGGGGACTGGGTGCTAAGAGCGCCGGCGACGGATTATACCGTGGACTATGAGCTCGGAACTATTACATTTGTGACGGCACCGCCCGCGCCGGGGGTGAGCGGTGCAGATAACGTTGAGATAAGCGCAGAAAAGACACGGAACGACTGCGCTGCGATGATTGAAAAATGCAACATTTCCGTGCTATTTGGAGTCAACGGAGCGGCGAACAGACTGTTTGTTTCGGGCAATGCGGAGTTTAGAAACAGGGACTGGTACAGCGAGATGAACAACGGCGAATACTTCCCGGAAACGTGTTACTCAATTATCGGGCAAAGCTCGAAAATTATCGGCTATTCAATTATCGACGACAAGCTTGCGGCGCACAAGGAGGATGACAGCGATGGAAGAAATATTGTTTTGCGCTCAGGCGAAATGCGCGACGGTAAGGCGGCTTTTCCGATTGTAGGAAGCTTGCAGGGGGTTGGGGCGATATCACACCATGCGATTTCCTATTTAAAGACCGAGCCGCTGTTTCTGAGCAGAGATGGAATTTATGCGATTACGGCGGCGGACATCAGCGGCAGCATGTATTCTCAAAACAGGAGCATTTTTATAAACAAAAGGCTTTTGGCAGAGAAGAACATCCACGAGGCAGTGAGCGAGGTTTATAAGGATTTCTATTTGCTCGCACTCAACGGAAATGTCTATGTGCTCGATTCACTGCAAAAGACTGTAGAAAAAAACGCGCCTTTTTCTACACATCAATATGAGGCATATTTTTTGACCGGAATCGATGCGAGGGTGATAAAGCGAATTAAGGACAAGCTTCTATTTGGGACATGTACCGGCGATATTATGGAGTTTTTTTCGGACGACACGAGCAAAATGTCTTACAACGACAACGGTGCTGCGATTTTGGCGTTCTGGGAGACACCGCAATTAGACAATGGTCAGTTCTATCGAAGAAAAAGATTCAGATACATTGCACTGCGGCTTATGGCGGGCGCTGTGACAAGCGTCGTGGTGCGCATGCAAATAGGCGGGATATGGCAGGAGCTGTTTGGCGAAGCAAAAAAGCTGAGATTCTTTTCGTTTAAGAATCTTTCGTTTTCAAAACTCACCTTTTCGTGTGACGCGACACCCAAAACCGTCGGAAACAGAATTCATTGTGCAAAAACAGACAAGGCGACATTTAGATTTGAGAATGCTCAGAAAGATGAACCGTTTGGTCTTTACAGTTTTTGTGCTGAGTTCAAGCAGATGAACAAAGTAAAATAGGAGTAAAAATGATTAAGAACAAAATACTACCTGAAAATTTAAATGGAAAAGGAATCTGCGGCCTGCCGGACTGCCCAAGTCTCACAACGACGGAGATGCAGGGAAAGTTTGAGGAGCTGGTGCGGGAGGTGGTGATTCCAAAGCACAATGCCGTGGTGGAGGAGCTTGACAGAGAATTTGCGACAAAACAGTACGTGGGTGTCACGGTGCAGAATATCGGTGCGGGAGACATGGCAAAGTTAGCTTATGACACTGATGGCGATGGCACGGTGAACAAAGCGGACAACGGATATTTTGAATACACGCACAGCAAGGTGGGGACAGTTCATTCGCTGGAGCACACGGGCGACGCACACGGACATATACGGTTTCTCGCGACGGGCGATTTCGCGGACGGCGACACGTGGACGGTAAACAGCGCTGTATGCACGGCGCAGACACAGGACGGAGAGCTGCTTTCGGGCGGCTTTTTCAAGGCGGGTTCGGTCGTTTCATGCTTTAAAAATGGTTCTGTCTTAAATTTTAAGTCGGGCGGCGCGGCGCTCAACTTTAAGATAATAAGAGCAGAGAGCGCGGCGGCGCTGCCCGCGACGGCCGCAGAGAACACTATAGCAGTTGAGACGGCGACAGATATAACAAGCTGGAGCTTTGGCACGGCACAGCCGACTGCGCGAGCTGACGGTTCGGCTCTCGTCGGCGGTGAGCTTTGGATACAGACGAGCATTGTCTCGGAGTGCACATTCAACGCTCTCAAGAAG
>JAVVTQ010000049.1:0-9361 GCA_036653595.1 Oscillospiraceae bacterium
CTGCTGCGCCATGCATTCAAGTCCTGCGCAATGTTTGCCGCGTCGGCATTTGCATTTATATTCTTTAAAATAACATATCTTTACTATGGACAATATATATTCAGGCACATGGCAAAATGGGGAACCTTGCAGGAGCTGGTGGACGACTTTTATGTTATCACAAGCACCGCAATCGGCGGAAGTATTATGTATCTACGCCTTTGGAGCGCGGCTCTTCTTCTTTGCGTCTGCCTTGCCTTTGTGCTCGACCTGCTCATATACCGCGCGCCAAAGGACAGCGAATACAGATATAATCCGCTGATGAGAATGAAGACGCCGGTTCGCTGGTTTTGTTATATTTTCATGTTTGCCGCAATACTGCTGCTCGGCCGGTTTGGCAGCTCCGGATTCTTGTACTTTATGTTCTGAAAAAACGCGCACGCAGAGTGCTTTGCAAAGGGGACATCCGCCGCAAAAAGCAGCGGGAGAATGTCCCTTTTTGTTTTGAAAAATCACAATATACCGCAGCGCGTGCGGCTTGTATACATATTTTGACAAGCTTATTTTGATGTATACTATGCTTTTATATTGTGCTACAATATTGAGCAATGCTATTTTTTTGAATGGAGAAATTTATGGAACCAAAAAAGGAAAACAAACTCGGCACAATGCCGATGAAAAAATTACTCGTCGGGACGTCGCTGCCGCTTATGGCGTCGATGCTCATTCAGTCACTTTATAATATAGTGGACGGAATATACGTTGCTCGCCTCTCGGAGGATGCCCTTACTGCGACTTCTCTCGCGTTTACAATGCAGATGCTCATGCTCGCGGTCGCGCTGGGAACAGGTGTCGGAGTCAACTCGCTCATATCGCGGAAGTTGGGCGCAGGACTGCGCGACGACGCCAATACGACTGCGACAACAGGCCTTATTCTCGCGGGTGTCAGCTCAGCTGTGTTTACCCTTATAGGCGTGTTTTTCACGGAAACATATTTTTCCCTTTACAGCGCGGGAAACAGTGAAATAGCGGTGCTCGGCGGCGAATACCTGCGCGTCTGCATGGTTTACAATCAGGGCATATTCCTCGCCATAATGTGCGAGAGACTCTTGCAGGCGACGGGAAATTCTTTTTCCAGCATGATTTCTCAAGGCGCCGGAGCAATCACAAATATCATACTCGACCCGATACTCATCTTCGGTTTATACGGGGCGCCAAAGCTTGGAATCAAGGGTGCCGCGATAGCGACGGTCGTGGGACAATATGTCGCGTTCGGGATTGCACTGCTTTTCAACAAGCTTAAAAATCACGATATTAAGTTCAAAATCCGCGGGTTCAGATTAAAAATGCACATAGTAGTTGACATATACAAAGTGGGGCTTCCTGCCATTCTGATGCAGGCCACAGGCTCGCTCATGACGGCGCTTATGAACAAGGTGCTCGTTTTGTTTTCCACGACGGCAGTTGCGGTTTTCGGGGCGTACTTCAAGCTGCAAAGCTTCGTCTTTATGCCGGTGTTCGGCCTCAATCAGGGGCTGACACCGATTGTCGGCTACAACTACGGTGCAAAAAATAAGGCGCGCATCGATTCGGCAATCAAGATGGTTTCGATAGCGGCCGTGTCGATTATGCTTCTCGGAACAGCAGTGTTTTGGATATTCACAAGAGAGCTGCTGGGGCTGTTTGAGGCCAGCAGTGAGGCTCTCGCAATAGGTGTTCCGGCTCTTCGCATAATCAGCCTGGGCTTTGTGCTTGCCGCTGTCTCAATCGTCATGACATCCATCTTTCAGGGAATTGGAATAGGCTGGATAAGCATGGTGACATCGTTTTTGCGCCAGCTTGTCGTGTTGCTTCCGCTTGCATTCGTGTTCGCAGAGCTATTCGGACTAAATGCAATTTGGTGGGCTTTTCCGTTGTCGGAGCTTGTCTCGCTTGTATTTGTGGCACTCATGTTCAAGAGAGTTTACCGGCAAAAAATAAAGGTTATCGAGTCTGACGGCAAAAGCATAAAGAGCGCTGAAATTTGAATTCATTCGTGAAACTTCCATAAAGATAAAGCCCCGCTGCAATTGGCTTGCAGCGGGGCATAATTGACGGCCAAAAACTTGTGGTGCGCTAAAAAAAATGTCTATTCTTCCTCGAAAACAAGCTCATCATAGCCTGTTTCGGCATCGAATTCGGAGGCTATCACACAGTTGTCCACAGTGCCTATCACAAGCTCGCAGGTTGTGTTTATGACAGTGCCCTCCATGAGGTGTCCTCCTATTGCAGAGAGGTCTTCCTTTGAGAGTGAGATGTGAATGTGACAGCGCGCAGCGCTCACGGTGCCTCCGATAGAAACAATCTCGCATGGCTCGTCGATTTCATGGACTGTGATTCCGCCGGCATCGCGAATTTTGGCGCGCAGCACACAGCCCACACCGCTCAAAATGACACCCGCCTTGATATTGTGCTTTGCGGCCAGCGCCGATATTTCCGCGAGGAGATCATCGCCGCGGTGAAGCCTTTTAAAAAACTGTTCCACATTGCCTCCCCTAAACTCACAAACTTTATTTGTAATTATACACCGCACTGATATATAATGTAAACAAAATCGCCGCGGAGGGATATGAAATGGCAAAGCTTTTAGGAGAACCGGTCGCCCAAAAAATATGCTTTGAGCTGTTGCCTCGTGTCGCCTTGCTGGCGAAGTGCAAAACGGTGCCGCAGCTCTGCATAGTTCGAGTTGGCGAAAGGCCTGACGATATATATTATGAAAAAAGCGCTGCCAAAAGGTGCGCATCTGTTGGAGTGATGACAAGAAAGCTCACGCTGCCTCAGGAAATCACACAAAGAGAGCTTCTACTGGAGATAGACAGGCTCAACGAGGACGTCTCCGTGCACGGGGTGCTGCTGCTGCGCCCTCTTCCAAAGCAGCTCGACGAGGACAAAATTTGCGAGAGGCTTTGTGCAGAAAAGGACATAGACTGCATTAAGAAAAGCTCGCTGGCAGGCGTATTTTGCGGCGACAGAAGCGGCTTTTCGCCATGTACTGCGCAGGCGTGTCTAGAGCTGCTCGATTTTTACAATATCGAAACAGAGGGCAAAAATGTAGCTGTCGTCGGGCGTTCACTCGTAATAGGAAAGCCCGTCGCGATGCTCCTTTTGTCCCGCAATGCCACGGTGACGGTGTGCCATACGAGGACGAGGAAGCTTGCGGAAATTTGCGGGCGCTCGGACATAGTAGTGGCGGCGGCCGGCAAAGCGAAAATGCTCGGCAAAGACTGCTTTTTCGAAGGGCAGACAGTGCTGGATGTTGGGATAAATCCTGATGCGGGTGGCTCTGTGTGCGGCGATGCGGACTGTGCGGCGGCAGTTGAATTTGGCGCGGACTGCACGCCTGTACCGGGCGGCATAGGCGCTGTGACAACGGCCGTGCTGGCTCAGCATGTGGTGCGCGCCGCCGAAATGACAACTGACGAGAGGGCTTGTGCATATGACATATGAAGAGGCAATGACCTTTATACACGACATCAATTGGAGAAAGAGCAAGCTGGGGCTGGAGCGCGTAAGCGAGCTGCTGCACCTGCTTGGCGACCCACAAGATGAGCTGTCCGTCATACATGTAGCCGGGACAAACGGCAAAGGCTCTGTGTGCGCGATGCTGTCATATATACTTAAAGAGGCGGGATACAAAACCGGCCTCTATATATCCCCCTACATCACCGACTTCAACGAGCGCATGCAGATAGACAATGTGCCGATAGGAGAGAGCGAGCTCTGCGAGCTGACAGAGTCGGTGCGCGCAGCCGTTGTCAAAATGGACTGCGCCCCGACGGAGTTTGAAATAGTGTGCGCGATTGCGTTTTTGTATTTTAGGAATAATGACTGTGATATCGTTGTCCTTGAGGTCGGAATGGGTGGACGCCTCGACGCGACAAATGTTGTAAAAGCGCCTCTCGTCTCCGTGCTCACGGCTATAGATTATGACCATATGCAGTATCTGGGCGACACACTTGAGGCTATTGCCGGCGAAAAGGCCGGCATAATAAAAGAGGGCTGTCCTGCTGTCAGCTATGAACAACCAAAGGGAGTGCTTGACGTTTTCAGAAAAAAATGCGGCGAAGAGGAATCTCGCTTTTCGGTCTGCGATTTTTCAAAGCTCTGCGAGAAAAGCTCTGACATCAACGGGCAGACGTTTGACTATAAAGAATACAGAAATATGTTTTTGCCGCTGCTAGGAGAGCATCAGCAGAGGAATGCGGCATTGGTGCTTGAGACTGTCAAAGTCCTAAAAGAACGAAACATGATCGTCTCGGAAGATGCTGTCAGAAAAGGCCTCACGGCGGTGACATGGCCCGCGCGCTTTGAGGTTCTTTGCCGTGAGCCCATGTTCGTCCTCGATGGCGGCCACAATCCACACGGTGTAAGGTGTGCTGTTGCCGCTGTCAAAAGATATTTTGCAAAAGAGAGAGTCATAGTTCTCGTCGGGGTGCTTGCGGACAAGAACTATGAGGAGATGTTGGAGCTTTTTGATGATGTGGCGGGAGAATATGTCGCAGTGACGGTTCCAAACCCGCGCGCACTTCCTGCGGCCGAGCTGGCAAAGGCTCTTGAAAAGTACGGTAGACCAGTGAAGGCTTTTGACGATGTTGCAAAGGCTGTTGACTTTTGTCTTGACCTTGCAAAGGAGAAAAATTGCCCGGTGCTCGCGGCAGGCTCACTCTATATGTCAGGAGAAATAAGAGAGAAGCTTTTGAGGTTGTCAAATTGAAAATCAGCGCAAAAAAAATTGCGGTCATAGGACTGCTCACAGCCATCGAGATATTGCTGTCAAGGGTGCTCGCAATACCGACACCGATAGTCAAGCTCAGCCTTGCCTTTATACCAACTGCCATCATCGCAGAGCTGTATGGCCCTCTTTGGGCCGGCTTTGCCGCGGCGGCGGCTGATTTTATAGGTGCGCTTATCCTGCCAACGGGGCCGTACTTTTTTGGTTTCACGTTGACTGCTTTCCTGACGGGAGTTGTGTTCGGGCTGTTTCTATACGGCAGAAAAGCAAGAGCTTTGTATTCTGTGATGGCCGCGGCAACAGTTTGCCTTGTGCTCAATTTGGGGCTGGACACACTGTGGCTTCAAATTTTCATGAACAAGGGAATACTGGCGCTGCTTCCGACACGCGCGGTCAAATGTATCGTCATGCTGCCCCTTGAAGCCGCGGGGCTTTGGATGCTGCGCAAGAATCGCGACACATGGTTTAAAAGCCAGACCGATGCGATTGCCGCCGAGTACCGCGCGCGTGCACGCGGCATATTAAAAGGAAATCCAAAGATGCGAGAGGTGCAAAGCGAGAGGATTTGCAGCGCCGTAACTTCCCTCGAAGAGTTCAAAAATGCAAAGACTGTTTTTTGCTTTGTAGGAACAGACAGAGAGATAGACACGTCGCTAATTATCAAAAAATGCTTTGAGGAAAAAAAGACGCTGTGCGTTCCGCGCTGTGAAAAGGGAAATGAGCTGACAGCGAGGAGAATAAATCTCCTCTCCGAGCTGAAGCTCGGAAAATTCGGACTGCTGGAACCGGACGAGCACAGCCAAATCGTAGATAAATCAGACATCGATTTTTCTGTAATACCGGCGTCGGCGGTCGATTTGTCGCTGCACAGAATGGGAAAGGGCGGCGGCTTCTATGACAGATACCTCTCGGACAGCGGCGACATGTACAAAGTGGCTGTCTGCCCGTCACAGCTTTGCGTTGCTGCGCTTCTGGCAACAGAAAATGACGTGCCTATGGACGCCGTCGTCACAGAAAACAAAATTCGCAGGAAAATGAAGAATAAGTCAAAAACAGCGAGAATACACGAGCAAACCTGACGTATTCTTATAAGACGGTATATAATAGCACTTTACCGTAGTAGCATGTTACTACAGTAAAGTGCTATTATGTCTTATCGGAAAACCGAAAGGAAAAGATAAGTATGAAAAAGAAGTATTTGGGAATTGCAGTGCTCGCAGCCGCTTTTGCGCTGCTGCTGTGCGCCTGTTCTGAAGAGAAAAACGAGAAACCCGCAGAAAACGCAAAAAAGGACACGCTTGTCATGGGGTTGGATGACTCTTTCCCGCCGATGGGCTACCGGGACGAGAACAATGAAATAGTAGGGTTTGACATCGACCTCGCGCAGGAGGTGGCAAAGCGACTCGGCGTGGAGCTGGTGCTGACGCCGGTCGACTGGGCGACAAAGGAGCTGGAGCTTTCAGGCGGGAAAATAGATGTCATATGGAACGGGCTGACGATAACTCCGGAGCGCAAAGCCGAGATGCTCATGACGGACGCATATATTGCGAATGCGCAGGTGGTTGTGGTAAAAGCTGATTCTGACGTAAAAGACATTGACGGGCTAAAGGGGAAGAGCGTTGCGTATCAGACCGGTTCGTCGGCAGAGGGAGCGTGGAAATCCTCAAAATACAACGGCACAGAGAAAGAGACGATAACGGGTGCCGACAATGTGACTCTGCTCATGGATTTAGGCATCGGTCGCATTGACGCGGTCGTCGTGGACAAAGTTGTTGCGGATTATTACATCTCCAAGGAGGACAGCGGCCTCAGAGTTTTGCAGGAGACGCTCGCCCCTGAGGAATATGGAATTGCTTTTGCAAAGGGAAACGATGAGCTTTTTAAAAAGGTTACAGGTGCGCTGTCCGAGATGGTCGCAGACGGAACTGCTGCGAAAATCAGCCAAAAGTGGTTCGGTGAAAACCGTATAATATTTGAGTGACATGGATTTTTCAACTGTTGTCAGCACCTTTTCGAGGGTCGCGGCAGGATTGTCGGCCACAACTCTGCTGTTTGCAATAACGCTCGCAATATCTCTCCCGCTGGGCTTTGTATTGATGGCTGCGCAGCGCTCACGCTTCACCGCTCTGCGACTGTTTGTCGATGCATTTATATATCTCATTCGCAGCACACCGCTGCTTTTGCAGCTGCTCTTTGTCTATTTCGGATTGCCGCTTTTGCCAGTTGTGGGAAAGTTTCTTGTCATGCAGAGATTTTCGGCTGCGATTGTCGGCTTTGTTTTGAACTATGCCGCATATTTTTCCGAAATTTTCAGGGGCGGTCTTATGTCTGTGGACAAAGGGCAGACAGAGGCCTCAAAGGCGCTCGGACTCAACGGCTTTCAACGCTTTTGGTATATCCTGATGCCGCAGCTTTTGCGGGTAGCAATGCCCTCTGTCTCAAACGAGACGATAACGCTTGTGAAAGACACAGCGCTTCTCTATGCCGTCTCTGTGCCGGAGGTGCTTCACTTTGCAAAGGCCACGGTCAACAGCACAAGCAGCACCTTTGCGTTTGTCGTGGCGGGAATTATATATCTGATTTTCAACGCGGTGATATCCTATATTCTAAAGCGTGTGGAGAGAAGCTTTGACTGGGCGGAGCTTTGACAAAAGCCCGCAGCGCATCTTGTTAAAAAGGCATAGACAACAAAAAGGGAAACGACCGCAATTTGCGGCAGTCTCCCTTTTTTACTGTTTGAAAAGATGAAATTGTTAAAAAATCAGAGATTTACAAGCGCTGATTTTACTCGGGCCAGGGTTTCGGCCTTGCCCAAAATTGCGGCGAGCTCAATTCCGCCGCCGGGAGACACCGGGACACCTGACAGTGCGACACGCAGCGGCCAGAGCATAAATCCGTTCTTGACGCCCTTCTCCTCGACGAGCGCCATCATGCGGTCGTGAATGCACGCTTGTGAAAAGTCGTCAAGCGCTTCAAGCGCAGGCAAAATCCAACCGAGAGCCACCGCGGCAGTTGAGGCATCTGTCTTCATTTTTTTGTGCTCATACAACTCCTTGCCAAATGCGGGAAGCTCGTCGATAAAGGTGAGGCGCTCGGGGATGTCTGCAAAAAACTCCGTGCGCGGCTGCAAAACGTCACAAATTATGTCAAAATCCACGTCGTCGCGCTTTACACCCTGCTTGATAAAGGGCATGGCGCGCTTTTTGTACTCATCGTGAGATAGAGCACGTATGTACTCGGCGTTGATGAATTTTAGCTTTTCAGGATCGAATATTGCGGGAGATTTGCTTATTCCCTCTATGTCAAACTCTTTGACAAGCTCATCGAGCGAAAAAAGCTCGCGCTCACCCTTTGGCGCCCAGCCCAGCAAGGCGAGGTAGTTTATGATTGCCGCAGGCAGATAGCCTTTTGCTATCAAATCCTGATATGAGGCGTCGCCGTTGCGCTTTGAAAGCTTGTGGGTTTCGTCTTTCATGACGGGCGCACAGTGAATGTACTGCGGCGTTTCCCAGCCAAAGGCCTCATAGAGGAGGTTGTACTTTGGGGTGCTCGACAGATACTCGTTGCCGCGAATTACGTGCGAAATTGCCATTAGGTGGTCGTCGATTACATTTGCAAAATTGTATGTCGGCATGCCGTCGGATTTTACAAGAATCTGATCCTCCAGCTCGGCGCTGTCTATTTCGATGTCGCCGTACACGAGGTCGTGAAATTTTGTCAAGCCTTCTGCCGGCATCCGTTGCCGTATCACATAGCTGTCCCCTCTTGCAAGACGCTGTGCGCACTCTTCCTTTGAAAGGCAGAGACAATGGCCGTCATAGCGCGAAATTCCCCCGTTTTCCTCCTGATGACCACATCTCGCCGCAAGCTCTTCCTTTGTGCAGAAGCAGTAGTAGGCCTCGCCCTTTTCGACAAGCTGCTTTGCAAAATCGAGATATGTGCCCATGCGCTCGCTCTGCACATAAGGGCCGTAATCTCCGCCCTTATCGGGGCCTTCGTCCCAGCTCAAACCGGCATCTGTGAGCGTGTCATAAATTATCCGAGTGGCTCCCTCGACAAGGCGTTCTCGGTCCGTATCCTCTATACGCAGCACAAAGCTGCCACCCGCTTTTCTTGCGAGAAGATATGCATATAATGCCGTGCGCAAATTTCCGACATGCATGTAGCCTGTCGGGCTGGGCGCAAAGCGCGTCCTGATTCTACCCATTTTTGTTCTCCGTTTCTTTTGTAGTACATCAAATTGTAATGGCGAAAACGGGTTTTGTCAATTGACTGGAGACTTTTAAGGCTATATAATACTTATTGATTAATATCGTCCGCAGAAGTGCTGATTTTTGAACAAATAAACGCAAAAATCCCGAAAAGGTAAGCTTGAAGCACGTGCTGCCCTCCGTTTATCGCATGATTTTATATGGCTTTTATTGAAACAAACGATCATTATTTTGTTAGAGCGGCAAGAGCAGAGCCCTTGCCCTACAATAAAATCCAGTAACTTGTGTTCTTGCCCCTTGCCCCTAAGCCACTTCTCCGCATTCTGCTTTATCCGTAAGAATTGCGCGAAGCGCGGGGGAGTCAAGAGGTACACCTCTTGTCGTCAAGGGGTTGCGGGGG
>JAVVTQ010000050.1:0-8906 GCA_036653595.1 Oscillospiraceae bacterium
AGTGGACGAAAAATATGGCAACGGTCATTCCACGACCATATCATCCGCGGCGAGCGGGAATATCAAAAAATTTGGGAATACATCGACACAAATCCATTAAAATGGGAGGAGGACTGTTTTTATCATGCGCAAAATAAAGCAGTGGTGCAATAAGCCGGCAGTGCTCTTTTCTGTCGCAGCTCTGTTTACTGTGGCAGGCAAAATTTTAGGCGTGTTTGCCTACTATGGGCATTGGCTCGGATAGTCTCGCAAAATGAGCAATTTACGCAAGTTTGGCATCGCATCTTTATTAACCAAACATTACAGGCATTTGTGCCTTGATAAAAAACAGCCTTTTTTTCGGAAGGCTGTTTTTTATTTGCACCGCAGTGGCGGGTGTCTTTTTGCCGTGAACAGAGGCAAATGCGGCAATTAATGTGACAACAGAGCTCAAAGCCGTTCGGTGCGCATGCCGAACAGTACTTTTACCTCTCTGCTTTCCAACAAAGCAAACTTTTCCTTTTTGCGCGGGTGTCATCCTTGTCATCAAACAAACATCAAAATAAACTTCTTCATTTAAAAGACCCGCTTACGGCGGGGCTTTTCCAGTGCAGCTGCGCGATTTCCTCGCTTTCGAATAAGGCCCGCTCCCTCGTCTTCGGGTTGCCCCACAGCACCCTGCTGTCGCCGCCTTTTTGCAGCCTGCGGCACAAGACGGCGAGGCGCTTCGGCTTTGCACCCCTGCTTCTTTTCTACAAAAAGCAAGTCAGGTATTCGCGATACTCCACATCATGTCTCCCCTGTCAACGAAAGCACGAGACAAGAGATGGCGCTTGTAAGACCAAAATGGCTTGATTCTCGTGTGATTTGGTCCTCTTTTCGCCGATATTTTCACCATTTATTCGTTTTTTTAGCCTCTTCGTTTGATGTGCGGCCAAAAATATGATATATTGGTCATAAGTAATAATGTTAGCGATGCATCCCGCAGAATTTTTGGAGGAATGCCGAATGCCAAACGACGAAATCAGTGAGCCACTGTCAGTAATTAAAACAGTTCTCATAATAAATGATTCGGCAAAACAGAGAGCGCTGCTTGCCTCTCTTTTTTGTGGCGATTTCAGCGTGATGGAGACAGAATATCTGCACTTTGCGGCAACTCTTCTCAAAAAATACGGCAACATCATAAGTGCGGTGCTACTCGGTGTGAACGTGCCAAAAATGCGCGAGCTGGCCGTTCTTGATAAAATCAAAAAAAATCCTCTTCTGTCCTCAATTCCCGTCATCGTCACAACCGATGCTGTCGAGAGTCTTGTCAAAATTGAGGCCCTGCGGCGCGGCGCGCAGCACTATTTTTCTGTGCAGTCTGAATCTGCGCTCATAAAAATGCGCGTGGATGACTTAGTCAACAAGCGCGGCAACGAAGCGCTTATGATGCAAAATAAGTATCTTATTCTCCGCCAAAAGGAAGAGCAGCGCCATCAAGAGCAGCTCACATATCAAGCGGAGCACGATTCGCTCACCGGAATATACAATCAAGAAACTTTTTATCGGCAAACTGCCGTTCTTTTGAAGAATAATTCCAATGTTCGATATGTCCTCATCCGCCTCAACATAGAGCATTTCAAGCTTGTAAACGAGCTTTTCGGAAAAGAACTCGGCGACAGCGTGCTCAAGCACCTGGCGGCCACTCTGCACAAAAGATACTGCGGCATCGGAACCTACGGGAGGCTAGCAGACGATCACTTTGCGCTGTGTATTCCAAAATCCGAGATGGATTTGGACTCTGTTTTCGGTGCAAATTCCTCTGCCTTTGACGACCTCAATCTCAATCACACGCTCACGCTAAGCTATGGCGTATATGAGGTTTATGACTCCTTGATGCCCATAAATCTGATGTGTGACAGGGCAAATCTCGCGCTGCAGACTCTAAAGGGCGACTACAGCAGGCATTTGGCATATTACGATGAAAGAATGCGCAAAGCTCTGCACCGTGAGCGTGAAATTCTCGATCAAATGGAGGCTGCGATAGCACAGCGGCAATTTGTCGTTTATCTTCAGCCTATATATGACCTGTCATCGGGTAAAGCCGTGAGCGCCGAGGCGCTGGTTCGCTGGAACCATCCCAATCGCGGCATGATTTCTCCCGCTGAATTTGTTCCGATTTTTGAGTCAAACGGCTTCATCTCCGAGCTTGATTCCTATGTCTGGGAGGAGGTTTGCCGCTATCTCTGCGAGCGCGCCGCAAAAGGTTTCCCCTCACTCCCCATCTCTGTAAACGCGTCGAGAAAAACACTTTACAGCGCAAACCTGCTTGAGCAATTGCTCAAGGTGACAGAAAAATACGGAATTGATCACTCTCTGCTTAAAATTGAGATGACGGAATCCGCTTACACGGACAACCCCGACCAGCTTCTCAACACTGTGCAAATTCTCAAAAGCTCCGGCTTTAGTGTCCTTATGGATGATTTCGGAAGCGGTTATTCATCTCTCAACACCCTCAAAGACATACCTGTCGACACCCTGAAGGTTGACATGAAATTCTTGCAGGGTTTTGAAAAGGGCGGCCGTGTTGGGACTATTTTCACCTCTGTCACACGCATGGCAAACTGGCTCAATGTTCCGGTTGTCGCAGAGGGTGTTGAGACAGCCGAGCAGCTGGAATTTCTGCGAAGCGTCGGATGCTCGCTGGTTCAGGGGTACTGCTTTGCTAAGCCGATGCCGTATGACGAGTTCGAAGCACACATTTTAAAGAGAGCGGCCGTCCGCTCAACCGCATCCAGAATCTCATTCAAAGAAAACGACCTTGAAATATTAATGGGTGGAAACCCTCTTGTAAACAAGCTCATCGGCAGTGTATTTGGCGGCCTGGGCATATATGAATTGTCAGACGAGCGCCTTGAGGTTATTCGCGTAAACGACGGCTACTACAAAATCATGGGCTATGACATAGATGACTTCAACCGATATTCCCTCAATGTCTGGCCGCTTATGTATGAAGACGATTTGTCTCTTGCCAAAAACACATGCCGTCGCGCAATGGAAATCGGCGGCTCCACCTGTGCCATTGTGAGGCGCTATCACAAAGACGGCCACATCATGTATCTCGACTCAACTTTCAGCTATCTTGGCGGCGACGATGACCATGCGCTTTTTTGCATCACCTTTAATGATATCACCGAAAAGCTCAACTCCGATTTGATGCTTTCGGAAACCGCAATGCAGCTTCGCACGATAATTGACAATATGAACGGCGGCGTCTGCCTGTACGAAATTGTGGGAGACAAGAGCAGCGTCATCTTTGCCAACGATCAGTTCTATTCCATGCTCGGCTATACGCACGGCCAATACTGCACAGAGGTGAGCGATTCCTATGCCTGCGTTTTTCCCGAGGACCTCCCACTCGTACACAGCTTTGTGGATGAATGCGTAAAGCATCAAGGCACTTTCCCGCTCCAATACCGCGCGCTTAAACGCGACAAGAGCGTCATTCATCTCAGCTGCCAGCTCACAACGGCGCATCTGTCGGGCAGACTTAACCCTGTTTTGCTCACTATTTCAAATGATGAAACAGAGCTTAAACTCGCAGGACATCAGAGGGATCTCAACAAGTACAGCACTGCCCTATTTAAGCTCTACGATGAAATCTATCTTTTTGACCTCATCAGCGGCTTCGCGCATCCGCTGGCTCCTCTAAGCAGCGCGCTCGGAGACAAGCGCACGCCCGTAAAGGAGGCAATTGCCCATTGGCTCGACAGCACGGTTTATCCCGAGGATTTGCCGATAGTGCGCGATTTTCTCTCTTTTGCCGGCAAGGAGTCCTTTGACAATGTCGAGGCGCGCACGGTTGAATACCGCATTATTATACCCTCTTCCGGACAGGTGGTATGGATATCCTCAACCGCGCTTCGCGTTGAACCCGGAAATTATTTGATATGCAACCGCGATATAAGCTCGCAAAGACAGGCCGATGCGCTTGTGTGCAAATAGAGCTTTTCCTGATTATAAAAATCATCGGATTAAGGCAATTTCAAGCGCTTTTGCAGACAACAAAAAAGAACAGGCCTGCCTCAAAATGCAGCTGCCGTCCTCGCAGGCGACATCGATATCCTCAACCGCGCTTCGAGTTGAACCCGGAAATTATCTGATATGCAACCGCGATATAAGCTCGCAAAGACAGGCCGATGCGCTTGTGTGCAAATAGAGCTTTTCCTGATTATAAAAATCATCGGATTAAGGCGATTTCAAGCGCTTTTGCAGACAACAAAAAAGAACAGGCCTGCCTCAAAATGCAGCTGCCGTCCTCGCAGGCGACATCGATATCCTCAACCGCGCTTCGAGTTGAACCCGGAAATTATCTGATATGCAACCGCGACATAAGCTCGCAAAGACAGGCAGATGCGCTTGTGTGCAAATAGAGCTTTTCCTGATTATAAAAATCATCGGATAAGGCGATTTCAAGCACATTTACAGACAGCAAAAAAGGACAGGCCTGACTCTAAATGCAGCTGCCGTCCTTTTTTTTGCACAAATGCTTTGCGAATGCGCCCTATGTCGTTCCCATCGCGTGTCATTATTTCTGTTCCTTGTTTTTCCCGCTCCGTTCGCTGTCGACACCGACAAAGGCACCGCTGCCAAGCGAAATTTCGCCCGAACGCAGCACGCGCGTCGACCCGTCAGAAAGCCTGACCACCAGATTTCCGCGCTCTGTGATGCTATTTGCCACGGCGCATACACTCTGCCCTTTTTCCGCAAATACTATCTCTTTTCCCAAAACAAGCGAATGGCTGCGGTATTCCTCTATCACCTCTTTGTCGAGGAGGCGCTCCGACACCGCACAGAGCTCTCTGTAAACGGCCGCGATAAGCTCCCTGCGCTGCAATTTATCCGCGTTGAGTGAGGCCGCCACATCTTTGATATTTTCCGGAAATTTTGCTGTTTTTACGTTTATTCCGATGCCGACGACGACGGCCTCGACCATTCCGTTCTCAAAGCCGCTGACCGCCTCGGTCAGAATTCCGCACACTTTTTTGCCGCCGACAAATATGTCGTTGACCCATTTTATGCGCGGCTCCAGCCCGGTGTACCGCTCTATTGCGCGGCACACGGCGACGGCCGCACCGACGGTCACCATAACCGCATCGTCAATTTCGGCGTGCGGACAGAGCACGGCAGACATATATATTCCGGTGCCCTCGGGGGAATAGAAGGTCTTTCCCGTTCTCCCCCTGCCGCCTGTCTGTTTGTCTGCGACAATCAGCATCTCGTGCGCACCGTCTTGTGCAATTCTGCGCTTTGCCTCCGTGTTGGTGGAGTCCAGCGTTTTTGCGCAGATTATCTCCCTTTCTTCAAATCCTTTGCCCAAAGCCGCCCTTATTCCCGGCTCCGAGACGCTGTCGTCCTCAAAATCGAGGGTGTATCCGAGCTTTGTGACGCCACCTATTTTGTACCCCTCACTTTTCAACGCCTTGACCGCCTTGCACACAGCTGCACGTGTAACACCAAACGTCTGTGCCAGATCCTGGCCTGAAATTGTTTCGCCTCGTCTTTTTTCGAAAATTTCCAATATACTCTCTTTGAGTGTCATTTTCTCACCCCCAAACACTTTTTTAATCCGCTTTGTTTCGCACACCCATAAACCGGAGTGCAATTTACTTCGCCGTCATTTTTCGCTCTGCGCGCTCTCCCCTGCGCTCCTATTTAGGAGTGCATCTGCCGTGTGCTCCAGCACTTCGCGAAATGCAGAATCCTCAGATGCTTCCCGCTTTGCGTGACCCCTGAGGCGCCCTCCGCTCATGCGCACCTTTTTTGCATTATGCCGCTCCATCAAAAGCCCGTCTATATTTTCAGCTGTGTATTCCAGCCCGTCCTGCCGCAAAACCAACGCGCCCCTTGCAAGGCACATCGCCGCCAGTCCATAGTCCTGCGTCACTGCAATATCGCCAGCTTTCAGCATATTCACCAGCGCAAAATCTGCGCTGTCATTGCCTTTTGACACAGTTATCACCGCCGCACCCTCGCGCTCAAAGACATGCGATGTGTCGCAGACAATTGTACATTCAAGGCCGCGTCTTTTTGCAATATCAAGGCAGATATCCACAACAGGACATCCGTCTGCATCGATAAACACCCGGGGCTTCTTCATATTTCCGGCACCTGCCCATCTATTTGTTTGATTTGACAACTGACAAGCTCTGCAAAATCTCCGTGCTGCTATTGTATCACATTCGTGCATCATAAAAAACAAAAGTCCCATCGCTTTTGTTTACCGCCGCTTTCAAATTGCGGCCGCATCCGCATCGGGCTTTTTTACAGTGCGCAAAACGCGATATTCCCCGCAAAAAGCCGCATATCTGTGCTATAATACGATTATAAAAATCAAATGCCAACACCTAGCTTAGGGGGAATGTTTTGTGGGCGCCAACTGTGAAGTCTGTGAGAATTATGCGTGGGACGAAGAATGCGGCTGCTATGTCTGCGACAAAGCGCTCGACGAGGATGAGATGAGCCGCTTTATGCGCGGGACATTCTCGGACTGTCCGTACTTTCGGCTCTATGATGAATACAAAATCGTCCAAAAACAAAACTGAAGCGCCGATTGTTTTGATTGTCAACTTTTTTATATTTTATGTTGACAATGCTGCTGCCGCAGTGTATAAATATAATATCGTCCGCTCGAGTGCGGGCAAAATAACCTGTTGGCGGTGACTTCGTGGAAAAAGAGAATATCACTTTGGCGCATTCGAAAAAGCGTGGTGCCGCGTCCGTTTATAAGCTGGCTGTTACAGGAATGTGCGCGGCGCTTATTTGTGTTTTGTCGGTAATTTCTATCCCGATTCAGCCTGTGCCGTTCACGCTCTCGGTGTTTGCGATTTTTTTGACCGGCGGCCTGCTTTCGCCGAAATACGCTTTTTGCGCAGCGCTTTTATATGTGCTCATAGGAGCCGTAGGTTTGCCTGTTTATTCGGGCTTTGGCGCCGGGCCGGGAATTCTGTTTGGTCTGACAGGCGGCTACTTAATGTCATATCCCCTGATGGCTGCTGTCGTGGCGCTGTCAGTGAAGCTCTTTAAAGGCCGCAGCGCACTGTCGCTCAGCCTCGGTATGATAGCAGCGCTCGCGCTTTGCTATCTGCTGGGAACAGCTTGGTTTGTATTTCAGTCAAAGATGAGCGTCGGTCAGGCGTTGGCTCTTTGTGTTGTGCCTTTTATTTTGTTTGATTTGCTTAAGGCGGCGCTTGCGGAGCTTTTGCTTTTTGCACTTCTTAAAACACCAGCGGCAAAATATCTGTTTTAGCTTTATTTTGCGCTTTTTCAGTCTTTTCCAAAACGGTGCCTTCGAGAGGGCGCATTCGGACATTCTTTTTTTGAATGTCCTTTTTAATTGCAGTAAAAGAGCGCGCGTCACTCATAGCTTTGAAAAATATGCGTTTATTCGTATGCAAAAAGCAAAGACGGCAAAGCGCGTGTCACCCATTGTGTCCCTCTTGTAAAATATTTGTTTGTGATTTGGCCGCAAAGCTCTTAACTCCGCGCAAAAATTAAAGAATGTGATATAATTAGATAACAATAAATGACATCGGTGAATAATAATGAAATGGTACTCACATCTCAAAACCATAACCCATCACAAATGTCTCGTGATGAAATACTGCTTTAAGCTCGGTCTTTACAGGCAGGGGCTTATGCACGACATGTCAAAGTACAGCTTTGTTGAGTTTCGCGCAGGCGCAAAATATTATCAGGGCAACCGCAGCCCAAACGAAATCGAGCGCCTCGAAAAAGGCTACAGCGCTGCATGGCTGCACCACAAGGGACGCAACCGCCATCATCTTGAGTACTGGATTGATTATTCTCCGAAGAGCGGCTATATGCTCGGAGGCATGGAGATGCCAGTGAAATATGTCGCGGAGATGTTTTGCGACAGAATTGCCGCTTGCCGGACATATCGCGCAGAGCGGTATACCGATAGAGACGCATATGATTATTATATGAATTCGCGCGCACAGTACCTCTTGCACGACAACACCCGCGCTCTGCTCGAGACGATGCTCATCATGCTAAAGGATGAGGGCGAGGACACAACCTTCGACTATATCAAACATCTCATTTTAAAAAAATAAAGTGCCCTTGTGTTGGGCGAATGGAGAAAGTATGGCAAATCAAGGCCCTTTTTACACGCTCGGTGAGGAGATTTTCAACTCCGTCTCACACGGTGTCGGAGCCGCGCTCGGAATAGCCGGCTGTGTGGTGCTTGTGGTCAAGGCAGCAATGAACGGCACTGCGATAGATGTTGTCAGCAGCGCAATTTTTGGGGCATCGCTGATTTTGCTCTACACAATGTCCACTCTGTACCACAGCTTTACAAATCCAAAGGTCAAGCATCTTTTCAGAATTTTTGACCACTGCACTATATACATCCTCATTTCCGGCTCATACACACCGTTTGCTCTCGTGTCGCTGGGGGGATTGCGCGGCTGGATTATATTCGGTGTCCTCTGGGGACTGACAATTCTGTGCATTGTCCTAAATTCCATAAGCCTGGAACGGTTTAGCGTATTCTCGATGATTGCCTATATCGCGATGGGCTGGTGCGCGCTGGTTTTTATAATACCAATCTCAAAAGCACTCGGCCTTGTCGGACTGCTGCTTTTGCTCCTCGGCGGTGTGTCATACACACTGGGTCTTATATTTTTCGCCAGCAATAAAAAATACATGCACTCCATCTGGCATTTGTTTGTGCTTGCTGGCAGTGTGCTGCACTATTTCTGTGTTTTGTTTTACACAATACCATAATGCAAACCGTTTTCAGTGCAAATTTAAAGACTAATTTCGGCTTTTGACGGTGACGTCCGTCGCCCGAGGCCATAATGATTTGTTAACCTAAATCACCCAAAGAGCAGCCTCCCAGAGCGCTGCTCTTTTTGCCGCTT
>JAVVTQ010000051.1:0-8803 GCA_036653595.1 Oscillospiraceae bacterium
ATTGAAGCCACTAAATAGGCGGTTTTGCTTGACTATACCCCCTATATGTGGTAGAATAGAATAAATTGAATAGGCATGAGTACCGCCCCTTGTGGGTTAGTCTTAAATATTAAGGCATGGGAAATAATTCTTCGGAGTTATTCTCATGCCTTTTCTTTTTACAAAATAGTCCACTTCGGACGTTAAACGGAGGTATTTATGGAAAATCAAGAGAACATGCAAAACAACAACCCTGGTACAGGGGAAAAGACTTTTTCACAGGATGATGTAAATCGCATTGTTGGTGAACGCCTTGCAAAGGAAAAAACCAAGGGCGATACAGATTTCAGTAAAAAGGAACAGGATTTGCAGCAGCGTGAACTTCGACTGACCGCAAAAGAACTGTTAAATGAAAAGGGCTTATCGGTGCAGTTGTTAGATGCTCTGAATTGCACAAGCAAGGATTCACTGGAAAAGAGCATTTCACTTATAGAAAAGGCATTCAACGAAATTAAAAAGGAAGCACCCAACCGACAAATTAAAGGTGCTGTACCTGGTCAAAGTAAAGACAACGATTCTGAACTTGACACTGGTGATGCAGCCATTAGAAAGGCTATGGGGCTTCAATAAGAGAGGAAGCATAAACTATGGCTATAAATTTAGCAACAAAATTCCTTTTAACAAACAATGACTTTGACTGGACTGGTGCAAAGACCGTCAAGGTCTACAAGGTATCTACATCAACCATGAATGACTATGACCGCCCTGGTACAGGCACTAACTGGTCACGCTATGGTGCGGTGCAGGGATTGGATGCAGTGACAGAAGAATTCACCCTGACAAAAGACCGTTCTTTCACCTTTGCCATTGATAAACTGGATTCTGATGAAACAGTGCAGAACCTTCAAGCAGCATCCGCACTTGCAAGACAGCTTCGTGAAGTGGTTGTACCAGAGGTTGATTCCTATGTGTATGGTGTGATGTGTGCCAAGGCAGGCAGCAAGCCCACAGCCAAGGCATTGACCAAGACCAATATCTACACTGAAATTCTTGCAGGTAATCAGGCTCTTGACAATGCGGAAGTTCCTGAAACAGGTAGAATCATCATTGTGACCCCTGATGTGTATGTGCTGATGAAGCAGGACACCAACATCACAATGGAAACCAATATTGGTAATGATTTAAGGCTAAAGGGTGTTATTGGCATGTTGGATGGTGCAACGGTCATCAAAGTACCTGCCAACCGCCTACCTGCCAAATTTGGCTTTATGATTGCCCATCCAGTGGCAACCGTAGCCCCTACCAAATTAGAGGACTACAAGATTCACGTTGACCCACCTGGTATCAGTGGCTCATTGGTGGAAGGTCGTATCAACTATGATGCGTTTGTCCTTGATAACAAGGTGAAGGCACTGTATTACCAGGCATTAGCATAATGATGTGGGGTGTGTGGATATATGCCACATGCCCCATTTTCAATAATCGAAAGGATGACAAGGACATGAAGCATATAGACAGATTGATGATTAAGGCAAAGGAAATTGTAAACAGATGTGCTGAAAAGTTAGTATTAGCGTTTATATATCCTGATGGTAATATGTGGGTTGCTGATGGTAGGCTTTGGGATGGTAAACCTGGCAGTGGTGAAACTTCTGCAACGTGTAAATGCAGAACCATAGATGAAGCCATTGAAGCATTAAATCAGCTTGCAGAAACGCATCCCAATGATAAGCCTGTAACCATTATCATTGATGATTTGGTTGAATAGGCGGTGACATCATGGCAAGAAGGAAGTCAATAAAGCTGTCCAGCCCGTCAGAGGTTAGAAAGGCACTGTCCAGGGTCGCTAATATGGTGCTGAATGGTGACCTTGACCCAAAGGCAGCGAACAGTATTATTCTTGCTTGCAATGCCATTTTAGGCGGTATCAGAACGGATGAACAGGAAAAGAAAATCAGAGAGTTAGAACAACTTCTGATGGAAAGGAATAAATAAAATGAATAGCGTGAAAAAAGCACTTCAAATGCTGTGGAAAGACACTTGCACAGTAACAGAATATCAGTCATACAAGAAGCCTAATGGCTCAACTGGATTCAAGGAAGTTGTTGTTTTGGAAAATCAGCAGTGCAAGCTATCTTTTCAAACACTTCAACCAACGAATCAGACAGGCACAGCAGCACAGCTTGTACAGGCAACAAAGCTGTTTCTTGATAATGCAGTGAATGTAAAGCCTGGTTCAAAAATCACAGTTCTGCATGAGGGTAGAACCTTTGAATTCAAAGATAGTGGTTTACCTGGTGTTTTCCCCAATCATCAGGAAATCATGTTGAGCACATTTGATGGGTGGGCTTAGGAAGTAGTATTATTGAGAAAGGGTGATGTTATGTTGAATGAAAAACAAATATCTGCTAAACAGTATTTGAAACAGGCTTACCGCTGCAACGAGTTGTTAAAGAATAACCTGACAGAGGTTGAGAATCTTCGGGCAATGTCAACAAGCATTACTTCACCTGATTTGTCAAAAGAGAGGGTGAATTGCACACATTCCAATGATGCACCTTTTGAAAAAGCAGTGGTAAAATTGGTTGACCTTGAAAGAATCGTGGAAGATGAAATGAATCAACTGCTTGACCTTAAAAGCGATATTCGCAAGACCGTCAACCAATTGGAAGATGTGAAGGGTGTTCTTGTCCTACGGTACAGATACCTTGAATTTATGACATGGGAAGCCATAGCCGAAAAGATGACCTATTCCATACGACAGATTCACCGCATACATGAAGCTGCTTTGAATGCTATGGCTGAAATCCTAATGAATAAAGTAGCATAGCAGTGATTTAGAATTGAACTTGTGTCGCATTAGTAACACGATTTGCATAAACCCTTGATATAAGCGGTGTTGTAGAAGTTGTAACTTTATGGTATAATATACGGGCTGCCAAGTGCGGTTTTTTGGCGCGGCTTTTGCGGCGACCAATGCGGTCTGTCTGTTGAGAATCGACTGCATAAAAAAGCAAAAAGCACACTGACGCGAGTGTGCTTTTTGCTTGATGCCGCGTGATGCGGTGTGGTGAGATATCGGAGATTCGAACTCCGGACCCATTGCTTAAAAGGCAATTGCTCTGCCGACTGAGCTAATATCTCATATGATAAAGCCTCGATGCCTAGACACCCAAAGCAACTCTGCATTAGGATGATTGACATAAAGCTCTACTATAATATCAAAACCATGAGCTATTGTCAATGTTTACGCGCTATTTTTTATTGAGAGGGAATTATGGCGAAAAGAGGGCGATTTTATCAGATGCGGCGCGGAATCGAAATATGACAAAATTATGCAGAATGTTTGATAAGCGCTTCAAATTGGGTTAAAATATAAGCAGCAAAAAGTGGAGGGAATTGAGAATGACATCAGACAGATTTGAGAGGCAGCTGGAATTTTTGGTTGAGGCCGACAAGATGAAAACGATTGTGCGCAGGACGATGCTCGTCGACAAGTCGCGCCGCGAAAATGACGCAGAGCACTCGTGGCATTTTGCGCTTATGGCGATGATACTCGCCCAATACTGCGAAGACGAGAGCGTCGACATGCTGCGTGTTCTCAAAATGGCGCTTGTACATGACCTCATTGAGGTCTACGCCGGGGACACTTTTGCATATGACAAGGCAGGCAACCTCACAAAAGAGAAGCGAGAAAAAGAGGCGGCAGATCGCCTTTTTGGAATTCTACCCGAAGATCAGGGAGCCGAGATTCGCGCGCTGTGGGAGGAATTTGACGCGATGGAGACTCCCGATTCGCGCTATGCCGCCTCCATAGACAGGCTTCAGCCCTTTGTCAACAATTACATGACACAAGGGTACACATGGGCAGAGGGAGATGTCAGCCGCGCTCAGGTGTATGACCGCATTGGAATTGTAAAGAGCACAATGCCGCAGATTTGGGGCTTTGTCGAAAAGGTCATTGAGGAAGCGGTTGAAAATGGACAGCTAAAGCCATGAATAACAAAGGGCGCCACCGCAAAAGCGGCGACGCCCTATATATTTGCGATGAAATTAATACAGCCAGATCAGTCCTTGAGGGCTATTCCCAATTTTGCGAGCGCGCTGATGATGCTGTCCACATAAACTTGAACCTCACCGCGTGCAAGGGTTTTCTCGTGAGAGGTAAAGGGCAGGCGTATGGTGACACTGCACTTGCCGCTCTCATCCTCATACTGGTCTATGAGAGAGACATCGCCGAGAAGAGGACACGCGAGAGATTTCACCGCGTTGTCTACGGCGCTGTACTGCATCCCCTCAAGCAGCACCAGCGACAGGTCATAGTCTATGCCCGGGTACTTAGAAGGTTCCTTGTAGGAGAGTGTGCGGTATTCAAGCGCCGCCAGCACATCCATGCTCAGCTCTGCGCATACAACAGCAGCTTTTTTGTCGATTTTGGCGAGATTTTGAGGATGCAGAGCGCACAGAAAGCCGAGATTCTGTCCCTGACATGTGATTTGAGCACAGTTTTTTGTATGCTGCCAGGAATGCGCGGGTGTGCAGTTTTCAAAGCCGGCCTCGCTGTGCTTGAGATTGCGAAGAAGCATGGCGAGAATATCGCGGAGACCGAGATAAAGCTCCTTTTCTGTTTTAATGCGGCTGTACATGACTATGCCGAGCTTTTTTTGCTCTTGACAGGTTTTGTCTGATGACAGGCCGTCAACGACGCGCCCTATTTCAAAGATGCCGTACTCAGGCGCATAGCTTTTGTTTTCCGCTGCAAAGCACAGCAAAGTCGGAACCATACAGTTGCGAAGCACATCATTTCCGGGATTTGTGGAATTTAATAGGCGCACATTGTTTTCCACAGGCAGACCAAGCGCCGAAAACTTCTCGCTCTCACACCAGATGTAGGACTGTACCTCATGCATTGAGAATTTTTCGACGAGCATCTCTTTTACAAAGCTGTCATCGACCTTCGCGTTTGACTTGCGCACGGGGAAGAGCGCGCTCATCGTGGTTTCGATTTTGAAATTGTCATAGCCGTAGATGCGCGTTATCTCCTCGACTATGTCGGCGCAGATGGTGACATCTTTTGTGCCGCGCCACGAGGGAACGGATACGTCAAACCTGTCGCTGCCGTCATATTTTACGCCGAAACCAAGTGCGCGCAGTGTGGAGATAATCTGCTCTGCCGAGATGCTGATTCCCGTGTAGCGGTCGATGTACTTCTTGTCGAAGCTGAGCTCTATTTGGGGATAATGGCGAACGTATAAGTCGGTGACCGAGGACGCTACCACAACCCCGGGATCGATATCCAGAAGCAGCTTGAGCAGCCGTTGCGAGGCAAGCAGCGTCAGCTCGGGGTCAAGAGTTTTTTCGTATCGCACGCTGGCGTCAGTGCGAAGCCCGAGGCGCGAGCTGGTTTTGCGCACGCTGACCGCGTCGAAGTTTGCGGATTCAAGAAGCAGCGAGGAGGTGCCGTCTGTTATCTCGCTGTCAAGCCCACCCATGATTCCGGCAACTGCTACCGGTGCTCCCGCAGAGCATATCATCAGCATGTCCTTGTCTATATTGCGGTCGATTCCGTCGAGTGTCTTGAACGTGAAGCCTTCGTCGAAGCGCTTAATTTCGATTTTGGACACCTTGTCGGCGTCAAAAGCGTGCATCGGCTGCCCCAGTTCAAGCATCAGATAATTCGTCAAATCCGTCAGCAGGTTGATTTTGCGTGTGCCGCAGTAAAACAGACGAATTCCCATGTTCACGGGACTTGTCGCCACAGTCACGTTTGTCACCTTTATTCCGGTATAGCGAAAAACAAGCTCGCGCTCTCCTGAACTTATGTCGAGCTTTGGCAGATGCGAGAATTTTGAGGTGTCGAGGCGGTCAATCGGCTTAAGCGCGCGGCCCGTCAGTGCGGAAAATTCGCGTGCGATGCCGTAGTGGCCCCAGAGGTCAGGGCGGTTTGTCAGAGATTTATTGTCAACTTCAAAAACTGTGTCATCTATCCCATAGACACTTTTCAAATCACAGCCGAGTTTGAGCTCATCCTTTATGTCCCAAAGGCCGCTGTTGTCGGCGCTTATGCCAAGTTCTGCCTCAGAGCAGCACATGCCGCAGGATTCATAGCCTGCAATTTTTGCCCTTGTTATCTCAATTCCGCCGACCATTCCGCCCTCTTTTGCAAACGCGACGGTCATGCCCTCACGGACATTTGGAGCACCGCAGACGCAGTCTACAATTCCGTCTCCAATGTCGACTTTGAGAAGATGCAGCTTTTTGGAATCCGGGTGATTTTCAATAGAGAGTATTTTTGCGGCGACAACGTTTTTCACGCCGCGCCCTTTGTATATGATTTCCTCCACCTCTGCGGTGGAAAGTGTGAAGCGATGTATAAGCTCCTCCGGGTCAAGGCCGGAGAGATCGACAAAGTCACCGATCCAATTCATTGAAACAAGCATTTATTATATCCTCCTTAGCCGCGGTCATTGTTGAACTGCGACATAATTTTCAAGTTGCCGCTGTTAAAATCGCGGATGTCCTTTATACCGTATTTCATCATAGCCAGCCTTGTGAGGCCCAGGCCAAACGCAAAGCCGGTGTATTTGTCGGTGTCTATGCCGCCGGCCTTTAGGACGTTGGGGTGAATCATGCCGCAGGGGCAAAGCTCAAGCCAGCCGCCGTTTTTGCAGGAGGGGCAGCCCTCTCCGCCACATATAAGGCAGCTTATGTCAAGCTCAAAGCCGGGCTCTACAAATGGGAAAAAGCCCGGGCGCAGCCGGACGCGGATGTCCTTTTTAAAGACTTCGGAAAGCATTGTTTTCATGAAATAAATGAGATTGCTTATCGAGATGTTCTCATCGATCATCATGCCTTCCATCTGGAAAAAAGTGTTTTCATGGCAGGCGTCGGTGGATTCATTGCGGAAGCAGCGACCGGGAAAAATGGCGCGCAGCGGTGCGCCGTATTTTTTCATAATGCTGTTTTGCGCGGCTGAGGTGTGCGTCTTGAGAAGCTGGCCGTTGTCGAGATAATAAGTGTCCTGCATGTCGCGCGCGGGGTGATGCTTTGGGATATTGAGCGCTTCAAAGCAGTGATAATCGTCGACTATTTCGGGGTACTCCTCAATTGTGAATCCCATCGAGGCAAATATATCCTCCACCTCGCGCCCGACGAGCGTAATAGGATGATATGAGCCCTGCTTTTTGTTTTCCGGCAGCGTGACGTCGTATGTCGAGGCGCTCTCAACCATGGCGGCAAGCTCGGCTGCCTTCAGTTTTTCGAACGCTTCGGCAATGCTGTTTGAGCACTGTGTTTTGAGATTGTTGATGAGCTGTCCGGCTTCTTTTTTCGCATCGTCAGTAAGATCGCGCAGCTCTTTCATTAAATCTGTGACAAGGCCTTTTTTGCCGAGAAAGCGGATTCGAATAGCGTCCAGGTCGGAGCTGTTTGAAGCTTCGGCGAGCGCCTGGTCGAGCTGATTTTGTAGCTTTGCAATTTTTTCTTTCATTTTTTCCTCCCCGTAAATAAAAAAAGACCTCTGTCCTCATGGGACGAAGCCTGTTCGCGGTACCACCCAAATTAGAGGCCGATGACCTCTCACTCGTCTGCGCCTTAATGCAGCGCATACACCCACACTTTGCAGCTTTGCTTTTTGCGGGGGCTCCGGCGCCGAAATTCGTCTGTGCTGCCTGCCTTGAACGCACTTTCAGCCAACGATGCGTTCTCTCTTATAAGAGCGGCACAGCTACTGCTCGCCATCACTGCCTTTGTCATTTTACCGAATCAGTTTATCACACGCATCAAAAAAAGTCAAACCGCACATATAGCCGCGCGATGGTCAGGCAGCAAAGCCGATTGACAAAACATAAGCGGTCACAGCTTTTTAATTTCCGGCTCGCACGCTTCGAGCACATATGACTCAAGCGTCCCTTGTCCCATGGCATTCATCATCTCTCTGACATTGCCCGGATTGAGGTGTATTGTGCACAGCGCGCCGCCATCGCCCTTGTAGCCGACGACGGACTCGCCGTCTCTGGTGCCTGCGCCCTCACGCGTCACTCGGCTGCAAAAGCTGTACATAAGCTCGGCGGCGGCGAGGGCGCATTTTTCGCGGGCGGCGACATATGCGTTGGCTTTGCGCGCGGGTATCAGATAGCCGTCAACCGCGACTGTGCCGTCGGGAAGTGAGAGCAGAGTGTGGAAGCTGTCGTCCTTTTCGCGCTTTTTGCGGACGAGCCTGTGACAGAAAAACACCGCCAATCCCGCGGCTGCCAGCACAAGAGCGCGGCTACTTTTATTTTTTTTCATGTTTTTCTCCTTTTTTATATGTCAGTATGCAGAACTCAACCTCAGTTTCAAGCTCTGCTTGCAGTGCAAGCTTTGCCTGGTCGGCCACAGAGGTTTTATAATAATAAGGTGTCATTTTGAACAGCCGCTCGATATCGAGGGGTGAGGACAGGTGAAGCGTTTGCCTAAGCTCTTGCTTTTCGATGAGCGAAAAGCCTTCGAGCACATGCGGTGCGACGACATTTTCATATGGCCTTTCGTAAATCATGGCCTTTAAGCCCCAAAGGTGGCGCTCAAGCGGAACTGCGCGAATCAGAAGGCCGTCATCCTTTAGAATGCGTGAGAACTCTGCTTGTGCACACGGGGCAAAGATATTGATAACTATGTCAGCGCTATTTGAGGCAATCGGCATGTCAAAAGCGCTCGCCACCGCAAGCATCGGCACGCCCTTTCTTTTTGATGCGCATATAAGGGCGTCGCGGGATATGTCAATTCCGCACATCGCGGCTGCGATGCCGCGCTCTTCCAACGCGAGGTTTATGCGCGCGGTGTAAAA
>JAVVTQ010000052.1:0-8677 GCA_036653595.1 Oscillospiraceae bacterium
CATATGGAGCTGGTGGACGGATTCGAACCCCCGACCTGCTGATTACAAATCAGCTGCTCTACCGGCTGAGCTACACCAGCATTTTCTCAATGCCAATAAATATTATCATACACAATCTCTTTTGTCAATGCCATTTTTGTGTTGTTGTCCTTGTGTCTTTTTGCTATAATAAAATCAACAGCACATCCTTTATGGATGACAAAGGAGATTATTGATATGAACCTCGGAATTTATCTTGTAAAAAGCAGTATAAAAGCAGATCGCGTCGTGTTCAGCCAGCAGTTCATCGACTCGCTTGAAAAGGCACTTGACGGCAAGGTGACGACGGTAGACGAGCAGAGCTTTATCAAAAGCGACCTGCGCGTCGCGTACATAAGCACAGGCGGAAGTGAAAACTATTTTCTCGAAATGTACAGCAAGCTCACCGATGACCGCCCCTGCTACCTTTTGACAAGCGGGCACTCAAATTCACTGGCCGCCGCAATGGAAATTCTCTCCTACATGCAGCAGCACGGCAGAAAGGGCGAAATCATCCACGGAACGCCGGAAGAAATCGCAAATCGCCTGGCCGCTCTCTCAAAAGCAGTCTCTGCGAGAAATACACTTCGCAAAATGCGTTTCGGCGTAGTCGGCGCACCCTCCGACTGGCTTATCGCCAGCAAAACGGACCGAGATGCTCTTCACAAAAAGCTGGGAGCTGAATTTGTCGATATAACGATGGAGGAGCTTCTCGCCGAAGTGTCAAAGCACACCTACCCTCAAAATAAATGGACCGACCTGCTAAAGGCGCAGGGCTATGACAGCGAGGAAATGGAAAAATCACTTTGCATCTATGGCGCTCTTCGCAGACTTGCCGACAACTACAAGCTCGGCGCCATGACTGTGCGCTGCTTTGATCTTTTGACGGCTGCCAAAACCACAGGCTGCCTCGGCCTCGCAATTTTGAACGCCGAGGGCATATATGCAGGCTGTGAGGGCGACGTACCCGCTCTCGTCTCAATGGCAATTTTGGGCGAAATTTCGAAAAAGCCGATATTCATGTGCAATCCCAGTGAAATTGACACGGCAAAGGGCGAGATGATACTCGCACACTGCACTCTTCCCATCAATATGCCCTATGAAATGAGTCTCACCACACACTTTGAGTCCGGGATTGGCGTCGCCATTGCAGGCTCAATAGCCGAGGGCGATATGACAATTTTCAAGGCCTCAAACGATCTTTCGCGCTACTATGTTGCCGAAGGCACAATAATCGAGAATTTGCGCCAGCCGAACCTGTGCCGGTCACAGATTCGCATAAAGCTGCCCGACTACAGATATTTTACCACCAACCCCATCAACAACCACCACCTCGTCTGCACAGGCGTACAAGCCGATGCCGTCAACGAGTTCTTTATGTCACTGTAAGCTGCTGTCACCCATTCATTCCGAAGTATTCTGCCGCGGTACCGTGAAAGTGCCGCGGCAGTTTCTGTACTCTTTCTTTTTTCGCATACAATTTTTACCGCGGGCATCGCAACAGCAAAGTCAATTTATGCCACATTAAAGTCAAAGAGGTGTAAAATTATGAAAAAATCAGTAGCTTTTATGCTCATAACCGCGCTGTCTCTCTTTTTGCTCTCAGGCTGCAGCGCAAAATCCCAAGCCCCCGACCTTCCAAATAGCGCAGCGATGATATCCGAAGATGCACCTGCGGACGGTGCGTCCGCTGCAAACGGCGATTTAAAGACAAACGACATTTCTCAAAAAATTCCTCAATATGGACAAAAAATCGTTTTCAGTACACAGCTCACCATCGAGACACTCAAATTTGATGAGTCCTATGCCGCGATTCTCGACGCTCTTGCAAAATCAGGCGGCTATGTCGCTTTGAATGAGCAAAGCGGCGGCTACGAAAGAGGAGACTCATATCATACCAAAAGCGCTCAGCTTTCGCTCAAGGTTCCCACAGACAAGTACACACAGTTTATGGAAGGCACCGTGGCTTTCGGCAACATCCTCTCGAGAAGAGAATCCTCGGAGGATATCACAGCCCGCTACATCGACACCGACGCGCGTCTGAACACCTACCGGGAGCAGGAAGCAAGACTTCTCAGCCTTGTCGACAAGGCCTCAGGCATCGATGAGCTTATGCAAATTGAAAACAGCCTTTCTCAGGTTCGCTACAATATAGAGAGCCTGGAGTCTCAAATGGCCACCTTTGACAATATGGTGAGCTTCTGCACCGTGGAGATTTTTCTGTCCGAAGTCTCCACAATAACCGTTCACACAAGCTCATTTTTCGAGGAGATCAAGGCGGCCGTGTCAGGCTCCCTGCGCTCTCTGGTGGACTTTCTGCGCAGCGCGGCGATATTTGTCGTCTATGCCCTGCCCTATATAGCAATTGCGGCGGTGCTTCTCGTGTTTCTCGTGCAGAAAAGCAAGAAAAAGCGCGCAAAGAAAGCTGAAAACAAGAATCAAACCGACAATTTAAACTGACCTGCGCGCCCCTTGCGCCGTGTTTTGTCATTTCACTGCGAGGAAGCGCAGCTTTCGCAAGCAAAGCTGCGTTTCCTCTGCATTATGCCGGAGATTCTTTGCTCTGTGACACATTTTAACCGGGTTTGATTGTACAAAAGTCAATGTCTCCGCGGAAATTTTGCATTATCACTTTCTTTTTTGAAATTGATTGCCGCTCTCTTGTCAATCGCTTGTTTCTATGGTAAAATTCTAAATATGATTCGGGGCGTAGCGCAGTTTGGTAGCGCGCTTGCTTTGGGAGCAAGATGCCGCAGGTTCGAATCCTGTCGCCCCGACCAATTCGAAATCGCCCTCTCGTCATGAAATACCTCACTGAGGCGGAATTTCGTGGCCTCATGGGCGTTTTCTCCTTTTAAAGCCTCTGTCGAAGCGCGCCATGCGAACCTGATTTTGACGACGTGTTTTTTATTTTGTTTATTGTTTTATTGTCCAAAAGAATATTATTTCGGAGGTAGAATATGAAAATTCCCGAATTAAAGGAAAAATGCCTTAAGGTGCGCCGCGACATTGTCAATATGGTTGCAGACGCCGCCAGCGGACATCCGGGCGGAAGCCTTTCGGCCGTTGAGCTGATGGTTGCGCTCTTCAACACTCAGATGCGCGTCGACCCAAAAAACCCAAAAGACCCGACACGCGACAGATTTGTTCTCAGCAAGGGACACGCGGCACCTGTATACTATGCCACGCTGTGCGACCTTGGATTTTTCGGCCGCGAGGAGCTGCCAAAGCTGCGCCAGCTGCACGCAATGCTGCAAGGACATCCTGATGCCAAAAAAATTCCCGGTGTCGACGCCTCCACAGGCTCGCTGGGGCAGGGTGTCAGCATAGCTGTGGGCATGGCGCTCGGCGCGAGGAAGTCCGGCTCGGACATAAAGGTCTATGCGCTTCTCGGCGACGGCGAGCTGCAAGAGGGACTTGTCTGGGAGGCGGCTATGGCTGCGGCAAATTACAAGCTCGACAATTTGACTGTCATGGTTGACAACAACGGACTCCAGATTGACGGCACAAATAACGAGGTTATGGCGCTGGGTGACATCGCCGCTAAGTTTTCAGCTTTCGGCTTCGATGTCGTCGAGGTCAAGGACGGCAATGATATAGAGCAGGTCATAGCAGCCTACGAGCAAAAAACTTCTGTCGGTAAACCAAAGTGCATACTCGCCCACACTGTAAAGGGCAAGGGCGTTTCATTTATGGAAAATCAGGTTGGCTGGCACGGCAAGGCGCCAAACGCCGAGCAGCGCGCACAGGCAATGAAAGATTTGGAGGGCTGAGCAATGGGTGAGAAAATAGCAACACGCGCGGCATACGGCGAAGCTCTGGTAGAGCTTGGTCGGCAAAATGACAAGGTAGTGGTTTTGGACGCCGATCTTTCACATGCAACGATGACGATGAATTTTGCAAAGACTTATCCTGACCGCTTTTTCAACGCGGGAATAGCCGAGGCGAACATGGTCGACATGAGTGCAGGCCTTTCGACAATGGGCTATATCCCCTTTTGCAGCACCTTTGCCATTTTTGGCACGGGCCGCGCATATGAGATGGTGAGAAACTCCGTCGCATATCCGCATTTCAACGTAAAACTCGCCATGACACACTCCGGAATAACCGTGGGAGAGGACGGCGGAAGCCATCAGTCCATAGAGGACATCGCGCTCATGCGCGTCATACCCGGCATGACGGTCATCGTACCGGCCGACGCAAATGAGGCCAAAAAAGCCGTTTTTGCAGCCGCGGCGTACGACGGCCCTGTATATCTTCGCCTCGGTCGTTCGGCAGTTGAGGTTCTCGAGGACATGCCGTTTGAAATCGGCAAGGCAAACGTTCTCCGCGACGGCGCCGATGCCGTGATTTTCACCTGTGGCTACTTCGTCAAGAGCGCTCTCGACACTGCTGCGGCTCTTGCGGCAGAAGGCAAGGATGTCGCTGTTGTAAACATACACACCATTAAGCCGCTCGACGAGAAAACAGTTCTCTATTATGCCAACAAGACGAAAAATATCATAACGCTAGAAGAGCACAGCGTCATCGGCGGCTTAGGAGATGCTGTCGCCTCGGCCGTCATAGGCAAGGGCGATTTCAAGTTTAAAAAGCTCGGAATTCAAGACCGCTTCGGCCAGTCCGGAAAACCCGCCGACCTGCTTAAAGAATATGGTCTGGACGATGCCGCTATTCTATCCGATGTGAAGTCAACTTTCTGAATCACACGCTTTTGTTGACGGTTGAATAACATTTTTTCAGCACAGCCTTGATTTTGCTTCGGCAATTCAAGGCTGTGTTTTTTTGTTGCTCAAAGCACAATATCACGTGGTTTTTGATGAAATTCCGACACTTTTCACTGCTATAGTTTCATCGTTACAAAACACACGAGGAGGCGCTTTCAATGGAGCTGCTAAAAGAGTCGGATTACTTGGAATACCGCAAATTTGTCGAAAATCATAAAAACGGAAGTTTTTATCAGACTATAGAGTGGGCAAACGTGAAAAACAAATGGGATTTTGAAGTTATCGTGTCGCGAGATGATGGCGGCGCCATTGTCGGCGGGATGCTTGTGTTGTTGCGCCCGTTGCCTTTTTGCGGGACAATGATGTATTCACCGCGCGGACCTGTCTGCGATTATGACGACATAAATACAATTTCAAATCTCTTGTGCGATGTGCGAGAGTTGGCAAAGCAGAGGAAATCATTCGTCTTCAAATTCGACCCCTTTATCATGGCAAAAAACACTTCCTTTTGTTCTTGCATGAAGCTTCTCGGCGCAAAGCACAAAGCGCCAAAGGACGATTTTTCCTCGATGCAAATCAGCTCAAATTACCTGCTCGATATATCTCACAAATCGCCCGAGGAGCTCTTGATGAGCTTTCATCAGAAATGGCGCTACAACATCCGCCTGTCGCAGAAAAAAGGCGTCGTCTGTGAGCGTGGAGGCGTCGAAGATATCGATGCCTTTTATGAGCTTATGAAGCAGACGGGCGTGCGCGACAAATTTGTCATCCGCCCAAAGCAGTACTTCGCCGACATGCTCGAAAAGCTAGGCGAGAAAAATTGCAGGCTGTTTTTGTGCAGAAGCGCAGAGGGAATTCCCCTTTCCGGAGCCATTGCGGTGCAGTTTGCCAAAAAAGCCTATTACGTATACGGGGCAAGCTCGAACACACACCGCGAGCTTATGCCAAACCACCTTATGCAGTGGAATATGATGAACTGGGCACTCGAGAACGGCTGCGAATCATACGATTTTTTGGGAATACCAAACTGCGAGAATCCAAACGCAAGCGAATATGGCGTCTATCTCTTCAAAAAAGGATTTAACGGAAGCGTAGTAAAGTATGCGGGGGATTTTTGCCTTGTGTTTTCGCCTGTAAAATACGCTTTGACGCAAGCCGGCATAAGCACCGTGAGATTTTTGAGATACCGCCTTGCCAAAGTGAATTCGTTTCTTCTTCGCAAACGCAGCAAGTCCGGCGGAAACGACCCGCCCGCGCACCCCGACGCCCCGGTCTTTTGCACAAAGAGATTTTCTGCTCTAAAAGCACATCTTTTATCAAAAATTTGACACCTATTATTTCTAAAACTAAAGAGACGGCATTTTGCTAAATAACAAAGTGCCGTCTCTTTAATATTCTCTGTCCTACGCCTTTTTAAAGGTTGTGTTGTTGCATTTGGGGCATGGCGGACACTTGTCGCCGCTTCCCAGCGTTATTTCCGTGCCGCAGTTTGTGCATTTGTATGTTCCGGCTCCCGGATTTTCTCCTGTTGATATGCTCATGAATTCAGTTCCTTTCTTTTTTTGTGCGTTTCCGCTTGTCTTATTTTGTGATAGCGAATGAAATAATATTCACAGTCCCGCGCAAAATATTAATTAAAACATCTGAATTCACAGCGCAGCGCCATCTGTCAGTCCTTCGACGCCTGCTTTATAGACAGCGATATGCGTTTCTTTTCCGGGTCCACGGCAAGCACCACAGTTTTGACTATATCGCCCACCTTCAGCGCCTCTGATGGGTGCTTTATGAACTTGTTGCAAATCTCGGAAATGTGCACAAGGCCGTCCTGATGAACTGCAATATCGACAAAGACGCCGAAGTCCACCACGTTTCTCACCGTGCCTGTCATGACCATTCCGGGCTTTAGGTCGTTCATGTCCATGACGTCCGTGCGGAGAAGCGGTGCCGGCAGCTCGTCCCTTATATCACGTCCCGGCTTTTGAAGCTCCTTCATTATGTCCAATACTGTAGGCATCCCAACGCCGCAATACTCTGCGACCTTTGCCGGGGTCAGCTTTTGCACTCTTTGCTCCAGTTCTGACAAATTCTCGTTTACCACATCGTCGAGTGAATAGCCGCAGATTTCCAGCAGCTTTTTAGCCGCATCATAGGACTCCGGGTGAACGGATGTGTTGTCGAGAATATTCTTGCTCTCCGGCACCCTCAAAAAGCCCGCGCACTGGACAAATGTCTTTGCGCCGAGCTTCGGCACCTTTTTGAGAGCCGTTCGGTTTTTGAATTCTCCGTTTTCCTCCCTGTATATCACTATGTTTTTGGCAATCGTGCCGTTGAGTCCCGCCACACGCGCCATGAGCGGCGCTGAGGCCGTGTTGAGATCAACTCCCACAGCGTTGACACAGTCCTCGACAACACCGTCGAGGGCTTCGTCGAGCCTTGCGGGGGGCATGTCGTGCTGGTACTGCCCGACGCCTATTGATTTTGGGTCAATTTTTACAAGCTCGGCCAAAGGATCCTGCAAACGCCGCGCGATGGAAATAGCGCTTCGCAGCGACACGTCGTAGTCCGGGAACTCCTGCGCTCCCAGCTTTGACGCCGAGTATACGGAAGCTCCCGCCTCATTGACGACCATATAGGATACTCCGCCCACCTCTTTTAGCATGTCGGCGATGAATATCTCCGACTCTTTGGATGCAGTGCCGTTGCCGATTGAAATTGTATTTACGCCGTGTTTTTTGATTAGCCCTTCCAGCTTTTTCTTTGACTCATCAATTTTGTTGTTCGGCGGCGTCGGATATACGACCGTTGTGTCGAGAACCTTGCCGGTTTTGTCGACTACGGCTATCTTACAGCCTGTTCGGTAGGCAGGGTCAAAGCCCAGCGTAACCTTATTTTTTATCGGCGGCTGCATGAGCAGCGGCTTGAGGTTGAGTGAAAATGTTTTTATTGCCTGTTCGTTGGCCATGTCTGTCAAATCGTTTCTGATTTCCCTCTCCACGGAGGGAAAAATCAAGCGCGCATATGCGTCGTCGGCTGACGCTTTTACAAACGATGTCGACAGGCTTTTTTCCTTGACGACATTATTGTATATTACCGCCTGCGCCATGGCTTCGTCCACTTCGACCGACACCTTGAGAATGTTCTCCTTTTCGCCGCGATTCACGGCGAGAACGCGGTGACTTTGCAGCTTTGACACCGGCTCGCTCATGTCGTAGTACAGCCTGTAGACAGTGTCCTCCTCGGTTGTGGCCTTTGACGTCAAGAAGCCCTTTTCGTTGATGAGCGCGCGCAGCTCCTTTCTGATAACGGCATTGTCGGATATCATCTCCGCTATTATGTCAGATGCCCCCGCAAGAGCCTCCTCCGGGGACACAACGCCTTTTTCCTCGTCGACATAGTGCTCCGCTATTTCCTCGAGCGAGCCGTTTTTTATATCCTGTGCAAGCAGAGCCAGCGCCAGCGGCTCCAGTCCTTTTTCCTTCGCTATCGTGGCGCGGGTGCGTCTTTTCTGCTTATAGGGGCGATAAATGTCCTCGAGCTCTGCTAGAGTGACCGCCTTTTCTATATCCGCGCTCAGTTCAGGCGTCAGCTTTCCCTGCTCTTCTATAGTCGACATTATTTCCGTGCGGCGCTTATCCAGATTGCGCAGATATGTCAGTCTGTCGCTCACCTCACGAACCACCTGGTCGTCCATTGTCCCCGTCATCTCCTTGCGGTAGCGCGAGATAAACGGCACTGTGTTCCCCTCGTCGAGCAAGCTTATAACGTTTTCCACATGCTGTGGTTTGAGTGAAAATTCTTTTGAAATAGTCTCGGTTGCCTTGTCCATGTCAGACTCCTGTCCCTTTATGATTTGCTTAAATTATACCACAATTTCTATCGCGAAGCGATAGTCGCGGCAAAGCCGCGAGGCGAAGCGCAGCTTCGGCAAATTGATG
>JAVVTQ010000053.1:0-8122 GCA_036653595.1 Oscillospiraceae bacterium
AGAATTGCAGGAAATGTTGTCGGAAAAAGCGTGGGTTCCTTTAATGTGTTGTCATAGTTGTCGGCAAAATCGACCGTGTTCTTTGATATATCCGAAAATAGCTCGCTTGAAATATCCGTGAGCTTGACCTCTGTATATCGAGAAGCGGCATATGCCATATCGCGGCTGTAGCTCTTGCCGAAGTTGCCCTTTGAGTCAATATACGGGTGCAGCAGCGACTCATTTCCGACAGAAAGCCTGACCAGTGTTTCATATATGGCGCCATCCCCGTGTGGATTAAGCTTCATCGTCTGTCCCACTACGTTAGCGGATTTTGTGCGCGCACCTGTGAGCAGACCCATTAAATACATAGTGTAAAGCAAGCGTCTGTGCGAAGGCTTGAAGCCGTCAATTTCCGGCAGCGCCCTGGAAACGATGACGCTCATGACATAAGGCATATAGTTCTGACACAATGTGTCGACAATTGACGTCTCAACAGTCACTCCCGCATTCGCTATCATGACATTTTCGTTTACTACGTCTACATGCTTTTCCTGTTTCTTCTTTGGTGACATCTTTTTCTCCTGCCATTATCTTCTTGTCAGCTTATGTCAAGCATCTCCATATATTCGCTTCCGTGCTCTGTGATATATTCTTTTCTTCCCGCAAGATTGTCTCCGAGCAGCATATCGAAATATTTTGAGGTCTGTTCTGCGAGTGACGGTGTGATTTTCACAAGGCGGCGGGTTTTGGGGTTCATCGTCGTCATCCACATCATCTCGGACTCGTTTTCGCCAAGTCCCTTTGAACGCTGCAACGTATACTTTTCGCTTCCAAGTTCTTTTAAAACATCGGATTTTTCACTGTCCGAATAAGCAAAATATGTTTTATTTTTTGTGGTTATCTCAAATAGCGGTGACTCTGCAATATAGACAAAGCCATTTTCTATCAGCGTCGGTGTCAGTCTGTAAATCATGGTCAAGATGAGTGTTCGAATTTGGAAGCCATCAACATCGGCATCCGTGCAGATAATCACCTTGTGCCACCGAAGATTTGCAAGGTCAAATGTCGAAAGCTCCTTGTTGGCCTTTGTTTTGACCTCCACTCCGCAGCCCAAAACCTTGATGAGGTCAGTTACAATGTCATTTTTGAATATTTTATCATACTCTGCTTTCAGACAGTTTAAAATTTTACCTCTGACTGGAATTATCGCCTGAAACTCGGCATCTCTGCCCTGCTTGCAGGCTCCAAGCGCCGAATCGCCTTCGACAATGTAAACCTCGCGCCGATTCAAGTCTTTTGTTCTGCAATCAACAAATTTCTGCACTCTGTTCGTCGCATCAAAGGAACTCTGCGTCTTTTTGATATTTTGACGGGTCATTTCGGCATTTTCACGGCTGCGCTTGTTTATCAGCACCTGATTTATGATTTTATCCGCTTCTGTTCTGTTTTCGATAAAATATATCTCTAGATTATGCTTTAAAAACTCCGTCATAGCCTGCGATATAAATTTGTTTGTGACCGATTTTTTCGTCTGGTTTTCAAAGCTGAAAAGCGTTGAAAAGCTCGAAGAAACAAGAACCAGACAATCGGAAATATCCTGAAATGTTATTTTATCCTCGTCTTTTTTATAAAGCTTGCGCTCCTTTATGAGCGAATCAATTTGGTATGTAAAGGCGAGCTTTACCGCACGGTCCGGCGAGCCTCCGTATTCAAGCGGGCTCGAGTTGTGAAAATATTCAAGTCTTTGAGCATTGTTTGAAAAGGCAAATGCCACGTTGATTTTGACCTTATAATCAGGCATGTCCTCGCGGTCGCGCCCGACACGTTCCCCTGTCCACAGCTGCGGCGCAGTAAAGGCATCGTCGCCGATAATTTCCGCAACATAGTCCTCAATGCCGTTTGCATACGTGAATTCGGAGGTTTCAAAATCACCATTTTGATTTTCATGGCGGTATTCAAAAGTCACACCCGCGTTTACAATCGACTGTCTTTTAAGCATTTCGACAAAGTATTCCGGCTCAATTTTTATTTCTGTAAAGACTTTCAAGTCGGGTTTCCATCTGATTCTACTGCCTGTCTTTCTTCTTTTTGTCTCTTCCTTTATCATTTGCCCGGAAGCATTTCCGCCCTTAAAATGCAGCTCATAGCGAAATCCGTCGCGAAATATCTCCACATCCATATATTCGGACGCATATTGAGTCGCGCAAAGGCCAAGGCCATTTAGACCGAGCGAGTATTCATATGCACCGCCGGTGAGATTGTTGTATTTGCTTCCGGCATACATCTCGCAAAAGACAAGCTTCCAGTTGTATTCTTTTTCATTTTCATTGTAGTCAACAGGTATTCCGCGCGCAAAGTCCTCAACTTCTATCGAGTCGTCTGCAAAATGAGAGACAATAATTCTGTCGCCGTACCCTTCCCTGGCTTCGTCAATAGAGTTGCTTACAATTTCAAAAGCAGAGTGCTGGCACCCTTCTATTCCGTCAGAACCAAAAATAACGCTTGGTCGCTTTCTGACTCTGTCGGCACCCTTTAGCGAGGTTATATCATTGTTTGTGTATTGGCTGTTCTTATTGCGCTTTGTTTCCTGTGCCATTTTCAGTCAATAACTCCCCTGAATATATAATTGATATTAGTATACTATACTTCACGTGCAAAATAAAGCGTCCCGACGCATTATCAGCGATCGGGACACAAAAGTCAATGTTTTACAAGCAAGTCTTTCATCTTATTTTGGAGCAGCTTCCGATTTCGAATCATTCTTGCTGTCTTCGTCGATTACGAGATTTTTAGCAGTCTCTAAATCATTATCAGAACTTTCCGCCTGCGGCTTGCCGCTCATGAGCAGCTTAAATTCTTCACCGTCAATTTTTTCTTTTTCGAGCAGAAGCTGTGCAACGGCGTTGAGCTTGTCCATGTTATCAATCAGTATGGATTTGCAGCGCTCAAAGGATTTGCTGATTATGCTCTTGATTTCTGAATCAATTTCACGTGCGATATTCTCCGAATACAATCTGGATTGCCCAAAATCGCGGCCCAAAAATACCTCATCGTGCGACTCATAGACAATCGGACCCATGCTCTCTGAAAAGCCGTACTTTGTGACCATCGAACGCGCTATTGCAGTCGCTCGCTCTAAATCATTTGATGCTCCTGTCGAAATATCGTCCAAAACCAGCGTCTCGGAAACACGTCCGCCAAGCAAAACCGTTATGACATTCATCATTTGGCCGCGCGTGCGGTAGTTGAGCTCTTCATCGGGCAGATTTATGGTATATCCGCCGGCCTGTCCTCGCGGAATAATCGAAATTTGGTGAACAAGCTCTTCGGGGTTAGCAACGAAAGTCGCAACTGCATGTCCGGCTTCGTGAAATGCCGTCAGCTTTCTCTCCTTCTCGTTTATAACTCTGGACTTTTTCTCGGGTCCCGCAATGACCTTTATACTTGCCTCTTCAATGTCATCTTGTATTATTGCCTTGCGACCTTTTCTCGCCGCAAGCAGTGCGGCCTCATTCAGCAGATTTTCAAGGTCAGCTCCGGTAAACCCAACCGTGCTCTTTGCAATTGTTGCAAAATCTATGTCAGGTCCGAATGGCTTTCCGCGCGAATGGACTTTTAGTATTTCCTCGCGTCCCTTTACATCGGGATATCCCACAAATACCTCTCTGTCAAAACGGCCGGGCCTCATGAGTGCTTTATCGAGTATGTCAACGCGGTTTGTCGCAGCCATGACAATTACGCCCTCTTTGCCGCTGAAGCCGTCCATCTCGACGAGAAGCTGGTTTAGAGTCTGCTCACGTTCGTCGCTTCCGCCGCCAAGACCTGCTCCGCGCTGTCTTCCGACAGCATCAAGCTCGTCGATAAAAATAATACTGGGGCAGGTTTTTTTTGCCTTTTCGAACAAATCTCGCACCCTCGAAGCTCCTACACCGACATAAAGCTCGACAAAGTCAGAGCCGGATATCGAATAAAACGGAACGCCCGCTTCTCCTGCAACCGCTCGTGCCAGCAGTGTTTTACCTGTTCCCGGAGGTCCTACAAGGAGAACACCTTTTGGTATTTTTGCACCAAGTGCGTTAAATTTAGAAGGATTTTTGAGATACTCGACGATTTCAACGAGTTCCTCTTTTTCCTCGTCCGCGCCTGCAACATCGGCAAACGTGGCCTTTCTGCCCTCATCAGGGTTGCGCGTCTTTGCGCGGCCGACATTCATCCGTCCGCCGCCGCCCTGTTGATTCATGGAAATATAGAAAAACACCATGAGTCCCGCGATCATGATAATTGGCAACAGTGTGCTGACAATCGGCCAGAAATTGGACGGCCTCTCATAGTTGTATTCCATGCGCGCCGTCGGGTTAGCCTCATTATAGCGAGTTATGCTGTCACTGACATCAATTATAAAGAGCTCGACATCGGGAACTGAATATACTATTTGTGCTTTGGGGTTTTCCTTTAGGGAATATGTCAGCTTTCCCGAACCGAGGTTTAGTGTAAATTTGCTAACCTCGAGCTTTTCAAACTTTTCGACAACGCGAGAATATTCCTCTGTGTTTCCACCCACGGAATTGAACATGTAAAGCATTGCCATCATGATGACGACAATCAGTACAAATGACATCCCTCTTCCGCGTCCTTTGTTTTGGTTCATTTTTTCATCTCCGCCAAAAGGCGCTTTCCATTTTATTTTTCAAGTCCCAACTGCTGCGCATGCTCGTCGCTGTATACACATGGCTTTAGCACACCGATGTAGGGGAGGTTTCTGTATTTCTCCTCATAGTCAAGACCGTACCCGATAACAAACTCGTCCGGTACTACGAAGCCGACATAATCGGCCTTTACGCTGGACATTCTTCTGCTCGGTTTGTCGAGCAACGTGCAAATCCTGAGACTTTTGGGGTCACGGCCCTTTAATATCTCCGTGATGTACTCGAGCGTCTTTCCGCTGTCGAGAATATCCTCCACAATCAAAACATCTCTGTTTTCTATGGGAATATCGATATCCTTCATTATCTTGACGGCGCCTGTGCTGACTACACCGCCCTGAAAGCTGGAAACTACCATAAAATCGATTTCGGTGTGCAAGTCTATTGTGCGAATAAGATCAGAGACGAAAATGACCGATCCCTTTAATACGCTGACCACAACAAGATCTGTGCCATTGTAGTCCTCGGTGATTTTCGCGCCAATCTCCGTCACTCTTTCATTGATCTCTTCCTTTGACAAAAGAACCTTGAGAACATCGTTATGCATACCAATTTCTCCTCAATTTGCATGTATTATAAAATATTTTTTTGTACATTCACTTATTGCGGCGCGCCTCGAAACGCCATGTCCATATATCCACAGGACTCCCTCATCATCTGAAAGCAGCGGGACCAAGTCCTTTTGCACCGAGGTCATCTCTGATTCACCGAAAAGCTTTTTAAGCGATTTGGTGACTTTTCTCCTATTCGAAGAAAAGCTGTCACCGTCGCGTCTGTTTCGAAGCACAAGATTTCCTTTTATTTTATCACAATCCAGCGAATTATTTAATATGTTTTGTAAATTTTCTTTGGTTATTTCTTTATTAATGATGTTTTTCTCCTCGATAAGGACAATTTTACCATCCAGAAAAGAGTTTTTGCCTAAATGTGCTCTTTTTTCAAAGCGCAATCTTGTCTCTGCGCAAGGGCGGTAGAAAAATATGACATCATCCTTTTGTGTCAAAAACAAGTCTTTTGCCAATTGTACTGTCTTGACCTTTCCCTCAACAACCTCAAGTGTGCAGGAGATTTTCACTTTATCGGCACTGACATTATTGTCAGAAATCAAGAGCTTTAATGCCTCACAGACAATAAAAGTGTCGGCCTGCCGCAAAATCTCTGCGCTGTACCCACCCTTTGCTTTCGATGCGCGCTGTAAAAGCTCTCTCGCTTGAGCTTCCACAAATTCCTTTGCACTTCTCGCATTTTCACAAAAAAAAGCTATGTTCTCAACAGCGTGTGTGTTTATCCCGACGAGCTGAGGCAAAACTTTGTTTCTGATTATATTTCGGCAGCATATGTTTTCTTTATTCGTGCTGTCGATAAAGTATTTCACCTTGTTTTCTTCACAATAGCTTTCAGTTTGCTCGCGCGAAATCTCAATAAGTGGTCTGATTATGTTTTCGCGCACCGCCGGAATCGACGAAGCTCCGTCAATTCCGGCGCCTCTTATTATATTCAGAATCAGAGTTTCCGCCCTGTCGTTTAGGGTGTGAGCCGTTGCGATTTTTGCAGATACGCTTTCGGCGCACTCGTGAAAAAACATATAGCGCAGTTCGCGCGCCCACATCTCGACACTTTCGCCCTTGGGTCTTTCGCTTTCAAGCATTTTAGCTTCAAGCAAAAAAAGCGGAACGTCATTTAAGCCGCAGTACTGCTTCACGTATGAAGCCTCCGTGTCGCTCGCGGCTCCGCGCAGTCCATGATTAACATGGCAAGCAAAAAGCTTTCCTATTTCGAGCTTTTCTCTGTTGTTTATAAAAAAACACAGCAGCGCCATGGAGTCCGCTCCGCCGGAGACACACACCATGACGTTGTCATCTTTTTCAAGCATTTTGAATTTTTTAATAGTATTTACAGCTTCACTGTTCATCGCGATATTCCAGCGACGAAAAGCGCGTGTGCTCTCCGTCCCAGCCTAGCATCATATTGGCAGTTTCTCCATGTCTGTTTTTTGCAACCATAAGCGTTACCTGCTTAGATTCGGTGCTGTTTTCTTCATCGTCCGATTCCACATGGTCGCGGTGCAAAAATATAACGATGTCGGCATCTTGCTCTATCGAACCAGAATCGCGAAGATCCGAAAGCCGCGGACGCCTGGGCTTTGCTTCCTTTTCATTGCTTCTGCTGAGCTGCGACAGCACAATTACCGGTACGTTTAAATCCTTTGCGAGAATTTTAAATGAGCGAGTTATATCCGCTATCTCATTGACGCGTGAATCGCGTCGTCCTGACCCACCCATAAGCTGCAAATAGTCGACAACAATAAGACCTAGATTTTTGAGGCGTCTGGCCTTTGACTTAATTTCACTCACGGAAATTCCTGAGGTGTCGTCGAGGTAAATGCCGGTTCCTGTGAGAATGCTCATTCCCTCGGCGATTGTCACCCATTCCTCAGACGAAACCTCACCTGTTCTGAAAGCATAGGAGGAAACTCCTGAAACATTGCTTATGATTCGCTGTGCCAGCTGCTGCTTTGACATTTCGAGCGAGAACATCGCGACAGCATAGTCGGTTTTTCGCGCTATATTCGTGGCAATGTTGAGTGCAAGGCTCGTTTTTCCGACACCGGGGCGTGCCGCGAGAATGATGAGATCCGACTTGTTTAAGCCGGTCAAAACCTTGTCGAGATAGCCGAAGCCCGTCGGAATTCCCCTGTATTTGTATGCGTCAGGACCGCTCATTTTATTGAGCCTGTCAATAACATCGAACAAAACAGAGTCTATTCTCCACATTTCCGAGTTGTCGCGACCGGCGCGAATCTCATATAGCTTCTGCTCCGCATAGTCGAGAATCTGTGCGGCATTTTCTCCCGCTGTGACCGCGTTGTCAGTGACCTCACGGCATATTCTTATCACTGAGCGAAGCAAATATTTATCGTATACTATCTTTGCGTAAGTTGCGACGTTTGAAATTGTCGGCACAGACTGGGTGATGCTGTACAGGTAAACCTTTGCATCTTCCTCCTTCTCGAAAATCGACGAAGTTATCACGGCATTCAATACCGTCACAAAGTCAATCGGCTTTCCGAGAGCCGACAAAAGAAGAATTTCCTTGAATATCTGCAAATTTTGTCCATTGTAGAAGTATTCAGGCACGAGAATCCCCGCTACATCGTCAATCACACGTGAATCGGCAATTATAGCGCCTATAACTGCCTGCTCCGCTTCAATGCTGTACGGCAGGCTTTCCACGTTCTGTTCAAATGGGAAATCTCTTCTATCGGCCATTTTGCACCTATTCTGTCACTTCAACTTTGATTTTGCAGCTTACTCCGGGATGAACCTTGATTAAAATCTCGTATTCACCGCAGTTTTTTATGTCCCTTGTGAGAACGACCTTTTTCTTGTCAACATCGCAAGAAAGCTGTGCTTTTATGGCTTCCGCTATGTCCTTTG
>JAVVTQ010000054.1:0-7918 GCA_036653595.1 Oscillospiraceae bacterium
TGCCGAACAGTCTCGACTTCTTTTTTGGCGTTTTTATAGGTGAGCGCACCGCCGACACCGATATACATGCCGATTTTCACAAGATCAAATGCCATCTCGGGTGAACCGGAAAAACGGTGCACACACCCTTTTGGCTTCAGTTCCTTTAACATACAAAGTGTGTCGCCGTGGGCGTCTCTATCGTGAATTTGGACGGGAAGGCAAAGAGAATTGGCCAGTTCGACTTGTTTTCGGAAGACTTCTTGTTGTCTATCCCTTGAGGGATAGTCGCGGTAATAGTCAAGCCCTATCTCGCCGATAGCACATACCTTTGGCAGCGCCGCCATGGCGGCGATTCTGTCAAGCCAGCCGTCGGAGAGATTTTCTGCCTCTTGCGGGTGAACTCCGACAGCGGCATAAACAAAGGTATATTCTTTTGCAAGCTCCGCGCTGCGCAAAGAGGAGGCCTCGTCGCTGCCGCAGTTGATTATACCCACAACGCCGTTTTCTCTCTGAACTGAGAGCACCTCGCTCAAATTCGGCGCAAAAACCTCATCGTCATAGTGGGCGTGCGTGTCGAAAATACCGCTGTAAAAAACTCTGTTATCACTCATCTTATGCGAGAACCCTCCGCGACATCGTCCGAGACAAACAAGACGCTTGCTCTGTCGCCGCATTCACTCGACAAAATCATGCCCTCGCTCAAAATGCCGCGGATTTTTGCCGGCTCGAGGTTTACGACAACAGCCACTTTTTTGCCGATAAGGTCCGCGGGGCTGTACCACTGCGCAATTCCGGAAAGAACCACGCGTTCTCGTTCGCCGTCAAAAAGTGTAAAACGAAGCAGCTTGTCGGCCTTTTCAACTTTCTCGCAGTTGACAACCTTGCAGACGCGCAGCTCGGTTTTCATGAAGTCGTCGTATTTTATCGCTTCCAAATGCTCAATTTCAGCTTTTGGGGATTGTTTTTTCATGGTGTGCTCTGCCAGCTCGGCCAGCTCTTTTTCCATATCTATGCGCGGGAACAGAACCTCGGCCCTCACCACGGTGACCGGCTTTGTCATGGCGCCGAATTTGCACGACGCAAGAGTTGCGACGCTGTCGTCCGCGCCGATAGCCGCGCGAATCTTCGGGCCTGTAGAGGGCATAAAGGGATCGAGCAAAACAGAACAGACGCGCAAGGTTTCACAGAGATTGTAGAGCACAGACGCCAGACGCGCGCGGCGGCTGTCATCCTTTGCGAGATTCCACGGAAGCGTCTCGTCGATGTACTTGTTGGCGCGCGATATAACCTTGAAAATTTCCGCGAGCGCATTGGGAAGCAGAAATTTGCCGATACAGGCGTCGACGCTGTCATAAAGCCCGTTGCACATTGCGATAAGATCGTCGTCAAACTCACCGCTCTCGCGCTCTGCGGGAAGTGTGCCGTCGAAGTACTTTTCCACCATGCTGACAGTGCGGGAGAGCAGATTCCCAAGATCGTTTGCAAGATCCGCGTTTATGCGGGAAATCAGGCTTTCATTTGAGAAAACACCGTCGTGGCCAAACGGAATTTCGCGCATCAGGTAGTAGCGTATGGCGTCTACGCCATAGCGGGCGCACAGCACATTTGGGTCGACGACATTGCCGCAGCTCTTCGACATCTTGCCGCCCTCCATGAGCAGCCAGCCGTGTCCGAATACGGTTTTCGGGAGAGGCAAATCGAGTGCCATGAGCAGCGCCGGCCAGATTACGGAGTGAAAGCGCACAATTTCCTTTGCCATCAGATGAACGTCTGCCGGCCAATAGGTGTCAAAGTCGCTGTATTTGTCGTTGTCATAGCCGAGTGCCGTTATATAGTTGGACAGCGCGTCCACCCATACATAGACAATGTGCCCCGGGTCGAAGTCTACAGGGATTCCCCATGTAAAGGAGGTGCGCGAAACACACAGATCCTCAAGACCCTGATTGATGAAGCTTTTCATCTCATTTAGGCGTGACTGGGGCTGCAAGAATTCCGGATTTTTTTCGTACAGCTCGAGCAACCTGTCGGAATAATTGGACAGACGAAAGAAGTAGGCCTCCTCCTTTGCCTCGCAGACTGCGCGCCCGCAGTCCGGGCACTTGCCGTCCACCAGCTGGTTCTCCGTCCAAAAGCTCTCGCAGGGCTTGCAATACATACCCTTATACTCGCCTTTATATATGTCGCCCTTGTCGTACAGCGTTTTAAATATCTTTTGAACCGCGGCCTCATGATAGTCGTCCGTGGTGCGGATGAATCGGTCATAGGAGATATTCATCGTTTTCCACAGCTCTTTAATGCCAAAGACAATTTTGTCCACATATTCTTTTGGCGAGACGCCGGCATCCTTTGCCTTGTCCTCAATTTTTTGGCCGTGCTCGTCCGTGCCGGTGAGGAACATGACATCGAAGCCCTGCATCCGCTTATATCTTGCTATTGTGTCTGCGGCAACGGTTGTATACCCGTGCCCGATGTGCAGATTGTCGGACGGGTAATAGATGGGTGTGGTTATATAGAATTTTTCCGCCATTTCAACAAGTCCTTTCGACAGTGCGTTTCCGGATAAGCACAGCGTATAGGAGGTCGCCGCAAAAGGCGAGATTACCCTTGATGTGTGCTTATGGTATCTTTTTAACAATAATACCATAAGCGGAGGTGTTCGTACAGTCTCAAAAACGGTGTACTGCCACAAAATCATAGCGCAAAAACATCAATTTTGTGATATTATAAAGAACATGCGATTAAACAAGCTGCCTCAAAGCGGCAGGCAGCCCAAAATTGAGCAAAGCAACGAAAGGGAAACAATATGCATAAACTATGTGTATTTGACATTGACGGCACACTCATTGATTCAATAGCCGATATAGGAAACGGCGTCAACGCGATACTCGAGAAATTTAAGCTGCCTACACATACTGTCGGCGATTACAGAAAAATTATCGGGAACGGCGCACGCTGGCTTTGCGAGCACGCGCTGCCGGCGGACAGGGGAGATTTGCTCGATGAGTTTTTCAAAGAGTATACGCCATACTATGAGGAGCACTGCTGCTGTCTCAGCGAACCGTATGACGGCATGATGCAAACATTGGATATACTTCGCGGCGAGGGCGTGGAGCTGGCGGTCATCTCCAACAAGCCGCACCCAAACGCCGTGCGCGTCATCGCTCACTATTTTCCCGAGACGGAGTTTGCCTTTGTCGAGGGCATGAGCGAACGGTATCCCCGCAAGCCGGACCCGACACTTCTCACAGAGTGCATGAAGAAGCACGGCTACCGCCCCGAGGAGACATATTACGTTGGCGATTCCGAAATCGACATCGCCTTTGCAAAAGCGGCCGAAGCGCACACCGTCGCCGCGTCATGGGGCTACAGGGACAGAAAGGTTTTGCAGGACAGCGGCGCAGAATTCATAGTAGACAGCCCGCTCGATATAGTTAAGGCCGTTTTGGGCCATATAGCCTAAAAAAATCCGCGGCAGCGAGGCGGAGGTATTTTTGCAAGGTGCATATAAGAAACAGAGTCTGAAAAGGGGACGTCGCTCAACAGAGCGATGTCCCCTTTTCATGTATTTATGTGCAGGCTGTCATACTGCAATGTCCCCTTACAGGATGCAAAAAATGCGAATTCGCCTGCTCTGTGTTTATTATAAAAAACCTGAATATATCAGCCGGGAGCGCATGCGTGAAAAGCAGTGCTATTTGACAGTTATATCGATAGAGCCGGTTCCCGCGCTGACATTTAGCCTTGTGGCGGCGGCGCTGTTTCCCCAAAGCTTTTTGCCCGAGCCGACTAGCAGCGAGCCATTTACGGCAATCCTGCCGACACCCTGCTCACATACGATATAATAGTCGTCCGAGGTTCCGTCCAGCATAAGCTTTACCACTCCGACACCGCTCTCGATATTGCATGGGCCAAAGAGAAGCCCCGAGTAGTTGACGCTGCCGGTGTCGCTGCTCAAAAGCAGGTTGCCAAACGAACAACCGACAAAGCGCAGACTGCCCGTGTCGCTGCTGATCACCGCCTTGCCCGAGCTGATATTTGTGGCGGCTATCGAGCCGGTGCCGCAGCGCAGGGTCAAATCCCCCACGTCAAGCCCCGACATGGTTATTTCACCGAGATCCGAGTCGATTGTCAGCTTTTCGAGCAGCTCGTCATTTATATAAAGCTTTATTTTTCGATTATTGTAGAGTGTATCTTTTAATGTTTGTCCTATGTCCTGCAAGTCAAAGATAGTGGAAAGCCCTATCTCATTGTCACGGATTTTGAGCGCGCCGTCCGCAAAAGAGATTTCAAGGGCATCGGGTGAAAAATTTTCGGCCTCAAGGCGTGTTTCATCACCGGGAATCAGCTCTATTTTTGCAATTGTGGAGGTGAGGGTGATTTCTCTGACATCGCCGTCGAATTCACGTGTTATAATCTCCGTTTTAAACTCTATCGCGGCGATGATTTTTGAAAAGTCAAAGCGCCCTATCGTGAAAGCAAGCAGCAGCAAAATGACGCCGAGCACGACAAAGGTCAGCCCAATGACGACAAAAGCAAGGAGAGAGGATCTTTTTTTGTTCATCGGCTCACCGTCCCTTTCAGCTTCACAAAAAGCCAAGAGATGGCTCTTCCCGTGGTGCGCGCGCTCCAAACGCAAAAGGTGACAAAAAGAGGCACAAAAACAAGACCTACGCCAAACAGCAAAAAAGCGGTGCCGAGCGTTGCGAGCGCAGAGCCTTCAATTGTCGCAAAGAAAGGAGAGCCATAAATTATGGTGAAAATGCTGACAGCAAACAGGGCAACCACAGCAAAGAAAAGCGCGATTATAAGCGCAACGCCGATGCAGGCTAGCGCCAGTATCAGCACAAGCGCCGCCAAGGCAAGCGGCAGCGCCACCGGCAGTGCCATGATGCCCAAAATGACGCTCCACACGGCAAAAAAATATTTTTTCCCGGTGCTTTGTGGCTTTGATGCAGAATAAGCAGAGCCTTCGGGCGAATAGTCGCCCGCGTAGGGGGAGTATTCGGGTATGTGGCCGACACCGTCGGCGCCGAGGTCCGCGTCGCTTGCGTCAAGCTTTGAAAAGATGGGGATATTGAGCGCTTGTGAGGAATATTCGGCCATGATTTGCGCCGCAAGCCTTGTGGGATTTCCAAGCCGCGCGATTGTCTCCTCGCTGCTCTTTTCTCCTGCAAATTGCTCGGCGCAGCGCCCAAGAGAGGCGGCGCGCTCAGCCTCGGGAAGCCGAGTGAGGTTTTTTTCTAGTTCTTCGAGATATTCGTCCTTTGTCAACGCGTCACCTCCGATGAAAGACTATTTGAATTAAGAGTGCCGCTGAAGAGCGTCTCGGCGCCCTGCCTGCCGCAGAAATCACAATACAAAATTATACGCGCTATTATATTGCGTTAAGAATACCTTGTCAAGAAAGGCGCGTCAATGCGCGGCGAAATTTGTGCGGTGCCGTGCATTTGGCTGCAATGCACAAAAGCCGAAAGTGAGCTCAGTCTAACCGAAATGACGAGTGACAATGCCGAAGAAAACGGACTTTGCGCAAAACCTCATCAGGTACAATGGCCAAATAAAGCGCACTTTCTATTTTTGGACAAAGCCCAGATTTTAATCAAACATGCAAAGAGCATCGAGATGGGCGGGTGCGATATTAAAAACGGCGGCTTTTGACTTCCGCAAGCACCCGAATTTGGAGGGAAACAAAAGGAGGCAGCTTTTAATGAAAGCGCCCCCTTTTTTATCGGCTGTCAGCCGTACGGTCTAAATGCGTCAAAAAATCGCTGTTTGTGCGAATGTTTTGTGCATATTGAATTGTAGGGCCGGTGCATGTATAATCAGAATACGAGCTTTCCGCCGATTACGCAGTGCTTGACCATGAGCGTTTCCGCGTCGAAGAGGGTAAAGTCCGCGCGTTTTTTCGGGGTGATGCTGCCGATGAGGTCCGACATGCCGATAGCTCTTGCCGGGTTTGCCGTGGCAGCCTTCAAGCCGCTGATAAGGGGAATTCCAAAGAGCTTAACAGCGCGGCGGAAGCACTCTGTGAGAGGCGTGGCGCTGCCGGCAATTGTGCCGCTTTCAAGAGTGGCCTTTCCGTTGAGAACTGTGACGGTCTGTCCGCCCAGAGAATATACGCCGTTCGACATTCCGCAAGCCATCATCGAGTCACTTATGAGGCATATTCTGTCATCGCCAAACAGCTTGAATGCTGCGCGTATCGCAGACGGATGAATGTGAATGCCATCGCAGATAAGCTCTGCCTGATTTGCAAAATCACAAGCAGCGCCGATAACTCCGGGATCGCGGTGATTGAGAGGGGGCATTGCGTTGAAGAGATGGGTGACGTGTGACGCGCCGGACTCAAAGGCTTTTTTTGCTGTATCGTAGTCCGCGTTTGTGTGTGCCAGACTGACGACGGAAACCTTGCTCGCTTTTTCCACAAGATCCATGCCGCCCTCAAGCTCAGGTGCAATATCTGTCAGCTTTATTCTTTTGCCACAGGCATTGAAAAGCTTCATGAAATATTCGAAATCGGGCTTTACAAGATATTTGGCCTGCATTGCGCCTTTTTTCTCTTCAGACGCAAACGGTCCCTCAAGGTTGATTCCGCGCATGACAGCACTGCCGAGACGCGGGTGATCCATCAATTCGCCGGCACAGCCCATCATGTCGACCAGCTTGTCCTTGTCATATGCCATCGTTGTGCCCAAATAGCTCGTCACGCCGGTTGAGCTCAGATACTTTGCAATATTCTCGTTTGCGGCCGTTGTGCCGTCGCAGAAATCAGTTCCGTACGCTCCGTGAATGTGGATGTCCACAAATCCCGGCGAAACAATACATCCGGTGGCGTCCAAAACCTCGCCGTCACCCGCAGCGCCCGAGTCGGTTATAGTGTCGCCATCACAGTACACATCTCTGTTTTGAAGTTCGAAATCATCGCAAAAAACAAGTCCCTTAGTAATTTTCATATCTATACCTCCCTAGAATTTTGAAACCTAACTGTATATTACCACTTTGCGCCAAAATCTGCAAAGCCAAAATAAAGGAGAGAAAAAAATGATCAAGGCTGTCTTCCTGGACGTGGACAACACGCTGACGAGCCCCATCACGAGAGAAATTCCGCAAAGCGCGCGCGAGGCCGTCAGACTGGCACGAAAAAACGGCGTGTATGTCTTTGTCTCCACCGGGCGCCACACCCGAATCAAGGAAGAGGGCCGGATAATCTCCGACTTGGAGCTTGACGGCTATGTATCGCTCAACGGACAAATATGCTATATGAGCGACGGAACGGTTTTTTATAAACAGCCCCTCGACGAAGACGATGTCGCCGCCACAATCAAGCTGTCCGACGAGCTCAACTTCGCTTGCAGTGTATCGGAATTTGACAGCATATACATGAACAGGGAGAACGACATTGTCAGACAGTTCCACAGCATGATAAAAATACCGCTGCTTGAGCTGCGCGAAGTCAAAGACTTGCGCGGACACGAGGTTTTTTCCCTCGCACCGTATATCGACCTCGAGCAGGAAAAAGTTCTTTTGAGCCTGCTTCGAAAAAGCACCATTGTGAGATACAACCCCATCACGGGCGATGTGATTCCCGCAAATGGCGGAAAGCACGTCGGTATAGAAAAAACGCTGAAATATTTGGGACTTGAGCGCGAGCAGGCAATGGCGGTCGGGGACGGCGGCAACGATATCTCTATGATACGCTATGCTGGAGTAGGAGTTGCGATGGGTGGAAGCGCGGACGAGGTGATGGCTGCTGCAGACTATATTGCGCCCGGTCCCGATGAGGATGGCATTTACCGCACATTCAAAGCATTTAATGTTATATAAAAGTAGAAGAACCGAATTTGGCAGCGGTTCGGGGCGCGGAGGTCGGAAACACTGCGCGACGCGACCTGTTCCGATGAGGATGGCATTTACCGCACATTCAAAGCATCTAATG
>JAVVTQ010000055.1:0-7842 GCA_036653595.1 Oscillospiraceae bacterium
GGCACTGCATACGTAAGACAGGTTTCGATTGTTGTCATTATCTCGGTTCTTTTTGGAATTTTTTTGCAATACAAGCAGTACTTATATATGCTTATTGTTGTGGGTGTCTTGTCTTTTCCTGTATCTTGGACGTTTGACGCAGCGCTGATGGAAATGCACCGCGCCGAGCATGAAAGCGTTCAGTATTATATAGACAAAGCCGAGGAGTTCTCGAATCTTATTGTTCTCGACGAAAATACCGAGAACAAGTGGGACAACACGGTTGCGTGCTACAACGATATCTCCAGATTTTCTCTCAGTCTGCCAAAAGGAACCGGTTTGCAGTTTATGTTTGGCGATCTTATAATACCCGCCAAATATGCGGCCCTCTATGACCATGCATACAGGGATACGGCTCTTATGGATAAGCTTGTGGAAAACGGCTACAGCGTCATCTACAGCGATCAGTTCCAGATAATTCTAATGCGCAAGTAAATCGATTGGCTTGCAAATTTGCACATTTCCGCCAACTTCTTTTTGACAGTTCTATGCATGCCGGTTTGCCCGAAGCTTTCGGGCGAACCGGCATGCATTTTTGTGTCCGTATATTTTCTTTGCTTTTCTGCGGCCAACATGTATCCGCCGTCGGGCATCTCACCTCGGCTCTGCCACTATGCCCTAGATCTTGTCACTTTTTGCTCTTTGACCCCATGCTTTGCCGCACATTGTACAATAAGCTATGGGTTTCTTCGTCAAAAGGGCAATTTTGACATTTTTTGATTTATCACTTCCTTCTAATAAGCTAAAATCTATTTATAATGATATATGGAGGATTTGCAATGAAGCTAAACACAAAGCGCACCTTTTTTGTCGGATTGGCATTTATGTCAATCTGCGCATTCTGGCAGGTATATGACGGGATAATTCCCAAAATATTAAAAAGCACCTTTGAGGTTTCCGACACCGTGGCAGGCGGAATCATGGCACTCGATAATGTCCTCGCGCTGTTTTTATTGCCTTTTTTCGGGATACTCTCTGACAAGACGCACACAAAAATCGGGCGCAGGATGCCTTATATACTCATAGGCACATCCATCGCCGTCGCGTGTCTCGTGCTCATCCCCATTGCGGACACCGCCCGCAACTTCATCCTTTTCTTCATAGCTCTGGGCGTCATTCTGCTGGCTATGTCAAGCTATCGCAGCCCTGCGGTGGCTCTTATGCCGGATGTCACACCAAAGCCGCTTCGCAGCAAGGGAAATGCTGTGATAAATCTAATGGGTGCGCTGGGCGGCGCGATGATGCTGGGGATTATAAAATTCACAGTGCCCGAGACGGACCATCCAAACTACATGCCCTTGTTTGTGATAACGGCTGTCTTTATGGCGGTTTGTGTGATTATTCTTTTCTTCACTGTCAGCGAGCCAAAAGCCGTCGTTGCCATGCGCAAGGAAAGCAAAGCGCTTGGAATTGACGAGGAGCCGGAGCTTGACAGCGATGGAGTCGAAAAAAAAGGACTTCCGAAGGATGTCTTCAAAAGTCTCGCGCTCATCGTCATCACGGTCTTTTTCTTCTTCATGGGCTACAACGCTGTCACAACAGCCTTCTCAAAGTACTGTGAGGTCGTCTGGGGCATGAAAGGTGGAAGCTATGCCGGAATACTGCTCATTGCCACAATCGCCTCTATCGTCTCGTACATACCGGTTGGCTTTATCGCTAGCAAAATCGGGCGCAAGAATACGATTTTGGTGGGGCTCGTTCTCCTTGCGATTGCCTTTGGGTCCGCGACATTGTTTGCAGAATTCAGTCCGGCAGTCTACTTTTTCTTCTGTCTCGCCGGCATCGGCTATGCATTTATAATAGTAAATACGCTCGTTATGGTTGTGGAAATGAGCCGCGGCTCGACAATTGGAAAATACACCGGCTACTACTACACCCTGAGCATGACTGCCCAGATAATAACCCCCATCGCGTCGGGCGCCGTGCTGCAATTCGTAGGCTATCAATACCTGTTTCCATATGCAGTGGTCTTTGAGATTTTGGCCTTTGTCGCTATGCTGTTTGTAAAGCACGGTGACAGCAGGCCGGGTGCTCCCAAAAACAAGCTCGAAGCTTTTGACATCAAGGACTGATAAATTACAAAAAGACGGAGAGTTCAGCGCTGCTTGGGCGTTGGACTTTCCGTCTTTTTTTATATTTCCGTCAAATCAAAGAATATTTCGTTCTCTGCTGCAAACGCGGCGTTTGCAGCAGCCACCAGCTTCACCATTTGTGATACGCCGTCCAAAAACTTGCAGTAGTCGCCACTTTTCACTGCAAGGCGCGTCTGCACCAGCATTTTCGCAAATCTTTCCCTATAATCCGGCATACTCTGCTCGAAAAAAGTGCACAGGAGGTTGTGACGGCTGACATCCCGCAGCAGCTGCATATAAATCTCCCGCACGGCCTTGTTCGGCAGCTTCTCGACCATACTCTTGACTATAGACATGCCCGCCCACATGTACTTGCCGTTGATCTGAGCCATGGACTCATCAGCGGCAGTTTCCAGCTCCTCGCGGCTTTTGCAAAACGCCGTGCGCGCAAGCTCAGGCAGCGAAACCTGCAAAATTTGCAGCACCTCGGCATGTCGAGGCAGTCCCATGACAAGGCGCATGTAGCGCGGGCCGTTTTTGCTTATACCGCTTTTGTTCAGCGCCACAACACTGCCCTGACCTTGATTTGTCCTTATCATTTGCTCGCTGCTCACAATTTTCATGGCACGGCGCACCGTCATCGTTGACGCGCCGTATATCTCGCGCAGCCTCGCTTCCGACGGCAAAAGCTGTCCGTTTTCATATTCGCAGCACATTATTTTCAAAATCAAATCATCGGCAATTTTAGTATACTTATATGACTTTTGCTGTTCCAAAGACCACTCAAAGCTGACCTTAGACTCGGGGTTTATGCCGTTTGTGCTCTCCTTCACATATACGCCAAAAAGGTACAGTATTTCGTCCAGTTTACTCTTGACATAGGTGTATATCCCGTCGAACTCGCAAAGCGATATAAGCTCGATTATCCTGCCCATAAATTCAGTCGACTGCCTGCACATATCGTCGCTCACCGCCTTGTCGTCGAACGATGTGACAAGAGGGATTTTGATAAAATCATCGACCTGCTCAAACAAATTTATCGCAACTCTGTTTTTGGTTTGCACAGCAATGCACATCAAAAACTCTGTGAGAATCTCCAGATTGTACTGCATAGACTTTTTCGCCTGCGACGAGCAATCACGTATCACGCAGAGTCTCTCGACCGCGCGGTCATCGCATGCACGCGCGCCAATCACTATAAAGGGCGGCACAACAATCCTACCCAGCTCATAAATCTCCGAGATAGCATCGCGGCGCTCTGCCAGCCATCTGAAATATGTTCCCATAGTCCTTTCTGCGCAGTTGTCAAATATCACCCGCGCTTCCTTGCCCTGCGAAACGGTTATAAGCCGTTTTTCGCAAAGCTCGTGAAAGGCCGCTCTCACCGTTATAGCCGACACCTTGTATTTTTCGGCAATTTCTTTCATGTTTGGAAGCTCGCTTCCAAAGGGGTATTGCCCCTTGTAAATATCTCGCGCTATTGAATTATAGACCTGCATATACAAAGGGCTTGAGGAGTTCATGTTTCGTCTCCTTAACCGTTGCCGTTTCTTTAAGTATAGCATTGCCGGCGCATTATATCAATAATTTCACTAGAATTTGCCGTAATTGAACATATTTTTTGCGCATATTGCTACTTTTGACAGTGTCTGCTCTCTTCAATTGCCAAAATGCGATAAAAATAGGGCAGCAATTTTAGGAATTCAAAATTGCCGCCCGCCTTTTTTTAATCAGCTCACTGTATATCAATTGTCCCTATAAGCACAGTCATACAGCCTCAAAATATTGTCAAAAACCGTTCTCAGGTTCTCCTTTGTTTTAAACCTTGAGGTTTCAAATGCTTCGGCACATGTGTTTATGGAAAAAATCGCGCTGACGCCCTGCGAGTAAATTTTACACGCATCATTTCCGATAGCTCCGACGACGGCTATGACAGGGACGCTTTTTTTTGCCGCTCTGCGCGCTATTCCGACAATCGCTTTGCCATCAAGGCTTTGCCCATCAAGGCGGCCCTCGCCCGTGAAAACGATGTCTGTACCCTCCAGCTCGCGGTCAAAGTGCACTAGCTCGAGCACCGTGTCTATACCGGATCGAAGCTCACCGCCGAGAAATGCCACAACCCCGGCACCCGCTCCTCCCGCAGCCCCTGCGCCCTTGAGACTTGCCACCTCTACTCCGAGCGCCGCCTTTATTGTGCCGGCAAATGTCTGCAAATTTCTGTCAAGCGCGCGCGTCATTTCACTGTCAGCCCCCTTTTGGGGTGCGAATATGTAAGCTGCCCCGTGTTCACCGCAAAGAGGGTTATCTATGTCGCACATCGCAACGATTTCGCACCCGCACAAAAGCCTCTGCGTCTCGCTTGTATCTATTTTGACAACCGTGTGCAGCTCACCGCCTGTCGGCACAAACTTTTTGCCCTCTGCGTCGAAAAATCTTGTGCCAAGCGCAGCCGCCATTCCTGCACCACAGTCATTTGTGCAGCTTCCGCCAAGCCCGAGGATAATTTTTTTGCAGCCGTCCATGACGGCCTTTTTAATTACCTGTCCGACACCATAAGTCGTCGTAAGTGAGGGATTGAGGCGGCTTGCCGCGAGCGGCAGCCCCGCACACATCGCAAGCTCCACAACTGCGCAGCCGTCCTTTTTTGCATAATATGCCTCCAGCCGCTCGCCAAAAGGACCCGTGGCCTCGACGGCCACCCTCTCATAGCCAAGCGACAATGCAAAGCAGTCCACTGTGCCCTCTCCGCCGTCAGCCACCGGAATTAAGACTACCTCGCAGTCAGCAAATTTTGCTTTTATCTCCTCTTGCGCAATATGGCAAAACTCCGCAGCTGTGAGCGTACCCTTGTACGAATCCGGTATGACTATGCACTTTTTCATATGGTTTCCTCCTCCGACTTTGGCTTTTTTCCGTCTTGCTTTGGCAGCCTGATTGTGATGCGTGTGCCGATATCCTGATAGCTCACCACCTCAAAAACTCCCTCGTGCCGGTCTACAATCCATTTTGCGATGGACAGACCCAAACCGGTGCCTCCGATGCTTCTGTCGCGCTCGGTGTCGGCACGATAAAATCGGTCGAAAATGTGCTCCATATCGTCGCTCGAAATGCCAATTCCGCTGTCCTGCACCACTATGCAAGGCTCTCCTTCGACACCTTTTTTTGCACTTATTGTGATTTTTTTGCCCTTTTCGGTGTATTTTGCTGCATTGTCGACCAAAATCCGCGTCGCCTGTTTGAGCAATGCATAGTCGCCCGTCACGACAAACTTTTCACTGTCATAAATCTCCCACAAGTGATGCGTGTCTATCATTTTGTACTCCTCGAACACGTCGCGAACCATGTCGCGCAGAAAAAAGTACTCGCTGTTCATCTCCAGCTTTCCGCTGTCTCCGCGCGCCAAAAACAAGAGCTGCTCTATAAGTGCACTCATGTGGTCTGTCTCCGCCTTGATGGCCGCTATAGATTCGTCGAGTGTTTTTTCGTCGGACTTTCCCCACCGGTCAAGCATGTCGATGTAGCCTTTCAAAACGGCGATTGGGGTGCGCAGCTCGTGTGACGCGTCCGATACAAAGCGGATTTGTCTGTCATAGCTCTCACGGGTTCTGTCCATAAGGCTGTTTATAGCATCCTCTATGCCCCTTGTGTCTTCATAACCGGTGTACAGTTTTACGCCTGCGCGCTCGGGCTTGATGCCGGCTATTGCATGTTCCAAACTGTGTAGGCTCTCCTCCTCTACAGCCGGCTTTGCAGCTGGCGGGGCGGGCTTCTCGTATCTTTCCACAGAAAGCTGCTTTGCCGACCGCGCGAGTTCATACAGCGGTTCCAGCTGCTTGTTTATCTGCCTTTTGGCGAACAGGTTGGATATCGCCACAATTGCACATTCCACAAAGGAGACAACAAAAAAAGACACAATCAAAATATAGAAAAACGGCGTAGCATCGACAGTTTTTGGGAGCATTCCTTGCATTGACATTGTGTATTCAATCAAAAAATCGGCGTTTCCCGAAGGAACCACCAAATTCACCCCTCTTGACACCTCTCCCATAAGCACGAAAGGGTTTGTCTCTTTGGCATATGCGCTGTCATTTACGTAGCACCAGCCGATAAGCGCGAGCAGCAAAAGAGAAATATTCACAAAAACCAGAACCCTGTTCATTCTCCTCGACTGCAAAATTTTTATTCGCGCAGCGGTAGAATTCACCTTATCGGTTTTCTTCATGCGCCTTTTATTTGAGAACATATCCGATTCCCCGCACGGTTGAAATAAGCTCTGTGCCAAACACCTCGTCTATCTTCGCACGGAGATACCTTATATAGACGTCGACTATGTTAGTCTCTCCCACATAGTCCCAGCCCCATATTCTATCAATAAATGTCTCCCTCGTTATTACAATTCCCGCATTTTTCATCAGCAGCTCCAGCATCAGAAACTCGCGCTTTGTAAGGTCTATTTTGTGCCCATTGTACGAAACGGTATGGCGGGCGCTGTCAAGGCACAGGCCTGAACAGTGCAAAACCTCAGCCTCAGCCTCAAATTTGACGCTTTGCTTTTTTCGCAGCGCCGACCTTATGCGCGCGAGCAATTCCTCTATGGCAAACGGCTTTGTGACATAGTCGTCGGCGCCCAAATCGAGTCCGGAAACCTTGTCCATGACCGCGTCGCGTGCCGTCAGCATGATGACAGGCATCGCCGAAACCTTTCGAAGCCGTCTGATGACCTCATTTCCGTTTAGGCCCGGTAGCATCACATCGAGCAGAAGAAGGTCAAAGACACCCGAGAGCGCAAGCTCCAAGCCCTCGCGCCCATCGGATGATTTTTTTACCTCATACCCCTCGTGCTTAAGCTCAAGCTCAAGAAAGCGCGCTATTTTTTCGTCGTCCTCAACGATGAGAATCTCTGTTGCCATGGCTGCTCCCTGTTTGACGTCATTTTTTACTTTGGCGCCGCGTACCCGCCTTTATTGTAAACATACACAGCGCTATTTGTCGCCTTTTGAATTGTCAGTCTTTTTTTCGGAGTTTTTGATTTCTGTCTTGATGCTGTCGGCGATGTCAGTCGCTTTTCCCATGGCGTCATTTACCTTGTCGCTGCCAAGCTCCGCGCCTTTAAATGAATATCTGAATTCAAAAAACAGTCCGACAATCATAAGCGGCAGCACAAACCAAAACCCGATAATCAGCAGAATCACAAAAACCGTGACCGGCACCGAGAGCTTGCGCTCGCCTCTGCGATATATTTCCAGAGTGTTTGAGTTGCCCTTGTCTATCACAGAGCAAAGGCATTCGCCAAAGGACTTGACAGAGCTTTTGAATCTGTCACTGTCCACGCCCGAGTTCGGCTCCCCTCGCTTTGTCGAGTATGAGGCAGATGCTTTTTGTGTCATGCCCTCGGCCTCAAGCCATATTATCGCGTCAAGAATATCTCCGTTGTTTTTCTCCAGGGCTTCGTTTGCCTGCGCGTAACTGACCCCTGTTTTTTCCACCAGTTTTTCCACCAGTTCAAAATTCTGTTTCATAATTAACCTCCGTTTTTATGCTATGGCCCTATTATGAACCCCCATTATTTAAAACCGACTTTGTCTTTGATTAAAAGCAGATTAGAAATTGCTTTGATTTTCAATTTTGCCGTGCAAATGATAATTTCATTGACTTGATTATACCACAATTTCTGTCGCGAAGCGACAGGCGCGGCGAAGCCGTGAGGCGAAGCGCAGCTTCGGGGTTGTTA
>JAVVTQ010000056.1:0-7720 GCA_036653595.1 Oscillospiraceae bacterium
AGTCCCTGACAATAAAGACTTTGACCTAAAAGCCCTTAGCCCCTAATTTAAAAGCCCTTGACCTTAATTAAAGCTTCAATGATTACAACGACAAGCTATATAAAACATGCATTTATGAGGTGCTCTTCGAAAATGCAGAGAAAATCTAACGCATCTCTTCGGTTTTCACTCGTTTTTGTTTATGCCGAGTGAGAACCGCGTTTGCGAAATCTTTTTATACAACCAAAAGCAGCACCGCCGCTCCATTTGGAGAAGCAGGTGCTGCTTTTCTTATACTTGCGTTTTGTCCGGCAAAACCAACCGGCTTTTTCGATTTATACATTTTTGCGCGCGTGAACCCTAATTTAAAACTATGTACAAAACAAGCGCCGCCGCAAGCACCCATATCAAAATGATTGGAACGGCAAAGTACCACTTTTTCGGCAGCGCTTCGGATTTTTTCGATTTCGCCTGCTCCTCGCACTGCGCCATGATGTGCTTCGGTATCAGCTTTATGCAAAGCGCTATCATTGCAGGCAAAATCAACAGGTCATCCAAATATCCGAGAACGGGAATAAAGTCAGGTATAATGTCGATTGGAGAAAGAGCATATGCGACGGTCAGCCCTGCGAAAATCTTTGCCAAAATCGGGGTGTCCTTGCGGCGAAAGGCAAGCAAGACAGCGGACACCTTCTGTTTGAGCATGGCTGCTTTGACTTTGATACTCTGCTTCGTGCTTTAAACGCCTCCAATGCGCGGCGATATTTTGCAAGGTCGGTTTAGGAAATGCCTATTCCGCTTTTCCGTCTGTTTCGAGCGCGTCCAGCTTGGCCTTTGCGCCCTCTGCACAGAAATCGCAGGGGTCAGATCTCTTTGCGCCGATGGCCTCATCTATTGTGCCCTTGGCCACATTTTCAGAATGGCGCAGAGTCTGGCAGTCCTCGCTGTAGTGATATGATTTTCCGAAAGTTGTCCAATAAACAGTGCCCGTATAGTTTGGGTATTGCTCTGCGACAGCCTTTGCGCGCTCTACGTCCTCTGACGACACTGGGTTCCAGTCATATGAGGATGCGCCGGAGATGAGAAGTGCGGCAGCAGCGACTATCGTCACGATTTTCTTCGTCTTTCCGTCGAGATCCTTGTTTGCAAGGAACAGAATGATGATTGGGACAAAGGCGATTACGGACATGATAACGCCGAGGTTGTTCCACAACCAGAACTTCAGCTTGTTCTTTTCCGAGGCCGGGTCTATGCGGTTTGATTTTTTCCAGAGCAGAGATCCGATTATCACCAACACCAAGTCAACGACGAGCGGAATAATCAGCCACATTGTCATCTTCTCGGGCGTGACAAAAATCGTTTTGTTTAAAATTAATACGGCCACTACCTCGCAAGCGATACCGAGCAGCCAAAAAACGAATGCAAGCACACGAAGACCGATTGCGGATTTTCCGGATTTGACTGCCGTCGGTGCCGCGGTTTTCTTTGTTTCAGCCATTATAGTTCTCCTCCTCTAATTTATATTGTATAAACATAATATACCAAACATTGCAAACTAATGCAATTAAAAAAGATAAAGTCACTCAATGCTCATAGCTCACACAAATGAAAACGGAGCTTGCCCCTTTTATTGAGTAAAGCTCCGTCATATTTATGCGTTTTGTTCGATTTTGACCGATAAAAATGCCTATGCGCGACGCATCATAACCTTGACGTCAACACCGTCGACCTCAAAGCTCTCGCTTATCTCGGGTTTTTCGAGCGGCTCTTTTGAGATTGTGGCGAGCAGCTCGCTCTCCACATATTCGCCGTTTTCACCGATGACCTTTTCAAGCGACGATTTCGTCTCGATATAAACCACAATTCTGTCGTCCACGTTGAATTCCGCCGTTTTGCGCATAACCTGGCACTGTCTTAGCATGTCGCGCAGCCTGCCCTCATCCATCAGTTCGGGCGTGACTATCGTGTCGAGCGCCACAAGGAGATCGCCCTCCTGCTCCAGCGTGATGTGCTTTTTGGGAACCGCGCAAAGCAGAAAAATTCGCGCCGGCAGCGCTCTGTCAAAGCCGGTCACCGCGACGTCGCCGCCAAGTCGTATTTCGTCAACAGTGCGCTGCATATCCGCATCCGACTGCGCGGTGAGAAGCTCCTTGACCTTGTTGACATCGGCCTTTAAAACCGAACCTGCCTGTTTGAAGTCCAGCGCGGCCACATAATCCTCAAGTATAGAGCGGTCATCTATTATCTTGACAGCCTTGACATTGACCTCGCTCTTTATGACATCCAAAAGAACCTGTTCGATGGCGGGTGCTTTTTCACCGCTGCAAATATAAAGTGTGGCGAGCGGCTGTCTTATGCGTATCTGCTTTTCACTGCGAAGCTTTAGCACAAGTGATATGACAGAGCGCGCGTAATCGACCTGTGCGATAATAGCATCCTTTGTGTCAACGCCGGAAAGCACTGTCGGCCAGTCACTGAGATGAACCGAATCCTCAATGCCGTCCTCATAGCGCGCTATCACATTTTTCCAGACATATTCCGTCATAAACGGAATTATCGGAGCCATAACCTGTGTGATTTTCTTAATGGCATAGAGCAGCACCGTGTAGGCGGTCTGCTTGTCCGCATTGTTCTCCACCTTCCAGAAGCGGCGGCGGTTTACGCGAATGTAAAAGTTCGATATGTCGTCAATTGCCTTTTCAAAAACCGTGACCACATTTTTTGTGGTGTATTCGTTCATCGCCTCGGTGGCGGACTCAATAAAGCTGTTGACCGTTGTCACAAGCCATTTATCAATTGGCGCCAATGCGGCGACCTCAAGCTTGCTCGTATCGACGGTCGGGTGGTCAACCTCAGCATATGTCACGAAGAACGTCGAGAGGTTCCAATACCCCAGAAGCTTGCGCTTAGCCGCATCCCCCAGATTAAAGCCAAAGCGCACGTCCGTTGACATCGAGGAGGAAGCAAACAGATAGCGCGAGGCATCGGCGCCGATTTTGTCGGCCGCCTCATCAAACTTAATCATAAAGCCCGTCTTGCTGAAGCGGCTGCCATCCTCGGCCGCCACCATTCCATGCGTCCCGACCTCGAGATACGGCGGCTCGTCGATGAGCACAGTGCTCATGAAAAGCATGGAGTAAAACCAGAGGCGGATTTGCTCTTTCATCTCCACTACGTATTCGGCCGGGAAATAGCTCTTCCAATATTCCCTGTCCTCAAAGTACTTGAGCGTGGAAAACGGGACAATGCCCGCGTCCAGCCACACGTCGCCAACCTCGGGCACTCGGCTGACGTGCGCTTTGCATTTTGGACACTTGATTTCAACCTTGTCAATCCACGGACGGTGAATATGCGGGAGAGCATCCACAAGAGACGCGTCAACTGCCAATTCCCGAAGCTCCTCGCGAGAGCCGACCACGGTCAGCTTTCCGCACTCCTCGCAGACATAAAAAGGAAGCGGAAGACCGTAGAAGCGCTTTCTGGAAATATTCCAGTCCGACATGTTGTTGAGCCAATCCAGCATGCGCTTGCCCTGATATGGCGGATTCCACTTGACCTTGCTCGCATTGGCTATGAGGCGCGGGCGCAGCTCCTCGACATCGATGGCCCATTCCTTTACGCAGCGAAAGAGTATCTCTGTCTTGCAGCGCCAACATACGGGATAGCTGTGCTTGAAAGGGTGCGTGTAAAACAGCTTTTTGCGCTTTTTCAGCTCTTCAAAAATCTCATCGCGCGCGAGCTTTGCATCCTTGCCGGCGAGAAAACCGGCTTCCTTTAGAAAAATGCCGTATTCGTCTATGGGGATGATGACGGCGAGCTTTTCGCGAAGCCCCAGCTCATAGTCCTCTGCGCCGCAGCCGGGAGCAATGTGGACAACTCCGCAGCCCTCATCATCAAGTACCTCGTCCCACATCACAACCTTGTGCTCAATATCCTTTTGCAGTTCCAATTCCGGAAAGCAAGTCTCAAACTCTCTGCCGGCGAGCGCCTCGCCCTTGAAGCTGTCGAGAATCTGCGCTTTTCCGGCAAATTTTGTGTTGAAATATGTTTTGCCCATTATGAGTGGGCGCGCTTCGCCGTCGAGCTTGACCTTGACATAGTCAAGTTGCGGATTGACAGCCAGAGCGACGTTGCTCGTGAGTGTCCAAGGTGTCGTCGTCCAGACGAGCATATCGGCATCCTCTCCGACAAGCGGAAGCTTGATGAAGACCGCTATGTGCTCCACTTCTTTGTAGGAGCCGGACATCTCGTGCTCTGAGAGCGAGGTGCCGCAGCGCGGGCACCATGGCATCGGCTTGTATATCTGCTTGAGCCAGCCATTTTCATGACAGATTTTCAGCACCTGCCATATCGCTGTGATGTTGTTGTCCTTATAGGTATAGTAAGAGTTGTCCCAGTCCATCCACTGCCCCAGGCGCTTTGACTGCTCTGTGATTATACCGGAGAACTTTTTCACACGCTCTATACATTTATCTGAGAACTTGTCCAGTCCATATTCCTCTATGTCCTTTTTCGTCTTAAAGCCCAGGTCCTTTTCAACCTCAACTTCAACCCACAGACCCTGTCCGTCAAAGCCGTTGCGGTAGTGACTTTGGTAGCCCTGCATGGCTTTAAAGCGCAAAAAAGTATCCTTGAGCGTTCTTCCCCAAGCGTGGTGTATTCCCATCGGATTGTTCGCGGTTATCGGTCCATCTATAAACTTGTATTTTTTTCCGTTTGCGTTTTTTTCCTTTAACCTGCCAAAGTAATTTTCTCTTTCCCACTCGGCAAGTATCTGCTCTTCATTTTCGACAAAAGAGTAGTTAAAATCGAACTTCTCCGCCATTGCTGCCTCCATAAAGCTCAAAGATTTATATATATCCATAAAAGTACATAAGCACTTTTGAGTATAACATTACAGAAAGTTGAAATCAAGGGCTGTGTCTGCTCTCGGCACCTGCCGCTCGCACAAATGCGCCCTTTTTGATGCTTGTCTCTGCTTGTTTTGGCACACGTGATGCCGCAGCATTGCGCAGCTGCTGATTTTGCGATTTTCGCGCCCTTTGCGCGATGCCGCGAATTGTTTTTGCTCTCATCGCTGACTGTAAGCAAATATGGCTCTTGGCCGCAGCTGCTCGCTTTCATGTTTTTATACGCTGCTCAAGAGATTTATACCCTCTTTTCTTCAAATTGCATTATTGACTTGAGCGAAGTATAATATCACTGTAGCTCGCCGCTCGCAACGGCACTCTGTCGGCGGCAAAGCGCGGAGCTTTTGCGAAATTTATAAATCCCTTCGGTTTATCTCAAAATTGCGGCAAAATACTTGTGACGGATTGTCAAAACTATATTTTATGGAGGGCTATATGGAGAAAATTGCATTTTTTGACACAAAACCATATGATAGGCTGTGGTTTGACGCTCAGAATAAGAATTATGACATCAAGTACTTTGAGAGCAAGCTCAATTCGGAAACAGCAAAGCTTGCACAGGGCTGCAGCGGCGCCTGCGCCTTTGTAAATGACAATGTAAACAGCGACGCCATTGAAGCTCTGTGCGCTGTAGGCGTGAAAGTGCTCGCTATGCGTTGCGCCGGCTACAGCAATGTAGACTTTAAAGCAGCTTACCAAAAGCTCACAATAGTCAGGGTTCCCGCCTATTCCCCTTATGCTGTCGCCGAACATGCAATGGCGCTCCTACAAACACTCAACCGCAAAATTCACAAGGCATATATCAGAACACGCGACTTCAATTTCAGCCTGTCCGGAATGACGGGAATCGATTTACACGGCAAGACGGTGGGCGTTGTCGGCACAGGAAAAATAGGTCGGGTTTTTATCGATATTTGCCGCGGCTACGGCATGAAAGTTATAGCCTATGACCTTTTCCCTCAACCGGACAGCGACATCGATTATGTCGCGTTGGACGAGCTTCTCAAAAGCAGTGATGTGATTTCACTGCATTGTCCGCTCACCGACAAGACGCGGCATCTGCTTGATGCGGGCGCCCTCGCAAAGGTAAAGCCCGGTGTTTTTATTGTAAACACCTCACGCGGAGCGCTTATAGACAGCGCCGCACTGCTCGAGGCTCTAAACTCCGGGCGGGTTCGCGGAGCCGGCCTAGACGTGTACGAGGAGGAGGCTGACTATTTCTATGAGGACCGCTCTGACACAATTGTGCGCGACGACACGTTGGCACTGCTCATCTCACGCCCCAATGTAATCGTGACATCACATCAGGCTTTTCTCACAGAGGAGGCTTTGCTCAACATAGCCAAAACCACGCTGTCAAATTTGGACGAGTACTATGCCGGCGGCTCGCTCACAAACGAGGTTTGTTATCAATGTGACGCGGGAAAGGTCGCCGAAAACTGCAGACAAAAAAGAGGAAAGCGCTGCTTTTAGGCGCACGAAACGAGGTGCCGCATTGGACGGAAAAAATAGGTCGGACATCAAAATCGGAGCAACCGTCGACATTGTGCTGAAAGCAGACCAGCCGACAGGCAGGCTGACACGCGGCGTTGTCATGCGGATTCTCACAAACAGCACGACCCATCCGCACGGCATCAAGGTCATGCTGGAGGACAGGCAGGTTGGACGCGTTCAAGGTATTGTGAAATAAGGGCTCTCATTGCACAAGCTTTGCGGAATCACTGCGCATAATTTAAAATGTCCGCTGCCAAAGACTAGGCGGCGGGCCTTTTTTTGCAAAATTATATGATTTTGAACTTTTGCACCTCTGAACAAATTACACTTTCTCGTTTTGCCGCAAGTACCGCCCCTGCCTGTTTCTTTTCGCATTTCATAGTCCGTCACACTTATTGCCGCACACAAATACAATATAGCGGGAGTCTTTATGAAACGGAGAAATGCTATATGCGTATATATAATGTGAACAGACAAGAGGATGACGTCCGCGATTACAAGCTGCGGCTTGAGCCAATCGCGCTTGCACTGCCGAGAAAAATTGATTTGCGGCCGGAATGTCCGCCTGTCTTTAATCAGGGCGAGCTTGGAAGCTGCACGGCAAATGCAGGTGTGGCAGCGCGTATGATGCTGGGACAAATAAAATTTGTGCTTTCAAGGCTGTATCTTTACTACCGCGAGCGCGAGCTGGAGGGCAATGTCGACGAGGACGCGGGTGCCACGATGAGGACAATTTGCAGGGCTCTCAAAAAGCACGGCGTTCCAAGAGAAATATTGTGGCCGTACATCATTTCAAACTTCGCCAAAAAGCCAAAGTTCTGGGCTGACCTCAATGCCAAAAAGTATAAGATTACGGCATATCGCAGCTTTGACTGCCCCACTTGCGGCGACGTAATTGACCAGACAAAGCGATATCTCGCAGTTAAAAAGCTGCCGGTGCTCATCGGAATAACCGTCTATGAGAGCTTTGAGTCGCTCAAAACCACAAGAACCGGCAAAATCGAGCTACCAATTCCCCAAAAGGAAAAGGAGCTTGGTGGACACGCGCTTTTGATTGTCGGCTATGACGATCAAAAGCGGCATTTCATAGTCCGAAACAGCTGGGGCAGCAAATGGGGGGACAAGGGCTATGGATATATGCCCTATGAGTATGTCACACAAAAATTTGCATACGACTTTTGGATTATCGAATAAGGATTATCTCAATAGGTCAAGGGCTTTTAGGTCAAGGGCTTTTAGGTCAGGGACATTTAAATTAAGGGCTAAGGGCATTGAGGTCAAAGGCTTATATTGTCAGGGACTAAGGGGACGTTTCGAATGCGTCCCCTTTTGCCCCC
>JAVVTQ010000057.1:0-7708 GCA_036653595.1 Oscillospiraceae bacterium
GGGACAAAGCGCAGCTTTGAAAAATTGTGATTAAAACGTTCTCAAAGCGCAGCTTTGAGGTTGTTATAACACTTTCCCCATAAAGCAAGCGCAGCCGTGGGACAAAAAATGAGTGCCTGCGAAAGCCGCTCGCTGACAGCCGAGAGACTGCGGTCGATTTCGTGCTGTAAAAAAAAACAGGTATGTGCTATTATAAAGGCATGAAATCAAAACTTATGAAAATTAAAAATTATGAGCTGTCCAAAAGGCTTTTTTGGATGCTTGCCGCACTGTTTGTCGCACTGAGGATTATTCTCGTATCACAGCAGACAATGTCGCTTGCTCCTGAGGTCAGCATGCTGGATGACACGCTCATGTACAGTGCCGCGAAAAGTATAAGCGCCGGAAACTGGCTGGGTGCTTACAGCTATCTCGCCATGGGAAAGCACATGCTGTTTTCGGTGTGGTTGGCTTTGCTCAACGCACTCAAAATACCGTATCTGTTGGCCGGACAGCTGCTCTATATCGGCGCGTGCTTTGCGCTTGTATTCTCATTTTGTCCCATACTGAAAAACAGATTGGTGCGGCTCATATTTCTTGTCTATTTGATGTATAGCCCCGCTTCCTACGCTGATTTTACGCTGAGAGTGTACCGCGACAACATCACGACTGCCGTGTTCATGCTGGCTTTTGCCGCAGTTATAGGTTTTGCGATGCGCTCGTGCGATGCGCGCGTTGGAAAGCTGTGGGGATATGCGGTGCTCGGCGGCCTTGCGCTCGGTGCGTCATGGCTTTTGCGCGAGGACGGCGCATGGCTGCTGCCGCTTTATATTGTTGGCTTTGCTGTGAGCATATTTTACATGGTAAAACGAAACGCGACCAAAAAGCTCACGCGGTTTTGCGCTGCGGGTTCTGTTGCGGCAATTGCGGCGCTTTGCATTGGCAGCTATTGCGCGGTCAATTACAGCCACTATGGACGCTTTATCGTCAGCGATTTCACCTCCGGGGAATTTTCAGACGCTTATGGCGCGCTCACACGCATAGAAGCCGAGGATGAACAGAGTCTCATACTGCCTGTTTCAAGGGAGGCGCGCGGCAAACTCTACAGCATATCGCCGACCTTTGCCACGCTCGAAAAATATCTCGAAGATGAATCCATGTCTCAATGGCAAAAGGATGTCGGCAAAGGAGAGATTGAGTATTCGGGCGGAGGCTTTTACTGGGCGGTGCGCGCAGCGGCGCAGCTTGAGGGCTATTACTCAAATGCGCAGTCGGCAAGCGAGTTTTGCCATAGAGTGAGCGAGGAAGTCAATGCGGGTCTTGAAAGTGAGACGGAAAATGTGCTGCCCAAAAGAAGCGGCCTAAACAGTCCGCTTGACATTAAATATCTGCTGCCCACGCTAAAGGAAACGCTGGATGGCTTTATAACCGTCGCAGCATATGGCGAAATTGAGACTTCGCCACAGCTTTCGACCGGCCCCGATGAGCTGATAGTGGAGATGGAGCGGTATCTTCACACCAAGGCGCAAAAGGCCGAAAAGGTGTTTAATGACGACATGCGAATAACCTTTTATGCCATATCGGAAAATGGCAGGGTATCGTCGACGCTTGTTGATGAAAACCAAGATGCTGTGAGCTGCGACACAAATTTCTCATCCGCAGGAGATGTCTATATCAAATATCTTATCGATGGGGAGGCTCTTCAATACGCAAAGGACTGCCGAAAGACCTTTACCTATAAGGAGCAGAGCCTGCCATTGTCAATAAAACTGAGCTGTGAAGGAGAAGAAATTGTTGTGCCGGCGGCTGTCACAGACGGCGTGCAGCAGAAGGGCGGCATTCGCTACTGCGTTGAGTATTTGGGAAAAGACTATGTAAACGACGTGCGCTTTTCTTTTTTGGAAATATTCCTCTATAGGGTAATGCGCGTGCTCACTTGGGTCTACAGCGCCGTCAACATTCTGCTGACAGCCGCTGCGATTGTCTTGTTTTTTGCGGCAATTGCGCTGAAAATCAAGATGAGAGGTGCCGGGGAGTTTAGCTTCTCTCGCGCGATGTCATTTTGGGGCGCTCTCGCGATGCTGCTGGTCGCTGTGCTCAGACTGGGGATGATAGCCTTCGTGGAAGTCAGCGCGTTCGGCATTGGAACATATGCGATGTATCTTGCGGCGGTTTATCCGGCACTTATTGCGTTTTGCTTTGCGAGCTTTTCATTCTTCGCGAGCGAGAGGCAAAGGGCAAAAGAGCAAAAATAAAAAACGCGTCCGTTTGCCGATTAAGGCGATGGGCGCGTTTTTGTATTATAAATTAACTTATCATGAGCGGCACAAAGCTGCGGGAAAATCGCAAAACCTGTTTGTGCGTGCGTTTTAGAATTTAAAATAAATAAAGTTAGAAGAGCCGAAGCTGCCAAAAAGCAGAATGGCCGTAACCATCAGAGCGGTGCAGATAAAGGCTGCATTGGAGCCGAGCATAGCAAGCGGGTTATACTGCTTTGTTCCGGGCAGCTTTGCGCAGTAGGTGATGCGGTCGAGCAGCGCCGCAAAGACAATGCACAAGAAAAGCATCAAGGCATAGAATTTTATGTAGCCGGCGCCACTTGCGATGTTTGCGCCAAGCATTCTAAAAATGTAATCCTTGAAAAGAGAAAAAGAAAAGGGAGAAAAGCTCTCTCGAATAACGTATGCGGAGTCCGACAATGTAGGAAGTGCAAAAAATATGTGGGCAAATGCGGTGAGAAAGAAAACAAGAAATGATTTTGCTGCATGGCGCAAGCCGTTCAAAAAGCCGCTTTTCAGCTTGCGCGGTCTGTTCCCCAAAACTTTGTGCACAAGCTCCTCGCCGAGCCGAAAAAGTGCGTGCAGCAGTCCCCAAACAACAAAATTCCAGCTCGCCCCGTGCCACAGGCCGCTGAGCAAAAACAAAATAACGATGTTCGCCGCTATGTGCGGTGCGTGTTTGTCGGCGTTTTTCCCAAAAAACAGCTTGTTTGCCCACCTCGACCAGACGAGCGGGATGAAAATATAGTCCTGAAGCCATGTGGTCAGTGACATGTGCCAGCGCTTCCAGAAGCCTGATATATTCTCGGCATAATACGGAGCGTTGAAATTCTCTCGCAGCTCAAAGCCCAGAAATTTGGCGGCGCCGAGAGCCATGGAGGTGTAGCCGGAGAAATCGCAATAGATCTGCACAGCATAAGCGGTCGCGGCGAATATGAGCATTATGCCCTTGTAGGTTCCGAGATCGCCGTACACGGTATTGACGATAACTGACAGCCCATCGGCTATAACCGCTTTTTTGAAAAGCCCATAGACAAAGCGCTGGGCGCCGTCGACGGCCCGCTCTTTGCAGAAACGGTGCTCTGTTTTAAATTGGGGCAAAAGCTCTTTTGCGCGGCCTATGGGTCCAGAGACTATCTGCGGGAAAAAGCTCACAAAAAGAGCATAGGTGACAAAGTTCTTTTCAGGCTCCAAGGAGCGTCGGTGTATGTCGATGGTGTAGCCGACGGTCTGAAAGGTGTAAAAGCTGATGCCGAGCGGGGCCGCGAGCGACAGAAGCGACGGCTGTGAAAAGGAGCCGAAAAAGGAGAAAACCCCACATATTGACTCCATGAAAAAATTGTAGTATTTAAATACAAACAGCACACCCAGATTGAGAAGCAGAGAAGCCGCAAACACCAGCTTGCGTTTTTTGCCGTCGGGAAGATGCCCGAGAAGAAGCGCCATGCCGTAGGTGAGAAAGGTGGAAAAACCGATAAATACGGCATAGGCAGGGATAGCCCACATATAAAAAGTGTAGCTTGCCGCAAGCAAAAAGATGTTTTGATATTTTCTCGGCAGCTTAAGGTAGACGGCGGCTGTCACGAGAACAAATATTATAAATTTCAATGAGCCTATGTTTATCATGGCCTATTCCTTTTCTTGCGGCAACATTTTGACGAGATCATCTGCAACATACGGCTTAAAATGATAGCCGTCGTAGAAATCATCCGCTTTGACATTTGCCGCGGCCGGGTCAAAGGTGCCGCAGATATTGGCACCCGCTTCTTCGGCTATTTTTTCAAAAGCCTCCTGCGCGAAAAAGAAGCCGGTATCCGAGTGGTTGTTCTTTATTGCGTTCCAAATGAGAGGGTTAAGAGGCGGCAATATTATATCGACGCGCACGCCCTTGCTCTTTAGATATTTGACGAATTTGCTCAAGACATCGAAGTTGTTTCCATAGGCTTTGTCAAAGCCCTTTAACCCCAAAATTTTAGACGGAAGCTGAGTTTTTGCGCGCTCATCGGTTGTCAGCAAGTCGGCGTTTCTGTAGCTCTCCGGATATGAATAGCTGCCGTCCTTTCTCAAAATGCCAAGGACGTCGTCGTCTGCCGACGTGGCGGTTACCGCGCCGGATTTGCCGCGGTTGTCCGAAAAGAGGGACTGCACCGCCGACTGAAAATATGTGACTGAAAAGAGCTCGCTGACGGTGCCGGCACCCAAATCAAAAAGTGAAATTTTACTGTGAGGATCGCGGTATAGGGCGCCGATACTGAGAAGAGAACGATCTGCGCTCTCGAACCCCAAAAGATCTGTCAGCACGTGATAATAGCCGTCGCCCAGAGACTTTTCAAACCGCTCGCTCTTGAAGTTGTCGTTGAGATACCATGGGTCCATGCTGATAATCACGCGCTTTGGCAGGCCGTGATTTTGCTCATACACGCCAAAAATGCCAACTATTTCCTCAAGGGAAGCGCCCGAAATGCTGAAATTGAAAAAGCTGTCTTCACCCGTCATCTGCTTTGTTATGAGCGCGGCGCGGCTGGAGCCCAGGACAACCGTGTCAAAGCTGCCACCCTCAATTGCCAGCATTCGCTTTACGAGGCGTTCATTGAAGTTGTCGAGATTTTCTGCATTTTCGCCGCCCTTGACAATCGCTATGGCGCGCATCTCCGCGCTGTCGGGTGATGCGGCGTGAAAGATATTGCCGGGGTCTATAAAGTAATTGGCCGCGACCAGCACCACAAAAAGCGCGGCGAAAAAGCCGATTTTCAGATACAGCGGCAGCTTGCCCTTATTTTTACTCGCGACATTATTCATCGGAAAACCTCTTAAACATAAGTATATTTAAAGTATAACAAACACACATTAAATTGTACACCCGGATTTGCAATGTGCGCTTGCAAAGAGGCTATTTTTGCGATATTCTAGTAATACAAGCGTGAAAAGGAAAATCATATGGATATTTGTAAAAAATTGTTTGATATAGTCGACGGCCGCGAGGTTTTTGAGTATTCTATTTTCGCGGACGATGGGACAGGTCTTCGCGCGATAACACTGGGCGCGACGCTGACATCCATTGTCGCAAAGGACAGATATGGCGCGCTGCGCGATGTTGTGCTCGGCTATGACAGTGCCGGTGAATACCGCGACTGCTCGACATACTTCGGCGCAACCTGTGGGCGCTGTGCCAACAGGATAGCAAACGCCAGCTTCGCTTTGGGAGGGCGGGTATTTTGCCTCGACAAAAACAATGGCAATAATCATCTGCACGGGGGATTTTGCGGCTTCAACAAAAAGCTCTTTGGAGCGACGGTGGAGGACGACAGCGTCGTCATGACATACACCAGCCCCGACGCAGAAGAGGGGTATCCGGGCGAGCTTTTTCTAAAGGTTATTTACGGATTCTGCGACGGCGCGGTCACCGTGAATTTTGAATATACGGCGAGCAAAGACACCGTGGCCAATATTGTCAACCACTCATACTTCAACCTGAATGGACACGGCTCAAAGCACTCGATAGAGGACCATTATTTGACGATTGACGCGGATGAATTCTGCGCGGTGGATGAGGGTCTGATTCCGTTTGAGGACACCGTTTCTGTTGTGGGCACTCCATTTGATTTCACAAAAGAGAAAAAAATCGGAGCTGAAATCAACATGTGCGATTTGCAGCTTAAGCGCGGCGGGGGATATGACCACAATTTTTGCCTGAGAGATGGCGACAGCTTTGCGAGAGCGGCTCGGCTTTGCTCGAAAGAGAGCGGTATTTGCATGGAAGTATGGACAGACAGACCCGGTATGCAGGTTTATACGGGAAATTTCATCGGGGACGAGGCCGGCAAGGGCGGCGCTAGGTACTTCGATCGCTGCGGCGTCGCACTCGAAACCCAGCTCTATCCGAACGCGATCAACACGCCCTCGTTTGAAAGCCCTGTTGTGAGAGACGGCCAAACGCTCAGAGTCAAAACAGAGTACAGGTTTTGCTCACTGTGACAGGAACGGCCGATTTTGTCAAAACGCACAATGCATAAAACAGACAGGCTCGCAGGGGTGCCGAAATGTGCGAAAACCACAAAAAAGCGGGAGCTGCACACCAAACGCAGTCCCGCGGGTTTTGCTGATATTTTACCGCTTGTTTGCCCTTATGAACTCCAAAAATTCATTCGCAGGCATAGGGCCGGCGCAGTAATAGCCCTGAATATAATCGACAGATGAGCCTTCCAGCGAGCAAAGCTGCTGCTTTGTCTCGACGCCCTCCACCACAGTGGAAAGACCTAGCTCGTGCGCCATATTGAGTGTATTGCGAAATACAATGGCGCTTTTTTCATTTTCCACACTCTGCAAAAGCATGGAGCGGTCGAGCTTTATCATGGAAAACGGCAGAGCAATCACGCTGTCAATGTTCGCATAGCCGGTGCCGAAATCGTCGAGAGAAAACCGAAAGCCCTCGGAAACGAGCGCCTCCATGTTTCGGCTTATTATCTCCCTTGACACGGTTGCGGCAGTCTCGGTAATTTCAAAATTGAGCTTGTCGGGGGAGACGCCGTAGCTCGCAACGGTGCGTATTATATTCTCGGCCAAATTGCTCTTAAGGCACTCAATCGGCGAGAGGTTGATTTCAATGCTTTTAAAATCAGACAAAAGCTCGCTGTTAGCCTTCAAAAGCTCACAGGTTTGGGACAAAACAAGCTCACCGAGACGAACCACGGAGCCGTTGCGCTCGGCGATGGGTATAAACTCGCTCGGAGATATCGACCCAAAGGCTTTGTGGCGATAGCGCGCAAGAGCCTCTGCTGCGATGAACTTTCCGGTTGAAATGCAAAAGAGCGGCTGATAAAAAACCTCCACAATTCCGTTTGCGATAGCCGCTTTGATGTCGGTTTCAATGATAACCTCGCGGTGAAGACAGTCGAAGTTTTCATGTGTTATGACAAGCTGACAGTTGCCGCTGTCGGGTTTTGCTTTTGAAATGCAGTACTCAAGAAGCGTTATGACGTCGGTGTCATCCTTGCAGAAATCCAGTTCCTCGGAAAAAAAGACGGAGGCATTAAACCTTATTTCGAGGGCTTCGACCGCAAAGGGGCGCTCAAAGCGCCTTGCTATTGTATGCGAGAGTGCGGCGCAGTTTCGGCCGGAGAATACCGTCACCGCAAAAGTCGATTCTGATATGCGAAAGACGTTTTCGCTACCTGCATTCTTCTGCAAAAATCGCCCAACTTCCAACTTTGCCTTGTCGGTGTTGGAAAGCCCAAAAAGGCTGTTGATGGAGCGCATCTCGCGCAGCTGCACCGCGATGATTCTAAATGAGCGGGCGTCTGCGATGCTGTCCTCAATACACAAGCGAAAGCCCGCGCGGTTAAAGGTGTTTGTCACAGGGTCAAGCATGGCGTCGGGGTTTTGCAGCGTTTCGCGCAGGGCGCGGTTGCTGGCGCGCAAAAAGGCTTTGGCCGCCTCGGGCTTATCTTGCA
>JAVVTQ010000058.1:0-7468 GCA_036653595.1 Oscillospiraceae bacterium
GTCAGTGCAGAGCCGATATACATAGGTTCATGTGTCGAACGCGACAGGCAAAAGCATCAAGTCGAGGTCTTGCACGGTGCGCTGCGCGCGAGAAAGCGCCCGGAGATGAATGACGAGGTCATATTGGGCTACATGAACAAGGGGATATATGATGTGCTGCAAACCCGCGACATGACAGCCGAGGCGAGCAACGGATATTTCTGGTACAGCCCCGCAGCGGACGTGTGGTTTGCTCGCAATGACGGTGAATGGACGAACGACATGCCGGCCGAGAATACAGCGGCGCTGCGAGAGCAGGTCGATGAACTTACGGCAGAAAACGCAGAGCTTAAAAAGACATTGGGCGAAGTCGGCGAAAAGTACGGCGCCTACCGCATGGCGCTCTCTGACATAGCAAACAGAGCCGGCGGTGCTATTAAATAGTGGGAGGTGAATAAAATCATGGCTTCATCAATTGAGGCAATAAATGCGCTGCAAGCGGGGCGCGAGGCTGCCTACATGGCACAGCTCGAACAAGCAAAGGTCGCGCGCGACGCGCAAGCAAAGCAGCTGGAGGCTCAGTACAGGACAGCGCGTCAAGAAAATTACGTGTCCAATCGCATGGCTCAAAAAAATATTCCACAGACACTCGCGGCACAGGGCATACAGGGAGGCCTTGCCGAAACCTCGATTGTGGACTTGAACAACAGATACCAAAATGCGAACAACGCCTCACAGCAAGGCTACAATCAACAGGTATCGGATTTAGACCTTGGGTTTTTCAACAAGCAATCGGACATTTCCGCCAAATTGGCGGAAATACGCGCTGAATCGGAAGCAAACCGCATAAATGCGGCAGCTAGCGCTGCCTCGGGGAAACAACGCGCCTATGGAGGCTACGCATCGGACGTCGACGAAGTCACTCAAAACGGCGCAATGACACCGGAGCAACGAAGAATTGCCATATATATGGCACAAAAAGGCTACTCTCCGGAGCCAATCAACCACTATTTGAACTATGGCAGAGATCAAAAAGACGTCTTTAACCCTTTGAGGCGATAATCGGAGGTACTTATGATAGACTACACGTCCGAAATTAAGGCAATACGGGGACGGCTTAAAAAAGCCGTCCCCGTTCGCACTACTTACGGCGAAAAGAACTATCTTCCTGAAGTTGAGCAAATAGTCAAAAGCGTTGCGCCAAAAAAACAGGATTACAGAAGCACGCCGTCTAGCGTTGTGGCGCCCAAATGGCCGAAAAATCCAACAGTTCCAACATTCAATCCTCCGGCGCCGAAAGGATTCGCCACGTCCGGCGTGAAAAGGCCGGCTACTTCGGGAATCTCGGACATGAACTCAACCGGATACGAAGGCGAAAGAGGAAGAAATTTTCAGAAGCACGCAATGGCGACTTCCGGAAGCTTCGCCATGCCCGGTGCAATATTTCCCGAAGAGGGTGAAAGAGATTTTTATTCGGCCATGCAAAAGAAAAAAGCGGCCGAACAGGCAAACAGAGGCAATGAGTACCATCATCGCATGACGCAAAAGCTGGAAGAATACTCAAATATTCCGAAGTTGCCCGACTTTTCACAATACTCTAGGCTCGGCTCTGCCACGACGGTGCCGGACTTTGAACAGTACAATAAATCACTGGTCATGGATCGCCAAAGCATGGAGCTTAACCCCGCAGCCTACGCGCAAAGTGCGCCGGCAATCGAAAACCCTTTGAAGTACTATCTCGAAAACAAATCCAAGCAGTCTGACTATGGTTATGACGACGATATACTCATCGAGGGTGACAGCCACTACTGGCAGATGCTCACCGAAGAAGAAAAGAGTGTCTATAACTATCTACTCGCAAAAAAAGGAGACAAGGCGGCCGACGAGTACCTCTCGGACATTCAAGAAGAGCTGAATAGGCGTTACGGTGAAGCTGTTGCAGAAAACCTAAAGGACAGGCCCATTTTAAAGGGTGCCTATTCAGTCGGTGCCGGCGCGATTGGAGCTTTGTCAAATACAATACAAGGTCTTGGTGCGATGTCAGGCTCTGAGGAAGTACTTCCCTCTTCGGCTTGGGAATACGCACACGCAAAGAACGTGGAAAACAGTAACGGCATCGGAAAATTTGTTTATAACTTGGGATATAACCTCGGCAATATGGCGCCGCAGCTCGCCGCCGGATATATGACCGGCGGTCTGTTCGGTCCGGGTGTGGCGAGCACTGCCTCAGGCGCGGCAATGGCCGTCCCGACCTTTGGTGATGCCTACGCAGACGCGCTACAGGGCGGTTATACGAAAACTCAGGCAGTGACATATGCCGGGCTTTCAGCTGCAAAAGAAGTCGGGCTGTCATATCTGCTGGGCGGCTTCGACAAGGCCGGAAAGGTTTCACTCGGCAAGCTGGGAGAAAAGGCGCTTCCGAAAATAGAGCAAGCAATCGCGAGAGTCGCGAAAAAGCCTACGCTGAACGCGCTTCTGAAGACAGCAAGTGCCGTCGTTGCCTACGCCGGTGGCGAATTCACAGAAGAGTATTTACAGGAGCTTATTACGCCCGTTTTGCGAAACGTGATTTTTGGCGAAAAAAACTCCGTCAATATGTTTACACCCGAAGCACTGGAGGCCGGCATTATGGGCTCGGCTCTAAGCTTGCTGGTAAACGTGTTTGGTATGAACATAAAAAATGACTACGCGGCCCAAAAACTAAAAAGTAATCTTGTAGCCGCATACCTTGATTCAGGTGAATCGCATGCAGTCGCAACCAAAAAGGCCGACTCTCAGATTGCACGCATATTTAACGGCTCTTTGATGCTCGAGCTTGAAGAGGAGCAGTTTGCCGCCACAAAAGCCGGGCGCAGTGAGGGAAATATCGTCGGGATGTCGACTGTTCTCATGCGCGACGATGGTCAAGACGAGATGACAATCAGGAACGTTAACAAGCTCGCCGTTTTCCCCGCGACAGACTTTGACTATGAGCTTCCTCCTCCGCAGCTCGATGAACTTAAAAAGCAGATCGAGGGAGCATATGCAAAGGGAGAAAAGCTGACACTCTTTAAAGGCAAAAACGGCAATGTACAGATGTTTTTTACCGACAAGTCCGGCAAAACATCGCACAATTTGGCAGTTACTCCAAACGGGAAAACAGAAAAAATATATGGCGTCAAAAGCGGCGATCTCCGATTAAAACCCGAGGTATTCGTGCCGTACGCCGACAGTGACGTCACCCCGGGAGCTGTGGCAGGGCAAGAGGCCGCGCAGATGGAGAAGCAAACAACTAATACCTACGAAGTCAAAACCCCATCGCGGGGCGACATAGCGCTTCAGGAGCAGGGCAATATGAGCGATGACCTCAAGTCGCAGAGCGCGGGTCATGATATCGACGGGAGTGTCATACAAGAGGTTGTGAATGCGGAAAATGAAATGGTCGACAGTACTCTTTCAAAGGAAAAGCGCGCGCAGAAGATTAGCAGTATAGCGGGAAGCATTCTCCATAATACGAGAAGTAAGTTTAACAAAGATGCTCTTGTGGAACAGCTGGATGAGATTTTCAATTCTCTTCGCACGCTGAATAATAACGGAATGGCTTACACAAGAGAGGATGTCGCCGCGGCGGTAACCCCAATCGCACGCGCCGTACTTGAAAAAGTAGGTACTGACGGCGAGGCATCTCAAGCAGAGCAGCAATCACTGGCGACTGTAGACGAAAAGATTCGAAGTCTCACGGACAGTATTTTGGATAAGTATATTTTGACAAAGAGGAATTCGTTAACAGAAAACAGCAAAATCTTGACGCCGCCCAAGATGGTAGATATTAAAGCAGAGGATCCATTAAGCCTAGAAAACATAAAAGCAATGATTGGTGAGGTTGACAAAGGTGAAGTCCCTATTATCGAATCTAGTCCGGATATCATGGATATGGAAATGGCACAGGGTATCAAGAATGTTCACGATTACAACAAAACCCTCGACCGTATTCTTGATGCCGCATCCAACAAAAATCCAAAACTGCGCAAATACCTTCAAGAAAAGATTGCGGCCCCGGTGTATTGGGCAAAGGGAGAATATTCAAGGTCGGTACAAATTGCCCTCAACGAGCTAAAACGTAAAACTGACACACTGGGAATAAGGGCGGGTTCAAGGGAATCGGCCGCTATCATGTGGTACGGCGAAGGAAAGAGAATTATATCCAGAACTAAAACAAAAATAGAAACCGCGAATTACACCTTGACAGATCTCAAACGGGATTTTCCTGACAAATGGTCCGATATAGTGGAGGCCGATTCGTATGTCCGCACGCTTTACAATAGGTATGTCAAGAGAATCAACACTATGTTTGAGTCCGTATACCCCGGCATTGAAATCCGAGCGCAGTACGAAGTTGACTCTCTAAAAGCAATCATCGCGAGTCGAGAGAATGATTATCTTAACATGAAGAACGGCCTAAAGGACGGCAAATATGAGCAAAGTTCCGTCGATTACTGCAAAAAAGAGATATCAGAGTCTAAAAAGAGTCTCGCGGAGCTTCAAGAGCGCATTAAAAACGGAGAATATTTTAGAAACAAGAGGTTGATTCCAAAGAAAGATTACTATCACCACTTTATGGAAATGCAGCAGGGCTTTATAGGGCTGAAAAACATCCTGTCTACTTCGCATGACATAGACCCGACTTTAGCAGGAGTCTCGGACTTTACAAAGCCACGTACAAAGTGGCAGTCTTTTTTGCAGCAGAGGGACGGGGGCATGTACGAGGAGGACGCTATTGGTGGATTGATGAAATACATCCCACAGGCAGAGTACTCTATCAGCATCAATCCTGTAATCGCAAGAATGAGAGGCGTGGTAAAGGAACTTGCAACATCAACCAGACAGACCCGCAACGCGAACGGCTTTATTGAATGGCTTATGGACTGGACGAACGACCTTGCGGGGAAAACCAACCCAATTTTCGACAGGGCCGTTCAAAAGCAATTCGGGAGAGCTGCAATAAAGAAACTTGATTTTGCGAATAAGCGAGCAAAAGCTAACGCGATTCTTGGAAATGTCAGCACGGCCATATCTCAGTTTTTTAGCATTCCTCTAGCCGCGGCGCAAATCAAAAGTTTCGGAGCGTGGGGAAAGGGGATAAAGAGACTTATCGATAGCACCCGCAATGATGAGGATGCCAGGCTTTTGTTGGACAGGAGCGATTTCATCAGGGAGCGATATCTCGACGATTCCATTAGACAATTTGACGAGGTTACTTTGAGAAGCTCGCCGCGTATGTTTTCAGAGTGGATGCTTGGATTTGGCGATAAGGTTTCCACGAAACTCATTTGGTTCGCGGCTTATGAGCAAGGTGTAGCGCAAAAAGTAAAAGATCCGCTTGCTTTTGCGGATGATCTAACGCGTAGATCTGTGGCGGGACGCGGCATCGGAGAGCTTCCTTTGACGCAAAAGTCCATGGTTGTAACGTTTTTTGCACCTTTTCAAGTTGAGTTATTGAATGCATATTATGTGCTCAAAAAGCTTATTTCAGATAAGGATCTTTTTGGCCTTTTAAATTTCGTTGCGGTGTCATACTTTATGAACGCGGTTTCGCGCTTGCTGACTGGGAGAACCGTTTCACTCGACTTAATGCAGACTCTTGTAGACATCTTCGAGCATATAGCCGATGACGACGAGGAAATAACCTTTAGCGAAGCTACGTCTTTCGCTGCGATGCGCATAGTTGGAGAGCTTATTTCAAATGCTCCGTATGGGTCGATAATAGGAGAAGCTCTTACTGGCGGAGATGATAGACTGGCAGAGGATATCTTCGGTGAGTCGGACCCGACGCGATTTGGGACAGGAAACATGGCAATAAACGCCGCTCTTAATCCGGTCTTAAGGTTCATTCGCGGCAAAGGTAAAGAAGATCTTGATATAATGTCTTACGTGGAAACCTTTATCCTTCCCTTCGGGGGCAATCAAGTAGGAAAAACTCTCTCCGCAATGCAAGATTTGGGGCTTGTTTCAGAGGGATATGGGGGAATACCATTTATAGGTGAAAAACGGGAATTCCCGGCAAATTACACAGACAGCGGCAAGCTTCGATTTGTTATCGACAAAAACGATGCGAGCGAATATGCATCGGCCATACTGTTGGGTTCGATGGGTACAAAGGCCGGACAGGAGTACCTAAACAGCGACAGACTTCCCTATTCAGAGAAACGGACTAAAGATATCGAAGATGCTTATACACAAGGAATTGACCCCGCAATATCCACTGAATACTTCAGGGAATCTATGACACAAGATGAGGCGCAGCTTAAGCTTGACGCGCTCGAACTTTCGGAAGAGCAAAAAGAATTGCTGTGGAGCATGACAAACCGTGGGTGGAAGAGCACATACAAGGAGCACAAGGAGAAGTCTCAAGCAAAGTAAAAGTTCTTGACATTCTGCGAATTATAGCATAAATTTAAACAGTAACCCGACTTCCTTAGCACCCGCCTTGCATGATAAAAAATGCAGAGCGGGTGCTAAGAAATTAAAGTAACTAAAGCAACCAAAACCGAGGTATTTCGTGACATATTTCGTGGCACGGTGCGACTATTAATGTGCCATAAATGCATCAACATGACAAATATACGTTGCTGTGTTCAACTTTTCAAAGTCGAACATGTGCCAATTTAACAGACAAAAACGAACATTTGCAACTCTGTCAGACTTTTTAAGAAAAAAACAGAATCCTGTTCAAGTCTCGTCACTCGCACCAACGCAGAAATCCCGCAGATGCCCATTTTTAGGGCGTTTGCGGGTTTTTTATTTTGCACTGAAATGCCTGATGCCAACTCCGATGCCAACTTGATGCCAACTTTTTTCGGATGGCTCTTGTATGCGCCTCCATTAACCGTGCTGTTTGCAGCATTTTTTTATAGCTTCATCTCAAAAATGTTCGCCATCGTATCGGATACCACGTCCTCTTTCTCGGAAATGAAGTCGAGATACTTGTCAGTGGTCGCAAGGTCGGTGTGCCCGAGGTGTCCCATCAAGCTTTTGGCGTCAAGTCCCTTCGCCATCAACAGCGTGGCATTCGTGTGGCGAAGCTGATGAATGGAGCAGTCGGCGAGACCGTGCTTCTTTTGAAAGCGCTTGAGCCAGGTGTAGGGCGTGTTTGGATGCATGGGCGTGCCGTCCACGGTTATGAATACGAGGTCTTCGCGATTCCATTCGGAGCTGAAGGCCTCTTTTGCTGCGTTGTTCTCCTTTTCAAGTTCGCGCAGCGCATCCGCCGCTGTGTCGGTTATCCGAAGGTTACGAACCGAAGAATCGGTTTTAGGTGTTTCCTCGTAGATGCCTGCTTTGGGGCTGTACTGCATCGTTGACTCGATGCGGATGAGGTTGCGATTCAAATCCACCTTTGACCATCTTAGACCGCCGGCCTCGGCCCGGCGCGTTCCCGTTTGCAGACATAGAAGAAAATATGCTCGGTATTTTGCCGGAGCATATTCCATAAGCGCATTGTAGAACGCTG
>JAVVTQ010000059.1:0-7309 GCA_036653595.1 Oscillospiraceae bacterium
GTCCACTGCGGATGTTTTGCCTGATAATTAATCATATAAGAAAAGACCTATTATCCCATTGACGGGAAATAGGTCTTTTTGGTGCGAGAGATGGGACTTGAACCCACGCGTGAGGGGGCATACGGATTGATAATGCTATATTATTTTGTGGCGTTAGCATTTTCGTTAGCATTGTCGGCTTTTAGCAAGGCGATATAGTAGTTGTTTATCGTAGTATCAATTGCTTGGCGCTCTGTATCTATGGTGTGTTGGTAGCGCCCCGTCATTGTTTGTTTTGATGTCCACCCGCCGCGCTCCATAGCGTATTTGTCCGGAACATTTAACAGCAACATGACAGATGCGGCGGAATGACGGAGGTCGTGAAAGCGTATTATCGGTATCCCGTTACGCTCGCAAATGCGGTGTAGCCCATTCAGCATATTGTTTGGGTGCCCGCTAAAAATAAGTCCGTCGTCAAGCAGTTTAACCTTGTCAAGAATATAGCTGGGACAGGATAACAGCCGAGTAGACTTATAGGTTTTTGTGCCTTTTTCCACCCATGCGTTTTTATCATTTTGAACAAGCGCCGAGTGGATAAAAACCGTTTCTTCCTCAAAATTAAAATCCGATTTTTTAAGTGCGGCAATTTCTGAGCGGCGCAAGCCGATCCACACGGCGAGGAGTATGGGCAATTCTGACACCGTGTTTTTAGAAGCGTTAATAAGTCTGCCTATTTCATCCGGCGTTAATGTGCGCCCATTCGTCGGAACCGGCTTAGGCAAGTCAATATCAACGGTTTCAATTTTGTGAGTGTTAAGCACGGCGCGAATTAGGCCAAGGGCATTGCACACGGTTTTTGGGCTTACACTTCCGACATTTTTAACTCGCCCGTTTTTTCCGGATATATTCCGTTTGGCGCTTAATTCGTCGTTTATAGCGCGTTGTAACACGCTATCTGTAATGCTTGATATTTGTTTGTCCATGAGATTCTGAAAACGATTTTTGCGGTAAGACTTATACGCCTTGGTTGTTGCCGGTGATAGTATTTTGTCGCGGCTCTCAATAAAATCATCTATTGCCTTGCCAAGTGTGATGTTTTTCGCTTTTTCCTTTTCTTTCAATATTCCGGATTTAAGCGCTCTCGCTTTGGCGGAGCAAAGCGCCTCGGTTGGTTCGGTGACGGGGACACTTTCACCATCAATGCGGAGCTGGATAAACCAGTTGCCGCTTTTCAGCCTACGGGGCTTTGGTATCATAATTTCGTTTTTCTGCGGCTTGACAAGCTTTGCGCCGCACCAATTACAATAGGCGCTTCCGTCCGGTATCTCGCGTTGGCAGTTTTTACATTTAGCCATTGACATTTACCCCCAATTTGATAATATGAGGGTGAACGGTAGCACTGTTCAATCCCTCGCACCGCCTCTCGGTTTCCGCACCGAGGGGCGGTTTTTTTATGTGTTGCCTCATTTCAAGGCTTCGTCAACTGCGTCAAATAATGTGTCGCCACTTTTGCCGATGTAGAGCGTCGCGTCTCCGCTTGTATCTCCGAGAATTGAATGCCTCTTAATAATATGTGGGATATTTTTATATTAATAATCTGTCTTGATTTTGGGCAAAACTCACTAATAATATCGATATACCGATATGATGTAGACAAAATCAAAGATGAGGCAGATTATGGATGCAATAAATCATGTTGCGGCGATACGGAGGGCAAAAGGTAAAAAACAACAAGAATTAGCGATGGCGGCGGGACTGGCTCAGGCTACATTAAGCGATATAGAAAATGGGAAAATCTGTCCGAGCATATATCTTGCACTTCGTATTGCGGAGGCGCTCAATTGCGACGTGAACGAATTGTTTGAATTGGAAAGGGGAAAAGGATGAGCGACAATGATAAAAGATTATTGGAGTATATTTACGCTTCCGAAAATCCCGCGACAGCAAGGGAGCAGGCAATACTTATGATTCAAGACTTTTTGAAGCAGCCTCTATCATTCCCAACACTAAAGTCTGCTGTTCCTCCGAAAGCAAATGAAATAATTTGAGCAATTTCTCGTCCTCACCGCTAAGCCCGTCGGCCTTTTTGCCGACGGGTATTTCTTTTGGCTTGGAGCCAAAAAGATAATCTGGCGTTGTGTTGAAGTAAATCACCATTTTGTTGACTGTGGGGGAAGACGGAACAACGTCTTCCCCTTGTCTCGCCTTGGCTCTCCATATGCTTACAGTGCTCTTGTCTATGCCCATTTCTATCGCAGCCCTGCTCTCGCTCTTTCCTTTTTCGCGACAAAGCGCAGAATATTTGTCATAAAAGTACATATAACCCTCCTGTTTTTGCTTTCTTGCACAAAGTTGAGTTAATTCACCCTTTTCAATTGACAGTTGAGTATATTAAACTTATAATGACAATTGCAGTTGAGTGAAATGAACTCGCTAACGCCCATCGTCAAGACGATGTTGTGCTGATATTTTTTTATGAGTAGCATCTTAATAATATCACACGAGTTTAATAGTTTCAACTCTTATTTTAAAAAGGTGAATGGAGGTGTGAAAATGCCGTTGGAGTGGAGAGCAGATGTTACGGGACAAATGCGGCAAAAGCGGATAAACGGTAAAAAACTCGCTGAGCTTACCGGATATTCCGAACAGTACATCAGCATGATTCTCAATGGACACAAAGACACGGTGCAAGCGAGAGAAAAAATAGAAGAAGCCCTTGCAACAGCGGGGGTAGAAGGAACCGTAGTATTTCATGAATAAACTCTTTACAGAGTGATGCAGCGCAAAGGGGGAATAAGCAATGCCACGTACAAAATTGGACGACAAATTCAATAGGCCACAGCGCGACCAACTCGGGGAGATGATTATCGGGCGGCAGCAAAGGCTCGGGCTGACAAACGCTCAGTTGGGGGCGACTATCGGGTTGAAGTCGTCCTCCGCGAGCCTCCGTGTGAAGCAAAACACCCGCGAGTGGAAACTCGGCGAATTGCTCGCGGCGTGCAAAAAGCTCGATATACCGATTGATGAGCTTCGCGAAAAAATCAAGTATTAGGTGGGCGCCATGGAAAAAGAACGAAAAGATGACCGCCCGCAGCCTTGGGTATCCGCGCTCCTGGTGATAATCGTTGCGGCTGCCGTGGTGCTCGACAACCTCTATTGCATGGGGGTGTTTTGATGGCGGACGAGCTGAGTGATTTGCGGCGGGAGGTAATCCTGCTGCGGCGGGTGGTGCCTGCGATTAAGTGCAGTGAATGTATTCACTGCTTCAGCGATGGAGTTTTCTACCGCTGCCGCCTGCTGGCTATTGCGATTAATCCGAACGAAATTTGCCGAGCGCAGAAAAGGAGGGACATTCAATGAAAACCACAAAAATTGAGATTCACAATTTATATGGCATAAAGCAGCTGACGCTGGGGGGGTCCAGCGTGGAGTTGTCGGGGCCGAAGGGCGCCGGCAAGAGCAGTGTCCTTGACAGCATACGCTATGCCCTGACAAACAGATCGGACAGAGATTTTATTATCCGGCAGGGTTCCGACGAGGGAGAAATTTTAATTGAGACCGATACGGGCCTCAGCATTGACAGAAAAACCCGCACCACCAAGGCCGACGCCGTGAAGGTGAAGGAAGGAAATGTCATGCAGACTCGCCCCGCGGAGTTCCTGTCGGGTATTTTTACTCCGCTGCAGCTCAACCCCGTGGAATTTACTCAGATGAGCCGTCAAGAAAAAAACCGCGTAATACTCTCCCTTATCGAATTTAACTGGGATATGAATTGGATTAAAGAGAAATTCGGGGAGATACCTCAGGGCATTGATTACGGAAAGCACATTCTCGAAGTTCTCAGCGATATTCAAGCGGAAAATGGGGCGTATTTTCAAAGCCGGCAGAATCTCAATCGGGATATCCGCAACAAGCAGGCCTTTGTCGAGGATATAGCTAAGGTAATTCCGCAAGGCTATGACGCCGCAAAATGGGACACCTTCCCCATAGGTGACAGCTATCGGCGCATAGAGCGCATTAAGGAGAATAACTCACTTATTGACAGGGCAAAGAGCTTTAAGGCCGGATATGATGATAAGCTTCGCGGAATTGAGGCAGAAAAGCAAATTGCCATATCTGCAGCAGAGAAAGCAATCGTCGGAGAACGGCAAAGCCTTGTCGGCAGCATTGAGCGCTTAAAGGCCGAAATAAGGGCGGCTGAGGACAAGATGTCGGGGCTTAACGACAAGCTGACGCACAGCTGCGAGTTGGCAGAGGCCAAGGCTGCAGAGGCTGTTGCAAAATTGGACAGGGACATCGGTACAGCAATGAAATATGCCGGCGCGGAAAAAATCGACACTTCAGAGCTTCAAGCACAAATTGATGAGGCCGAGGCGATGCGCAAACACCTGAACGAGTATAAACGCATGGTTGATATGCAAAAGGAAGTAGAATCGCTGCGCGGTCAGACAGATGAATTCACACGGAAAATTGAGCTTGCCCGCGAGCTGCCTTCTGAGATTTTGAACCAAGCCGCTATTCCAATCAACGGCCTGACGGTGGAGAACGGTGTTCCGCTTGTCAACGGAAGGCCGGTGAGCAATCTCTCGGACGGTGAAACGCTGGAGCTTTGCGTGCAGGTTGCGGCCAGCCGTACGGGCAGCCTTGGAATAATTCTCATAGACGGGACGGAAAAGTTGGACAGCGCGAGCCGCGAAAAGCTCTACGCTCAATGCAGGGATGCGGGATTGCAGATGATAGCCACGCGCACCACCGACGAGGACGGACTTCTTGTGACCGAGCTGTGGAAGGACTGAGGCGCATGGTATTTGACTCGCTGCTAAGCAGCCATGACGCCATAGTTTTTTTCGATACCGAAACTACCGGGCTTTACCCGAAACGTGATCGAATCATCGAGATTGCCGCTGTACGCGTCGAAAAAAAAGAGGCGGTTAAAGTCACCGAAGTGATGAATGCCTACATACGGCTTCCCGAAAACAAGAGCATTCCCGAAAAAATCACCGAGCTTACCGGAATCAAAGATTCCGACCTCTTGGAGCACGGGGTCTCGGAGGAGGAAGCAGCGGCGGCCTTTGCCGAAATCATCGCCGGGGAACACGTCGTTCTGGCGGCGCACAACGCGCAGTTTGATCTCTCGTTCGTCAGATATTTTCTCCGTGGAAAGACGTTTGGAAAGTTGGACTTCCTTGACACATTGACAGTTTTCAGGGACAGGCATGCATATCCGCACAAGCTGTCCGACGCCATTGCCGCATACGGCATTGAGGACGTGCAAAACAGCCATAGCGCCGCGGATGACGTGATTGCGCTTACGGCGGTCGCGAGAGCGATGGACGCGGAGCGCAACGACTTGGATAAATATCTCAACATCTTTGGCTTTTTAGCGAGATTTGGTAAGCCTGAACCTGCAATTGCGGGTGTGACCTATCTGCCGCAGAGCAACGGCAACGTGATGGTACCCGAGGAACACACGCTGCCGACGAGAGTTGGAAAATGAAAAAGGGCTGTTTTGCGCACATCAGAAAATGTGAAGCGGAAAACGCTTGCTGACCTCCAATGGGCTGACACCTCGGGAATGCGGGAGAAAAATAAAGAGATTGATCAAAAAATACAAGGATTGAGAGAACACAAGATTTAAGAAGGAGAAATCACAATGGCAGATAAGCTTTCGCAAATTACCGGTGACACGCCGCTTAAACGATATTTCAAGTCTGACTATTTGGGGGCGTATTCCATAGATGACGGCTGTGAACCGATTATGACCATTGCAAGTCTTTGGCAGGGGGACATTACGCTTGACCAAGGCCGCAAGGAGCATCATGTTTTGCTCCAGTTTGAGGAAAAGTCCGTCGTGGGCTGCAAGGAGGTCAAGCCGCTGATACTTAATTCAACAAATCGAAAAACCCTGAAAAAGCTCTACGGAGACACGGCAAACGCCTTGAGCGGCAAGAAAATTCAATTCTACATAGACCCAAAGGTGAGAGACCCGCAGGACGGCGGAATTACTGAGGGCCTGCGCATAAGGCGCCTCAAGCCTGTGGATGCGGGCTTTGCTAAAGCGCCGGAATGTTCGGACTGCGGCAAAGACATTGTGCCTGCCATGGGAAAAACCGCCGCATGGCTCGCGGATTATACGAGGGTCAACTATGGCGTCCCACTCTGCGCCGGATGCGCACAGAGGCGCAAGCTTGCCAAGGATGCGGCAAAGCCGACAGAGAGCCACTCGGAAGCTCCGGGAGATAACGGGGAGGACGACGTCGGCAGCGCTGTGGATTGCGATGCGGACATGGATGCAGACATGGGTGAAAAAAGCGGAGAAGCGTCTTGCCTGACCGGAAACGTGCTCAAAGAGGAAAATGATGATACTGACGGCTGAAAATTATTTTTCGCGCGAGGCCAACATGCAATATATGTCGGCCTCGCAATGGAAAGCTTTTAGGAAATGTGAGGCGGCGGCACTGGCTCAGGTGCGCGGAGAGTATTTCTCAGAGGCCACAACCGCCATGCTGATAGGCTCTTATGTGGACGCGGCCTTCGAGGGAACGCTTGATGTATTTTCCGCAAAGCATCCGGAGCTGTTTAAAAAAGACGGCACTCTGAAAGCGGATTATGTCCACGCACAGGAGATAATCGCGCGTTTGGAGGAGGATGAGCTATATATGCTGCTCATGTCCGGAGAAAAGCAGGTCATTAAAACCGGCGTTATTGCGGGAGTACCCTTTAAAACAAAGATGGACAGCCTTCTTAGCGCGGAACAGACGGCGGAAATTGCCAAACGTTTCCCCGAATGCGCCGAAGCGCTCGGCTTTTTGGACGGAGCCATAGTAGATCAGAAAATTATGAGAGACATGCAGCCGCTGTGGGTTGAGGATGTTGGCAGGCAGAACTTCGTTGAAGCTTGGGGCTACAACTATCAGGGGGCGATATACCGAGCGGTGGACGGGCGGCTGCTTCCTTTTATAATTGCCGCCGGCACGAAAGAACAAGCCTGCGACTTGGAGGCAATATCTATACCTGACGCCGACTTGGACGAGGCGCTTGCAGAGGTGGAGGAGACCGCACCAAGGTATCAGGCCATTAAGGACGGGCTTATCCCGCCGGAGCGATGCGGCAAATGCCCACATTGTCGCGCGACGAAAAAGCTCACAAAAATAATCAGCTGGAAGGAACTTGAAGTATGAGCCTGAATCACATCGTAATCATGGGTCGCCTGACCCGTGACCCGGAGCTGCGCTACACTCAGTCACAGACCCCCGTGGCATCCTTTCGGCTCGCGGTAGACCGCGATTTTCAGCCGAAGGACGGCGGAGAAAAACAGACCGATTTCATC
>JAVVTQ010000060.1:0-6645 GCA_036653595.1 Oscillospiraceae bacterium
GGGCAGGTTCCTCGTGGTATTTTCTGCGCTACTGTGACCCGCACAACAGTGAGGCGCTTGCAAGCAGAAAGGCGCTTGAATACTGGACTCCGATAGACTGGTACAACGGCGGGATGGAGCACACGACACTTCATTTGCTCTATTCGAGGTTCTGGCACAAATTTCTTTATGATATTGGCGTTGTTCCGACAAGCGAGCCGTATTCAAAGAGGACAAGTCACGGCATGATTCTAGGCGAGGGCGGCGACAAAATGTCGAAGTCGCGCGGCAATGTGGTAAACCCCGATGAAATTGTAGCGCAATACGGTGCCGACACACTGCGCCTTTATGAAATGTTTGTGGGAGATTTTGAAAAAGCCGCGCCGTGGTCGAGCGACAGTATCCGCGGCTGCAAGCGCTTTCTCGACAGGGTATTTGCGCTGCTAAAAATGGCTACCGACGAGGAGAAAATTTCGCAGTCACTCGAGTGCTCATTTAACCGCACGATAAAAAAAGTCGGCAACGACATAGAGACGCTCAGGTTCAACACCGCGATAGCCGCAATGATGGCGCTGCTCAACGAGATATACGAGAAAAAGTCGATAACGCGCAAAGAGCTGCAAGTATTGCTGCTTATTCTCAACCCATTTGCACCACACCTCACAGAGGAAATGTGGCAGCTCGCAGGGTTCAAAAGCCAAATAGCTCACACAAAATGGCCTGCTTACGACGAGGCGAAATGCGTCGAAGCCATGACCGAGATAGCGGTGCAGATAAACGGAAAACTGCGCGGACGCGTGATGATTTCGACTGATTCGGACGAAAAAACAGCGCTGGAAACGGCACATTTTGACGATAAAATCGCCGCGGAGCTTGCGGGAAAGACGATAGTAAAAGAAATATACGTCAAGGGTAAAATAATCAATATTGTCGCTAAGTAGCCGACATTTTATATCGGCTATTGACATAGTGAAGCAGGTTATGTATAATATTAATGTTATAACTAACCCCTTGGCAAGGGAGGGAAGAAACAGTGTCTGAAGTAAGAATAAAGGAAAACGAGAGCTTGGATAGCGCTCTTAGACGTTTTAAGCGTCAGTGCGCGCGCTCGGGAGTCCTCGCAGAAGTTCGCAAACGCGAGCATTACGAGAAACCCTCCGTCAAGCGCAAGAAAAAATCCGAAGCAGCGCGCAAGCGCAAGTTTAAATAACTGCAAACAAAAGCCCCAATCCTCGGATTGGGGCTTTTTGCGCGTGCGCTTTGTGAAATTTACAGTGAATTGAAACCTGCGTACAATGATGATATACTTATATAAAAATTAGAAAACAAAGGAAATAAATCATGCTGACGCCCGACCATTATTTCTCTAGCATCGTCGATGTATCACCGCAATTTATTCAAAAAAACGGAATCAAGGCGCTCATATTGGACATAGATAACACGCTGGCGGAGGATTTTTCGCCCGAATTGAGGTGCGATATAGCCGCGTGGCTCTCGGACATAAAAAAAGCAGGCATAAAAGCGGTCATTGTCTCGAATAATGACAATGTCAGGGCGGCTCCCTTTGCGGAAAAGTGTGGGCTCGAATATATAAGCGATGCAGGCAAGCCCTCGGCTAAGTCTTCGGTGCGCGCCTTCGCGCTGCTCGACAGCTCAAAAACCGACACGGCAGTTATCGGAGATCAGTTGTTTACGGACATCGCATATGGAAAGCGCATCGGTTGCCGTACGATACTGACAGAGAAATTCAGTCCGGATATTTTATTTTTTGTGCGGCTCAAAAGACTTTTCGAGAGGCCTTTCATGCGGCGCATAAGGAAGCGCGGAGTGACAAAAATATGAGCAAAGCCCTTTTCGGCTGCGCCGGAGTGGGCAGCGACTTCTTGCAGCTTGGCTATGGCAAAGACTGCGATATCCCCGCTTATATCGCGGCACTCGGACTCGACTGCTGTGAGTATAATTGCGGCCGCGGTGTTAATATAAAAGAGAAGGACGCAAAAACGCTGGGAGAAAAGGCGCTCGAGAACGGCGTGACGATGAGCGTCCACGCTCCTTTTTACATCTCATTGTCCGGCATAGACGACAGCAAGCGGCTCGGAAGCCTGCGCTACATGGAAGAGAGCGCCGTCGCCGCACGCGCTATGGGCGCAAAGCGTATTGTAATACATTCCGGCTCACTGCAAAAACAAGAGCGCGGCGAGGCTCTTTTGCTCGCAAAGAAGACGCTCGAATATTGTCTCGGCGCGCTGGACGCAAAGGGTCTTTGCGATGTGAGCTTTTGCCCTGAGCTTATGGGGAAAATCAACCAGCTCGGCTCGCTCGACGAGGTTATAGAGCTTTGTCTCATCGATGAAAGGCTCATTCCATGCATCGATTTTGGCCATCTCAATGCAAGAACAAGAGGAGGCCTCTGCGACAAAAACGCATATGCCGATGTGCTTGACAGGCTTGAAAGCGGACTAGGGCGCGAGCGCGCAAAAAGCTTTCACGCCCATTTTTCAAAGATAGAATACGGCGCAGGAGGGGAAAAATGCCATCTGACCTTTGCCGACGAGGTGTTTGGTCCCGACTACAGGCCTTTTTTGGAGCTTGTGGCCGACAGAGGGCTTTATCCTGTGATAATATGCGAGTCAGCGGGAACGCAGGGGCAAGATGCGGCAAAAATGAAGGAATACTATATCAATTATTCAAAAGAAAGAAGATATAATTATGACAAGAATTGAAAGACTCAGGAATGCGCTGGGAGATAACTTTGACTGTGCGATTGTGCAGGATGTTTACAACCGAGGATATCTCACCGGTTTTCGCACAAGCTCCGGCACGCTGCTCGTCACAAAAAAGCACGCATATCTCATTGTCGATTTCAGATACATAGAGGCGGCGCGCGAAAAATCCTCAGGTGCTGAGGTTGTGCTCATGGGAAAGCTATATGAGCAGCTTGCGGATTTGATGAAAAAAGAGGGCGTGAAAAAGGCCGCAGTTGAAGACGAGATGTCGCTCGGTGATTTCGAAAGACTCAAAAAGGGACTTGGCGGCTGCGCCGAGCTTGTGTGCGGCAGAGCGCTGTCTAAGGAAATCCTCTCGCTGCGCGCAATCAAGGATGACGGTGAAATTTCCGCTATCAAGGCCGCTCAGAAAATCACAGACGATGCATTTGAATACATACTGGGCTTTATAAAGCCCGGCATGCGCGAGCGCGACGTCGCCGCGGAGCTCGAATATTTTATGCGCAGAAACGGCGCGGACGGACTTGCATTTAACACAATCTGCGTTGCCGGCAAAAAAACCTCGCTGCCACACGGAGAGCCTGACGACAACATCATAAAGAGCGGCGATTTTGTCACGATGGATTACGGCGCACTCGTCGGCGGCTATTGCTCGGACATGACAAGAACAATTGCTGTTGGCAAGGCGGATGATGAAATGAAGAGAGTCTACTCAATCGTGCTGCGCGCGCACCTTGAGACGATGGATGCCGCGAGAGCGGGAATCAAGGCGAACGAGCTGGACAAGAAAGCGCGCGACATCATATATTCCGAGGGCTTTGAGGGATGCTTTGGGCACGGGCTGGGGCATTGCCTGGGACTGCAAATTCACGAAGAGCCGCGCGCCAATCAGACATGTGAGGAGCTTCTGTGTGAAAACATGGTTATCACCGTGGAGCCGGGCATATATTTGGAGGGCAAATTTGGAGTTAGAATTGAGAATATGGCGCGCCTTGAGAAAAATGGCGCCGAAAACCTCACCAAAAGCCCGCGCGAGCTTATAATTCTCTGACAAAATATTTTTTGGGTTTTCGCTATAACTTGTAATTTTTTATGTTTATATGTTAAAATAACTATTGATGTTAATATAAGGAGTATGAATTTATGATTTCAGCCGGAGATTTTAGAAACGGCGTGACCTTTGATGATGGCGGAAGCGTGTTTCAGATCATCGAGTTCCAACACGTCAAGCCGGGCAAGGGCGCTGCATTTGTCAGAACCAAAATCAAGAACGTAATTACAGGCTCGGTTGTGGAGCGCACATTCAACCCGTCAGACAAGTTCGAGAGCGCTTACATTGAGCGCCGCGACATGGAGTACTCCTATAACGACAGCGGTCTTTATTATTTTATGGACGGCGAGACGTTTGAGATGCTGCCTATAGCGGAGAGCGATTTGTCCGACAGCTTTAGGTTTGTCAAGGAAAACACACAGGTGAAAATTTTGTCTTACAAGGGCAAAGTTTTTGGCATGGAGCCGCCCAACTTTGCAGAGCTGAAGGTCACAAAAACTGACCCGGGCTTCAAAGGAAACACGGCAACAAATACGCTGAAACCTGCCACGCTTGAAACAGGAGCAGAGATCAGAATCCCGTTGTTTATCGATGAGGGCGACGTTATCCGCATCGATACACGCACCGGAGAATATATGGAGAGGGCATAAAAAAATGACTGTTACAGAAAAAGTTGCTTTCCTCAAGGGACTAATTGAGGGCACGGATCTTAAGCTCGGCAAGAAAGAACAAAGAATAATCGACGCTTTGATCGAGGTGCTCGATGAGCTTGCCAATACGGTGACGGAGGTCGACGATGACCTGACGTCCCTTTATGACGATGTCGACGCCGTGTATGACGCGATTGACGATATCGACTCTGACCTCGACGTTTTGTTTGACGAAGAGGAAGAGGACGACGAGGACGAGGACTTTATGTATGAAGTCGAGTGTCAGAATTGCGGCGAGGTCATCACGCTCGACGAGGATACGTTGCTTGAGGGCGGCGTGGAGTGCCCGGTCTGCCACGAAAAGCTTGAGTTCGACATGGACGATGAATGTGAGTGCGGCGAGTGCTCCTGCGGCGACACAGAGGCCAAGGAATGCAGCTGCTCTGGCGACGACTGCGACTGCAAAAAAGAAGAAAAAGCATCCGGCAAAAAGAAATCCGCATCAAAAAAAGATTCGGGCGACAAGGAATAATCAGGTGTTTTTATGCGGAGCAAGTCCTGTGGACTTGCTCCTTTGCATAACAAATGAAATAGAAAAACGGATGAAAAAAGATGGACAACAAAGACAACGAGAATCTGGACAAGCTCTTACAGGAGCTGAGAGAAAAGCGGGAAATCGCCATGCACGAGGACGCAGAGCAGCAAAGCCCCGACTCGGTGCAGGATGGCTTTGAGCTTTCGCAAAATTTCTTTATCGGCAGTGACATGCCGAAGAACACAGAGGAATTTGACGAGACACAGCGCGACGACGCCAATGATGCTTCAAAGAACTCTCCTCTTCCTGTAAAGCACAAGCGCCGAAAGAAATTTGCTTTCACAAAAAAGGCAATTATCATCTTGTCAGCATCGGGTGTGCTGGCAGCATCTTTGATTGTCTGTCTCGTTGTGTTTTTGTCCGGCAGAGGCGTTCCCCCTGCCACAACGGTCGACATAAATGTCAAGGACGAATATGTGACGAGCCTCAATGTCAACGAGAGCGAATATGCCAAAACACTGCTCAAAAAGACAGATGACGCGGGTGACAAGTACGTCAAGGATACCCTCTTTATCGGTGACAGCAACACTGCCAGAATTGAGCTTTACGGCTTTTTGGGGCTTGAAAATGTCATCGGCATAGAGTCCATGGCCATAGGCGCGGTCGCCACCGAAAAGTGCGTTTATTTTCAGGGGCTGTCAGAGCCTGTGACTATTCCGCAGGCCGTCAAAATGATGCAGCCACGCAGAATAATAATAAATTTCGGCACAAACAACTTGATGAATGACGATGCCGAGGGCTTTATCAAGGACTATAAAGAGGCGCTCAAAGCGATTAGAGATGCGTACAAATACAGCGATATAATCATCTCCTCCGTGCCGCCTCTCAGCAGTTCGCTCAATTCCACAAGCAAATACCTCAAGCAGGAAATTGTCGATGAATACAACCTTGTGCTGCTGAAGTTTGCAAAGGAAAACGGATATACTTTTTTGGACATAGCGGAGGTTCTCAAGTCCACAAAGGGCACAATAAAGGACAACTTCGTCATTGAGGACGGCATTCATATTTCAAAGGCGGGATTTCAGGCATATTTCAGATATGTGCGCACGCACCCGCATATTGCGGACGACCTTCGCCCGACACCGCTCAAGGATTGTCCGACACGGCGCCATGCTCCGCGGCCCGTCGTGGAGGAGGAAAAAGACTTTGACTGCGCTGTCGTGTCCTCAAAAGCGCTCGGTAAGTTTGTCGGCTACGGCTTCAAATTGACGCAGAAGACAGATGACCTTTCAAAGGCCACAAAGATTATATACACGGTCCCCGTCGAGGCGAAAAGCGGCGAGGAGGACAGCTATGGCACGGCGCTTTTCCAGTTTGTGCTCAATCAAAACCCGATGACGCAGGGCAGAGTTGCCATAACCTACAGCACCAGCGAAACTGCGCATACTTTCACCATTTATCTCCTTGCACCGCTTGAACCGCACGGCTCGAAAGAAAATCCGCATGTCTTCGGACAGTGGAAGATTATAGTTCCGGCGACGTGCACCGTTGATGGTTCGAGAGAGCGTGTCTGCACTATTGGGGACTGCAAGGAAAAAGAGACTGAAATTATACCGGCAGGCCACAAATGGGAGGCGTGGACGGAGACTGTCAAGGCCACCTGCACCACGGCCGGCAAGCGCAACCACACGTGCTCTGTGTGCA
>JAVVTQ010000061.1:0-6501 GCA_036653595.1 Oscillospiraceae bacterium
GACGCATGGGGTCTTTTTTGCCGCTTTTAAGCGCGAAATAAGATGACTAATAGGATATTTTGTGGTATTATTTTTATATATGTTGTGTGCGCATTGATTGCGTATAAACTTTTCGCCATCACTCCACGAAAGGCCGCAAAAATGATTAATAGGGCACGTCTGCAAAAAATCAAACAGCTTGTCGATAAGATGACCTTGGCTGAGAAGATTTCTTTCTGCTCCAGCGACGGTTTTTTTTCAACCGAATATCTCAAAAGACTCGGCATTATGCCGATGACATTTTCCGCCGGCCCGCTCGGCCAAAGCTCAGGCGCGGACGGCATCCGCTCGGCTACATCATTTCCATGCCCCGCGGCGCTGGGCTGTACCTTTGACAGAGAGCTTGTTCGCGACATCGGCTCTGCTCTCGGTGAGGAAGCGCGCATATCCGGCGTTTCGCTTCTTCTTGCGCCAAACGCCGGCATAAAGCGGAATGCTCTGCACGCGCGCGGCTTCGAGCACTTCTCCGAGGATCCATGTCTTGCCGGAGAGCTGGCTGCCGCCGAAATTCAAGGAATTCAGGAACGCGGGGTCGGATCGTGTCTGTGCGGCTTTGTCGCGGAAAACCGCGAGGACATGAAATATGTCTCGGACAGCTGTGTGGATTTGCGCGCGCTCAACGAGCTTTATATTGAGCCTTTTCGCCGCGCTGTGAAAAAGTCAAAGCCGCACGCCATCATGACGGCATGCGGGGACGTAAATGGCGAGAATGTTGCTGAAAGCGAGTATCTTGTCACGAAAGTGCTCAAAGAGCGCCTGGGCTTTGACGGTTCGGTAATAAGCGGCATCGGCTCGCGCGCGCGGCGCGACTATTCTCTCAAGGCGGGCACAGACTGTGAAATACCGGGGGAGCGCTTGTCCTCCGCGCGCGAAATACAAAGCGCCATAAAGAAAAACTCACTTTCCGTTTCAGAGCTGGACGACGCCGTGGTTCACAATCTCAGCATGATAACCACCTGCCAAAACCCGTCCTTTTTTGTGATGAACACAGACTATGTCAAGCACCACAGCCTTGCTCGACAAGCAGCCGAGGAATCGATGGTGCTGCTCAAAAACAACGACTCTCTGCTTCCCTTTGACGACAAAAAACCGTTTGCCGTCATCGGCGCTCTCGCCTGTGACACGCTTATGTCCGCAGACGGCGGCTGCGCCGCGCCTATGAGAGCCTCCAGTGTTATTGAGGAGCTCGATTACCGCAAGCTCGACTACATATATGCCGCCGGCTGCCTGCGCGACGGCTCTACAAACGACACTCTCGTAGCAGAGGCCAAAAAGGCGGCTGCCTGCACAGGGCGCGCCGTCATATTCGCCGGACTGTCTGATGCCTCAAAATTTTCAGACCGAAGCTCTATGGCGCTTCCGGACGGAATTTTAAAGCTCGTAGACAGCGTGGCAAGCGCGTGCGAAAGCGTCGCGGTGGTTCTGCTGGTGCCGGCTCCCGTCGAGCTTCCTTTTGCTGACAGGGTATCCTCTCTGCTTCTCGCTTATCCCTCGGGACAAGGCGGCGGCGAGGCGATAGCCGACGTGCTGACAGGCCGAGCATCTCCCGACGGCAGACTCGCCGAAACCTGGCCGATGCGCATGTCCGATATCCCAGGCGCCGTGGAATACAAGAAAAACAAAAAAACGGTCGAGTACCGCGAGGGTATGTATGTCGGCTACAGATATTACGACGCCGCCGGCGAACCTCCGCGCTTTTGCTTCGGCTGCGGACAAGGCTATACCGAATTCGAATATGACGCCTTTTCCTGCAACAGACAAGAGCTTTCGGAAAAGGGCCGTCTCGAGCTTACTTTTCGTGTGAAAAACATCGGAAAACGCTCAGGGCGCGAGACTGTGCAGGTATACATAGAGAAAAGCGGCGCCAAGATGAAAAAGCTCTGCGATTTCAAAAAGCTGCACCTATTTGCGGACGAGGCGCGCATAGTGAGCATGCGTCTGTCCGTCAACGACTTCAACATTTTCAACCCCGAGACAGACGACTGGCAGCCGGACAGCGGAATTTACCGCGTTTTGATAGCCTCGAGCAGCGCGCCCGCGGATGTGCGCGGACAGTTTGCCATCACAATCAACTCGCACGAGCAAGCACAGACCCCGCCCTATTTCGACGTGCAAAATGCAAAGGCCTTTGACTCTGCCAACTTTTGCGCGGCCGTCGGATATATTCCAAAGGAGCGCGAGGTCTGTCCGTATTCTCTTTCCAGCACACCTAATGAATTGCAGAGAAAGCTCATCGGCAAAATTGCCCTAAATGTCATTGTCGGCCGCCTCGCCTTTGACGAGCGGACAAGGCTTCACAGGTGCGGCTATATCAGTGAGGAAAATTTTTGCGACATGCCGCTCAAAACGCTCGTCTCGCTCTCCGACGGAGACTTTTCGCTCAACAAGGCAAAATCCATAGTGGGCTTTGCAAACAAGAACCTTTTCAGAGGTATATATCATGCGCTTAAAAAATAACTCATCAAGAAGAAGCTACAACCGCGAAATTCACCGCGCCCACTCATCGCGCACAGTAAATGCCATACTGTGTGCGATTTGCATCGTCTTGTGTCTCGGCGAGGCCGTCTATGCGTGGCTGTATGCGCCCGACATCAGGCTTGCGGCAGCCGCGGCAGCCCTTTCGCTGTCTCTGCTTCTGTCCCAGCTCATGATAAAGAGCATACGCGAAGCAAAAGCGGTCAAGCTCATCGGCGCTTCGGGGAAATATGCCTCCATGCTCACAGCCTATCAGCAGGAGACAATAAGGGATCAGCAGCAACGCCTTGGCTCAATCACATATTTCAAAGTTTTTGCTGTCTTCCTCGCCTGTGAAATGACGGTGCTCACGATTTTCTACATCATATTTAAAAATGCGGCCTTTCTCCTACTGATGGCCTCTCTCTCACTCTTTGCATTTTTCATCACCTTGATTGCCGCCATGTTTCTCTCCGCAAGGCTCGTGACGCGCGACGCGTTTTTCACGATTTCCGGCGATGGAATACTCTCGAGCGGCGAGGTGCTTCCTTTCGATGCAAAAAAAGGCGAAGCTCTTTCTCTCGAGGAATATCCTGACTTTTATCGCCTGCGCTTCGTCAAAACGATGATATTTGGAATAAAATATACTTCTAGTATTATTTTTCCGACGGACGGTGCACTGAAAAAGGGAGTTGACGGAAGTGTTTGCGAGGTTCTGCGCATAATGCTGCGCCTGCCTGAAGTGATGCACTTTTCATATCCGTACAGTGAAAAGCGCGATGAGGTTTTATTTTCCGACTATGTGAAGGCCTGCGCCAACAATGAAAATGCGCCCACAGCGCCCACAGAAGAGGAGCTGGAGGCCGAGGCCGAAGCGAAGGAAGCCACCCCCGGCGGCTTTGAAAACACAATGGAATTTGCCTCAATAAACAGGATTCTGTCTGAGCTTGAGAATAATGAACCTGCCTCAGCCGTAAAATAGAAAAGAGCCTCTGCCCCTTTGCAAAAGCGCTGATTTTGTATTTCGGCTAATGCGCGGCTTTTTGTCATGGGCTTAGGACGAAATTTTGACGAAATAATAATTACTATAAATGTCGGTGTATAAGTGCTGCGAGCGGCGATGTATATTTTCCATTCTCTGCGCCGGCCGTCATTTTATTATCATGGCTTTAATTTATATAGCGGCAGCTTCTGCTTTTTAAAAAATGGCATCAAGGAGAGTATCTATGAAACAAGTATACAATCGCAGCAGTGATGGCGGATCTAATAATTCTCGCAAAAAAAAGCTCAAAACAAGTGCGATTATCGCACGCATCACCTTGGTTTTGGTTGTCATTGCGCTGATTGTCGCGGCATATTTTGTGTTTTTCAAAGAAAACAATGCCGCCGATGACAAAACCCCGCCGAAGGACTCGGGGGGTATAAACGGGGGAACGGTGGAGCCCCCAAAAAAGCCGACAGAGATAATTGAGCCGACAGTGAAGTACCCGCTTGTCGAAGTGGAGAACAATGTCTCGTACATCCGCTTTGACGAAAAAACGCGAATAATCATAGTCAACAAGCAGTACACCCTGCCCAAGGACTACGGCGACGGGCTGACGGAGGATGCGCAAAAGGCCGCGGACGATATGTTTGCCGCTGCCTCAAAGGATGGAATTTACCTCTATATCGGTTCCGGTTTTCGCAGCTACTCGACACAGGAGAGCATTTTCAACAATTTTGTCTCTCAGCTCGGCTTTGATGAAGCCTCAAAGATTTCCGCAGAGCCGGGACACTCAGAGCATCAGTCGGGCCTTGCGATGGATCTCGGCGGCGCCACACCCGACACCTTCTTGCGCACCGTTTTTAGCGAGACAGTCGAGTATGCGTGGCTCACAGACCATGCCGACGACTACGGCTTTATCGAGCGCTACCCCAATGGGAAAACAGACAAAACGGGATATGATTATGAGCCGTGGCACTACCGCTATGTCGGCGTGGAGCTTGCCCAAAAAATCAAAGCCAGTGGGCTTTGCCTCGAGGAGTATGCAGGCATATAAAGGGATAGCATGCTGTTCGCAGAGTCCGTATTTTCATGAATTTCTGTGCCTATGTATGCGAGAAGATACGATAAGATTATTCGTAAATTATTTTGACAAAAAAGATTGTGCTTCTATATGCATGCGCCAAAAACGCACAAGAAAACCCGCTCGGAAAATGGTTATATCCGTTTTCCGAGCGGGTTTTCTTTGAATCCTTTTGGCTTGCCGTTTACTTTTCAAAGCTCTGCCGCAACAGCCGTTTTGCGCATATATTTTGAGATAATCTAGCTTTTTTGTCCGCTATTTTATGATTTCTTTTCCGCCCATGTACATGCGCAAGGGCTGCGGAATCCTGACACTGCCGTCCTCGTTTAGATTGTTTTCGAGAAACGCGATGAGCATTCTCGGCGGCGCGACGACGGTGTTGTTGAGAGTGTGCGCAAAGTACATCGCGCCGTTTTCTTTGTCGCGAATGCGAATTCCCAGCCTGCGCGCCTGAGCGTCGCCGAGGTTTGAGCAGCTGCCGACCTCAAAGTACTTCTTCTGGCGCGGGCTCCATGCCTCGACATCTATGCTCTTGACCTTTAGGTCAGCGAGATCCCCGCTGCAGCATTCCAGCGTGCGCACGGGAATATCCAGCGTTCTGAAAAAATCCACAGTGTTTTTATACAGCTTTTCGAACCACGCTGCGCTGTCCTGCGGTTCGCAGACAACCACCATCTCCTGCTTTTCGAACTGGTGTATGCGGTATACCCCGCGCTCCTCGATTCCATGTGCTCCGACTTCCTTGCGAAAGCAAGGAGAATAGCTGGTCAGTGTCTGCGGCAGCTCCTCGCGCTCCAGAATATTGTCGATAAATTTTCCGATCATCGAGTGCTCGCTCGTGCCGATGAGATAGAGATCCTCCCCTTCTATCTTGTACATCATATTCTCCATCTCGGCAAAGCTCATCACACCTGTGACGACGCTGCTTCTTATCATGAACGGCGGTACGTAATAGGTGAAGCCGCGGTCAATCATAAAGTCGCGGGCGTAGGAAAGTATGGCCGAATGAAGGCGCGCGATATCTCCGCGCAGGTAGTAAAAGCCGTTGCCGCTCGTCTTGCGCGCGCTGTCCAAATCCACGCCGCAGAGCTTCTCCATGATGTCGATGTGGTACGGTATCTCGAAATCGGGCACCGTCGGCTCTCCAAAGCGCTCGACCTCGACATTTTCACTGTCGTCTTTGCCGAGCGGTACTGACTTGTCGATTATATTGGGTATGACAAGCATCCTCTCTCGAATTTCAGCTGTGAGTTTTTCCTCCGTCACGTCAAGCTCCGCCAGCTCTCCCGCTATCGCGCCGACCTCGCCCTTGGCAGTCTCTGCCTCGGCCTTTTTGCCCTGTCCCATAAGGGCACCTATCTGTTTGCTGATTACATTGCGCTGATTTCGCAGGTAGTCCGCGCGTGTTTTTGACTCGCGAAACTGTCTGTCAAGCTCAATGACCTCGTCTACAAGCACGAGCTTTTCGTCCTGAAACTTCTTTTTGATGTTTTCCTTTACAAGGTCAGGGTCTGTGCGCAGCAGTTTGATATCAAGCATTTTTCTTCCTCCAAAATTTTGCCTTCGCGTGTATTTTTGTATTAAAAAAGCTCTTCATCCGATACAATCTCTTGTATGGGACGGAGAGCCTCCGCGTTGCCACCCAAATTGTCCCGCAAGGCGGAACCACTCTTGCGTGCTGTAAAGGGCACACCCTCCGGCTCATCGCCGACAGCTCCGAAAGCGGAAACATCCACGCGATTACCGGTTTACACCACCCACCGGCTCTCTTTAAAAAACGACATGGAATTGTCTTTCATCAACGCCCGCATTTGCAAGCTCATTTTTGGCCGCAAATGTGAATTTCTGTAATGCTATATATATTATATACGTTTTTTCACACCAATTCAAGCGGTGCACACTGTTTTTGACATAATTTCGGATTTGCGCGCACTTATCAGTT
>JAVVTQ010000062.1:0-6231 GCA_036653595.1 Oscillospiraceae bacterium
GCGAAGCGATAGTCGAGGCAAAGCCACAGAGCGAAGCGCAGCTTCGGCAAATTGATGATAAAACGTTCTCGAAGCGCAGCTTCGGGGTTGTTATAAACATTCCCTCAAAGTGCGAAGATATAGGCGGCGGGGAAAATTCATGGTAAAACGCCCCCGAATCACGGCTTTTGGGCTGCTATAGTCAGCTTTCATTTTCTCTTTGTGCTGCATTTAACCTTCAAATAAACAAAAATGAAGACATGGCTGCGCTTTAATCGACGAGAATACAGTTTAAATAATCTTTTTCTTGTTAATATTTGTAATTAATATTATAATCAACATATATATATATGATAATTGTATGACAGCGTGACTGAGCATACACTTTTTCGCAGGATTGCCGCTTCATGTGCGCAATCAGGCTCTCTACACGAAAGGGGCAGAGCGCTTAATGAGCAGATTTTCCTTTAAAGATTTTGTCAAACAATATTTCTACAAAATCGCGATAGCTATATTTGCTGTTGTGTTTTTAATCGTCGGCATATTGTGCTTTCAATATTACCATCGTCTTCAAAGCACCATTGCGACTGAGAGTAAGGGATACTTAAAGGAAATCTCAAATCAGCTCAGTGTAAATGTCAACAAAACTATAAATGACAACTTTTCAATTCTCGGAACCATTTCCACGGTTCTTGACTCCCACAGCTTTGATTCTTACGAGAGTGTACAACCGATTATTTTAAAACAGCAGCGCTACTGGAATTTTCAAAACATTTTGCTGGTCGACAAAGACGGCATATCCTATGACGCATTTGGAAAAACATCTATGCTCGGCGCAGACAACTCACTGCGGATAACGCTTGTCGATAAAAAAGCATCTATGTCCACTTCGCATATGGTGAATGGCATAGAATGCGTTGTTTTTGCAATCCCGCTAACAGATTTAACTGTTGGAAACATCCAAATGAGCGCTTTGATAGCAACCTATGACCTGCGAACATTTGACCGCATTTTGTCGATGACTGCCTTTGATGGAAAGGGTTACGCTCATATCATCAGACAAGACGGCACATTTGTTATACGCTCAAGCTCACAAGCTGCGGCAAAGACCGGCTATAATATTTTAAACTCTCTGAGTGCCTCTGACCTCGGCAATGAGAAAGCACTCGCAAAGCTCAGAGGTGATTTTTCAAAAGGCCTGAGCGGACAAGTTGATTTGACAATTGACAACGAGATTGTGTACATGGTCTACACTCCGCTTGAGACACAGCAGTGGTACCTTTTGACCTTTGTGCCCATGAACGTCGTCAACGCAAAATCCGATTTGCTGCTTAAGCTCACGCTTCTGCTCTGCGGCTTTATAACCTTTTCATTTGCCGTGCTTTTCACCTATCTGCTCGTCACCTCATATCACCACAAGCGCAGCCTTGAGATTATCGCATATGTTGATTCCGTCACGGGTGGCAACACGATAGACCGCTTTTACGAGTGCGGAAAAAAGCTCTTGTGTTCGCATACAAAAACCAATTATGCGCTAATCTACACAAATATTGAAAAGTTTAAGGTGATGAACGAACAATTCGGGCACAAAGCTTGCGATGTTATACTCAGGGGCTTGGAGCATGGCATCAGCTCTAACCTTAACGAGTGCGAAGTTGTGGGGCGAATTTTTGCAGATAACTTCTGTGTCCTTGCCGAATATTTCGATGTGTCCTCGCTGATTGCGCGCTTTGATTGCTGGTACGACGAATGTGTCAGCTACATTGAAAAAACAGGCTCGGTGTTGCTGCCGCTCAACCTTGAATTTGGGATTTTCGTCATAGGCAGCGACACCGCCGTGCCCTTGCCGCACATGGTGGACAGAGCAAAGCTCGCCTTGCGCGAAGCGACGCGCGTTCTCCATGGAAAAATGCACTACGCTGTCTACGATGATTGCGTCAGATCTCAGCTTTTGCGCGAGAAGCAGCTTGAAGATGAGATGTACATGGCTCTCGAGAGACGCGAATTTGAGGTGTATTTGCAGCCGAAATACACCACCAAAGACGAGCGAGTATTTGGTGCCGAGGCTCTTGTGCGTTGGAACAGCTCCTTTGAGGGCATGATATTTCCCGATGAATTCATTCCATTATTTGAGCGAAACGGTTTCATCATCCAGCTAGATCTCTTTGTATTTGACAAAGTATGCCGCACAATTCGGTCATGGCTTGACAATGGGCTGGTACCCGTCAAAATCTCAATAAACTGCTCCCGCGTGCATTTGAAAGCCCCGGACTTCTTGAAGCATTACCGCACTGTTTTTGATAAATACGAAATTCCGCCGCGGTATATAGAAATTGAGCTTACGGAAAATGTCGTATTTGAGGATGTGGAATACCTCACCGAAATAATCGACAATATTCACAAGGCCGGCTTTAGCTGCTCTATGGATGACTTCGGCAGCGGCTACTCGTCGCTCAACCTGATTCGTGATATTCCCGTCGATGTGCTCAAGCTTGACAAGGTCTTTTTTGCATACGGCACAGGCGATGCGAAGCGCACGGAATCTGTTGTCGGCAGCATCATCAGCATGGCGCGAGCGCTGTCCATGGAGACTGTGGCGGAGGGTGTTGAAGATCGCTCGCAGGTCGAAATGCTAAAAAGACTCGGCTGCGATTATATACAAGGCTTTTATTATGCAAAGCCAATGCCAATCTCGGATTTTGAAAAGCTCACCTTTGGCAAATAATAAAAACCACAAGCCCCTAATGAGGAGGAACTGAATTTTATGACAAAAAAATACAGACCTATTGCAATGTTTCTTCTTGCGGCAATTATCTTGTGTTTTTCGGCATGTGCAAAGCCCGAAAATTCTCCTTTTTCAAATTCGGGACAACCAATCTCTGACTGCGAGGATATACTCACTCAGACGGTTATTTCTCCTGACAAAATTCCCGTGACAATACTTGTGAAATACGCTTTTTCCATCAATACTTTTGAAGCGGAGGCCGAAAAACGCTTTCCGCAGCTCGATATAATTCAGGTTGGCAACTATACCGCAGAGCGCGGATTGGCGGAATATGAGGCGCGGTTGAAGCACGATGACCTTACCGACATCGTCATGACCTGGCCTCTTGAGACGGGCGAGCAATACTGGGAAAATCAGCTGCTGGACCTATCCTCCTATGCCTTTACAAGTCGCTACAACACCTCCATGCTCGAATATATTGAGCGCGACGGAAGGCTCTATTATCTGCCGGGACCCGCGCAGATTCGCGCAATCGTATACAATAAAACGCTGTTTGAGGAAAATGGATGGGACGTTCCCTCCGACTACAGCGGTTTCGTCAAACTTTGCCATAAAATTGACGAAAGCGGCATCCGCGCCCTCCAATTGGGCGTTGGCAACCCCGAGGTTCTCGACACTGCTTTTGTCGGCTTTGGATATTGCGAAAGCTTCAGCAAGCCCGAAGCAATTCAGGGGCTTGCCGATTACGACAGAGGCATCGGCCGTTTTGAGAACCGGTTCGGTCCTGCGCTCGACATCTTTCAGTCACTTATAGACAACGGCATTCTGCGCTCCGAGGACTTGCAGGTGCGCTATCAGGATCGCGAGCGCATGCTTTTTTCACGCGAGTGCGCCATGGTGGAGGACTCTGTGCTTATCGCTCGCATGGGCTATGATTTCAATGGTTGCACCGACGAATTCGCACTGATGCCATTTTTCAGCCCGTGCGAAAAATGTGATTGGGCTCGGCTGTATCCGGTTTGCTATGTCGGCCTCAGCAAGCATCTTGTTGAACCTCAAAACAGCGAAAAGTACAAGCTCATCTTACAGCTTCTCGACTATATAAGCACGCCTGATGGGCAGTTGGCGCTCGCAGCCGACACAGGCGCGATGTTCTCGAGTCTAAACAACATGCCTCCGCCAGACATTCCTGAAATTCAAGATATAGTCCTCACGCTTGAGCATGGGCGCTATGCCGTATTCCCGACACTGAAAAACGCACAATCCGCGTTGAGAAAAGGTCTTGCGGGTATGGTGGCCGGCACTTTGACAAAATCCGACGTCTGTGCGATGGTTGACCGACAAAATCTCTCCCCTCCGGTTGCTATGTCATCACTCATTCTTGGCACGGCAACTGAGGATTTCTCCGTCTTGGAGACAGGCAATTTTCTAACGGATGCAATGCGCAAAGAAAGCGGCTGTGAAATTGCTCTCTTTCTAGACAACGGCAAGGATGGAAGATATAACGGAAAAGGAGTGAGCGGCCGAATATACAAAGGCGATCTCACAAATGCTGACATAATGCGTGTGTTGCCGGATTTAAAGCACGGTGAAGATGGTGTGCTGTGGAAAATTTCCATGTCCGGTGAAAACCTTCTCAACACGCTAGAATACTCCATTTCTGTCGACAACAACAAGACCGGTTGGTTTTACTATTTTTCAGGACTGAAAGTGTCATACGCGCCAAGCGGAAAACCGGGTGAGCGCATAATCAAAATCACTGATGCCGACGGCAATTCGATAGACTTGAAGCGTCTCTACTCTATTGCGGTTATGGACTACACCGTCCAAAGCGATTACACCGTTTCCTGTGAAAAAACCGACATAAAGATAAGCACAATCCTTGAAGGTGCCTTTGCTGGCGGCAGCCCGATAGCGCCTAGCCGCGATGGTCGATTCACCATATGTCCCCCGCAATGACTGCGCTAGCTGCTCCTTATAATTTAAATCGAAGGAGAAATTTCTATGAAGCTGCTGTTGACTGCCTTTGACCCGTTTGGCGGCGCCACTGTCAATGCCGCGTTGGAGGCTGTGAAGCTTGTAAAGGAAAAAATCGGCGAAACTTCTGTTATAAAGCTAACGGTCCCGACCGTGTTTGAGAAATCGATAGAAACCGTCACCTCCGCAATTGAGCGTGAAAAGCCCGACGCTGTTCTCTGTGTCGGGCAGGCCGAGGGCAGAAAAGATATCACGCCCGAGCGCGTGGCCATCAATCTCGACGATGCGCGCATAGCAGACAACGAAGGCAACCGACCTGTCGACGCGGCGATTCGCGCAGACGGCGATGCAGCGTATTTTTCGACTCTTCCAATCAGGGCAATTGAGAGAAGTATAAATGATGCCCAAATTCCCTGCTCCATATCAAATACCGCGGGGACATTTGTGTGCAATCATCTCATGTACGGGCTTCTCTACACACTGAGCAAATCACGGTCACAGGTGCGCGCAGGGTTTATTCATGTTCCTTTAGTCAAGTGTCACAATGCACCGCAGGACGTCCCGTCCATTTCGCTTTCTGACACAGTAAAAGCGCTCGAGACAGCAATCAGCGCAATTGACAAAGATCTCGCTGAATTGAAATTCCCGAGCGGCAAATAATATTAGATGTAATCTTTGACTGTCGAGTTTCGGCAGTCATTTTTTTCGCATAAATCCATTATAGACGTATTTTGTGTCCTGAACCATTATAAATGCGCGTTCATCCATCGAATGAACAAGTTGCTTAAATTCCTTGAGTCTGCCACTTGTTATCTCACAAAAAAGCATGTACTTTTCGCCGGAAAAATCCGACTCCTTGACATCTACCACAGATGCCGCAAATCCGGCTGCACGAACATTTCTGATAAGCTCATCGTTTTTGTCGGTTGTCACAACCTGCGCCACTATGTTGCTCTTTACAAATTTTTTGGCGATTTTTCCACCTATAAAGGTTCCCGCCGCAAAGCCTCCGGCATATGCAACCGCGGTGTAAAGGCCGCCTTGGTCAGAGCTGAGTGCTTCGCGCACCACAAGAAACCAAATCATAACCTCCATAAAGCCCATCAGCGAGGCCAACGATGGTTTTTCTCTCACTGTCAATATAGTTCTTATCGTGCCCAGCGTAACATCGAGAATTCGGCAAAAGAACACCTTTACGCACAAAAGAAATATCGCCATTCAAATACCTCCGATTGAGTTATAACAATATCGTATCATAACCTTATGGCTAGTTCAACACATAGAGCAAAGTTCTGCGTATTTGCAGCATTGACACATTTAGAGATATTATGTTTAAAAAGCTGTGCGCTGCTTCTGACTTTCCAAGTTGAAACGCGTGAAAAGTGCTGTCATAGCACAAAAGCTGCGCTTCGAGAACGTTTTACCATCAATTTGCCTCGCGGCTTTGCCGCGACTATCGCTTCGCATTCTGATGGTATGTGTTATAACAACCCCGAAGCTGCGCTTCGAGAACGTTTTACCATCAATTTGCCGAAGCTGCGCTTCGCCTC
>JAVVTQ010000063.1:0-6135 GCA_036653595.1 Oscillospiraceae bacterium
TTATCAAAATCGGAATCGTATTTGCGCGCTTATCTGTTCGAAAGTGCCTCGATGACTCGCGGCGCATAGCCTGTGGCTTCTCCCGGCACCGCCGAGAGGGTGATTATCAGAATCGGAATCGTATTTGCGCGCTTATCTGTTCGAAAGTGCCTCGATGACTCGCGGCGCATAGCCTGTGGCTTCTCCCGGCACCGCCGAGAGGGTGATTATCAAAATCGGAATCGTATTTGCGCGCTTATCTGTTCGAAAGTGCCTCGATGACTCGCGGCGCATAGCCTGTGGCGATTCCGAGCACCGCCGAGAGGGTGATTATCAAAATCGGATGCAGCTTTTTGTATTCGAGAAACAGCATCAGAAAAAATATGACCGCCGAGCAGATAAAGCCATAGCTGAGAAGATATGACACGTCAAAGCTGTTCGGGAAAAATGCCGTTGCACCGACCGAAACTGCGGCGGAGGCTATCATTCCAATCACGGCCGGCTTTAGGCCGGACATGCAGCCATCGACGATTTTGCTCTTGCGAAACGCTGTGAAAAATTTTGCAACCAACAGTATTATGACAAATGACGGCAGCACAACGCCGAGTGTCGCACAAAACGCGCCCAATGGCCCGGCGGTCGTCGCCCCGACATAGGTGGAGATATTCACCGCAAACGGCCCGGGAGTGCTCTCGCTGACGGCGATAAAGTTGACAAGCTCTGCCATGGTCATCCAGCCCTTGTTCAAAACCTCAGTTTGAATGAGCGGAAGCATGGCATAGCCGCCGCCAAAGGTAAATGCTCCTATTTTGAGAAAGGTCAGGAAAAGCTCAAGGTAAATAATCACAGTTTGGCCGCCTTTCTCGCGAGCAGTGCCGACGCAAGCCCCAAAAGAGCACTGGCGACGATGACGATGAGCGCGCTTACCTTGAATATCGCAACCGCGACAAATGCGCCGGCGGCGATGACATAGGCCATTATATTTTTGGGGCACTGCTTATACATATAGACAAGCGCCTTGATTATAAGCGCCAAAACGCCCACCCGAATGCCGTTAAACGCAAACTTCACAACCTCAAGGCTCTCAAATTGGCGCAAAATGTATGAAATTCCGAGAATAATCGCAAATGACGGAAGCACAACCCCCAGTGTCGCGCAAAATGCACCGGCAACTCCCGCGACATGATAGCCGACAAAGGTGGCCGAGTTTATGGCGATTGGCCCCGGAGTCGACTCGGCTATCGCAACCACATCCAGTATATCCTCGTCCTTAATCCAATGGTGCTTCTCCACCGTCTCCTTTTGAATAAGCGGTATCATCGCATAGCCTCCGCCAAAGGTAAACGCACCGATTTTTAAAAAAGTCAAAAACAGCTTGAACGGCTTGCCTTTTTCCTCGTTCATATATCCTTTCCTCCTCGTCAATTTGCGCCTGCACCCGGCTCTAAAGGCGCTTTCTTTTGCTTCTATACTAAATTATAGCATCATTATTGACATAAGCAATTAATATGTTATTATATTTAACATAAGTATTTCTATATGCATATGTCAATCACGCCATGTCTTTCCGGCAGCCCTTGTCATAATGGGCTGGGATTTTGCGGCGCAGCCATAATGATTTTTTTGTTTGGCACGGCAATGTGTCTGTCAAATCATCTCTGTTTTCGGTGTTTTGCCAGTAGCTTTTGAGATTCATAAAAAAGGAGATCCGCACTATGGTCACACTTCGTCATCTTGAAATTTTTCGGGCAGTATGCGTGTCGGAGAGCATAACCGTCGCCTCCGAAAAGCTTCTGATGACCCAGCCCGCTGTCAGCCTTGCCATAAAGGAGCTGGAGTCTTTTTACGGTGTTCGCCTTTTTGACAGGATGAACAGGCGTATATATATCACGGATGCCGGTGCAAGGCTGTTGTGCTATGCGGACGATATTTTGTCTCAGGTTGAGGAGACTGTGCGCGCTGTAGGCGATGCGTCGGCGGAGGGCAGGCTTCGCGTTGGGGTCAATGTGACGCTGGGAGAGACGATTCTGCCCGCGGTCCTCGACTGCTTTGAGAGGGAGCATCCACATCTTTCTGTGTCGGCCGTCATTGAAAACTCGGCTCAGATAATAGGCTTGCTGCAAAAAAACGAAATAGATCTGGCATTGGTGGACAATGTCACGGTATCGCCCACGCTGGTCACGGAAATTCTGGCAAGAGAGCGCATGGCCGTGGTGTGCGCGCCAAATTACGGGTGCGGCGCAACCATCACTCTCGCCGAGTTGGCGGGAGAACGCCTGCTGCTGCGCGAGAGGGGCAGCGGCACGCGCGCCTCAGTTGACAGCGTCTTTCGTTTTGCAGGCTTCGACCTAGTGCCGATAATAGAGAGCGTCAGCACCTCTTCGCTCATTCCTCTCGTAAAAAGCGGTCTGGGCATCACGATTTTGTCGCGCAGCCTCATCCGCTCAGAGCTTGAGGCGGGTGAGCTCAAAGAGCTGCGGGTAAAGGGCGTGGGATTTCCGAGAAGCTATTTTATCGTGCATCACAAAAACAAGCTGCTGACACCGGCGATGCAGAGCTTTTCGAAGCTTGTCAAGGAAAAATGCCACACCTTCTTCGAGGAGAATGTCTAAAAGACCTGCGGTTTATTCAGGCAATCTGCTGTATTATGCTTCCCCTCGTATTCTAATACCATTCCCAATCATTGAAATCCGCTTGCTTTAGAAATAGACCGCTGTTGCTTTCTTATGCTTCTTTGTAAGCTCGGCAGAGCGCATGTGTGGCGCAGCACAAGCGCGAAAAATGCGCCGTGCAGCTCGCACACTTTAGTTTTGGAATTGTGACGCCGCTTACTTCTGTAGATGCAACAAAAAGGGCATTCCGTATTCGGAATGCCCTTTAGCTTTGCTTTTGCTTATGCCACGGCGGACTTGATGGCGTCCATCACTGCCTTTGTGTCGGAGGCGATGACAATGACCTGCCATGTGCCCTCTTTTGTCTCGATATTTTCCTCGAGTCTGTTTTTCACAAGGTCGGACTGGTCGGGCAGATATTGAGCCCAAAGCTCATCGTATTTTTTCATATACGCATCTGTCTGTTTTTTGACCTCAGCCTCACTGCCCTGCTTTGGCAAAATGAGCATGTAGAGGCTTGAGTGTACTATCATCATCGGGAAAGCAATGTGGTATTTTTCAACCAAAGCCGCGTCGATTCCCGCGACATCCTTGAGCCATTGGTCTGTGACAACCTCTGCGGCCGGCATAATCTCCAGCTTATCAACGGCTGCGACAGCCTTTTCCACATCGAGCTTTTCGGGAAGCTTGCTGCCTGAAGAGCAGGAAGCCAAAAGCGTCATCGATATTGCCAACACGAGCATCAGTGCGATTGTTTTTTTCATTTTTTATACCTCAATTTCATTCTTTTATTCCGTTACGATATACATGTGTACTTTGGAAAAGGTATTGTTGCACAAATTTTATCTATTTATTTTGGAGCTTCGCTATATGTATTTTGCTCCTTATTTGTTATATTATTATAAAAGCACATCATTTGCAACTTCCAAATGAAAAGGAGGAATTAATATGAGCACTCACATTGGCGCAAAACCGGGTGATATTGCAAAGGGCATTCTTTTGCCCGGCGACCCGCTTCGCGCAAAGTACATCGCCGAGAACTTCCTTGAAAATCCGGTCTGCTTCAACAATGTCCGCGGTATGCTGGGATTTACGGGCACATATAAGGGCAAGCGGATTTCCGCGATGGGTACGGGAATGGGCATTCCGTCCATTTCGATATATGTCAACGAGCTGATGCGCGATTACGGTGTCGAAAACCTGATACGCATCGGTACCTGCGGCTCCATGCGCCCCGAAATCAAAATGAAGGACGTCATCATCGCGCAGGGCGCATGCACTGACAACGACTTCAATCACCATGTCTTTTCCGGCACCTATGCTCCGATAGCCGACTTTGACCTGCTGCGCACAGCCTATAAAAAGGCGGGCGAGCTTGGTATAAAGGCTTGGGTCGGCAACGTGATTTCGGGCGACATGTTCTATGGCGAGGACATCGTGGCAAACAACCCCATCTGGGAAAACTACGGCGTTCTGGCAGGCGAGATGGAAGCCGCGGCACTTTTGACCCTTGCAAAGAAATACAAGGCACGCGCACTTGCGATGGTTACCGTATCTGACAGCCCGTATGACCGCGAGCACGCTATGACGCCAAAGGACCGCGAGCAATCTCTCAACAATATGATAACCGTCGCCCTTGAGACGGTTGCCGAGTTCGTATAAAAAAGGAGGATAAATATTATGAGCACTCCCCACATTAAAGCACAGATGGGCGAAATCGCAGAGAGCATTTTGCTTCCCGGTGATCCGCTTCGCGCAAAATATATTGCGGAAAACTATTTTGAAAATCCTGTTTTATTCAATGATGTACGCGGAATTCTGGGCTACACCGGCACATATAAGGGAAAACGCGTCTCCGTTATGGGAACGGGCATGGGCATTCCGTCAATTTCCATCTATATAAATGAACTGATGCAGTTCTATGGCGTGAAAAACCTTATCCGCGTCGGCACCTGCGGCTCTTTTAAAGAAGAGATTGAGCTAAAGGATATAATCCTCGGGATGGGCTGCTGCACAGACAGCGGTTTTCTGCGCCATGTGTTCCCCGGCGACTATGCGCCAATAGCTGACTTTGAAATGCTCAATAAGGCGTACGAGATAGCGCAGGAGCGCAATATCAAGACGTATGTCGGTCTGCTTAAATCCTCCGATATGTTCTACGGCGAACCGACTTTCGGTCAGGAAAATTGGGTCAAATACGGCGTGATAGGCGCCGAAATGGAGGGCGCCGCTCTATACACTTTCGCGGCAAAGTACCATTGCAGAGCGCTCACCATCTGCTCTGTCAGCGATGGAATCTTCCAAAAAACAGAGCTTACAAGCGAGGAACGCGAAAAATCTCTGAGCAATATGATAACGCTGGCGCTCGACACAATAATTGAATTTTAAAGGAGGTACGCTTTATGGCAACACCTCATATTCGCGCCAATGACGGCGAAATAGCAAAAAGCATTCTCCTTCCCGGAGATCCGCGCAGGGCGAAATTCATAGCAGAGAACTTTCTTGAAAACCCTGTTTTGTTCAACGATGTCCGCGGCATTCTCGGCTATACGGGCACCTACAAGGGCAAACTCATCTCCGTCATGGGCACAGGAATGGGCATACCGTCAATCTCCATATATGCCAACGAGCTGATGGAGAAATACGGCGTAAAAAATGCCATCCGCATTGGCACTTGCGGTGCAGGAAAAACAGAATATGACCTCGGGCACATCATCATGGCACAGGGCTGCTGTACAAACAGCGACATAAATCACCACATTTTTGCGGGAACGTATGCTTGTGTTGCGGATTTTGACCTTTTGCGCACAGCCTACAAAAAAGCCCTCGCCAACAAAAAAAGCGTGTCCGTGGGCAACGTCCTTTCGAGCGATATGTTCTACTCAATGTCAGACGATCCGCGATATGCGCTTTGGTACAAGTACGGCGTGCTCGGCGTTGAAATGGAGGGCGCAGGCCTGTACACCGCCGCGCATAGACATGGTGCGCGCGCACTTTGCATAGCCACTGTTTCCGATGCCAGCAATAACGGAAAGCGCATGACCCCCGAGGAAAGGGAAACCTCGCTGACCGACATGATAACTCTCGCCCTTGAGACTATTTGGGAATTTACTGACTGAGAGAGAACCGAGCTTCCTGCATCACCGACAAATATTTGAAAGCGCGCCGTCGCGGGGAATACCTGCCGACTGTGCGCTTTTTGTTTCGTTTTCCCATTGTTATGTTTATTTTTCGTCCATGCTATGTGTTTTGCATTCCGTTTTTTGCTTTTTCTCTCGTTTTAGGCTTCTGATTTTTTGCTCTGCACCTTTGTTTATGTGTTTCTTTACTTGATTTCTTTGCTTTGGGTTTCTGTTTTTTTCTTCATATACACTTTTTATGTCTGTATTTCCTGCCCTGTACTTTTTCTTTTGAACTTGTGCCCCTGACCCTGTGCCCCGCACCTTGCCCCGCACCTTGCTTTATCTGTAAGAATTGCGCGAAGCGCGGGGGAGTCAAGAGGTACACCTCTTGTCGTCAAGGGGTTGCGGGGGTGTCGGGGGCA
>JAVVTQ010000064.1:0-5952 GCA_036653595.1 Oscillospiraceae bacterium
TGACCTAAAGCCCTTGACCTAAAGCCCTTGACCTAAAGCCCTTGACCTAAAGCCCTTGACCTAAAGCCCTTGACCCAAAAGCCCTTGACCTAAAGCCCTTGATCTAAAGCCCTTAATCCCTATTTCAAAAGTCCCTGACCTCTTTTGAGATTCCGGATTCAGAAGGACAAAGCCAATGCCAATGCAGTCAAAAGAGAATCCCGATGACATGATGTGTCATCGGGATTGCTTGAATGTCGGCAGTTGGCACCGACTAAAAAATATTAATTAGCCGCGGCATGCCTCAGCGCGGGAAGTTTATCTGTGCCTGCGCAGCGGCAAGGCGTGCGATTGGCACGCGATACGGCGAGCAGGACACATAGTTCAGACCGATTTTGTGGCAGAACTCGACAGAGGACGGATCGCCGCCATGTTCGCCGCATATCCCGAGCTTTATGTCCGGGCGCACGCTGCGTCCGAGCTTTGCGGCCATTTCGACAAGGCGTCCGACGCCGTGCTGGTCGAGGCGCGCAAACGGATCGGATTCATATATTTTCTTTGAGTAGTAGTCGCCGAGGAATTTACCGGCGTCATCGCGTGAGAATCCAAAGGTCATTTGTGTGAGGTCATTTGTGCCAAAGGAGAAGAAATCGGCCTCCGCTGCAATCTCATCGGCGGTCAGCGCAGCGCGCGGAATTTCAATCATTGTGCCGACGTGATATTCGAGCTTAACACCGGCCTTTGCGATGACTTCATCAGCCGTACTTGTGACAATGCTCTTTACAAATTGAAGCTCTTTGATGTCCCCTATCAGCGGGATCATAATCTCCGGAAGAACGCTGAACTTTCCTTTGCTGTTTACATTTATTGCAGCCTCAATGACGGCCCTTGTCTGCATTTCGGCAATTTCCGGATAGGAGACGGCCAGACGGCAGCCGCGGTGACCCATCATCGGGTTAAACTCGTGCAGGCTCGATATGACACCTCTCAAATCGTCAACGGAAATTTCCATCTCCTTTGCAAGTGAGACAATGTCCTCCTCCTCAGTGGGCAGAAATTCATGGAGAGGCGGATCGAGGAAGCGAATCGTGACGGGCGCGCCCTGCATGGCCTCATATATCCCCTCAAAATCTCCGCGCTGCATGGGCAGAAGCTTTGCAAGAGCCTTGCGGCGCTGACTTTCATCCTTGCTCACAATCATCTCGCGCATTGCGGCGATTCGGTCTGCGTCAAAGAACATGTGTTCTGTACGGCAAAGGCCAATGCCCTCTGCGCCGAACTTAAAGCCCTGTGCGGCGTCTTTTGGAGTGTCGGCATTTGTGCGAACCTTGAGCGAGCGGATTTCGTCGGCCCAGCTCATAAAGCGCTCGAAGTTGCCGGAAATGGTGGCGTCGACTGTGGGTATGGCGCCCACATATATGTTTCCCGTGCTCCCGTCAAGCGAGATGTAGTCCCCGCCGTGAACGGTCTGCCCTCCGACAACAAAGGTGCGTGTGGCCTCATCGATGCGGATGTCACCGCAGCCCGATACGCAGCATGTGCCCATACCGCGCGCTACGACGGCAGCATGGGAGGTCATGCCTCCGCGGACGGTGAGAATGCCGCGAGAAACGTGCATTCCCTCGATGTCCTCGGGAGAAGTTTCCAATCGCACAAGAACGACTTTCTCGCCCTTTTCGCTGAGCTGCACCGCTTCATCCGCTGAGAAGACCGCCAGCCCACAGGCAGCGCCGGGAGATGCGGGAAGTCCTGTCGCGGCAGGAACGGCCTTTTTGAGGGCGGCAGTGTCAAACTGTGGGTGAAGAAGCGCGTCGAGCTGCTTGGGATCGACCATGAGCAGCGCTTCCTCCTTGGTTTTCATGCCCTCGTCCACAAGGTCGCACGCAATTTTGAGTGCGGATGCGGCGGTGCGTTTTCCGTTGCGTGTCTGGAGCATGTAGAGCTTGCCTTTTTCTATGGTGAACTCCATGTCCTGCATATCTTTATAATGTGCCTCGAGCCTGTCCGCTATGCTGACAAACTGCGCATATACATCGGGCATAACGTCCTTGAGGTGTGCTATCGGCTGCGGTGTGCGGACGCCGGCGACGACGTCCTCGCCCTGCGCGTTCATCAGGTACTCGCCGTATAAGTTCTTATCGCCTGTTGCGGGATCACGTGTAAAAGCCACGCCTGTGCCGCAGTCGTCGCCCATGTTTCCGAAAACCATAGATTGGACTGTGACTGCCGTACCCCAGGATGCGGGTATATCATTCATGCGTCTGTAGTAGACGGCGCGCTCGTTGTCCCAGCTGCGAAAAACGGCCTTGACTGCGCCCAAAAGCTGTTCGCGCGGATCGGACGGAAATGCAAAGCCCAGCTGCTCGTGGAAAAAGTGCTTGAACTTGATGACCATCTCGCGGAGGTCCTCCGCCGTAAACTCTGTGTCAAGCTTTATCCCGCGCTCTTCTTTCATCTCGTCGATTATCACTTCAAAGCGTTTTTTTGAAAGCTCCATCACGACGTCGGAGTACATTTGAATAAAGCGTCGATAGCTGTCATAGGCAAAGCGCTCGTTGTTCATGAGCGCGGAAAGACCGTCGACAACTTCGTCGTTGAGGCCGAGATTGAGGATGGTGTCCATCATTCCCGGCATTGAGGCGCGCGCCCCCGAGCGGACTGAGACAAGGAGAGGATTCTTTGCGTCGCCGAATTTTTTGCCGGTGACGGCCTCCATCTTTTCGAGATAATCATATACCTCGGATTCGATGTCGGCGGCAATTGTTTTGCCATCGTGATAATAGCGTGTGCAGGCCTCTGTCGTGATTGTGAAACCCTGCGGTACGGGCATTCCGAGATTCGTCATCTCAGCCAGATTTGCTCCTTTTCCCCCAAGCAATTCGCGCATTTTTTCGTTGCCCTCGGAGAAAAGATAAACATATTTGTGACCCATGGTATTCGCCTCCTCTTTCATTAACTTGTGTGTTTCTCTTCACATGTTTTTCGTTTGCCTGAATATTATAACAGACAATAATATAGCAAACAATGGTTAATGAGGCGATTTTGATGAAAATTCAAAGAGATTTTTCATTTTCACTTGAATAATTTTAAATTAGTTGAGATAATGTATACAGGGAAATTTGGAGCGTTTCGGCTTCAAAAAAACAATCGGCGGGAAACCTGTTTTTTGCCGAATTCATAACGTCACTCGGTTCGGGCAAAATTTAAATATTTTGCGGGATTGTCTGGCGCTTTTCGTGTCCTTTCTGCTATAATGGAATAAAGAGCAGATGCGGCGATAAAAGTGCCGCCTAAGTCCGATGCCAAGGGGAAACATTTTTGGCATACGGATAAAATCATTTCACAATTGGGGTGGTCAAAATGCAGCAGATAAAAAACGATACATGCTGTGTCATTCTCGCGGCCGGCATGGGCAAGAGAATGCACTCGGCGCACTCTAAGGTTTTATGCGAGGTTGCATTTAAACCGATGATTCGCTGGGTTGTCGACGCGGCTAGGGCAGCCGGCATTTCCGGTGTGTGCGCCGTTGTGGGCGACGACGATGTAAAGGCGATTTTGCCGGACTGCAAAATAGAATATCAGACGGAGCGTCTCGGAACGGGCCATGCTGTTATGTGTGCGCGCGGTTTTTTGGAAAACTGCGAGGAGGAACACGTGCTGGTGCTTTGCGGTGACGCTCCTTTTATTGACAGGGAGACAATATTGGGTGCTTTGAGCCTCCACAAGGACAGCGGCGCCGCGGTGACCGCCATATCTGCGCGCCTGGCAGAGCCTGCGCACTATGGCAGAATAGTCAGGGAAAGCGGCGATTTTTCCGCAATTGTCGAGTATGCGGACTGCACACAGCAGCAGCTTCAGATAAACGAAATCAATTCAGGGGCGTATTGGTTCAAAAAAAGCGGGCTGCTGTTCGCCCTCGACAGAATAAAAAACGACAATGCGCAAGGCGAGTACTACATCACGGACGCCGTCGCCATATTGGCGGCAGATGGTCAAAAAGCAGTCTGCTATGAGGGCAAAAACGAAACTGCCGTGCTCGGCGCAAACAACGCAGCCGACCTGCTGGAGCTTAATGAGGCGGCAAAAAAGGCGATTATTTCGCGCCATCTCGAAAATGGAGTCAGCTTTGTCTCGACAGACGGAATTGTAATCTCGCCGGACGCCGTGATAGAGGCGGGAGCGCAGATACTTCCGGGCACGCTTATAAAGGGAAAGAGCTTTGTCGGCAAGGGTGCTGTAATAGGCCCAAACTCAATTTTGGAGAACACCGAGATAGGAGAAAGGACCGTTTTCAACGCAAGCCAGGGCTATGAGAGCCGCGTCGGAGCCGACGCCAGAATCGGTCCATATGTGCATCTTCGTCCCGACAGCATAATCGAGGACAGTGTCAAAATCGGCGACTTTGTCGAGGTCAAGAATTCACGCGTCGGCGAGGGCACAAGCCTCGCACACCTCACCTATATCGGCGACAGCGATATAGGGCGCTTTTGCAACTTCGGGTGCGGAGTGGTTGTGGTCAACTATGACGGGGTGTCAAAGTTTAGGACGATTGTGGGTGACTACGCTTTTATCGGCTGCAACACAAACCTTATTGCACCGGTAAAAATCGGAAACGGCGCGTACACGGGCGCCGCCACTACAGTCACGCAGGATGTTCCGGACGGCGCACTTGCCGTCGGGCGAGCCAGACAGACGAATATCGAGGGCTGGGCTGCCAAAAAGCTGCAAAAATATATAGAAAAAAAGCAGAAACACTGACTTTATTTCAGCTAATATGAGGGAGAAGAAAAATGAATTTACACGGACGGGACATTAAAATTTTCACGGCGAATTCGAACCCAAAGCTCGCCAAGGAGATGTCGGAATATCTCGGCTTGCCGCTTGGCAAAAGCGAAGTGGGACTTTTCAGTGACGGGGAGATTTCCGTTTCGGTTTTCGAATCGGTGCGCGGCAGCGATGTTTTTGTGGTTCAGTCCACGGCGATGCCCGTCAACCGCCATCTCATGGAGCTGCTTATAATGATAGACGCCTTCAAGCGGGCTTCGGCGGGGAGAATAACGGCGGTTGTCCCCTACTATGGCTATGCTCGCCAGGACAGAAAGGCGAAGGGACGTGATCCTATATCCGCAAAGCTGGTCGCGGACATGATTTGCACGGCGGGTGCCGACAGAATACTTACAATGGACTTGCACGCGCCTCAGATACAGGGATTTTTCAATATACCGGTCGACCATCTGGTCGGCATGCCGATACTGGCCCCATACTTCGAGAAAAAATTCGAAAAGACAAAGGAAAATGTCGTGGTTATGTCGCCTGATGTAGGCTCAATAAACCGCGCACGCACCTTTGCGCGCCGCATTGATGCACCGATAGCAATCGTCGATAAGCGCCGTCAAAAGGCAAATACCTGTGAGGTCATGAATGTCATAGGCGACGTAGACGGAAAAGACATCATAATTTTTGACGACATGGTCGACACAGCCGGCACGCTCTGCAACGCGGCAAAGGCGATAAAGGAAAAAGGAGCGCGCACTATCAATGCATGTGCAACACACGCGGTTCTTTCAGGTCCCGCAATAGAGCGCATTCAGGACAGCCCAATTGATGAGCTTGTCATGCTCGACACAATAAGACTCCCACCCGAAAAGCAAATTGACAAGATAAAAATACTCACCTGCGCCCCTATATTTGCAGAGGCGATTGCACGGATATACTCCGACAAGCCCATTTCGCCGCTCGTCGAGTGAGCATCGCAATAGTAAAAAAGTCACTCTTGATCGAATTTGACCGAATACAGTAAACAAACCGGCAGCCGCTTTTTAGGAAGCGGCTGCCGGTTTATTGTAAAATGCAAGATAACAGCAGGTCTGTGTACCGCTGCACAAAAGACAACCGCGCCGTGCCAAAAGCTGCGACAAGCAGCCTGCTTTATCCGAAGAACCATGCTGTGCCCTGCTATTTTCCTCCTTAATG
>JAVVTQ010000065.1:0-5354 GCA_036653595.1 Oscillospiraceae bacterium
TTAATATTCAAACTATCGTCACACAGATGTTATATCATAATATAAATAGACAAAATATATCGGGGGCTTATTTATGCAAAGGATTCTTATAGTCGATGATGAAGAAAACATCCGCAACATAATAAAAAAATATGCTGCGTTTGAGGGATATGAGGTTTGCGAGGCTTCCGATGGAATGGAGGCTATTTCAAAATGCGAGGAAGAACAGTTTGATGTGATAATCATGGATATCATGATGCCGGAGCTTGATGGATTTTCCGCTTGCCGCGAGATTCGAAAGCGCTCCAACACACCAATGATAATGCTGTCGGCTCGCGGCGAGGAATATGACAAAATACATGGCTTCGAGCTTGGAATAGACGACTACGTCGTAAAGCCTTTTTCGCCAAAAGAGCTGATGATGCGCGTTGGCGCGGTGATTAAGCGCAGCTCCGGCGACAGCGACAGTCACGATACGTATGAATACAAGGGCCTATGCGTTGACTTTACCGCCAGAACCGTCATTGTGGACGGCTCAAGATGTGAAATGTCGCCCAAGGAGTACGATTTGCTTTTTTATCTTGTGAAAAACCGACGCATAGCGCTCTCACGCGACAAGTTGTTGAGCGAGGTCTGGGGCTATGACTTTTTCGGAGGCGACCGCACCCTCGACACCCACATCAAGCTTCTGCGCAAAAAGCTCTGTGCATACAGCGACTGCATCGTCACACTGAGAGGGGTTGGTTATCGATTTGAAGAACCACAGGATTAGCTTAAAGTGGCGCGTTTTCTCTTTTTTTCTGCTCTTTGTTTTTATTGTGCTCATCTTGCTGTGGGTATTTCAGTCGTTTTTTTTGGACGACTTCTATAAAACAATAAAGCTTCGGCGCGCAGACAACGCCATGAATTATGTCCTGTCAAATGTTTCGGACAATGAAGAGGAATTTGACAAGACTATCGCGCGTGCATCCGACCACTACGACGTCTGCATAATGGTATACAACAACACCTTTGAAAGCTACATTTCTTATGAAGCAGTTCCAAAGTGCGCGCTTCACAGCATGCGCACAAATGACCTGTTGTCGCTTTACAAAAAAGCAATTGACAATGGAGGAACGTTCACACAGCGCTTTTTTTTCGTTAAGCTTGATGGAGCACAGTACAATGAAGATGGCACTCTGCGCAACGGTCAGGAAAATGATGTCAGGCCTAAGTATGAAAGCTACATCAAGGTAGCGGTCCTGACAAATGACTCGGGTTCTCAGTCGGTTGTTTTTCTTGACAGCGAAATCTCACCCTTAAACGAAACCGTCGCAACTCTCAGGATTCAGCTTATTTACATCACGGTAATTATGATTGCTATCGCCATAGCATTGGCTTTCGCCATGTCCTCGCGCATTACCAAGCCAATTGCGCGCATGAACAAATCCGCAGCAGCGCTGGCGGGCGGCGACTACGGCGTAAAATTCGAGGACGACAGCGGTCAACGCGAAATCGACGAGCTGGGTTCAACCCTAAATTTTGCTGCCGGAGAGCTCTCCAAGGTGGACAAGCTTCGCAACGAGCTCATCTCGAACATTTCTCATGATTTGCGCACTCCACTTACGCTTATCGGAGGTTATGCAGAGCTGATGCGCGATGTTCCCGGTGAAAACACGCCTGAAAACATGGACTTGATAATTGATGAGACAAAACGCCTCTCGGTGCTGGTAAACGACGTTCTTGACCTCTCAAAATACCGCTCCGAGGCCGATGCTCTCAACAAAACTGTCTATTGTCTCACCGATTCCGTCATGGCAATTCTCGGAAGATACTCAAAGCTCATTCGCAGTCAGGGGTATATTATTCGCTTTGAAAGCACAGAAAACATCTATGTGGAAGCCGACGAAGGAAAGATTGCGCAGGTTTTGTACAATCTCATCAACAACGCAATCAATTACACAGGCGATGACAAGACGGTCATTGTGCGGCAAATCATTGAAGGCTCTTTTGTGAAAATTGAGGTTTCGGACAGCGGCGTCGGCATTGACGGTGAAGATCTGCCGTTTATTTTTGAAAGGTATTACCGTTCAAAGAAGATGCACAAGCGGCCGCTCGTCGGAACGGGTCTAGGGCTGTCAATCGTGAAATCGATTTTGGACTCGCACTGTGCGGCCTATGGCGTTGTATCATCAGAGGACAAGGGCAGCACGCTGTGGTTTAGGCTGCGCATTGTGGAAAGCCCCGACATGCAATAACTCCGGCATAGCTCTTTGCAAAATATCCGTGTCACAAGCTTTTTTAAAGCGTGCGGCACGGATGTTTTTATGGTTTTTGGCCTCTAATGCAAAATTGTTGACATATTTTTCTTTTTTGCATTATTATAAGAGTAAGAATAAATTCCTGTGAGGTTACTATATGAATAATGTTGGTTTTGCACTGCTGCTGACGCTTTTTGCAGGTTTGAGCACCGGGATAGGAAGCCTGATAGCACTTTTTGCAAAGAGAACGAACACCCGATTCCTCTCAGTAAGTCTTGGCTTTTCGGCCGGTGTAATGATTTATGTCTCTATGATAGAGATTTTTGCAAAAGCTCGCGAGTCTCTGTCAGCCGTTTACGGTGCAAAGCTGGGCTATGTTGCAGCTGTTTTGAGCTTTTTCGGCGGTATGATTTTGATTGCACTCATCGATAAGCTTATTCCGAGCGGTGAAAATCCACATGAGGCAAAATCAGTAGAGGCCATGCATGGGGACGGCGTCGTCAAAAATTCGAGCAAGCTTATGCGAACAGGCGTATTCATGGCCCTTGCTGTCGGAATACACAACTTTCCCGAGGGTCTTGCAACTTTTGTCTCGGCTCTCACTCAGCCGTCACTCGCAATTCCTGTTGCAGTCGCGATAGCAATCCACAATATACCCGAGGGAATCGTCGTCTCGGTGCCTGTTTACTATGCAACCGGCGACAGAAGAAAGGCTTTTGTCTACTCGTTTCTCTCCGGGCTTTCAGAGCCTATCGGCGCATTAGTGGGATATCTAATACTGCTTCCCATCATGAGCCCGGCTGTTTTTGGGATTGTTTTCGGCGCTGTTGCCGGTATTATGGTGTTTATATCAGTGGATGAACTGCTTCCGGCAGCGCGTGAATACGGCGAGCATCATCTTTCAATTTGGGGCATGATAGTGGGTATGGGGGTAATGGCGACCAGTCTTCTGCTTTTTGCGTAGCTTTCTTTTGTGCAAAAACTTTGAGCCAAAGCCTTTGCGAAATCTCTCCTGTTAGCAGAGTCTCCGTTTTTTGAAGCTTGCTGCGTTGCTCAAACAAAAAAGGGATATAGCTGCCGATTTTCCGCGGCATCTGTATCTCTTTTTTTATGGCTATTGTGATATACAATATGTATTTATATTATTTGTTTATACTCCGTGCTTTTTCTTTTTTTGTTTGTCATGAGGCCTGTGATTGTCGCTCTTCGTCTTCCGCAGATAGGGTTTAAAGTTTGGCGAACCGTGCTCGGGAGCCGCCGCCACAAGACAATTTGCGCCAGCGCCGATGAGGTCCGGTCTGTTTGCATCGCGAAGAGCAGCGCGCACTGCTGAGGCGTTCTCTTTTCTAAAATATTGAAGCAGCGCGCGCTGCTCTGCCTTTTCCTTCGTTGACGTCGGCACATAAACAGGGTCCATTGTGTATGGGTCAAGCCCGGTATAGAACATGGCCGTTGAGATGGTGCCGGGCGTCGGGTAAAAGTCCTGAACCTGCTCCGGTCTGAGCCTTTCCTTTTTTAGGAATAGCGCAAGCTCGACTGCTTCCTTCAGCGTGCTTCCCGGGTGCGAGGATATCAGATACGGCACCAGAAACTGCTCTTTTCCCGCTGCTTTTGTCAGCTCATAAAAGCGCTTCTTAAATTTCAGATATGCTTCAAAGTGAGGCTTTCCCATCTTGTCCAGCACAGCGTCGCAGCAGTGCTCAGGCGCGACCTTGAGCTGGCCGCTTACATGGTTTTCCACAAGCTCCCTGAAGAAAGTCTCATCCTTGTCCGCAATCAAATAATCAAAGCGAATTCCCGAGCGTATGAAGACCTTCTTGACTTTCGGCAGCTTGCGAAGTTCGCGGAGAAGCTCCAAGTACTCACTGTGATCCGGCTTTATGGCGGGGCATATCTGTGGTGCAAGGCATTTCCTATCGCGGCACATGCCCTTTGTCAACTGCTTTTCACAAGATGGCTTTCTGAAATTGGCCGTTGGTCCGCCGACATCGTGGATATATCCCTTGAAGTCCGGCATCTGTGTTATAATCTTCGCCTCGCGCACCACCGACTCGATGCTCCTCGCGCAGACAGTTCTGCCCTGATGAAACGCAAGTGAGCAAAAATTGCAAGCGCCGAAGCAACCCCTATTTTGAATAATCGAAAACTTCACCTCTTCTATTCCGGGCACACCGTTTAGCCGTTCATAGCTCGGATGATAGTTGCGCTCATAAGGAAGCTCATAGACAGCGTCCAACTCGTCCTGGGTGAGCAAGGGCATCGGTGGATTTTGTACGATAATCTGTGAACCATGGCGCTGTATGACGCTTTTGCCGCCAATGTCATGCTCCTGCTGCTGCATGAGGCATGCTTTCGCATACTGCTTTTTGCCGCTTGTTGTGTTTTCCCTGACAATTTCATAAGATGGGCACTCTGCGCATGGGCGCGGAATATACTCGGCAGCCTTTACCGCAACCATGGTGCCCTTCACGTCATTGATGCTTTTGATTTTTTCGCCGCAGCGCAGACGTGCGCCAATTTCAACACACGATTTTTCGCCCATTCCAAACATTAAAATATCTGCTTTGCTGTCGAGCAATATTGAGGGGCGCACAGCATCGTCCCAGTAGTCGTAATGAGCAAAGCGCCGAAGCGACGCTTCAAGTCCGCCTATTGCGATTGGGACATCTCCAAAGAGGCGCCTCACCGTCTGAGAGTAAACAATAGTTGCGCGATCCGGTCTTTTGCCTGCTTTACCGCCGGCTGTATAGGCATCCTCGCTCCTAGGCTTTTTAGCGGCCGTGTAATGTGCAACCATGCTGTCAATATTTCCGCCGTTTATGTAAAAGGCGAGGCGCGGAATTCCAAATCTGTGGTAGTCCGCGTCATTTTGCGGCTGAGACAAAATGCAAACTCGAAAACCATTGTCCTCCAACACTCTTGATATGACTGCTGTCCCGAAGCTCGGGTGGTCTACATACGCGTCCCCCGTCACAAGCACAATATCGCACTCGTTCCAGCCGCGTTCTTCCATATTTTTTTTTGAAATTGGCAAAAAAGCCATAAATTCTCTCCGCTGAAGTTTTTTCTTATTATACCACAATTTCTATCGCGAAGCGATAGTCGCGGCGCAGTCGCGAGACGAAGCGCAGCTTC
>JAVVTQ010000066.1:0-4971 GCA_036653595.1 Oscillospiraceae bacterium
TGCAGATTGTAGCGTCACACGTAACACACTTTATAACACATAGTTTTACATTTTAAGTAATTGAATCGATCTGTATACCTTCAAATAGAATCGATAAAATGCCACGTAATGGGCAATCCCGAAGCAACTGACATGTTTGAGTGTTTAGCCCGATTGGTTCGAGTCCAACAGTGGGCGCCACACACAAAACCCCGCAAACTCCCTAATTTAGGGCGTTTGCGGGGTTTTACTTTGCCTTGAAATTGCGCTGTACCACAGCTGTACCACAATTTTCTATTTTAATTTTTCGGCATAGCTCAAAATTTCGAGGAAAATAATGTTAATTTCCTGTGCGACAAGCTCAGGATAGTGCTCTACCTCGTGGATATATGAGCTAATTTTCTTGGAATGCCCGACATATTGGTCTCGTGCTTTTTGAAAGCTTTCGTCTTTCGGACGTTCTCTATACGATTCAAAGGTGTGGCGGAAATTATAGGGTGCAATTCGAGTTATATTGTTAGCCTTGCAATACGCTTCTAACCTGTCCCGGAAAAACTGCTGATTCGTGCAATTGAAAAAAAGTTCGTCACCCTCAACCGGATATTCTTCACGCTGCAATTGAAGCTCTTTTTGAGCGAGCTCACAATTTACGATAGTGCGGTGAGCGTTGTGATTTTTTCCGTCGGTGAAGTCATTATCATCATTAAGTGCGCGTTCGACCGTAGTCACGTGAAAGTCGGAAGAGAAATTCGAATTTCTCAATCCCAAACACTCACCGGGTCTCATTCCGCTCAAAAGCGTATAGCGGTAAAGGTGAATCAACGGGTCAGGAACAACCTCTCCCTTTATCACCGTTGTGTCGCTCGTCATAAGAATTTCAAACTCTTTTGGAGTCAGAATGATTTTTGTGCCGCGAGGTGCGGAAAGCGGAATATCAATATCCTGCGGAACATAATCAGTAAGGCTGTTTTTTCGACACCATTTCCAGAATTTAGAAAACTCGTTTTTGATACAGCTGAGTGTTTTTTTTGACAAGCCGGCATTTGCTGCTGCGTCGATAATCTTTTGAAAATCCATGTCGATAAAGTTGCTAAGCTTCTTGTTACCGACGAGGGGAATAATCCAATTGGTTCCAAAGGATTTGGGCTGCTTTACGCTGGTCTTAGCCTTGTTGTCCTCTAAATATGCTACGTAATCGGCGTATACATTTTTGACCAGTATAGTACTTTTCCTTTCACCTGTTTTAATAGCAAATATAGCTTGAGCGGCTACATCGTCTCTGCCTTTTTCCTCATCTGTATTTTTTGAATAAAACGAAATTCTACCTTGACCCTTTATAGTGACGTTCAGCTGCCAACATTTTTTTTCGTCACGCCACCTTGCCTTAGTGCGAAGCACTAAACGCTCATCTGAAATTCTTGCCATAGTTGTTCTCTCTTTCTTGTGTTAATTAAGGTAGTGTGTCGCAATTACGTCCGCACGGTTATGCCCTAAACTGCGGCTTACACGCATCAGCGCGGCGCGGTCGTAGGCTCTGCGCGGCTTGGTTTTGCCGTCTCTGCAATGATAGATTGATGAGACATACCGCCCTTTGTGGTCATGCATGTTTTTTCCGCGCAGCGCATTCAAATCAGCTGCGATTTTTTGGTAAAAGTCCTGTGCATACAAGGCGCGGATTGCGTGCACATTCAGACGCTTGGGAACCTGGGAAAACATAACATCATGCAGCTTGAATTTTGCAATAATGTGCTGTACTGTTGCTTTATTTTGCGGCAACACTTCAACCGTGCGGCTCTTGCCGCCTTTGGTGTTGTTGGCTCGACCGTCGAGCTGTAGAGTGAGGTTGCCGCTGCTGTCCCGAACAAAGCAGTCGGATGTGAGCGTGAGCAGCTCGCAGCGGCGCACGCCGACAGAGCGGCAGAGCTCGGCGACATCGCCATAGCGGTTCACGTCGTCGGAATATTGCGCTTCGCTGTATGAGCGTCCGCGTTTAATGTTGCTGCGTGTGCGTGCGGGGCGAGCATTGTGCACCTCGCCCATGGTACAGCCATGCAGCTTTGCCAGCGCGGCGCAGGTGCGGTCGATTGTCCACGCGCTTCTGTCTGCATCTATTTGCTGCTGCACAAATTCACGGTCAAAGTCGTGTGTGTGTGCGTAAGACAGCTTTCGCACTTCGGGGTGTTCGGCAGCAAGCCACTTTGCATAGTCCTTGCAAATCGCGGAATACTGCCGCATCGTTTCGAGTCCGTGGATAAACGGTGATTGCTGCCATGAGGGCGGCGGTGCTCCGTTTGCTTTTGCTTGTGTTTGCAGCTTTGCATTGTAGCTTTCGCGCGCCGTCTTTTTGCTCTCGCCGATATGGTTCAGCTGCCCCATGCGCCGCGCAACAGCTTCTTGCAATAATGCGGCATTGTCTTTTTGTGTGCCGATGATAAGCACTTCCTTTACTGCTGATTTTGTTAAGAGAAGGCGGCTCATATTGCAAGCCGCTTGGGCGTTTTTGCCCTCAAAACCAGAGCGCCGGAGTACACCAAACCTTGGCTGAAAAAATGCTACTATCCGTTTATATCCCTGCTTTGCAGGGCATATAACCGTATAACAAAGGCCTGCCAACGACACACATCACATGCGCCATTGACAAGCCTTTAACTCACCGCGACAATGCCCATTCAAGAGATTGTCGGCTATTCGGGCGCGTGACAATTCTTGCGAGGTCATTGACCCACTGCAAGTCGTCCTCAAACGCCCATTTATATGAAACGGTACATTGCAGAAAATCTGCCCTGCGCTGTATACAATTAATCCATCTACCATAGCCCTTGGGTGGTGGTTTCTCACCATTCAAAATTGCTGTGACAAAGGGATTTGAGATGTGCACACAAATTGCATTTGCGCGCGTTTTTTCACTGAACTGCAAATGCTGCAAAGCCTGTAATGCAAAATTAATTGCTATCAGTTCGCACATTAATCTGTCCGTGACCGTTAGCTCTTTGGCATTTACTGCAATTCGCTTTATATTTTCATCAAATGCAGCATAGGCGATACCGGCGGCAGAATTCGCTTCAAAAAAGCTTCCAACATCGACATCAACTTTCATAGTTTATGTCAAGACGGCTGTTTTTTCCACAATATTCAACCACAAAACCAGCAATCAGATACGCTTGAAATGCTGTCTGAATCGACTGCACAAGCTGCTTTGATTCTTCGTTTGTTAGCAGAATCTTGCTCCATATTGGCTTGCTTTTTGAATCGAGCATTTTTTCTCCGCTTGAGCCATAATTTACGGGCTGAAAAGTGGCTTGCCATGCGATGCCTGTGTCCTCAACAGTGACCATCAAGCGCTTGCAAATTCCTTTGCCGTCTGTGCGCAGCTTGCGTTGTTTACAGCGCTCGGGCGAAACAAAGTTTTCCTCGTTCAGAAGCACTGTTCCCACGGGTTCGCATTGCAAAAGCTTTTTGTCGAGCCAGAGAAAACATGAAACTCTTGGGAATATTTGCATATTTTGCGCTTTGCCCTTATAATCGCGAGAAAAGTTCAGTGCCGCTCGCCCGATAGAAAATGCGCCTATTGTCGCCGAAAGGCTATAGTCGCCCTGCGTTGCGGTGTAGAGCACAGTTGCCTTTGGTAATTGCTTTTTGGTTTGACCTTTTTGTTCGTTCATTTTTTATTACTCCTTTTATTTTTTTGCAAAAAAAATAAGGAGACAGCAATTTAGCTGTCTCCTTATTGAACCCAAGAGTTTGCCAAAAATGGCAACACAAAATAGGTTACTTTCGATACTCCATAATACTCACCGCCCGATAGGCTTGTTGGTGAGCTTGTCGCTTTTACCTCTTGGGTACATATTAATTATATACCATATCAAAATTTTGTCGATAAAGCGGCAGTGTACTCAATTGCAAATTTATCAAAGCGAATTGCCGCAAAGCCGAATCACTCGATTTCTTGATTTAAACTATCAAACACAGGCGCGTCGAAAAAATCCTTTAGGCCGATTTCTAAGCCGTCGCAGATTTTTTTGATGTTCACAATTGTGGGGGCTTTGCTTTTGCCGTTCAGTATCGAGTACACAGTCATAGGCGGTACACCCGAAAGGGTAGCAAGGGCATTTATGGCAATCTTTCTTTCGGCGCACAGAGCGGTTATTCGCTTTGAAACAGCTGTCGACACGTTCATCTTTTCGCTCCTCAACACTTTAGTATATAAATAAGTGTAGACAAATATAAGATGAGTCGTGTATGATATATCGTGTAAATCATTATTTAAAGGGGGAAATATAGTGAAGAAAAAAGCAGCGCTCGTTTTGGTGCTGGCGGCTTGTCTGCTGCTCAGCGCCTGTGTGAGCGTGACCGAGATTTCACTGCCGAGAAGCATCAGCATTGAAGCGGGCGAGACGGCGGCAGTGGAATTGACAGCAAAATACAACAAGGAAAATGTCTCGGACGAGGACGCCGCCAAAGCCCTTGCGGCGCTCGTATGGGCAAGTTCAGACGAAGCAATCGCAACAGTCGAAAGCGGAACAGTGACAGCTGTTTCGGCGGGAAAAGCGCAGGTGACCGCGAGCGACAAAAGCGGCAAGGCAACTGCGACCATTGAAGTGGTGGTGACCGTGCCGCCGCAGAGCATCGAAGCGGAGAACTTGGAATTGCAGCTCGGAGGTGTAGAGACAGCAGCGCTCGAGGTGACGGCGAGTCCTGCAAATGCGACGCAAACGGGCTTCAAATATTCCTCGAGCGATGAGCGCGTCGCGACGGTTGACGAAAAAGGCAACGTGACCGCAAAGGCGCTCGGCGAGTGCGAAATTACGGTTACGACAAAGAACAACAAAACCGCCACAGCGACAGTGACGGTCAAACAGGCGCCGACAGGGATTGCACTTGACAGTAACGAGGGATGGATTTATGTAGGGGTCAGTATAATGCTCGAACCATATACGACACCGGAGGGAGCGGCTCCAAGCACATACACTTTTGCAAGTAGCAACGGTGGAG
>JAVVTQ010000067.1:0-4934 GCA_036653595.1 Oscillospiraceae bacterium
CTGAAGAATTTTCAGAGCAGTATGACGTGCTCAAGGATAAGGATTTGGTAATCGAGCTTAAGCCTTATCGCAGACACAGAAGCACGGACGCAAACGCCTACTCATGGCTTTTGACGGACAAGCTCTCTGATTTTATGCTCATACGCGGGGTGAAGCTCTCGAAGGACGAGATGCACGCCGAAATGATATTCAGATACGGCCAACCGATGCTCGATCCCGACGGCATTCCGGTGTTTGTCTCAACACAAAGCAATATAAAGGCAATCGAATTCTATCCATATCTTAAGGAAGCCGGCTGCGGTGAGGTTGACGGCAAAGCGTTTACACATTTCAGGGCGTTTCGCGGCTCTCATACATACGACACGCAAGAGATGAGCGTGTTCATCGCGGGAATTGTGGAGGAGTGCAAGGAGCAGGGCATTGAAACAAAAACGCCGGAGGAAATCGAAAGGATTGAGGCCTTGTGGAAAGGAAAATGAAGCGCTGCTTTATCTGTCGGTCGTGGTGTTATACGGAGCGCCACCACATCTTTGGCGGTGCTCTGAGAGGCAAATCGCAGCGCTATGCACTAACAGTAGACCTTTGCCCCCAATGCCACAGAACGGCGCCTGCATCCGCACACCGCTGTGCCGAAACGGCGCAGCTTCTGCATGAGTACGGACAGCGAAAAGCCATGGAAGAAAACAGCTGGACGACAGAGGATTTTCGCAGGGAATTTTACAAAAATTACATATAAGGAGGAACCAAAATGTTGAATCAAGTTGTACTGATGGGTCGCCTCACCGCCAATCCAGAGCTAAAGCACACGCCGGCAAATTTGCCAGTCACGTCCTTTACTCTTGCCGTGGCGCGGCTCTATTCAAAACCGGGCATGGAGCGCCAGACGGACTTCGTGGACGTCGTGGCATGGCGCAATACGGCTGAATTTGTATGTAAATATTTTGTCAAAGGTCAAATGATGGCCATCGACGGTTCTATTCGAACCGGAACCTACACCGACAAGGATGGCAAAAAGCGCAAGAAGTTTGAAGTCCTCGCAAAGGGTGTCTATTTTACCGAGAGCAACAAAAGTGGAGATTCGGCGCGCAACGACACCGCAAGCACCTCGCAGGGTGTCGACGTGTCGGACGGAGCTTGTGACTTTGCTGTTATCGGAAATGATGGGGACTTCCCCTTTTGAAATGAGCCGACAAAGGCATCGACATCATGATAGCGGTGCGGACATGCTTCAAAAATCAAAAAAGGGGGTGGAAAAATGAACTACATAACGGCGCTTTTATCAAACACGGGATATATAATGTACAACAAATCTGTAGCAAAAAACTGCGGAGTAAATGAAGCGATAATCCTTGGGGAAATCTGTGCGAAATATCAATATTGGCTTGATTCAGGAAAGCTTTTCGAAAGCGACGGATGGTTTTATCTGACGAGAGATGACATTGAAAACGACACCGGATTATCGTCGCATCAACAGCGAGCAGCCATGCAATTCTGGCTCGATAATGCAGTCTTGGAATCGAGATTAATGGGCATGCCGGCAACCACACATTACTATTTAAACGCCGAAATTTTAAGCTCCCTGTTGTTAAATAATTGCACAACAAGTTGTGAAGAAACTGCACACCATGTTGTGCAAAAACTTAACACAACTAAAAAAGAGACTAAAAAAGATTCTTCTACTGCTACGGCTGCCGCTAAAAATATATCACAAAATGAATCGCTCATAAAGTGCTCTCTGCACTATCAAGAAAATATCGGCACAGTTAAGTCCACGGTCAAGGACGGCATCTTACAGTGCCTGACGCGAGGAGCAGAGCCGGGCTTAATATGCGCCGCGATTGACGAGGCAGTTAAGCAAAACAAACGCTCCTGGTCTTACGCAGAGGCGATTCTCGAAAGGTGTCTCAAATGCGGCGTAAAGTCGGCGGCAGCGTTTATGTCCGAAGTCAAACCCACTAAAAAGTCGCGCTTTGCATGGGGCTTTTCACCGCAAAGAAAATCATCGGGTACGACGGTTTTTGAGAAGGCTATAAGAAAAAGCTGCACCGAGGTAAACATTATCAGCGAGAATTTGGAGGCGACACCGTGACTGACACATACACAGCTCGCGAGGATGACCAGCAAGAAGCCCTGTTTGAATGGCGTGACACTATGGCGGGACTGTACCCCGAGCTCGAACTGCTGATGCACACGGCAAATGAGGGCAAGCGCAGCGCATCATATGGCGCAAAGCTCAAACGCATGGGTCTTGCAAAGGGATTTCCCGACTGCACCCTGTTTGTGCCGCGACATGGCTATCACGGTTTTGTGTTTGAACTCAAGCGCGACCGCACCTGCAAGGCCTCTCCGAGGCAGCGCCGATGGCTAGAACGCCTCGCCGAGCAGGGCTATGCGGTGGCGGTTTTCTACGACTGGGCCGACGCGGCTAAGGCAATTGAGGCGTATTTGAGGCAAAAAAATGATACAAGTGACGGTTGAAAGCTCCTGTGACGACATCATCGCATTAAAGGAAACGCTTGCGGCATACTTAGAGCTGTTTGGTGATTGTTCATTCACTGAGGTAAAGCAAGTAAGCGAACAGGTGCAGTTGTGGAATATGAAAGGCGGAATGAAAAATGGCGGTGAGTTATCATGACTATCTTAAACAAAAGCTGATTCGACATGTTCCGACCGGCGTCACCCCGACCGCGTTAAACGAAAATCTGTTTGATTGGCAGAAGTCTGTCACAGAGTGGGCGCTAAGGCAAGGCAAGGCGGCCGAATTTGAGGAATGCGGCCTTGGAAAGACACTGCAGCAGATGTCATGGGCTTCTGAAATATCCTGTCAGTCAAATAAGCCCGTGTTGATACTGGCCCCTCTCGCCGTGTCAAAGCAGACGCACAGGGAAGGTAAAAAGTTTGGAATAAACATAAACGTGTGCGAGATGCAGGCTGATGTGAAGAGCGGCGTCAACATCACAAATTATGAGAAGTTAGGCTCTTTCGACGCAAAGTCATTTTCGGGAATCGTGCTAGACGAAAGCTCAATTTTAAAGTCTTATATGGGCAAAACAAAAAGGATGATTTGCGATAAGTTTAAAGATACGCCTTATGGCCTTGCTTGTACCGCAACACCTGCGCCCAACGATTTGATGGAGCTTCTCAATCATGCCGAATTTCTCGGAATAATGAAAAGCTCAGAGGCACTCTCTGTGTGGTTTGTAGCCGATCAGTCAAATAGCGGTGCATATAAGCTCAAAGGTCACGCAGAAAATGATTTTTGGCAATGGGTCGCCTCATGGGCGGTTTGTATCGAAAAACCGTCAGATATCGGGTACAGCGACAACGGATATATACTTCCAAAGCTCCTTGAAATGGACGAAATAGTCAAAGTTGATGAGAGCAACGAAGATCTAACACAGGGATTTTTCAGAGATATCGATATGTCAGCTGCAGGTTTTTTTAAAGAAAAGCACCGAACCGCCGACCTGCGCGCAAAGAAGTGCGCCGAGCTCGCTACTTCAAGCGACGAGCAATATCTTGTATGGTGCTATACAAACGAGGAATCGGACATGCTCAAAAAGCTTATACCTGCAGCTGTGGAGGTTCGTGGCAGCGATAAGGTTGCGGACAAGGAAAAAGCGGCTATAGGCTTCACGGAGGGTGACATAAGGGTTTTAATCTCAAAGCCGTCAATATTCGGATATGGTCTTAACTTTCAAAATTGCCACAATGCTATTTTCTGCGGACTGGACTACTCTTATGAATCCTATTATCAAGCAATTCGGCGTCTCCACCGCTTCGGGCAGCTCAAGCCCGTCAATGCTTGGCGGGTGTTAGGTTCCACTGAAAAGAACATTCTTGACGTGATTAACCGCAAACAAGACCAAAAAGACACAATGACAAGAAGCATGTCAGTTTTCATGAAGGAATTTCAAACACAAAATTTGAGCGGGCACCGTCTCAAGCTCGACCTCCAAAAGAGAGTGATATCGGTGCCGGCATGGATAAGGAGTGAAACAGCGTGACCGAAGTCATTACAGATAGATACTCACTGTTTAACGGCGATTGTGTCGATGTGTACTCACAGCTTCCCGACAACTCCATACACCTACATGTGTTTTCTCCACCGTTCGCCAACTTGTATATCTATTCAGACGATTTGCGCGATATGGGAAATTGCAAAAACACAGACGATTTCTTTAGCCAGCTCGGGTATTTGTCGCCTCATCTCTACAGGACATTGATGCCGGGACGCATTATGGCAGTGCACTGTAAGCAACTTGCAAAATACAAGGGGCGCGACGGCGCTAGTGGCTGGATAGATTTTCGCGGCGAGCTGATACGCCACTATGAAGCTGCCGGATTTCAGTACCACAGTGAAATTGTTATATGGACAGATCCGGTGCTTGAGATGCAAAAGACAAAGACACAGCGCTTGCTCTACTGTCAGCTACGTCGGGACGCATCGCTTACCGGAATCGGAATGCCCGAATACATAATTCTTTTCCGAAAATGGGAAAAAGAAAAGGAAGTCACGGAACCCATCAAGCACTACCGCGACGAGGATGAGGCAAAGAAATACGAAGGGTCAGTCAGGCAGGCATTTGATTTAGATCAATGGCAAAGATACGCGTCTCCTGTTTGGTTTGACATCAAGCGAACCGATGTACTCAACGCGCGAATAGCGAGAGATGACCGCGATGAAAAACACATTTGCCCTTTGCAGCTTGAAGTAATTCGAAGAATTGTAAGGCTGTGGAGCAATCCCGGAGATATAGTCTCATCTCCATTTGGCGGCATTGGGTCAGAGCCGTACATAGCTCTTGAACAGAGCCGCAGAGCTGTAGCGAGTGAACTGAAGCCGTCATATTTTCGGCAAATGGTTACAAACTGTGAAAGCATTTGCAGCGCGGACGATCAGACAACTCTACTGTGAAGGGAAAGAAGCGGAG
>JAVVTQ010000068.1:0-4916 GCA_036653595.1 Oscillospiraceae bacterium
GGCCTTGTTGGGCTTGATTGAGATTTTGAGACAAGCTGACGCCGAGCTTGTCGGGTGTGGAATTGCCATAGAAAAAAGATTTCAGGACGGCGGCAGGCTCATTCGCGGCATGGGCGGGCATCATCGCCGCAGCACGCGAAAAAATGCGAAAAAGCAGTGCTTACCGTTTGAATTTTGGGGACAGCGGCAGCGCATTCTTATAAATTGCAGGGCGCAGAGCTATTTTAGGGTGAAATAATAAAGCTGAAAATGCGCATTTGGGGTGTTTGTCGTCATTATTATTGATAAAATCAAAAGTGCAGCTCTCCTCCGGGTTTGATTGGGAGAAAGGCTGCACTTTTATTAATATTTGCAGATGACAGAAAAGACATTGTGCTATTCGACAAAACTAATCAAGCGCCGCGGTCAATTCAAAACGGGCGCTTTTCCAGGATGTCCGCAATTCGCGCACCGGCAAAGCCGTCGCCGTAAGGGTTGCTGGCATGGCTCATTTTCTGATATTCGCCATTGTCATTCAGAAGCAAGCGAAAGGCGTCGTAGATTGATTTTTCGCAGGAACCGACAAGCCTCAGCGTGCCAGCTGCGACGCCCTCGGGGCGCTCTGTCGTGTCGCGCATGACGAGCACCGGCTTGCCAAGACCGGGCGCTTCCTCCTGTATGCCGCCGCTGTCGGTTAAAATCAGGAAAGCATGCGCCAGAAAATTGTGAAAATCCATAACGTCAAGTGGCTCTATGAGGCGAATTCGCGGGTGGCCGCCCAAAACAGAGTCTGCCGCACAGCGCACTGCCGGGTTCATGTGAATTGGGTATATCACCTTGACGTCAGCTGTCTCCTCCACAACGCGCCTGATTGCTCTAAACATGTGCAAAAGCGGCTCTCCCAGATTCTCGCGGCGATGAGCCGTGAGAATGACGAGGCGGCAGTCGGCGGCCCATATGAGCTGGGGGTGTGTGTAGTCGGAGCGGACTGTCGTTTTGAGCGCGTCTATGGCCGTGTTGCCGGTCACATAAATTGTCGAGGGATTTTTGCCCTCATTAAGAAGATTTTGGCGCGCAGTCTCGGTGGGTGCAAAGTGCAAGCGTGCGCAGATTCCAACAGCCTGTCTGTTGAATTCCTCGGGAAAGGGCGACGCGATGTCGAAGGTGCGAAGCCCCGCCTCCACATGGCCTATGGGAATTCTCATGTAAAGGCACGCAAGAGCTGCCGCAAAGGAGGTGGAGGTGTCGCCGTGGACAAGCACTATGTCAGGGCAGACAAGCTCCAAAATCGGCTTTATGCCCTCCAAAATAGAGACTGTGATATCAAACAAGGTTTGATTTTTTCGCATTACCGCCAAATTATAGTCCGGCACAACACCGAAAACATCAAGCACCTGCTCGAGCATTTCACGGTGCTGACCCGTCACACATACAACAGTGCGAAAGCCGCGTCGGCCTTTGAGCTCGTTTACGAGAGGACACATTTTTATCGCCTCTGGACGTGTGCCGAAGACAAGCAAAATGGTTTTCATGTGCGGTCACGCTTTGCGCTGCCGGCAACTGTTTCGCGCTCGCCCAAAAATGTCACAACGCGGTGCCAGGCTGTTTTTGTTTTCTCGAAGTCCGCAAAATGCTCGCAAACATGCGCGTGATAGAATTCAAGTTCTGTCAATATAGACCTAAAATCGTCATTGCCGAAGTATTCGCCAAATTTTGGGATAACATCCTCAAGACTTTTTCGCATCCGCGCTATCTCTGCTTCATAGACATCCCTTTTTGTGATATAGAGCAAAAGAGGTTTATAGCGTATCCAACCGACAGCGGCCTTGTAAAATCGTTTGTAAATAGCTCCCGAGTGCACACTCATAGCCCTTAGACGATTTGGCAAAATGCCCAAAAGCAGACGCTGATATGCAGAGTAGCCATCGTGAAAGGTGTAGCAGGGAATTTTGCGGATGCTGCATTCCCCAATGCAGGTGCTGAGAAAGGTGTCCTCGCCGCGTGCGCCCGGTGGATTGTAAAAGGGGAAAATCTTATCGGGATTTTTGAGATTAAAGCCCAAATTTGCGCCCGATATAAATTTCATCCCCCCTATCTCCTTTACCGTGGAGATTTCGGTGCTGTCGATGACAGAGAGCTTTGCGTAGGTGACGCCGCCGTCCTCCATCTTTGTCTTTATAGAGTCCCAGTTGACGATATCGTTGCTTATTGCTTCGATGAAGATTTTGAAATCGTCTTCGGAAAGCTTGTCGTTGAAGTCGAACTCGGGTATAGGAGAAACATATCCGCAATGGTGGCCGTGGGTCATGTCGGCAAAGGGAATGTTTTTGATATGCGAGGCCAAAACCTCCTGCCCTTTCCAGACGAGGCTGTCTTTCATGCGAATATTGGCGATGGGGTATTCGTCGTCGTCGAGAAATATGAGATAATCCATTTTGTTTTTGAGCGCAAAGTACAAGACGGCGTTGCGCTTCATGGCGTAACCCTCACCGAAAATCAGCTTTGCCTCCTTTGCGCCGACAACCTTTTTCTCCACAAGCATTCGGGCCTCGTTTGCGATTGAGGCGTTGCCGAGGTAATATGCAGACGCTACGGTGCCGAGAATTTCCTTTTCCGTGATATTGTAGTCGCTCATCTCAGTGTCGAGATATTTCAGGTCATATGCGACAAAGAGGTGGAGCGCGAACTTTTTGCGGTCGAGCAAGCCCGATTCGTTCCAATTGTCTAGATAGGATTTGAGCACGCGCTTAAAGTTTTTTCTGCCTGTGACAAAGCCTATACCTATATTGATTTTTTTGCCGTCATTGCCCATTTGACTGCCAAAGCACCAAATTTGGGCAGGGGCTGAGAATGGACTCGTATTGCTCGCGGACACCGTAGACGGCATCCGGGTCGAGAAGCTGATAGCGCTTGTATTTCAGGGCTCTGTCGGCCTGCGTCGCCCATCCGAAATGCTGTATTCTGAATTCTGATTCGCTCTGGGGAAGAAGGTTTAGATTCGAGGGAAATCTTCCGCAGTGCTGGGGCTTATCAAGCCAATCATACTGAAAATCCGGCTGATAGCGCGTCAGAAACACGCGCGGACAGCTGTGCGCATCCCAGTACTTGTCGTCGCGGTACATCGTCTCTGTCCACATGTCGTACATTCTGAAAAGATATACATCGCAGTTTGAGTTGTTTATCATTTCGTCCGCGCTGTCCCAAAAGGCTTCGTCGATAAACTCGTCGGCATCAAGATTTAAAATCCAATCGGGATTTGACTTGAGCGTCTCGGACCATTGCTTTTTGCGCAGCTTCACTTCGTTGGCAAACAGAGGCTCTGCGTTTCTGACGATGCGAAAGGGAATTCCCTGCAATTCCTGCTCGCAGATTGCGGCTGTTTCATCGGAGCTCGCGTCATCGATGATGACAGCCTCATCTATGTGGCCGGCCACGCTTTTCAACATGCGCTGAAGATAGCGGTGCTCTTCGTTTCGAACGGACATCGAGAGAGTTATTTTATTTCCCTGCTTTTTATATTGGCGAATCAGGGAATGCTTCATAATACATTTGCGCACATATGCCTCAACGCCGTCGAGATCGCTCTCGCGGTAGATGTGGTATGCGGGATGCCTCGTGTCCACATAGAGGTCAATTCCGAGCACTGCGGCGCGAATGCAAAAAAATCTGTCCTCGCCGTGGATGGTGAGGTTCTTTATCGGCGAAAAGTTCACGCCCTTCATCAGCGCAGAGCGCTTTATCAGAGTGCAGGCGCCGAGCCCTCCGACGGGGTAAAGACCCGGAATTTTGAGCTGTGCGAGAAAAGCGTCGCGTCTCGCGCTGCTTTCCGCGTCTGAAAGATTTTCGCCGGGCTGCTTCGGAACAAGGTCGTATTCATCGAAGAGCCAGACGTTTGGCTCCAAGGGCAGTCCCTCGTGCCAGCGGCTCCAAAATATCTCGGACACGATTTCCTTTTTCTGATTTTTTAGGTGCTCGAGCAATCCGGGATGCAGCACAAGATCCGAATCGACAAAAAACAGAAAATCATATTCGTTTTTGATGGCGTGCTTAATAATGGAATTCTTATATTCGGCAACCTTGAGCATCAGATTGTCGTCCCAATGATGGGACTCCTCGTCGCAGACATATTTGCCGCGCGCGCTGCCCGGCAGCACGGTCACAACCGATGCTCCAACCTCGAAAGAGGAGAGCAGCAGGCTGGATTCTTCATTGGTGTTGTCATCCACAAAAATAAAATCTACTATCATTCCGCTGCAATGCAGCTTCTTCAATGAACTTAAAAATGCCTCCAAAATTTCGGGCTTTTGACAGACAGGACTTCCGATAAGAAACCTTCGCTTATTCAGTTTATCCCACTCCTTTGTTGTTGTTTATTTTCCGGGCCTTTTTGCCGCCTGCTGTGACGGCAGCGCGGCTATTTCGGCAGCAGTGCTGCCCGACGCGGTTTTTTCGGCCGCCTTCTTCTTTTTCTTTGTTTTCTTTGGATTCTTGTCCCCCATGTTCAAACACTCCTTTCCCATGCTTATAAAAAAAGCCACCTTTGAAAAAGCGGCTTTGTTCTGTAGGGTGAATTTTTCAAAATGCAGGATTTTCGGCCGCACCCTTCCGCGCAACAGCCGCACGGGGGTGAAGTCAAATACTTGCCGTGTTTATATAATATCACATTTTCACGAATTTGTCAATATTGCACAAATCTTTGAAAAAGTTATAGCTGTATTTGTCAAAAAAACTAATGTCACGCGCGGCACAATTTCCCGCAGTACGGCTTGTGCGCTTTGCATAAGAAACCGAAAAAATGCCGGACGCTCAAGCAAAGAAGAAAAAGCGCTTTTGCTTATACTTTTGCCGCAAACAGTGCGCGAAAATTGGGGGATGATATCTCTCCTCCAGACGCTCAGCGCTGGTTTAGGGAAAAATGTGGTCAACTGGAAAAATGG
>JAVVTQ010000069.1:0-4624 GCA_036653595.1 Oscillospiraceae bacterium
GGGGGTATATGCAAAGTGCCATAGACAATCGCGTTGCAGCGTTTAGTGCTCCTGCGTGTGTTGCGGTTTTTTCGGGTATTCCATTTATTGTTGCAGCAGTCATTTTTGCAATTTCCGCAGGAGTAAATATCAAGAGAAAATGAGCGCGAGCAGCAGCTTTGCTTTAAATAACGCCAAAAGCGGTGAGTGCCTCTAATATGCTTGGCATCAACCATGCTCCCAAAAATCCGATTGCGAAAATCGTGTACCATAACGTCTTTGTGGTGATTTTATCACAGCCGTCTGCGCCGCCTGCGGAAAGCCTGTCTGCTATCGTCTTTTCCCCCAGTGGCATTTTCAGAATGATGTTCGCGTATATCGAGCCGGTGTACATGACAGGCATCAGCATATCCAAATAAGGAATCAGGTTCAAAAAATAAACGATGGATTGCCGGCTCTTGCTTGTGCCCACACACAGCCCAAACGCATGGTGCGCTAATCCGCCGTCGAGCAGTATTCCTCCCACCTGGTTTGGAAATCGATAAAAGCATAACATAAAAAACCCCACGGCCATCACAATATCCAAATAAAACCAAGGCAAGGGATTCTTTTGCATAAATGTTGTGGCAACTATAAAAGGTATGAGTAAAACCAGCCACTGCGGATGCCAGTAAATGGTATTAAACAGCAAGCCAAACACCGCCAGGGGAACATAAATTGCCAAATAGTTTTTTGCTTTTTCTGTTTTTGGTTTATATAAAATTGATATAAAAACGAGCAGGGCATAGGCCAAGGCGAACACCGAAACCTCGCTAAATCCTGTGTTCATGGTCAGCTGAAACATTCGGTCAATCATTTCCCGAGTAAAGGCGGCGGCATTCCCCGTTCTGCCCAGGAAGAGCAGTGTTGTGGGAAGATACAGCCACAGTGTTATCAGACAGTACTTTATCAGCGGCAAAATTTTCTTTTCGGCCATAAGTATCAACGGCACAAAAACAAGCAGCGGAAAAAATTTGCACACCACGCCTATGCCGATTAAAAAGCTGAATTTTGTGTAGTTTCCTTTGACATAGTGGGATAATGCCCAAAGGGTAAAAAAGAGGCAAATGGTGTCATACTGCCCCATTGCCATAGGCGAAAAAAACGCTATGGGGTTGAACAAGAAGAACAGCGCCACCGCAGCAGCCGTGTTTGTTCCAAGCCCGATGTTTTCACACAGCTTTTTCAGCATTGCCCCGCAGCCCACAAAAAAGCCGACGCTGACCAGCTTAGCCCAGTATATAAGAAAGGTTTCATTGAGCGCTATATGAAATATTTGGTTGAAGAGATAGATAGGCAGCTCCCATATGCCAAAGATTACGTACATAATGATATTGTAATTCGCCATATTGATATAGTAATAAGAATTGTTATGCTGCGCCACATACTCATAAAAATTCATAAGGTTTCCGCTGAAGATGTTTTCCAAAAAGACATAACTGTGGTTTGCCGTCTCCCATAAATCCGGGTGAGACAAAAACAGAAAGGCAATCAAAAACGCCGCCCCAAACAAAATTTTGTCACGATTTTTTGTGCCGTCGGGCCATGTAAGGCTTCTGCATTTACGGATTGCAGTCATAATTGCTCCTCATTTACACTTTGGTTTCGGTGCAAGGCAACACGCGGCAGCCACAGATATGGCCTCGCGGGCAAAGCGAATCGCAGCTTCTCTATGTGCGCCGCAAACGTCGCAACTCGCCCCGCGCCTGTGCATGATTTTGTGAAAAAAGGCGGAAGTTTCACACCTCTATACGTCTCGTTGCCCTGTTTTATGCGAATCTCTTCAACCCGGTGAGCGCGCATTTGGTGCCTGTTATCTGCGCTTTTTTTGCCGAACAATCTACACCTTTATTGTATTAATATCATAGCGGCTTTGGCTGTATTTGTCAAAAGAATCAGTCTTGTAAGCCTCAAACATTGCACGGCGACTGTCTTGCAAAAAGATAGCCTGCCTTGATTATGCCATGCGACATCATAGCCACCGGTGTTGCCAAGATTAAAAAATTTTACACCTGTGACTAGCAGGTAATTGCACCAGCCGGCATAAAAACAGACAAAGCGGCGAGATGCTCGCCGCAAATTCGCCAAAAACAGGAACTTGCAAGCGCAATTATCACGGATGGCTAGTTGAAGTCGGCGGCGTGGGGGGGTGTGGATGTCAGCACCTTAGAGGAATGTTACCTCATACGCCAAAGCTTTGCCGAAGCCGATGAAATCCACGATTACTATGTCTTTTCGCTGCCTTCGGGAACACCTGTTTTGCAAAATGGAACAGGCGGGAGGTACAGCGCGATTTCCGAGGAGCTTTATGCGAGGCTTGTCGCAATATTCTAAACAAAACCGAATTTATGGCAGGTGGTGTTGAGGTGAAAAGAAAAAAGGCCGTATTGGCCTTTGCGGTGATGTCGATAATAAGCCTTTGCTGCTACATCGGCACGGCTGCTTATGGGTGGGGGTATATGCAAAGTGCCATAGACAATCGCGTTGCAGCGTTTAGTGCTCCTGCGTGTGTTGCGGCTTTTTCGGGTATTCCATTTATTATTGCAGCAGTCATTTTTGCAATTGCCTCAGGAGTAATTATCAAGAGAAAATGAGCGCGAGCAGCAGATGCTCGGACAATCCAGCTGGGAGGTTTCTAAAACACGCTAAAAGAGAAAGCGGCAGCCATAAAAACCATCATAACCGTCGTTTTGAAAATATCCTTATTCACAGGGAGCTTTACGGCGGTGCTTTTTGCTCGTGCTGTCGCGGCGAGGGGCCAAAACAATCTCCAAAAAAACAATCCAAAGGTTGCCCAAAGGATTTATTGGATGAAAATATAACAGTGAAAATCAATTTGCGCATAACGTCAATTAAGCCATGCAGATGCCAAATATGCCGCTGCGAACGGCGCACATCGTGCAAATTAACGCGCTTTTATCGCCCAGCGCATCTTTGTCGAGCGGGCGCGGCTGTTCAGAGCACATTCCTCTGCGGATGGTCTGATAACCTCAGCCGAAATCTCGCTGTAGACACCCTCGCGCAAAAACTGCTTAAAGGACTTTTTGACCAGCCTGTCCTCGCCGGAATGAAAGGTCAGGATGGCGACGCGCCCCCCGGGTGCAAGGACGTGAGGAAGCTTCTCCAAAAACTCGTACAGAACCTCAAATTCGCTGTTTACATCAATCCGAAGCGCCTGAAAGGTTCGTTGACAAGACTTTTTTACAGCTTCTTTCCGCTCTCTCGCAGGCAGAAACAAAAGCGCGTCGCTGATGATATTTCGAAGCTCTGAGGTTGTGGTGACATCTGTGCCGCCCTTGATTTTTGATATAACGGCCGCCGATATTTCTTCGGAGTACGGCTCGTCTGCATTTTCCACAAGCATTCCCGTGAGCTCGTCTTCTGTTATGTGTTTTAGGCGCTCTGCGGCAGAAATGCCCTTTTCCGGATCCAGCCGCAGGTCGAGCGGACCGTCATTTTTAAAGGAAAAGCCTCGGTCGGGATTGTCCAGCTGCATCGACGAAACCCCGAGATCTGCGAGGACAAAGTCGAATTGACCGAACTTTTCGGATACCTTGTCAACGTCGGCAAAATTCTGCCGCAAAATTGTCAGAATATCGGCGCCAAAGCCCATGTGCTCCAAGCGCTCCTTTGTTTTGGCAATTTCGATGGGGTCCACATCCAGCGCAAAAATATGGCCCGAGGAATCAAGGCGTTTGAGCATGGCAACCGTGTGGCCGCCGTAGCCCAGCGTCGCATCCAAGCCTTTTTGTCCCGGCTTAATTTGCAGAAATTCCAGTATTTCCCCGACGCATATGGGAATGTGCATTCCGGCCGGGGTACTGCCGCGCGAGATCACCTTGTCCACGGTTTCTGCGTATTTTTCGGGCTGAAGCTCCTTGTATTTTTCATTGTAATGCCGCGGGTGCGTCCCTTGATATCTGACGCGCCGCTCGTGCTTTTGTACTTGCTCTTGATTGTCCATCATTTCCTCCAGCCCTGCAAAGCATACACAAGTCAACGCTTGTCGGCAATTAGCTTTTGCGCAATTCGCAAAATAGCATTAGAGAGCAGCTTTGCACTATCACTTTTATTATAGGGTATAATAAGAAAGTTCAATTTTTGAGCGTTTCACAACCCCTGTAAACACTGATGGTTCAAGGAGTTCACCGAAAAAGCGTTTCACAACCTCTTGCAGATATACCCCCCATTAGTGACATAGTAGTAACAAATAATGAGGTCTTGAAAGTTAATTTTCAAGACCTCATTTTCTTTAGTTGGTGATTTTCTCAATGGCGGTTCTTAGTTCTTCCGGTGTCTTATGGGTGTAAATGCGTTCCCCTGTACCGCCTGATGAATGTCCCATGATTCTATCAATAGCAACCTTGTTTGCACCTGCACTGTCAAGCCTTGAACGGAAGGTGTGGCGGCACTCATGGGGCGTGTGGGTCATGCCGTGGTCGGTCATTATCTGATTCCAAAAGGTGTAGTATTGTGATGGTGACATTTTCTTTCCGTTGTAGCTGAATAGGTACTCATTGCCCTGGTCATGATAGACTGTAACTATGTCCAGTATCTTTGGATGGATAGGAACAATCCTGTCTTTCCCTGCTTTAGTTTTGATACC
>JAVVTQ010000070.1:0-4451 GCA_036653595.1 Oscillospiraceae bacterium
TTTGATGATTCTGAAAAGCAATAGATTATGCGCATACCACATGAGCCACAAAACGAAGATTTTGGAGTTCGTAAAGATTACTTTTGCTTGCAGGCAAACAAAAAATATAGGGCGGTGTCACTTCAAAATGACACCGCCCTATATTTATCTACCCCCGGACGTTCTCATATAAATCAGCTTGAATTTTGTTTAATATGACAATATAAGCATACACATATGAATATACGTATGTGATAATACAAAAATATATATTATACAATATAAATATATACTGTAAAATGAATACTATACTAGGCTCTATATAAAAAAGAAAAAACAGAAGGAGAGACTTATGAGTTACCAGAAATTATTCGACCACAAAATTTCAGGCGAAGCGGCAAAGTCTTGGAGAGCGGAAGGAAAAAAAGCAGTGGGCACACTTTGCTGTCACATACCTGTTGAAATCCTCCGAGCTGCAGATGTGCTTCCCATTCGAATGAGGGCGACCGGCTGTGGCGATAGCACTGATGCGGAAGTTTGGATGTCTGCATTGAGCTGCAGCTTCGCCAGAGGTATTTTACAGCGTTGGATGGATGGAACCTACGAGCTTGACGGCATGATCTGCTCCGATGGCTGCATGATGCCCTCAAGAACCTTTGATAATGCACAGCACATCAACGAAAAGCTTGGCTATGGGCGCTACTTCCAGCAGATTGGCGCACCGCGAGTTTACAACGAGATGGGCATTGCGTACTTCAAAAAAGAGCTTCAGGACCTTGTAGAAGGACTTGAAAAGCTTAGCGGTAACAAGGTGACCGACGAAAAAATCAAAAATTTTGTCTCTCTTTACAACGAGGAGCGGGCGCTGGTCAAGGAAGTTATGGATTTGCGCCGAGCCAAAAACCCCGTCATCAGCGGCGAGGACGCACTCAAAATCACCTTGGCAGCCTGCGACATTCCGGTTGAGGAACACATAGAGCTTCTCAAGGAGCTGCTTGCCGACGCAAAAAATCGCACGCCCATCAAGGATAAGCGTGCCCGTCTTATGATAATCGGCAGTGCGCTTGACGACCCCGACTACTTGAAAACAGTTGAGGATCAGGGCGCGATCTTTGTTGCTGACGCACTCTGCTATCAGAGCATGGCATTCACAGGTCAATGTGAAATTGACGATAATGACGTTCTTGGTAGCTTGGCGGATTTTTACCTTAAGCGCCTTGTTTGCCCCAGAATGCTCACCTGCCGCGATGAGCTTCATGCCTTCATATTGAAAGCCTGCAAGGACTTTGCGGTAGATGGCATCGTTTATCAAAAAATGCAGTATTGCGAATGCTGCGGCGGAGAAAGCCTTCAGCTTGAAAAGCTGCTAAAGGAAATTGACTTGCCTGTATTGACGGTTCAGCGTGAAGAAAAACACTCCAACGTAGGTCAGCTCGCAATCCGAGCGGAAGCCTTTGTTGAAATGGTTGAGAAGGGGGAGTAGAAATGTCTGCTAATAGTTTAGACCAAATGCTGCTTGACGGCAAAATTTCAATAGTTGATTACAGCTGCGAACTGATAGGCGGTCAAGTTGCCCGCGCAAAGGAAAAAAAGGCGAGCTATCTGTGGACTCTTGAGGCGCAGTACACGATGTGGACAAATATCCGAGATGCACACAAAAACGGGAAAAAGGTAGTTTGGTTCGGTGGAATTATCCCCACAGAGCTGCTTGCGGCATTTGATTGCGTTCCCGTCTATTTGGATGTTGCGCCGATAAGACTATCCCCGTCTCCCGAGCTTGCCGGTAAATTTATCGACGAGGCTCACAAGTATTGCCCAAGTACCATGTGCGGTCTTGATGCAATTGAGCTGGGCATGACAGTCCTTGACCAGTTCGGCGATAAACCGGATGCCTTTATTTATTCCGCAGTGCCCTGCGACAGCTCCCGAACCGCATATCCCGCAATGCAAAAATTGCTGGGTGTGCCAACATTCATCGTTGACTACCCCTACCGTCGGGATGAACGAGGAATTCAATATCTTTCAGACCAGACAGAAAAGCTTATTGAGTTTATGGAAGAACTGACAGGCGAAAAGCTTGATTGGGAAAAGTTCAAACATTACATGGGCAATGCCAACCGCTGCTTTGACCTTCAGATTAAGAACGCAAACCTGCGTAAGCACAAGCCCTGCCCGCTGCCCGGAAGATTTCTCGTCATGAACAGTGCAATCAACGCAATGTCATACACAGAGGAAATGGGCAACTTGCTTGAAACAGAATACAAGCTTGGCTGCGCCCTGGTTGAAAAGGGCGTAAGCGCATGCCCGGGCGGAGAAAGGCATAGAGCGGCTTTCCTTCAGGATATGCTTTGGTCCTCGGCGGGAACACTGGACTGGCTTGAAACCCAATATGGCACATCTGTTGTAATGGACACCTTTGGTTTCCAGCACGGTGATTTCTATGAGCATATGGATGACCGCAAGGACTGCCTGAGAACCATGGCAAAAAAGCAACAAAACGATCCAATGATTCATGGAGCCGCCGGTCCCACCGAAAACTATAAGTATCTCGTAAACGAGCTTTTTGAGGAATATGAGCCGGACGTTTCCATCTTTATGGGTCATATTGGCTGCAAGCACACCTGGGCATCCGCAAAGATTATCACGGATATGGTTCAGGAAAAATTCGGTCTGCCCACCCTCTATATTGACGTTGATGGTGTTGATGGAAGATACAAGACCAATGAGGACATCAAGTCTCAGATTAGCGAGTATATGGACACCGTTGTAAACGGATAGCCAAAATCCGGAAATACAAAATTTATGCTCAAATAGACCTGTGATTTAATATGTAAGTTGCTCGTTCTTGCTTTCGATAAGCGAAAAAAATCTTACAGCCGTATCCAAAAAATCCAAGTCTGAGGAATTGATGTAGCGTCCTTTTTTCCAAGCTATTCCAATGGTTCCCACCGGACCATCATCAAGTTCCAAGAAATGACCATGCAGTCTGCTGTTTTTTAGGGCATAGGATTTTGGCGCAATTGCAATTCCGAGACCCTCAAGTACAAAATCGTTTATTGCGCCGACGTCGTTGGATTCAATTACAATATCCGGCTCAAACCCTAGATTTTGGAAGTAATTATCGACTACATCCCTAATTCCGTAGCCTTTGGCGGCGCTGACAAAACGCTCATGTGTCAGCTCGGAAAGAGATACCGTTTTGCGCTTGGACAGCCAATGATTAGAGGGGAACACCACAACACCGATTTCGTTGAGGAGTGTGATGCTTTCCAACTCGGGGGACTCTGTGAAGGTGGGACTGCTGATTATATAATCCGCGGTACCGTCCAAAATGTTCTTCATCAGATGGCTTCTTTTGGCGGAGTATTGGCGCAGCTTTAAATCGGGGATGCACTGGGAACATAAAGCGAACAAAGCGGGCATATAGGTGCTCACATTTGTAACGAAGGACAGCTTGGAAATGTGCTGCTTTCGTATGTCCAAGACCTCTTTTTGCCCATCCTTCAGCTCGTTCAAAATGTTTAGAACCCGCTGATAATAGGCTTTGCCGCAGTCATTTAAAACAACATTTCTTCCGCTGTGGTCAAACAAAGGCGCACCCAATTCTTTTTCAAGCTCAGAAATTGTAAGGCTTAAAAACGGTTGGGAAACGTTCAGCTGTTCAGCTGCCTTGGTAAAGTGCTCCAGCTCTGCGGCTTTCTTGAAAAAGATAAGGTGTTTAACTTCCATAATAATTCCCTCAGATTATAGAGTAGTAGTTATTAAATCCCCTCTCCAAGGGTTTAAATCCAAAAGTGTTGAGTTCATTATGTCTCATTTCCCCCAGTTATGCAAGCGTTTTTGTTGTGTTTGCATATTGCAAATAGCATAAAACCAACAGGTTGGCATTATACGCAGCCTGTTAAAAAACCGGGTATTTCGTCATGCGAAAGCCCGGTTTTTGACAGACTGAGAGGGCAGGACGGAAAACCGTCCTGCCCTCTATTTTTTATAAATGCGGATACACTTTTTTTCTATTCAAAGTCCTCTTTGCCAATAAGTCCCATGGCGATTACCTTTTCTTTGAGCTGCTCACGAAAATCAGGGTGAGCTATGGGGATGATTGCCTTTATACGGTCCTTAACGGACTTTAAATAAACATCCGCAACACCATATTCGGTAACCAGATACTGAACTAGGAAGCGAGGTGTGGTAACAACTGAGCCCTCAGGAAGTACAGCGTGGATATTTGAGTGAACAACACCGTTTTTGTCGGAGAATGTGGAGCGAAGGCAAAGGAAGCTTCTGCCGTTATTTGCTTTGGGAGCGCCGACAAGAAAGGCAAAGCTTCCGCCAACACCGCTGTATTCGTTGCAGCTTTGCCTCGTCAATGCCCATGATGACGTCATCAATCTGCTGGTTGAGAATGTCTGTTTGACCCAAGGTCTTTCCCGTTATCAATTGACAATACCCTCCGTAAAGCACCGCAACGA
>JAVVTQ010000071.1:0-4367 GCA_036653595.1 Oscillospiraceae bacterium
CGTGGGCTTTGATGTAAATGAGCCGCTGACAGACCCCGATACCCACGTCGGCATAGAAAATGTGCGCTGCCGCCTGTGGTCAATCTGCCGTGGAACGCTTGACATCAAAAGTACTGTAGGCGAGGGTACAACCGCCATTATCAGAATACCGAGAAGGAGAGTTTCGCCGTGTTAGGCGCCTCGCTTGGTAAGGTTCAAGGCAGGACAATGCGCAAAGGTAACGCCGGGCGATTATCTTAAAAAACAAAAAATATTCTTGTTGAATTTTCGATAAATTTTTGCGAAATACCTCAAACTCGCATAAATACAGGGCGTTTGAAATTTTGTTCTTTAAAATCTCCGACGCTTCGTAAAGAATGGCAAATGTACTGACCGAAAGGAGATAACAACCATGAATTTTGCGGTTGTGGATAACAACAAAAACGATTTGGAGCTGCTTGCAAAGACCATCAGAAACGCGATGCCGGATTGCCGAATCCAGCTGTTCTCTGACCCGCTGCTCTCAGCTAAATATATCTGCAACAATCCGGTGGACATCGTTTTTCTGACCGATTCCATGCGGCCAGTCAACGGCTTTCGGCTTCTGCAGGTGCTGAAAAAAAATGTACCGAGACTGGCGGTTGTCATGCTGTCGGATAGTGACCTAAACAGAGTGGACGCAATCCGCGCCGGGGCTGACGACTATCTTTTAAAGCCAATATCCCCACACATGTTAGTGGGACTAATGAAACAATCTACCATTTAATGAGTTGTTTGCCAAAAGATACATCACAGGCTCATTCCCTTTTCGTAGGAATTGACCTTTCTACAAGGGTTTTGAGTCCTTTGACTCAACCTTTCAGAAGCGTGGTTACCGACTGGCAGCTTCGTCGCTTGCCGCCCAAAACCGGATTGGCGCGTCTTCAACGTCATCCTCAACGGTCCGCCAGGAACTGGGAAAATGCATCTCGCTCTCGATTTCGGCGGCAAGGCACTCGACGCCGGCTACAAGGTCTTTTTTTCTTCCATGAATTCCCTCATGCATGTCCTCAAAACTCAAGAGATTTTCAGAGCATCCGCCGCCAGACTTAAATGCATTCGGGAATTCCAGATCCTCATCGTCGACAAACTGGGCTATCCGTCTGTCTCAAAAGTCGAAGCCAACCTCTTTTTTGCTGATTTCCGCCCTTTATGAAAGCATCTCCGTGGTCATTACCTCCAATAAAGGCTTTGAGGGTTGGGCTGATATTATAGACGATTCCATCCTAACCTCCGCTCTCCTCGACCGCCTCACCCACCGTTGCCAAGCCTTGTCTCTTTCCGGCAATGGCCGGCGCGTCGCGCACCATGAGAAATATTCGACGCCGAGCTCTCGTAATACCAGGGATTTCTATTGTCTAAAATACGGGGACTTTTGCTTGACAGCAACAAAATGCTGATGGCGCCAGCTTAGGATTAACCGTGGACGAGCTTGCCTTTTATGACGCCTTGACCAAACCGCAAGCCATTAAGGATTTTTACGAAAATACAGAGCCGGTTGCGCTAACAAAAGAGTTGGCAGATATGTTGCGAAAAAACAAAGCCATTGATTGGCAAAATAAAGAATCCGCAAGGGCAGCCATGCGCAAAATGATTAAACGGTTGTTAAAAAGTCATCGTTATCCGCCCGATGGTATGGAAGACGCAATCTCAACTGTAATGTTACAATGTGAATTGTGGACCGATAATGCTATGAGCATTTGGCTTTCGTGCCGGTTGCAAAGCTATATTAATCAACACAAGCGGAATTTGTTCTGTGCGCAGATGCTGCAATCTCCATAAGTAAGGGATTTATATGATATTCCTATAAGGGTCCCGCAACCAATAAAAAAAGCACAACAGAGCTTTCGCTTTGCTGTGCTTTTTTATATTACGCTGCAATCTTGACTTTTTGCTTTTTTGCGCGCTCTCCCTCTTGATATCCTCTCATAAAAGGAACATGTCCAAACAGTTCGCTTTGGGGTGCGCGTGCTTTCGCGTGGGCTGCGGTACTGCCGCATATTTCTGAATGCCGGCCGGCTTTTTGGTCTTTGCCGCGAGGCTCACCTTTGATGTGCGAAAATAGCATGACAGCCGATTAGCCGTTTGAGCCTGTCGTGTCTCACATTCAATCTGCGCTTGTCACCTTGTGCAAATTTTCATATACCTATTCACAGCCTTTTTCTGCATCATCATAATACGCTATCCTGTTGCGCCCCTGATTCTTTGCCTGATACATCGCGCTGTCCGCTTCTTTTGTCAGCGCGTCCAGTTTGCTATTGGATTTGAGACATGTCACACCCATGCTGACCGTTATATTCTTTTGTTCGCCCGACATCTCTGCAAATATCTTTTGAACAACATCCTTGGCTTTTGACGGCGCGCCATAAATCACGCCGACAAATTCATCACCGCCAAAACGCGAAATAAACCCATCATTTCCCAAAATTGTTTTTGTCGTCTGGCTGATACGATGCAACACCGAGTTTCCGTACATATGCCCAAATTCATCGTTTATGCCCTTGAAATTGTCTATGTCAAACATGAAAAATAACCCCTGTTTAAATGCCGGATTTTTGGAATTGTGCCAAAAAGCCTCCTCGAACATTTTATAATTTGGCAAGCCGGTCACATCGTCAGTGGCAGCTTGGCTTATAAGCAGACGCTTGAACCTGTGGATAATGAGAATGCTGCTCAGAAGAACCAATGCTGTGATTCCAAACACCAAAATCAAGTCCTGCTTAAACTGCATTGTAAGTGCATCTCTCACAGGCGCCGTGTTTTTTTCAATCACTAGATACCAGCGAAGATTGTCCACATACTGTGTTATTGTGCATTTTTGGATGTCATTTTCCTGATGCCAAAAGACCTCCATCGAATCGCGGTTGCTCAGAATTTTTTCTTTGTTGGAACGGTTATTTGCTGTATCGAAAAAATTTGCAGTTTCAATGTTCTTTTCATCGGAATCGACCTGAACAACTCCGTCTTCGTTGATTAAATTTGCCTTTAGGTTGTATTCCGACTCATAGCTTTTTAGGAGTGACTGTAAATTGTTCATCTTTATCCCGACGCCGACAACCCCCAACAGTGAACCGTCGGTGTTCTCCACCCGGCAATTTACAAACACGGTCAGTGTATTGCTGTTGACCTCATCAAAATCCACATCAAGCTTGTAGTTTTCATTGCTTTCTATAAAATCATAGTACCATACGTCGTGCTTGTCCTCTTTGCTGACAACTTTATTTATGCCCTCATAGTGATAATATATATTGCTCCTTGCGGAAACCAGAAAAACAGAGTCATATTCGTATTTTTTTTGGTACTTTGCCAAATACTGCTGTATCAGTTCGCTTTTCTGTGTATCTTCGCCCGTCGGCTCATCGCAAAGCCAATTTTTTAAGAAAAGATCGTTGGCCATCGTCTGTCCTACAAAAATCGGTTTTGTCAGGCTGTTGTCAATTTGAGAATAAATAGTTGACGAAGACAGCTTTGATATATTCTCTATGTCATTTTCAACAATGCCATTAAAGCTTCTCTTGTTAAGCGATGATATCATCAAAAATCCCGAGAATATCACCAGACAAACTATGACATTTATAGTGACCAACGTTATTCTTTTCATGTCATCTCTCTTTCTTACATCATCATGATAAAAACTATATCGTAAATTTCTTTGGAATCATCAGCCTTTGCCGACACTCTCACTTGCTGTTTATGACCTGCCTGCGCGGGTATGCTTTTGGCGCTGCTGTTGTCGCCTCTTGCACAAACTAATTTGCAGCACGCGATTTATTGACTTTTGAAAAGCAAAGAGCAATAATCGTATTGGTGTCGCCGTTGCTGCTTCTGCGCTTTTTCAAGCAAACGGCGCAGCGGGCAATTATTTGCCCTTTTTGCTTTCACGCACATGCTCGGCGCACCCTTGCAGCCAAACAAATTTCAGTATAGGAACTTTGGGGGATTGAAAACAATGATAATCACAACAACACCTTCTGTCGAGGGCAAACAAATTACGTCATATTGCGGCATCGTCTTTGGAGAAATTGTAAACGGAGTCGACTTTGTGCGCGACTTTGCCGCGGGGATAACAAACATTCTCGGAGGGCGCTCCCATTCATATGAGGATGAGCTCATCGGTGCGAGAAGTGCGGCGCTTTCCGAGATGGAACAGCGTGCCGCGGCTTTGGGCGCAAATGCAATTGTCGGCGTCGATGTCGATTACGAAGTGCTCGGCTCAAATAACGGCATGCTCATGGTTTCGGCCTCGGGCACTGCGGTGATTGCGGAGTAATCCATAAAAAAGGTGCGCCCACGTCCTTACTGTCCTTACTGTCCTTACTGTCCTTACTGTCCTTACTGTCCTTACTGTC
>JAVVTQ010000072.1:0-4215 GCA_036653595.1 Oscillospiraceae bacterium
GACAGCACGAGCGCCATGCCCGTGAGCAGGTAATGCGGGAACAAAAGCTGCAAGAGAACCGCCGCAACAGAAAAAAGCATAAAGGACAGAATTGTTATAAATTCCGAGCGGTGCAGTTTTTTTCTCTGCGACACGAGAATACAAATTGTGGCGATAAAATAGAAAAGTGAAGCCATATAAAACACGGGGAAAAAGCTGCCGTGCGTGGGCTTCCCAAAAGTGTCGATATAGAAAAAAGCTCCGGTAAAGGGTGTGACGGCAAGGATGACGGCACAAACCAAAACAGGCAAAAGCGACAGAGCGATTTTTCGCTTGTTTTTGGCGAGAAAATTGTGTGTCAGGCACAAAACAAACAGGTACAGCATCGGCATAAGAATCATCTGTAAAGCGTAAAAAAGCATATTGCACGCTATATTTATACCGGCGGGGACTGTGTCGGAAAAAGAGATGGTGTATGCGGTGACAATGTCGAGAATCAGGTCGGCGCCGCCGATGATGATAAATATGGAGAAAAACATGTTTTGCTTTCGCGGGAACTGCTTTCTTGTGAAATAATGCATGCTTATAATGATGAGAAAAAAGAAAGCACACACGTTGTAATCAACAATATATTGCATAAATCCCCCTGAAAACCACGAGTAATACAGTTTACAAATGTACTTATCTATATTAGCTCATTTTTATGCGCAAATACAATGGGCTGCGTCAAAATTATTCTGCTATAATGTAAAAATGCAAGCAAATGACCGAATGCGAGGACTGCAAGACCGATCCATACAATATACAGCAAAAGAAGCATTTCTATTCGCCAAATATTGCAGTGATGGGTCTTGTGTCAGCCAAATTTCGCACTTTGCAAAAAAATGACAAGATGAGGTATCTTTATGATTATGAACAGACTTAAGCCAATCTTCGCCGCACTGCTCTTGACTGTGCTGCTTTGCGGCTGCTCGCCTTTTTCACTTTCGAAAGAGTTTGACAAAGATGCGCTTGCGGCGAAAAGCGAAGAGGTGCTGGAGGTTATCAACACACGCAATTATGAGGACATACTAAAGCAGATGAAAAGCGAGCTTGTAGTGGGGATGACAGCTTCGGATTTTGAAAAAGCGTGGGAGCCTGCGCTGACCGACTCGGGGAGCTTTATTGAGATTGCAAAGACTCACATCAGCGGACAAGAGACAGAGGAGGATTCCGCGGTCTACGCCATAGTGGCGCTGACATGTGAATACGAAAACGACGTCAGGGTTTTTACAATGGTATTTGACACAAATATGGAGCTGGTCGGTCTTTATATGAAATAAAGAAAGTTGAGCTGAAAAAAATAAGAGAACAGCAAACAAAAATTTTGAAAGGTGACTTGTGCCATGACAATGAAATCCGACATAGAGATTGCCCAGGACACAAAAATGCTGCCGATAGGCGAAGTTGCACATACCGCACACATAGACGAGAAATACCTCGAGTGCTATGGACGATATAAGGCCAAAATAGCGCTTGAAATTCTCGGCGAAAAACCGCAGAAAGCGGCGAAGGTAGTGCTTGTGACTGCGATAACGCCAACCCCCGCGGGAGAGGGAAAAACCACAACTACCGTCGGACTGGCAGATGGGCTTCGAAGGATAGGAAAGGAAGCGGTGGTGGCGCTGCGCGAGCCGTCACTGGGACCCGTATTTGGCGTCAAGGGCGGCGCTGCGGGCGGCGGATACGCGCAAGTTGTGCCCATGGAAGACATCAACTTGCATTTTACGGGGGATTTTCATGCTATCGGTGCGGCCAACAACCTTTTGGCAGCAATGATAGACAACCATATTTTTCAAGGCAACGAGCTTGGATTCGATGTGAGGCGAATTGTGTGGAAACGGGCCGTTGACATGAATGACAGACAGCTTCGCAGCATCACCTGCGGGCTGGGCGGAAGAGTGAACGGTGTGCCGCGCGAGGACGGCTTTGACATAACGGTGGCCTCGGAGGTCATGGCGGTGTTTTGTCTCGCGGATGGAATCGAGGATTTAAAAGCACGGCTCTCGCGAATGATTGTCGGGTACACACGCGACGAGCGGCCGATAACAGCCGGTATGCTCAATGCTGCGGGGGCTATGACGGCGCTTTTAAAGGACGCGCTAAAGCCAAATCTGGTGCAGACGCTCGAGCACACACCTGCTTTGGTTCATGGCGGCCCTTTTGCCAACATCGCTCACGGCTGCAACTCGGTGCTCGCAACGCAAATGGCTGCGAGACTAGGAGATTATGTGGTGACAGAGGCAGGCTTTGGCGCAGACCTCGGGGCAGAAAAATTTTTTGATATAAAGTGCCGACTCTCCGGCATCAGGCCCTCGGCGGCGGTGATTGTCGCTTCCGTGCGCGCGCTTAAGCATCACGGAGGAGCTGCAAAGCAGGCGCTGGGTGAGGAAAATTTACAGGCGCTCGAGAGAGGACTTCCGAACCTTCTGCAACATGTCGAAAACATCACACAGGTATTTGGGATTCCGTCAGTCGTGGCCATAAACAGGTTTCCCACAGACACGGAGAAAGAGATAGCCCTCATTGAGAAAAGGTGCAAGGAGTTGGGGGTCAATGTCGCCCTGTCAGAGGTCTGGGAAAAAGGCGGAGCGGGTGCAGAGAAGCTGGCGGAGGAGGTCGTTCGCCTCTGCGAAAAGAGCGCCGAGCTGAGCTTTTGCTATGAGTCAGAGGACAGCATTGAGACAAAGCTTCATAAAATCGTGACGAGAATATATCGCGGCAAGGGTGTCGAGCTGCTGCCTGCGGCAAAAAAACAGCTGGCCGCGATTGAGGCGCTGGGATTTTCACAGCTTCCGATATGCATGGCAAAAACACAGTACAGCTTTTCCGACAACGCAGCGCTGACCGGTGCGCCAAGGGACTTTGTGGTGACGGTCAAAAACCTCCGAATATCGGCGGGAGCAGGGTTTATTGTGGCGCTTACAGGCGATATCATGACGATGCCGGGACTTCCGAAAGTGCCGTCTGCCGAAAAAATCGATGTGGACAAAAACGGTGTGATAACGGGTCTGTTTTAAGCAAAACAGAAAGTTCAAGGCCTCAATAAAGATTATTAAAGGCGGGATACAAAATGCTGTATCCCGCCTTTAAACACGAAAAAACAAATATAAAACCGCCAAAACTTACAATAACCGCTTTTTTCGAAAAAACTGCAAATGCAGGATTAAGCTCAATAAGACGAGGAATGCGCGTTGTCGACGAGAATCTTCACGGCCGAGCTTGTGCCGAGCCGCTCGCAGCCGAGCTCCAAAAACTCTTCAAAATCCGAGCTGCTCTTTATGCCACCCGCGGCTTTCATCTTTATTCCCTCGCCGATGTTGGCCGAAAAAAGTCTTATGTCGTCAAACGTCGCGCCGGCAGTGCCGAAGCCGGTGGAGGTTTTTATGAAGTCTGCGCCTGAGTCGGTGACGCAGCGGCAGACAGCTTCCTTTTCTTCCTTTGACAGGTAGCATGTCTCAACGATAACTTTCAAAACATTCGAACCGACTGCCTTTTTGACGCGCGCAATCTCCTTTGTCACGTCGTCGAAGCGGCCGTCCTTTACCCAGCCGATGTTGAGCACCATGTCTATTTCAGACGCGCCCTTTGCGACGGCATCTGCGGCTTCGAATACCTTTGTCTCAGTGGTGCAGTAGCCCAGAGGGAATCCGATTACAGTGCAGATATTGATTTTGCCGCCATATTTTTTGTTAACAAACTCAATGTAAGACGGAGGTATGCAGACGGAGGCCATGTGGTATTCGAGGTATTCCTCACAGATTTTTTCTATGTCCGCACCGGTGGAAAAAGCTTTTAGCATGGTGTGGTCAACATGGCTCATTATCTCTTTGATTTCCATAAATGGCTGCCTTTCTTGAAGCTTGATTATAGTAGCGGAGTTTGAGAAAACAAGACAAATTCATTGCGGAGCTAAAACACTGTGCTGTATAAGCAATAAAATCGGGGTGTATTTCTCTTTTTTGTATATTAAAATATTAGCATCGCCGCATTGTCTTGTCAAATGCCGGCGGCGTTTTTTTGCTCTCGAATTCCTTGCGCCGCGGTTGCAGCGCCGGGCGCGATGTCCGAAAGGAAAAGGAACAAGCAGGTGCAAAGAAACAGACGCGAAAGCGCAGTGCGGATGTCGCTTCTCATTTTGATGGTATGTGTTATAACAACCCCGAAGCTGCGCTTCGAGAACGTTTTACCATCAAT
>JAVVTQ010000073.1:0-3996 GCA_036653595.1 Oscillospiraceae bacterium
GCTTCTGATTCTCAAATGGGGCAAGCGCGTAACCACGCAGGAGCTGATTGATACGCTGTGGCGCGGGGAGGAATGTGTGTTTCCCGAACGCGCGCTTCAAAACCTTGTCTACAGGCTGCGCATACTTCTCGGCGACGAGGACTACATAATTCAATCTCACGGCACCTATAGATTCAACACAAGCATGCGCTGCACGGTTGATACGGAACGCTTTGAACATATGGTGCGTCTAGCGCGCGCTGCTGACAACAGACGCGATATTGCTGCGCGTGAGCTTTATGGCGCAGCTATCTCGTATTATTCAGGTGAGCTGCTGCCCGCAGACGGCAACGACAATTGGCTGACGGAAATGCGCAAGCACTACAGCGAGCTGTTTGTCAACTCCGTATTGAGGCTATGCGAATTAACCGCTCAGGTGCAGCGCCATGAGCTTATCATACAAATTTGCACCGATGCTCTCATAAAGCAGCCCGACGATGTGCGAATCGCCGCAAAAAAAATAGAAGCGCTCATAGATATCGGGAGGCTCAAAAAGGCAAAGGACGAATACGATAAGATTCTAGTGAAGCTTGAAAAAAGCAAAATTACACCGACACCAGAGCTTGCAAAATCAAAACGAAGACTGGAAGTCATGGAGGTCGACGAAATATCGGACATAAATGGCGTAATAGCGTGTTTAGATGAAAAAATCGAGGCAAAGGGCGCATTCATGTGCACCCGCGATGCTTTTTGCGCGATAAGCAGAGTGGAGCGCAGAAAGCTTTCCAGAAACGGTGGCACGATAATATTATTGATTTTGAGCATTGTGCCGACAAACAACAAGCCTCTTGGCAAGGATAGAATCGACATGGCAATATCGGAGCTCACCGACTACATTCAAGGCAGCCTTCGCAGAAGTGATGTGTTCACTAGATGGAACCGCTCGCAGATGGCCATTTTAATGCACTCTCTGACATATGAAAACGGCATTGCCATTTCAGAGAGAATAATGAGCAGGTATGTGCAAAATAATAAGGACGGTGAAACAGCTGTGCGCAGAAACATCTGCGAGCTGCAAAGAGACGGCGTCGGTGTAGCTGATATGATGCCGTGATATTGGGGAGACACCGAGATGTGCGGAAGATTTTATATGGATCCCGAGCAATGTGAAATCGAGCGGTTGACGCGTGAGCTTTCAGGCCTTGACTACAACAAGGGCGAGATATTTCCGTCAAATACGGTGCCGATTATAGAAAATGGCGTCGCAGTTTTGGCAAAATGGGGAATGAGCACGCCTTTTCGCGAAAAAGGCTTGGTGATAAACGCGCGCTTTGAGACGGTGGGCACACGTGAGCTTTTTAAAAAGTCGTTGATTTCCCGCAGGTGCGCCGTCGCAGTGAGTGGATTTTACGAATGGGACAAAAATAAAAATAAATTCTATTTCACTTCATCGCAGGGCGAAATTCTTTGGATTGCGGCGCTGCTGGGCTTTGGCGACAACGCGCGAAATTTTGTTGTGCTGACGACGAGAGCCAATGATGATGTAAAAAATATACACCATCGGATGCCCGTGCTTCTCGCCGAGGAGCAGCTCTGCAAATGGTTTGGCGACACCGAGGCCGCCATGAAAATGTTGACGGACGGATGCTCACCGCCGCTCATTTCTGCAAAGTCGGGCAATCAATACGAGCAGCTTATGTTTGATATTTGACTGCAAGGTGCAAACAAACTTCTATGTATAAAATAATCTATATTATGAAAAAGGCTGTCATTATGACGGCCTTTTTTTTGCAATATTGCAGCTGATGCATCAAATGAAAGAAGCTGTGAGTAAAAATGCGAAGCTGAAAAACACCTTTTAGGCGCCGCAAGTCTTGAGTTAGACGAAGAGGCGCTGCAATTTGTGCCGACACCCTTTTTTTGTTCGCGCATAAGATATTGTGAACAAATAAGGAGGTAGATTATGAGAACGAAACTAAAAGCCGTCATGGCAATAATTTTATTGTTCGCACTTTGTATGCAAATTCCAATCTCCGCACTAATCAATGAAAGCGACAACCTGGTTTATAAAGGTGTTGCCACTGTTGGTTATCCCGCATTAATTGAGGGCGGACTGCAAAGACAGATGGCCACACAAAGACTGGACGACACTGTCAGCAAAAAACAGCTGGAGGCATACTGCATGAATCCACAGTATGACCTTGTGACGGGACGTTCATATTCGACAATAAGCCTTGAAAATTGCAGTCATCTCACCGCGGACGCGGCAAAAAGAGTCCGCGCTGTGCTGCTAAACAGTTATCCTTTTGTAAGCATGAGTGAAATTCAGACGCGTTCCGGTAAGCCTGTATTAAAAATGCAGGAGGCCGTTGCCGCCGCACAGCTTGCAATTTGGAAAATCACCAACAACAAGGACTACAACTTGCATGTGCAGCCCGACACGGGTGAGATATTGCGGGTAAAGGCAATCAGAGACTGGTATCTCTCGCTTCCGGGCGCAGAGTCCGTCAACGAATATGCCGAAATAATCATCAACCACAGCTTTGATGCAAGCGGCAATATGGATATAGCCTATAAGGCTGCGGCACAGGGCGGCAGTGCCGTCAATGCTGTTTTGACATGCACCGTGGATGCAAGCTTGCAGACAGCAAAGGGCGCCGTCGATGCAAACGGATTTTCCCATCTTTTAGTTTACAATCCGCCTGCATCCGTCACGGCTACGGTGAGCGGCACACAGCGACTTTTGCGCGATGTCTTCATATATCATCCTGAGGGCACGGGAAGCGCAGAGCAGTGCTTAGCCGGTATCACGGACGGTAATACTCCGATATCAAAGACAGTCAACATCAAATGCGATCCCCCCGCTGAGGGTGGAATCAAAATCAAAAAAATAGACTCTGCAACAAATTTACCGATAGCCAATGTTATGTTTTATGTCTCCAACAATGAAAACTTTGCACAGCCAACTGTTTATACCATTATTACAGATCAGCACGGCTATGCGGAAAAGACGGGTCTGGAGGCGGGGACATGGCATGTCAAGGAGGTTTCCCCTCCAAACAACTATATTCCGATAACGGAGCCTTTTCCCGTTTCAGTCGGAGCGGGGGTGACAGAGATAACTGTCAAAAACACGCCTTATTCAGGCATAAAAATTTTAAAGGTCGACGACTGCGGCGCCGCGCTGGCGGGTGCGAAATTCAGCATCTATGCGGGCAGCTCCACGACGGGCACACCGCTATATTCGAACCTTACAACAAATTCGAGCGGAATAGTCATTCAGGGAGGCCTTGTAGCGGGCACATACACTGTGCTTGAAACGCAGGCTCCTGCCGGATTTGTAAAGGATCCAACCCCTCAGACGATAAATGTACTGCTGGGTGAGACAAAACAAGTCAAATTCATCAACAATCCGATAAGAAGCTCAAGTATAGAGATTCTAAAGGTCGATGACTGCGGTGTCGGGCTGGCAGGAGGAAAATTCTCAATCTATGCGGGCAGCTCCGCCACTGGCACACCGCTCTATACAGACCTCACCACAAACTCAAGCGGAATAGTCATTCAGGGCGGCCTCGCGGCGGGAACCTACACGATTCTCGAAACACAGGCCCCGTCGGGATATTTAAAAGATCCCAATCCGCATACGGTAACTGTCGCCGCTGGTGCGACAAAGCAGGCCAGAATTGTAAATATGCCCAAGAATTCGGCAATTGAGATAATGAAAGCCGATGACAAAGGTGTCGGTCTTGCAGGGGCTAAGTTTTCAATCTATTCGGGGAACTCTGCGACAGGCACACCTATCTACACTGACCTCACCACAAACGCGAGCGGAATAGTCGTTCAAGGTGGGCTTTTTGCAGGAACCTATACTGTACTCGAAACACAGGCTCCGGCAGGCTTTGTAAAAGACCCAACCCCGCAGACAATCACAGTCGCGGCAGGGGCGACAAAGCAAGTCAAGTTCGTGAACACGATATCGAACAATTCGGCTATAAAAATTATTAAGGTAGATCAATA
>JAVVTQ010000074.1:0-3991 GCA_036653595.1 Oscillospiraceae bacterium
CCTGACAATATAAGCCTTTGACCTTAAGCCCTTAGTCCCTAATTTAAATGCCCTTAGTCCCTAATTTAAATGCCCTTGACCTAAAGCCCTTTGTCCTTTACCGGGAATAGTTGCCTAGAACTCGACACACCATTTGACTTACCATGCAAAAAGACATAGAATAACCGTAACTGTTTGCTGCAAATAATAAATGGTGCTAATCTCAGAGCATTTTGGAGGCCGGTATGGGAAAAATCGTGGCCATTGGCGGCGGCGAAATTAAAAAAGGAGAAACTTTTTTAATTGACAAATTCATTGTAGAATTTTCAGGCAGGCAAAACCCAAATTTTCTTTTTATCCCCACTGCCAGCCGCGACGCCGGCGGCTACATTAATTCCGTCAAGCGTGTCTATAAAACGTCTCTCGGTTGCTCTTTTTCCACACTTCTGTTCTTTCTGGACAAGCCCAAAGAGGACACAGTGCGCGAAAAAATCGAAAATGCCGATATAATCTATGTCGGCGGCGGCAACACAGAGCTTATGATGAAAGTTTGGCACGAGTACGGAATAGACAAGCTTCTAAAAGATGCGTATTGTAAGGGAACTGTGCTGTGCGGGGTTTCTGCCGGCTCGATATGCTGGTTCAAAAGCGGCTACAGCGACAGCGCCGCCTATGGCACAGCAGGGCCTTGGGAATATGAGGAGATCGCGGGACTGGGCCTCTTAAACGCTATAAATTGTCCTCATTATGACGACCCCGGCCGCAGCGGCTTTGACTCCTTTGTCGGCGCCAAATCAGGAACCGGAATAGCCATTGACAACTGCGCGGCGCTCTTTGTGGATGGGGACAGCTTCGGCACGCTTTCCTGCAAGAGCGGTGCCGGTGTATATCTCCTAAAGGGCGGCGAGAAAAAGCAGATTTTTGGAGAAGAGCGGCTTTCCTGCACATTCCTTGAAAAATAGCAAGGGTCGCATTAAACAATCCCGCTTTTTTTTGCAAAAAAGAGTATAGCACCGCTTCCTTGCGGTCTATACTCTTTTATTTTTCAGCCTGATATTGAGCCTCCGCTCGGTCGGGGCGGTCATGCTTTTTTTGTCAGATGATAGCTCTCGCTCACCATTTCCTCAATAATTTCGCGCGGAACGTCACTTTCAAGAAAAAGCGTACTCCAATGCGTGTGGTTCATATGCCACCCGTTCTCTATTCCTCTATATACACCGCGCAGAAAATCGGCCTTCATAGGCTCCAGCTTTAGATTTGCGCACTGCCTTCCCTTGCGCATTATGAGCAACGCAAACCATTTTTTCGAATTTCTGTGTCTTACAGCCATAGTGTCCTTCTCTTTTTGAAACGGGCAGTCTGCCACAGCATCGGGATATGCCAAGCACAGTTCGAGAAATTCTTCCTTTGTCATTGTTTCACATCTTTTTCAATCGAGTATTTGTGTCTGCCTGACAGCTCGGCCATCGTCTGTACTTTTATTCATTTCCCGTGTTACACTGTTTTTTATCAACGATATTCTCGTGTTTTATGTCGCGTATCAGCTTGTCAAACTCAGCGGCCGGAATAGGCTCACAATAGTAATAGCCCTGCACCTGCTCACAGCCGCACTCGCGCAAAAAGAGAACCTGATCTCGCGTTTCCACACCCTCCGCAACGACGGACATGTCAAGCTCCTTGGCCATGCGTATAATGTTGGCGACCACCACCTTTTCTCTGTTTGTCCCTTGGGACTTGCTGAGCATAAAGCGGTCGAGTTTGAGCGTATCCACCTGAAGATCCTTGAGCACATTCAGCGAGGAGTAGCCCGCACCAAAATCATCGATGGAGATGCGAAAGCCCTCCTTGTGAAGGGCGCCCAGCACCGCAATCAGCTTGTCGATGTCGGCATAAACAATATTTTCGATAATTTCAAGCTCTATGAGCTGCGGCGGCACACCATTTTCACGCAGCTTTCCGCGAATAACCTCAACATAAGCCGAGCTGTACATGTAGCGCCGCGACTGGTTAATGGAAATCGGAACCGCATTGACACCTCTGTCAATCTGAGAGCGCAAGAAAATGCAAAGCTGATTGAGCATGTACATGTCCATATTAAAAATGGCATTTGTCTGCTCAAATAATCTTATAAAATCATCCGGCATCACTATCTTGCCGTCGGGCTTTATCCATCTGACAAGTGCTTCGCCGCCGACAATTTCTTCGCTTTTGAGGTCGTATTTGGGCTGAATGAATAGCTTGAATTCGCCGTTTTCGAGAGCTTCCGGCATTGATTTTTCGAGTTCATTGTCGCGCTCAATTTTGCTCTGCATGACCTCATCATATATTGCAACATTGGAGTCCTCGCATACCTTGGCAATTCTGCGCGCTATGTTTGATTTTTCGATTGCAAACATTATATCCGCGTCATTGCCCTCAATCTCATAGACACCAAAAGCCATCTGTGCACAATAATATCCACCCGCGGTCTGGTCCCAGTTGGCCAGCTTCTTGTGCAGTCTTTTGATGTATAGCTGTGTTTCTTCCTCGTTGTTTTTGGAGAAATACAACAGCAAAAATTGGTCGGTTCCGACGCGTGCAAAGGTTTCTCCTTTTTTTGCCACAACCTCAAGACAGTGCGTGATGTGAGCCAAAAACTCATTTCCCGCACCATACCCCAGGTCATTGTTCAGATATCTGAATTTTTTCACATCAAAATTGAGCAGTGTATACTTCTCGGCACCGTATTTTTTAAACAGCTCTTTCGCATTCAGCTTGAAGCACTCCACATTTGCAGCTCCCGTAAGCTGGTCATAATACGCGAGCTTTATTATCTGTGCATTTGATTTCTTTTGCGATATTGCGATATAAAGCGCAGTCACTGCAAAAAAGCCCGAGATGATAGCCATCAAAAGGCTTGTGAAGAAGATGACCTTTTGAGAATTGTCAAAAACGATGGCCGACGGCAATGATGCAAAAATAAACCAATCGTTTGCGCCCTGAATCGGGGCATACGCAAAAAAGCGGTCATCCTCTCTCATTATGAGATGTGCGACACCGCTTTCACCGCGCTTTAGGTCGGTCATAAACTGTTGAATTGTCTTTTCTTCATTTCCGGCCACCGCTATTTGTGCGATGTTTTTTCCAATTCGCTCTTTCATCGGATGCAAAAGTATTTTGGCGTCCGAATCCGTAATAAAGGAAACCCCGTTATCTTGGTAGAAGGAGATGTTCATGCGCTCCGTGAGCTTTTCCAGCTCATATCCGGAAAAGAGCACGCTTACAATCTCTCCGTCATGAAAAACAGGCACTGCGTAGACAATGCCCGGGGTTACACCGTCCACCTTGTCGATGATAGGCTTGGAAAGCGCGCGTTTTCCCTTTACTGCCGTCTGGAAAAACTCCCTGTCAGCCACCGAAAACTTGTAGCCGTCACTCGAGGTCGCATTGCCTTCAAGATCGACTAGGGCGATGCGAAAAAAACCAAATTTGTCCGCCTGCTGTTTAATGCGCGCTATTTTTTCCTCAAGCCTTACCTCGGGCTTTGATATTGTGCCATCGGCCAAAATCTCAAGCAAATCGAAGTCGCGCGCAATTTGACGCTGCACGGATGATGCACTCTGGGTCGCAACTTCCGATAGATGCATCTTCGTTTCACTTGTCAGCAATATCGTTATATAGCGCGCATACAGCACACTGAACACGGCAAAAACCGTGACAGCGAGCACTGCGGAAATCATATACTTTTTTCCTTTGACCTTTGCGCTTTGCATATCAGCCCATTTTCTGCAAATCAAACGCTTGCTTTACAATACCATTTCGCAACCATTGATTTGCCATACATCTGCTTTTTTTGCTTAAATTGTTGCTTTTGCGCTGCCCGTTCTATACTCTCCACAAGTTTTACAGGATTCCGTCGGCGGCAAGCGCAGCTTATTTTATATGTAAAGTATCTCTGTTTTGTCCCTCTTCAAGGTCATTTTTATAGTCCCAACAGTCGTGCTCTTGAGAAATACCGCAAAGACACCGCCAT
>JAVVTQ010000075.1:0-3709 GCA_036653595.1 Oscillospiraceae bacterium
TTTTGGACGATACCGCATTAACCGATGAAGATTTGGAACAATACCAATATGACGAAGAAACAGACCGCTATCATTTTGAAGATGAAGAATATGAAAGCGACAGCGAAATATTTCCCTCGGGTTCAGACGCACCCGTCATGGCTGAGGCCGATAGTCCCTATACAAAAGCCCCCTCGGAAACGCCGGAGGTATATTCCTGTCAGTTCGGCAGCGAGCAAACCGAACGCGATGCAATAAAAGCTCAGAAAAAAGAAAAACGCCGTGACCGCCGCCCCGGTATTGGCCTTGTGGCAGTCTGTGTTCTGCTCTCATTCTGCGCGGGGTTTGGCGGCTCCTATCTCTCAAACGCGGTGTTTCCGCAAAAGCAGAGCGTCGTCTATCAGTCCGCCGGTGCGCTCAATTCGAATTCCGACGGCTCTTCGTCATTTGCCGATGTTGTGGCGCTTGCCAGTGACTCTGTTGTGGAAATCACCACAGAGACTGTCACGACAGGGAACTACTTCGGACAAAGCGTGCAGCAAGGCGCCGGCAGCGGCGTTGTGCTCAGCGCGGACGGGTATATTGTGACAAACAACCACGTCGTAAACGGAGCGAGTAAAATCACCGTCCGCACCAAAAGCGGTGCCAATTATCCTGCGACACTCGTCGGCACCGATTCAAAAACAGACCTCGCCGTTCTCAAAATTGATGCGACAGGTCTTACTCCCACAATCTTGGGCGATTCCTCAAAGCTGCGCGTGGGCGATGCCGTTGTCGCCATCGGAAACCCGCTGGGTTCGCTCGGCGGAACCGTTACTGACGGCATAATCAGTGCGCTTGACAGAGAAATTGTCGTCCAAAACCAGACTATGACGCTTTTGCAGACAAGTGCGGCCGTCAACCCCGGAAATTCGGGCGGCGGACTCTTTAATGCCAACGGCGAGCTTGTCGGAATTGTCAACGCAAAGTCCATGGGAAGCGATATTGAGGGCTTGGGCTTTGCAATTTCCGTCAACACGGTAAAGGATGTTACACGTGAGATTATGGAAAACGGCTATGTCTCAGGCCGCGTTGTTTTGGGCGTCACAATTGCCACCATGACAGATGAGGACATCAAAAATCAGCCGCAGTTCACGAGAGCCGGCGTTTATGTGCTGGGAGTTACCGAGGGGTATGGCGCAGACAAGGCCGGCATCAAAGAGGGGGACTATATTGTGAGTGTCGACGATAACGTAGTGTTGAAGACGAGCGATCTCACTTCCCTGCTCGACGATTACAGCGTCGGTGATGAAATCTCCGTCCAACTCATAAGGGACAACAAGACCATGACCGTCACGGTAAAACTGATGGAGAGCGTTCCTGAAGCAAAAAGTTGATTTTGTTCCCAGCAAGCTCGCAACCGGAGCCGCCCTTGCGGCGGCTCTTTCCTCCAATATAAAAAAGCGCCTCTTTGACAGCACAAAGCTGTCCCGGGAGGCGTTTTTTTGCAGTCAATCAGTTTCTAATGCCACAAATCTGCAAAAAATTACAAGCAGTATTTGCGAAGCTCAAGCACTCAACATAATTCTGTCAAAATTTCCAAAGTCGGTTCTTTTACCCGACAGCCGCTTATTTGGCTGAGGAAATCATCCTTTTGCGCATAGCCGCGCGCAGTTTGTGCGCTCTTCGGTCTAAATACCTGACAGCGACACCTCACCGAGAGCTTGTTTCCTGATCTTCCAATCGGGCATTACGCTCTGCACAAAGTCATAAAATTCCCTGTTGTGCCCATGGTACAAAAAATGCACCAACTCGTGCAGCACAACATATTCAACAGCCTCGCGCCTCGCCCGAAAAAGGTAATAGCTGAGGCTGATTTTCCCCTTTTCATAGCAGCAGCTTCCCCAGCGAGAGGTCATTTTTTTTACGGAAATCGCAGGAAAACCGACGCCGTATTCAGCCACCGCCGGGTACAGGCTCCTTGCTATGAGCGTAAACTCCCGCAGAGCTTCTGATTTAAACCACTCGCAAAATCTCGCCGTCACATACTTTTCGTCCAAAGGACGCCTGGTTTCGACGACACATAGGCCCTTTTCCAAATGTATGCGGTTTTCCTTTGCACACAAAATCTTGACCGCGTATTCCTCTCCCAAAACCGATATATGCACTCCGTCCGCTATTTCGGATATCGGGATTTTCTGCGGCTGTGCCCTGATTTCCGACAAGCGTTTTTCGATTTTTTCCTTGTTCTTCTCGACAAACTGCTTTATCTGCGCTACCGTGACACCGACAGGCACCGACATCTTAAGCCCGCCCGCAGGCATAATTCTGAGGCGCATGGACGCCATTTTTTTCTTGGTAACCTCAATTATGACCGCCTGCCCCAGCAAAATCATTTCAACTTTCATCGTCTCTTTGCGCTGCCCATTGCCGCGCTTTTCTTTTTCCATCAGGAGATCTCATCTTCCTGCGACAGAGCCGCCATAACGACATACCTCGTATTCTTCTGCGCGTTTGTGCACGTCGAGAGCGTTATGATGCGAGTTGAGCCGGTGGCGTCGTAATCTGTGTCAACGCATGATTTGACCGCCATGTTGGCAAGCCAACCGTCATATTGCGCCCTGTCAGTAAAATGCATTTGATAGCAGTCATCGAGCACGTCTGTCTGAAACACGGAAAATATCTTGTATGTCAGCACCTTATTATCGATGTAAATACGCACTTCTTTGTGGTTTTCAAAAAATTCTTCGCCCTCTTTTACAAACAGAGAGAGATCGTGAAACATCGTGCCATCCATCATGTGGTGTCCGTATATCACCGTATTGCCGCCCTTAAAGCCCTCGGCACTGCGATAATCCGCAAAAATAACGCCTCCCAGATAGCTGTTGCCCTCAAAGGTTCTGCGCAGAAAATACTCATTGTCACTGTACTTTATCATCGGATACGATATGGCTGTTTTTTCAATTTCAATCCAACCGATGTACCAGTCGTTTACCTTGCGAAGCGCTTCATGGTCAACTTCAAGGTATGAGGTGCCGTTTTCCTCTTTCTTTGTGGCAGTCACATCACTTTGCATGTCATCATATTCCGATTTCCCGACACCGTAATTGAGCTGAATGTCGATAACCTTGTATATGCAAAAAGCGAGCACAAGAGTCGCCACCGCGCAAATAGCGATATAGATTCCTTTTTTTGCTCGACTCGCACCCATAGTCGGCTTTTGCCCGCCATTTTTCTTTGCCATTTGCGCCTCCTTAAGTGTTTCTATCACCCTAAGTATACCACAGCGAGCCGAAATCTCAATGACATTCCCTCATTTTGCAATCCCTGAATTTGAGCCGCTGTGCTGCTTGATTCCATGCCCCAGGACTGGTGCAGTGTGGCAAGAATGTGATATACTGTTCTCATTGGTTTTACCGCGCATCACCATTTTTTGAAAGAGGCTCTCTATGTCAAAATCCGTTTTCGTCTGTCCACTGTGCGGCAAGGCCCTTGAGCGCGACGGCATAGTCCTGCGCTGTGAAAAGGGACATTGCTTTGACCTTTCAAAGCACGGCTATGCAAACCTGCTCATGTCGCAAAAATCAGGCGAAAAGCGCCATGGTGACGACAGGCTGATGGCGCGCGCACGCGGAGAATTTCTCGACAGCGGCTGGTACGACTGCCTGCTGGACAATCTCGTTTTAAAGGTTTGCGGACGCGCTGAAAAAGGCTCTGTAATCGTCGATGCCGGCTGTGGAGAGTGCTTTTA
>JAVVTQ010000076.1:0-2584 GCA_036653595.1 Oscillospiraceae bacterium
GTGCCTTCTTCCCTCCTGCTACCAGCGACTCGCAAGGATCTTCTCCAATTAATTTTGAGCGCCTTGCCGCAGCGAATATCTTTCGAAGCGCCGCTGTAATCTTATCCTGGCTGCTACGGCTAAGATCCACACACCGATCCATCACAGCATCGATGTCGTCGACAGTCACTTTTGCAATTTGAATTGCCCCGATAACCGGGCAAATGTGATTATTGATGGCATTCGCGTAGTCCTGCTTCCGCGCGGCGCTCAGATCTTTAGTGTAGCGGTAAAACCACGTTTTCGCGTACGCATATACAGGCGGATTATCGGCAAGCCGCTTGAGCTCATCGACCTCCGCTTTCCTTGCGGCAACCTTGGCGTCCAGATCGTGCTGATCGATTCCGTATACAGAAATCCAAATGCCACGCTCATCTTTTACTTTTTTTATCAGGTACTTAGGCATACATTCACCTTGCCATCCAGCATTTCAAAAAACTCCTGTTCCCCAAGAACTTGAATATTCGCTTTACCGCTCGAGTTGAGCTCCGCAGCCTTTTCTTGCTTACCGCTCGTCCCATCGAATCCCACGATATCCTGATCTTGATTCCCGACAATAAGAATATCCGTTTTTGATGTTACGCTTGCTCTAAGTAATGCGCCAGAATCGGCTGCGAGCTGCGCCGCATCTTTCCTGCTGATGCTTAGCTCCCCTGTAAATACAATCTTTTTCCCATACAATGGATTGCTTCCATCAAGTTCTTCTGTTCTCGGTTTAATGTCTGTCAGCTTAAGCTTATTTATATTTGCGGGGTACTTTCGGACTTCAACCGGTTTGCCCGACAGTGCAGCGCAGCACTTTTCAAATAATTGTTGCGTAGCCATGACATCCGCCAGAGCACGGTGAAATGTTGCAGATTCAATCCTTAGCGAATAGCACATCGCCGGCAGATTATACCTCCTTAAGTCCGGAAAAGCCTGCTTGCTCATAGTCAACGTGTCATATATCTCAGGCCATGCGTGGAGATAACGCTCTATGAATCCCATATCAAATTTAGCATTATGCGCAACGACAGGTGAATCCCCTAAAAATTCAAGTAGTTCTGTCGTGGCTTGTAATATAGCCGGAGCCTGTGCGACCATATCGTCAGTTATATTGTTAATTCCCGTAGCTTCCGGGGGGATGCGGCACCCGGGGTTAACTAATGTTTCGTAAGAATCGTCAATTTCCCCATCGCGGAATCTGACGGCCGCAATCTCAATTATTTTGTCTCTGTGTGACGACAGCCCTGTTGTTTCCAAATCGAGCACAACATACTCTTGCGGCGGTAACGGTCTTGCTTTCTTCGGCCCGAGCTCAATAGAAACTTCGCTCATTGATATTTTAACACTGGCTCCTTTTTGTTCTATCTTAATATGCGCCTGCGCATCTGGCCTCGGAGGGCGCTGTATTCCGGCATCTGATGCAATTTGACTTGGCGGCAGTATACATGTTGTGGTTGTCTTTTTCTCCCATTTTTCAAATAACACTTTCGCCCACTTCGGCATACTCTCACCTCTTGCTCAAATTAGATGTTTGCGTCATCTCCAAAAAATATTTTTCCGGCCTTTAGATTCTTGCGGTAGTAGCAATCCATTGATATCTCCTTGTCGGGGTTAACACAACACTTGGCGTTTGAACATTCCACATAACGAGAGCAGCAAGAATGAGCAGTCGGATAAAGGTCGATTTGCATGTCAAGCAGCTCTGAGTAAAAAAACAGATCACAGCATGCAGCTTCAACACCGTCTACATCTATTTTCAAATAACTATCAGTTTCGCCGGAAAGCTGTTTGCCGTGTCTTACAGCAATATCACGCAGGCGCTTGGGTATTTCTATCCATCCAGCCTTCTTACTGAAGTGCACACGGAATACAACATTGCTGCGATATAAAAGTGTGAAATATGATTTGTTTTCAGTAAAAGTTATCGAATCAGCCGGTGCATTATTTGTACCGACCACCTTGATCATATCCGGCTCAATTTGTTTATAAAGTTTCGTTTCAGGACGTAAATTGTCAAAAGAGCATTCATTTTCAGTATTTGAAAATATATCTAATTGTTCTTGCATATTTTCCCACCCCTCCTGTTGTGTCCGAATTGGACACAGACTATGATACAAAAAAGCCACGGCTTCCCGTGGCTTGGAATACATTGTCAATTGGCAAGCCCAGCATATTATGGTAATATGTCCATGGCGCTAATATAGGCGGTGCGCACCGCAGGAAAGGATCAATATGCCATATCACTGATGAAGAGCTGGCGACCTTCGACTCGCTCCCGGATGAAGTCAAGGAGCTTTTCCTTCGGTATCTGAGAGAGCTTTTAAAAGAGTCCGCGCAATCTCACGCTTCTCAGGCGATAAATCGGCAAACAGGGATTTGAATTCTTGGGAGAGCTCGTCGGCCTTCTGGCCGGCGGGCTCTTTTGGTGCATCATCGCCAATGAGCCAGGAAACGGAAACTCCCAGATAGTTGGCGAGCATAATTATTTTTTCGATTGATGGAGACTGCCCGCGTTTAACATCTTGGACAAAGCTTGTCCCTACTCCTGCATTCTTACATG
>JAVVTQ010000077.1:0-2545 GCA_036653595.1 Oscillospiraceae bacterium
AAGAGCCAAGCGATTCACTCGGCGCTTCAAGCACAAAAGGACCCTATGACGGGGCTTTACAACAAAGTAGCCATGGCGGCCCTTGCCAACAAAGGGCTTGCCGAATATCCAAACGGGCGGCACGCACTGATGGTTTTGGATATCGACGATTTTAAGGGAATCAACGATACCTTGGGCCACGCCTTTGGAGATTTGGTGCTCATTGATGTGTCCGCCAAGTTGAAGACCGTCTTTCGCAGCAACGACATTGTAGGGCGCATAGGCGGAGACGAGTTTTCTGTTTTGATGAAAAATATACCGGATACCGCAAGTGTGCTCAAAAAGGGCACAGAGCTGTCAGAGCTGTTTCGCCAGACCTATGTTGGGGAAAAACAGCAATGCAAAATCTCATGCAGCATCGGCATGATTATCACCGAGGCGGTAACAGACGACGATTCCTTTGAAGCCCTGTACCGAAAAGCGGATGCCGCACTCTATCAGGCAAAGCAGAGCGGCAAAAACCGCTTTGTCCTCTACCAAGCGGGGGACGCGGACTCCTATCCCATTGAAAGCACAAAAACAGACGATGAGGATTTGCAGAGCCTCAAAAAATCCCGTACGTTGGAAGCTTATATTTTCGAGCTGCTCTACACCGCCAGAGACTTTGAAAGCAGCATCAACATGGCGCTTGCCGCCATCGGGCAGCAGTATGCCGTCAGCCGTGTTTCCGTCTTTGAACATCAGAAGGACGGCCGCACCACACGCAATCTATACGAGTGGTGCAATGAGGGCGTCAGTGCGGAGTTTGAGAATATGCAGCAGTTGGAACTGTCCTCGGGGGATTCTTCTATCATGGACTGCTTTGACGGAGATGGTCTGCTTTACTGCAATGATGTGTGGGAGCTTCCCGCCTATGTGCGCGGTGTTTTAGAGCGCCAGCACGTTTTGGCGACGCTGCAAGTGACAATTTCCAATGATGAGCGCGTGTTCGGGTTCATCGGCTTTGACGATTGCAACCTGCGACGGGTGTGGACGTCAGAGGAAGTCGAAAAATTGTCCTACCTGTCCAAGGTGCTGGGCGTGTTCCTATTCAAGAAAAAAACAGAGGATGCCCTAGGGCAGCCGCACCCATAAAAAAGCCGACAAAGGGTGACACGCAGAGGAGAAAAATCTATGAAAATTAGGGTTATCATTCTGCTGATTTGCGGATTTTTGTCCCTGCTCATCGGCAGCATTGGGCTGGTACTGCCCATTCTGCCGACAACGCCCTTTGTGCTTGTGTCCGCTGCCTGCTTTGCAGGCTCCAGTCCTCGGCTGCATAAAAAGCTGCTGTGCAATAAATATTTCGGTGAATTTGTTGAAAACTATCAAAACAAAACAGGCGTCACCCGCGCAGTGAAGGTTAGAGGGCTTGTATTCCTGTGGGTCACGCTGTCGGTGTCTGCGCTCATTTTTTCTGCAACCCATGTGCGTCTCATACTGTTGGCGGTGGGTATCTGCGTCAGCATACACATTTTTTTGCTCAAAAACAGGGCAGGGAAATAGCTCAAATCGAAGTATCTCGCCAAAGCATAATGAGCTGTGCATTCAGCGAAGTGAGTGATGCCAAGCAGATGTGTTTCTCTCGGGTGCTTTTTTTGTGCCCATAATGCGTTTTGCTGTAGAGCCTATATCCACGAAATTGTCCTGAGTACCCCTGCGCAATGACAGCGGACGGATTTGCATTTTCATATTGCTGTCTTTTCTATTGTCAATGACTTCAGAGTTGAAACCACGACTTTAATGCGGTAGATTTGTTTTATATAACCACCAAAGACAACATTTGAGAAACGGCAGCAAGAAAACAGGACGCTTATAAAGCAAATTTATGTAATATGCAAAGGTTACTATGAAAAATAAAAGAAAAGTATCAATTGTGGTTTTGACTTGTATCATTTTAATTGGATTAGTGGGCTATTTGACAGTAAAAAATCCCATAATACTTATCAACAATCAGAAATTAGCAAACGCAATCCGGTCTGTTGATACACAAACAGTTTACTTGAATAATATTGTTCCTTTTGAATGGGATAAACTCTACGCCTTGAAAGCCTATTCGAGCAAAGAGGAAATTGAGGACATGATTGGATTTAAAAGCGCGGATATTAAAGAAAATAATATCAATGAAAGCATGGTGCATTTGCTTTTTGTTAAGGGCAGCAAAGTAGTGGCAAGTGTACTGGGCTATGATAGTAATTTAGGTTACACTATGAATTTTGCAGACAAAGACGGTCGGCAAATAACGTTTGAGGAAAATCCTTTGTTTGAAGTAACAAGTGCAGAGGACATTGTAAGGCTAACCTACACAAAATGAGCACAATCTCCTCGCGCCTATCTTTTCCTCCGAATACGATATCGCTGCATCTATTGACGCATTGTTACACAGTAGTAAAGATTATTTATATTTTATTTGCAAAGTCTATTGACTATCACATTGGGTGTTAGATTATGATAATACTGAGGTGATTGATATGCTAATAAATGAAACAAGCAAAGCAACGAATTTGACAAAAAAGGCAATTGAATA
>JAVVTQ010000078.1:0-2276 GCA_036653595.1 Oscillospiraceae bacterium
CGTCAGTCACAACCCATCCTTTGTGGAGCAGATTGGAATAAGCCGAATGCTGATTCTGCCCTCGGGACGGATTGAAGACTATTCCCGAGAGCTGCTGGAACACTACTATGACATAAATACGCCGCAGGACGAAAAGGAGCTGGCAGGAAAGAAGAGGTAGAACAGAAAATATGCGCTGTTCTCCATATAGAATTAAACAATTGCAAGCCGCACCAAATCACGAAATTTCAACATTTTCATAAAAGAACAAAAAAAGAGCACTCAATGCAGTCATCGATGCGATGCGGCATTTTGAGGCTCTTTTTTTCGGATGAGCGGCAAAAATCTTTACTCAGCAGCTTCTTCCGATGTTTGCTTTTCGAGACGTATCTTGTCGTTGATTCTAAGGACAATGCTGTCCATATCAACCTGAACTTCCAGCTTTTCATTTTTAAGTTCCGGAATATCGCCAACAGTCAAAACGGTGCCAACCGGAAGCCCCTCAAGGTCAATGGAAATGGAGTCGATCATGTCGGCGGGGAATGAAGCATAGGGAATCTCAAGGAGCAGCTTTTCAAGTGTCCCGGCGATTATGTCGGAATTGCAGGGAATGACATGGATAACGCTGTTCACTTTTTGGTCTGCGCTCAGCGCCTGAAAGCTGATATGAATAATTTCATTCCTTAAGGTGTCAATTTCCTTTTCTTTGATTTGAACAGGAATTGTGTGTCCGTCCAGCTTCAATTGAAGCCTGCTGCCCTCGCGCTTAGAGCGCACCAGCTTCTGCGCGGAGATATCGTCCATTTGTACAGGGATTGAATCCTGCAAATGTCCGCCGAAAACAATGCCGGGAACAAGTCCCGAGTGCCGCAATTTCTTAGCCTTTATCTCGGGATTTCGTTTTTGAACTGTTAAAACATCCATATGTGACCTCCTGAATTTGAAAAATTATAATGCCAAAACTGCGCGGTAAAGCCGCACGGCTTGTTGCCGATAACTTAGCGCGGCAACACCGTTTCTGCCTTACCGCACAGATAGAAAAAAAGAAAGGCTTTTCATAAAACACCATGCAGTGAAATACCAAAAGCCCTTCTTGAAAGACGGTTCTTTTTGTCTAATTTGTATATAGTATACCACACAAATGACGATAAGGCAAGTTGTGGGCAGATTATAAAGAAAATTGCTGAGGCGTGCAAATAATGTGACAGACTCAAAGGTTGCACAAAGCGAACTAAATGCTATGCGAAATATCCCAGGTAATTGAAGAGATAGACGAATCCAAAGAGGCTGACAACAGACAAAGCGGTAGTGACGACGACCGCGTCATTGCTCAGCTCGCTGTCACCTCCGATGCTTTTCGTCATGGGAAAGAGGCTGACAGGGACGGGCGTCGCAAAAATACAGAGAAGTGCGACCAGATAAATCTCCCGAAATCCCAGCACAAATGCGCCGATTGTCACCCAAATCAGGGGGGAAACCACCAGCTTGAATAACGTGATAGCTGTGAGCTGCGTTTTATATTTGTGTAGACCGGCAAACGAGAAAGAGCCGCCGAGCGCTATGAAGGAGAGCGCTGTCACTGAATTGGACATGTAGGAGATTGGGGTCAAAATAAAGCTGGGCAGAGATATTCCGAGGGCAACGATGACGGCGCCGCAGGCGGAAAATATGATGATCGGACTTTTTATCACTCTCATAAGTATGCTGACAAAGTTGAGCTTTTTATCGCGGAAAACTTCGAGCGAAATCACGGCGCCTATATTGCCGATGAAGACCATAATTGCAAGCAGCACACCGAGGTTGCCAAGATGGCCGGCGCCAAAAATGCCAACTGCGAGCGGTATGCCATAAAGAGCGGTATTGCCGCGAGATATAGCATGAGCGATGACCCCGCACTTTGTCCTGTCCTTTTCGAAGTGGGGAACTATCATTATGCTCAGGGTAAAGCAGGTGACCATTCCAAATATGGCAAATACGATAAAGCGCACATCGATTGGCTGGCTGTAATCGCCGCTGTAAACGAGCATGAACAAATTGCAGGGAAGCAGCAGGGAATAGACGAGCTTTGTTATTCCACCCAACGATTTTTCATCTAAAATACCGATGCGACGCAGCACCCAACCGATTATCATAATGAAAAAAAGCGGCGTGACAACCTCAAGAGAATTAAGCAAAACACCCATGGCGAAACCTTTCATATTCAAATTTTCACATTTTATGATTATACCACAATTTCTATCGCGAAGCGATAGTCGCGGCAAAGCCGCGAGACGAAGCGCAGCTTCGGCAAATTGATG
>JAVVTQ010000079.1:0-1804 GCA_036653595.1 Oscillospiraceae bacterium
GTTGCGGGGGTGTCGGGGGCAAAAGGGGACGCATTCGAAACGTCCCCTTAGTCCCTGACAATAAAAGCCTTTGACCTCAATGCCCTTGTCCTTAATTTAAAAGCCCTTGATTTAAAAGCCCTTGACCTAAAAGCCCTTGACCTAAAAGCCCCTGACCTGAAAGCCGCCCTTGACCTTGCGGTTTTGCGTCGATTGAAGCGGAAAAAAGGATTTATTTACAATTCAAATACAAGCGGTAGAAATAACGGGCGCCGCCATAGAAAAGATAAAAAATATTATTTGCACCTACACCGCAAGATTTAGTGCGAGCTTCTTTTACAAAAAGCATCTCCTATAAGCTGCGCGAAAGGTCGAAGAACGGCGATATGCGGCGAAAAGCAATACTTTGTGTAATGCACAGGATAAGAATAACCACTTATTGCCAAATAACGACAATTTTAAACATTGTTGAAAACTCTGTTGAAGCTGTTAAAAGTCACAAAATATTGTCTGCCAAATAATTGCTTTTCTCCAAAAAACTCTACATTTTCAAAAGAGCGTGTTATAATATATTCAAAGTTAATACCAATTGTTTTTTTCGGGGTGAATATGCGGTTTATACAGGCGGTTAATGAACAAAAATTCGACGCATTTGTGCGCCGACATCCGACAAAGTCACACTTCATGCAGTCCCCCGCATGGGGTGAATTTTGCAGAATTGAGAAAGGTCAGACCCCATATTTAGTGGGCATGGAGGACGAGAGCGGAAGTCTATGCGCGGCGGCACTGCTGCTCTATAGGCAGCCTGTTCGCTTTATTTCATATATGTACTGTCCGCGCGGCTACGTTCTCGATTATAATGACGGTGAGCTTCTCGGCGAGTTTTCCAAGTGTGTCGAGACGTTTGCAAAAGAAAAAGGCTGTGCTTTTGTCAAAATAGACCCGGACATAGAGCGCCGAAGCATAAATTCAAATGGTGAAAAGGCCGAGGGCTTTGACAATCAGGCCGTAATTGACAGACTTGTAGAGCTGGGCTACAAGCACAGGGGCTTCAATCTCGGATTTGAGGGACGCGAGCCGCGCTTTACCTTTCGCATAGACCTTATGCGCGACAAGGCGGAGATAGGAAAGGCAATCGTGGGAAATGTGATGAAAAATGTGCGCAAATCCCACAACTATGCCGTGACAGTCCGAAAGGGCACGTCAAAGGATGTGGCGGAGCTGTATAGGCTCATAACGATAACGAGCGAGCGCGACGAGTTCTTTGCACCGTCCCTCTCTTATTATCAAAGCATGTTCAATTGCCTTGACAAAAGCGATATGGCCACACTGTTCATAGGGCATGTAGACCCGGCCAAGTCGGTTGTCATGCTCGAAAATGAGCTTGACGAGCTGCGCAAAAAGCGCGAGACGCTCAAAAAACCAGGCCCGCTGGAGGAGTCAAAAATCACGGAAGCAAGGCTTTTGCGCGAGATAGCGCAGTTTCAAAAATATGCCGTCGATTACCCTGACGGCGCCAATATATCCGCGCACTTCGTCATCTCATACGGCGATAAGGCGTGGGCTGTCCATGCGGGCAGCGACAAGCTGATGAGCGAGACTTTCGTCAACAACCGCGTCTATTTTGAAAAAATCATGGATGCAAAGGAGCGCGGCTTTAAGGTTCTTGACCAATTTGGAACTGTGGGAAACCCGCAAACGAGTCCGCTGCGCGGCTTGCACGAGTTTAAAGCGCAGTTTGGCGGCAGATATGTGGAATTCATCGGGGAGTTTGATCTTGTCACACGGCCGCTTGTATACCGGCTCTACACGACGCTGCTTCCAC
>JAVVTQ010000080.1:0-1804 GCA_036653595.1 Oscillospiraceae bacterium
TAACAGAGTTTTTAGGTGTACGGGAGCAAGTGTCCCGCCGTCCACTGCGTATTATCCGAGTCGTCAGTGTGCTCTATCTTCTGCTCATTGCGCTGACGCAGTTTTTTCCGATTGTGTACTTTATCGACGGGCAGAATGTGTACCACCGTGCGGATTTGTTCTGGCTTTCCCAGATTGCCGGAATCGTAGGGTTGCTGCTCAATGGCTTCCTGCTGATTCGTCACCGCCGCTGTCTGCGACGGAACGAGACAGTGGCCCTGTGGTCCTATATCCTTCTTCCCACAGCGGCAATGTGCGTTCAGATAGCTATCTACGGGCTTAGCTTGCTGAATTTGGCGAATACGCTCTGCGTTCTTGTTATTTTTCTATTTCTGCAAGCGGAGCAGGGCCGCATTTCCGCCCAGTGGGAAAGCCAGCTGGCCCAAAGCCGCATGGCAATTCTGCTCAGTCAAATTCAGCCGCATTTTTTATACAACACGCTGACTGCCATCTGCGGACTGTGCGACGAGAACCCCAAGGAGGCAAAAAAGGTAACTGCTGAATTTGCAGACTATCTTCGTCACAATATGGACTCGTTAAAGCAAAGTAGGCCCGTGCCGTTCGAGGACGAATTGAAGCACACAAAGGTGTATATCGGCATTGAACAGAAACGCTTTGAAGAAAGGCTGCGGGTTGTTTATGACATTGAAATGGCGGACTTCTGCGTCCCCGCTCTAACCCTGCAGCCACTGGTGGAAAACGCTGTCAAGCATGGGATTGTAAAACAAAAAAACGGCGGCACCGTCACAATTTCCACGAGGGAGCGGGAGTCCTGCTATGAAATTATCATTGCCGACGACGGCGTAGGCTTTGACATAAATGAGCCGCAGGCATAGACCCCGATACGCACATCGGCATTCAAAATGTGCGTGACCGCCTGTGGTCGATGTGCGGGGGGACGCTTGCGATTGAAAGTGAGATAGGCAAAGGCACGGCGGCGACCATCAAAATACCAAAGGGAGATGCAGACGCATGAATATGAGAGCGGCAATCCGTTTGCTTGCTGACAAAAGCCGATAGCCATAAAAAATATTAAAAAATTTTTTTGAGACACTGAGAAAAGCCTTTGAAACTGCGGTTTCAAGGCTTTTTTGCTTTTGAAAAAGCTGAAAATCTCCGACGCTTTTCCGACGCTTTATGTTGTATATTAAAATCAAGAAGTCAAGAGTATTGCTAAAATGGAGGTACCCAAAGTGAATTTTGTAGTTGTGGATAACAACAGATGCGATTTGGATTTGCTTGTAACGGCTATCCGGGCAGCAATGCCGGAAAGTCAAGTTTAGCCGTTTACTGACCCACTGCTCTCAGCCAAATATATCTGCAATAATCCGGTGGATATGGTGTTTCTGGCTGATACCATGTGCCCGGTAAACGGCTTTCGGCTCATGCAGGTGCTGCGAAAAAACGTTCCAAAACTGGTGGTTGTTATGCTGTCAAATGATGAGCAAAACAGAATGGATGCGATTCGCGCAGGGGCTGACGACTATCTGTTAAAGCCAATATCCCCACATATGTTAGGAGGGCTGGTGAACCAGCTTGTCGTTTAACGCAAGAGCAATTTATATTTATCAAAAATCAAAATTTCAGCAGGAGGAAAGACACTATGCGGAATCAAAAGAAGCTAGGCGCAAGGTTACTATCCCTTTTACTGACGGCAACGCTGGTCGGAACCCTGTTGCCGGCAACCGCATTCGCGGCGGAGGGACCTGCTCCCCTTGTCGCAACCGCACGCACCACATCGCTGGATTTGGCAACTAACGCAGAT
>JAVVTQ010000081.1:0-884 GCA_036653595.1 Oscillospiraceae bacterium
GAAAGGTAAAAAAGCGCAACGCTACGCCGTGTTCGATGAAATCAACACCGTTTCCCGGTATCTGAAAGCGGTTGACATCACCATTGCCGAGCGTCTGCTACCCTCAAAGGGGGCGTATGCACCGCCCCAGTTCCTCACAATTCTCATCCGTTACTGGGGGTGTAGGTGAGTGAATAGGATTTGGGGTCTGTGGCGGCAGGTGCGCTTCGAATACCGCCGGGTTTGCGGCAGCTGAGAAGCAGAGGCTTTTGCTTTGCGAGTTCAAGCCGCCTTTGAGTGAAGCTTTGCCAGAATAAAGGTATGAGAAAGGGGCTTCCACTTTTCTAAGTGAAAACCCCTTCAAAGGCTTATAGACTCCGGTTTTGTGGCCGTAAATCTTTTTCACCTCTCATTTGTGGCGTCATTAGGTCAAAATAGATGCAGGGGAGATTATGAGCATAATCCACCCTATAAACTGATATATATCAAATTCCAAAAGTTTTCGGCGAAATATCTATTCCAATCATTTTTCCAAAAGCTAAAGCCCACTTAATAAAATTATAAGATACTGATGTGATAATATTATCAGCTACTATGTATCCTTCAATTACAGGAGTATTTAAGTTATCATCCCATCCAACCATTTTGGCTAATTCCTTCGCAGAAAAGCCTTCTTCGTAAACTTCTTCTTTATTAACCCCCGCCATAAATGGTTTTCCATCAAGTAACCCCGCTTTAACAAGTAGTAATGGCGCAATAGATATAGCTCCTATTACTTTTCCATCAAACAATTTAATAAATTCAATAATTTTTCTATCCTCAATAGCTTCTCTAATATCAATTGCCCCTGGTAACAACAAACTATCATAATTATTTATATTAATATCCTCAATAGCCGCATTAGG
>JAVVTQ010000082.1:0-871 GCA_036653595.1 Oscillospiraceae bacterium
GCTTGGGCCAGCGGTAGAATAGATATAGCCGCTTGGGACAAATCTTTTTCAGAACATAATACCCTTGTAGCAGAAGAAGATAACATCATTGTGGGATTTGGTGATATGGACAATAATGGCTATTTTGACAGGCTGTATGTTCATAAGGATTATCAAGGTAAAGGCATTGCCGCAGCAATTGCAACCGAGCTTGAACGGCTGGCTGAAATGCAAGGTATTTTAGCTTTTTCTACACACGCTTCCGTCACCGCCAAACCGTTTTTTGAAAAGCGGGGATATTGCGTTGTCCGTGAAAACAAGGTTATTCGTAATGGTGTAGAGCTTACAAACTTTATCATGGAAAAATCCATAGCAAAATGAGCACAAGCTTTAAGCTGATACAAAAATCACTTTTGCTATCTAACTCCAAAAAGAGGCCATATTTGAATTACGACTATTTATATAATTGAAAGGTGCAAAATGAAAAAAGTTTTATTTTTCTTGCCCGCAATAGTTTTTACAATTTTCTATGGATGGGTGGCATTAGGTGGAATAGGTGACATACAGCCGATTATCCTTATTTGTTTAGTCCTGTTTTGGTCGGCAGGTGCATTGTTAAGCAAAACTATATTTTGGGGCGGTTTTCTTGGTATAATCCCTGCGGCGTGTTTTATTTATATGGGCACGCAAGAAACGGGACAGATTATTGGCGAAACTCCAATAGGAATTGTTGTTCTGCTCTACTATTTGGCGTGTATTTATTGTGTCTACAAAAAGAACCTCTCGAAAAGCGGTTCGTGATATCTATTATGAGCAACGCCCTTTTCACAGCAAGGCCACTGTTCAATCAGGCGATGGGAGCAATGCCGTGAAATTTATATACTCCATACCT
>JAVVTQ010000083.1:0-581 GCA_036653595.1 Oscillospiraceae bacterium
AATCAAACAGAATAATAAAATAACAATGGGATAAAACGGCATTATAAATATAAGCAGTACCTATTAGGCGCAAAACGCAAAATTTTCATAAAATCCAATCACGTGGATTTCTTTACGTGTTCAATTTGATTTTACAATTAACCAAATTTTCAAATCCTCCTCATACCTAAATAATGGCGATGAGAAATCATCGTCCTTATTTATGCCATTTTTACACTAATACAGCACTAGCGCAGCCACAACCACGTGGCAATCATCGCCCATGCTAGGGTATTTGCCATTCTTATATAAAAACCAGTGTGCAAACTTATGGCAGCCATTTATAAAATAGCACACTGTGTTTCACTTTTTTAACGAAAATTAATGTTTTTGTCTGTTTTAGATTGACAAACCGGGGTATATAAATTATAATGTTATATGTTGCACAAAGCAACGTGCCGGGGTGTGGCGCAGCTGGTAGCGCGCTTGACTGGGGGTCAAGAGGCCGCAAGTTCAAGTCTTGTCACTCCGACCAAAAAATCAGCGTAGATACGTGGTATCTACGCTGATTTTGTTTTATTACAACCCACTTTATAACCCGT
>JAVVTQ010000083.1:591-838 GCA_036653595.1 Oscillospiraceae bacterium
CAATAAAATCTTCCCAATATACTTCGTATATTTTAAATTCGGAAACGTTTGTTGTCGTTGCCAATAAATAATATCTCATATATCGTCCGTCCCCAATCTGGGGGCCATTAGCCAACGATGCCTTGTTGTGCTTCCAGCTGACATCAGCCTGCACGATGGCATATTCGGTAAAACCATATGTATCAATTTTTTTTATGATGTCTTGCTTTGAAAAGTCGCTTATTGTAGCTAAATCATCTGCTGTCAA
>JAVVTQ010000084.1:0-269 GCA_036653595.1 Oscillospiraceae bacterium
TGATACTAATAACCCGAGGGCTTGACCTACAAGAATATGCAGGCGGCCTTGCAAGTTCGAAACACATTCATTGTTTAGTTTTGAGGGTGCAAGCCCTGAAGCATGACGCGAGACATGGCCCGTTGGTCAAGTGGTCAAGACGGAGGCCTCTCACGCCTCAATCGGGAGTTCGACTCTCCCACGGGTCACCATCTTTGCGACCCAGTTCGGGAACTTAATAATATGCGTATTTGGCCCCGGCCATTTACATAGTTGGTGTTTTTAGCAGC
>JAVVTQ010000084.1:279-803 GCA_036653595.1 Oscillospiraceae bacterium
AGCCGGTAGAGCATGCGGCTGTTAACCGCAGGGTCGTCTGTTCGAGTCAGACAGGGGGAGCCATCCAACGGTATTGCCGTCACGAATATCGTGACGGCAATATTATTAGGGGCCTTTAGCTCAGTTGGTTAGAGCAACCGGCTCATAACCGGTCGGTCCGGGGTTCGAGTCCCTGAAGGCCCACCACCCTAATATAAGCACTAAAGCACATCTCTCCGCAGTTCGTCATTTTCCCGCATATAGGGGTATAGCTCAGCTGGTAGAGCGACGGTCTCCAAAACCGTAGGCCGAGGGTTCCAAGGGTTTGCGGGCTTTTTTTGTTTGTGGTTGAATTGTAAAAACTGTTACAGTTTCCGCTTTGGAGCGGTCTTTTACCCACTTTTCCCTGCTTTTCCGACCGGCGAAACATCTGAACGCATCTTAAGAAGGACGAAATTGACAAGGTATAATTTGCCCGAAGCTTTCGAAATTACATCATGTTTATATCAGCGAAACCGCTTATTTCACTTGACTTGTGAAACCTT
>JAVVTQ010000085.1:0-726 GCA_036653595.1 Oscillospiraceae bacterium
CGGTCACAACCTGCCTACTTGCCCGGCCAAAAAAATCCTCCGCCTAATTTCACGTTCCCCCCGCGCCACCGACATGAAAAGAAAAACCGATTTCAATTCGAAAAAGAAAAGAAGCCCAAAGGGTGGCAGGTGCCCCCTTTGGAAACCCCCGAGGTTAGTTAAGTCGAAGCACAACAGTTGAGTGGGAAGTAGACCAACCCAAAGTCTGCACCTCTCACCCCCATTCCCTAAGAGTTGAGTTTGCAGCCAAGTTGTTTCGTCGGAATTGTAGTTAAGGCAACGCCAAACCATTCGTCTCCGCGCCTTTGAGGCGCAGGCACTTGACCTGTCTCCGCATCGCACCCCCGTAACCACAATCTCAACTAAACGACTCCCATGTCACCGTAGGGCAAGGGCTCTGCCCTTGCCCTACGGTGACCCTTTGCCCAAAGGGAAGGAAACGGATTGCCGCGCCAGTCTGCGGACTGGTTCGCAATGACGAATGGGGGGGATGATGCGTCGATATGTGGAACGACTTCCCCCACGCCCTTGTGCTAAACCTTGGGCGTCGCGAAGCGGCGCCTGCCCTTGACCTACGTCCTTGACCCAGACCTGTCTCCGCGCCTTTGAGGCGCATGCCCTTGACCTGTCCAATCGTCCTCCGTCCTTCGTCCCCCGTTAGCGGGGGAATGCAAGGGGCGCCGCTTAGCGCCTCTTGCTCGTTTGGGGGGTCCGGGGGGGACAATC
>JAVVTQ010000086.1:0-690 GCA_036653595.1 Oscillospiraceae bacterium
TTTTTCTGCCAATAGAAGGTGATGCCCTCTCTTATCAGGCGTGTGGCAAAGTAAGGGTGAAACGCCATGGCGGCATTAGCCGCATAGGTCAAGGCGGCAACATCAACCTTTTCATTCAGCACAGTTGTGATTGTGGGAGTAGGGATTCCTTTGCCTCCTTCGGCTAAAAGAAAATCACATGTAATTTGTTCTGACGGAGCAATACGATATTTTTCCATTAGTAACTCTCCTTATAAAAATGTTATGTGACACTCATGCATTGCCTGGCGCACGCATGAGTGTGTTAACTACTGCTGCAATCAATTATAGCATATTCACAGCGAAAACAATAGATATTTTGTTTTCGTAGGAGTTCAAAAATAATCTTGGTTACAGTATAATAAAAAAGCATCGCTTCGACCTAACTTTCGTGTCTTAGGCGAACCATAAAGATACTGGTCGCAAAGCCTTATGAATATAGGGTTTGCGCTCTCTTGAAAGCCTTTCGATTTTCACATCGACAAGCCCTGCCCATGGGCTTGCGCATTTCCCTGCTGCTTCATGCGCAGCGCCATGCTGTAGTCGAGGATTTTTTCTTTTCGCTGTCCACGATTGCAGAGGTAGGAAAGGTGTAAATCCGCTGATTGATTTCGCTTTCATCGTCCAACACCTTTACCATGTCCCGCACATCTATTTGGGGATAAAGGAAGG
>JAVVTQ010000087.1:0-673 GCA_036653595.1 Oscillospiraceae bacterium
TGCTAAACGACGAGGAATATAACCTGAGCGTCGTCTATGACTTTACCAGCGAAGAATTTTACATCGAGGGCGCAAGAAAAGCCATTGACGAGAGCGGCGCCGCGGACAAAAACCTTCGCATTTTGGTGGAGGGCGATAAAATTCAAACCATTCATTACGCAACATCCATAAGCTCCGAAAGCGATGAGCTGACCGCGGTTCCCGTGGACACCATAACAGTCACAGCCGACACCGCTTTTTCCGAAATGGACATGGGCGACGGAACCTTCGTAATGGTTTTTGAGATGACGGACAGCCAAGGCAAAACAGTATCCTCCGCCCCCGTAACATTCATCTGCGAAAACGGAGAAATCACCACAAGCGTAGAATAAGCAAAACTGAAACAGAACAGAAAAATCCCCTGTAACCATTGCGGTTACAGGGGATTTTTGTGTCATTAGGTCAAAATAGATGCAGGGGAGATTATGCTCATAATTTCACTGAAGATTGGAAATGGACACATATTCGCATGTAATGACAGATATGCAAGAGGGGGCAACAGGCGTAATGAATGCGCTTTTTGAAAAGCTTTGAGAGAATTCATAGGAGAACATTGCTTAATTTGCTGAAATTTCGTTAGCAAAAACAGAACAGAAAAAACCCCTGTAACCATTGCGGTTACAGGGGATTTTTG
>JAVVTQ010000088.1:0-664 GCA_036653595.1 Oscillospiraceae bacterium
CTAAATGGAGGCCGTCATCGGAGAAAACGATATACTGCCCCAAAAAGAAAAATCCCCCAATGGCTAGCACTAAAACCAGCGCCAGTAAAATCACCAGCACCGTTAAAAAAATACGCAGCTTGGATTTTCCCCGGTAGGTTCCATAGCCGTTTGCCAGCATGAAACACCGACCTCCGTTTCAATGGTTCATTCTAATCTATTCTACCACAACATGAACAGAAATCACAATGGCTTTTGTCGTTTTTGTTGGGAAAGTTTACAATTCAAGGTGCCCATTTGCATACAAAAAGGCCGCATCCTCTCGGATGCGACCTTTTTATTTTGGAGCGGGTGACGAGGCTCGGACTCGCTACCTCCACCTTGGCAAGGTGGCGCTCTACCAGATGAGCTACACCCGCAGACAAATGCCCCACGCTCTCCCAATCATTGGGACACCGCAGCGACAAATGATATTATACCCAGTCCCGGGTCACCTGTCAAGGGGTTTTTTCTGTTTTCTACGGTATGGGGGCTGGAATGGGGTCTCCGCAGAGGGGATAAATGCCCTGAGGCCAAGTGTAGCCCTGCTCCGCCCGCTGGGCATCGGTGAATAATTCCAAAACAGAACGGGTGGGGTCTACATGCCGTGGCCCCTCCGCCCGGGTCACAATGGTCCAGTATCGGG
>JAVVTQ010000089.1:0-659 GCA_036653595.1 Oscillospiraceae bacterium
ATGTAGGCGGTATCGACGATGTTATAAACCGCCTTGGCAAGGAGGGCGATGGTGGCGGGAACCGCCAGCTTTATAATGGCCTTGGAGGGGGTGACATCTGCTAAAAGCGACTGGTTTTCTAAGGATTTTCCGTGACTCATACCCTACTGCTCCCCCCGTCTCACAATGCCGTAGAGCAAAATGGAGAGGGTGCGCTTGCAAATTTCTTCGTGCCGCTCCAAATCTGCAGTTCCATCCATCCGGAACCGGGCGTTGACAAAGTCCTGATAGAGCCGAAAAGTCTCCACGGCAGACGCGATGGTGGTGTCCCCCCGCAGCTGTACCGTCTGCAGCAGTTCTGTGAGCACCCGTATATTGAGGCTGTCGAAGGGGGCACGGAGGGCGGAAATCCCCGCCGCCAAATGAGGGGGCGGCACAATCACCACGTCGCAAAATAGCCGGTGCTGGAGGGGATATTGGTGGAAAAACCCCAGTCTGGCGTCAAAATAGCGCTCCAACTGGGCGGTTTCCGTCCCGCTCACGTCCCCCAGTGCGTCGGTGAGATACGCCGTCAGGCTGTCGAACAGCTCTTGGACGCAGGCCAGATACAGTTCGTCCTTGTCCCTAAAATAGTGGTATAAAATGCCCTTGGAAATGTCCCCCGCCGTGCAGATGGTGTT
>JAVVTQ010000090.1:0-586 GCA_036653595.1 Oscillospiraceae bacterium
TAATGGTGGTATAAAGATTATTTATATTTGACTGGGGATAGTATATGAAAATAGCACTTAAAGTTTTGATTGCATTGATAGCAGTTGCCATTGGGTCTTTCGCAGGAATGGTATTGCTTAATGGCTGGGTGTGGTGGAAAGTGCTTATCTTTGCAGGAATATGCGCTGTAACGGGGCAAATGGTTTATAAACTGTTGCGTGTTATAGATAAAAGATATTGCGCAAAATAGCCTGTGCAATCTTTTGTAGCAAATGAGCATTTTACGCAAGTTTGGCATCGCATCTTTATTAACCAAACTTGACACCGCAAATCCCCGAAAACACTGTGTTAGCAGTGCTTTCGGGGATTTTCTTGTGGCTTTATTCCCCTAATGAAAAAGGTCGTCAGCATCATTATCATCTGCTATTTTCTCATTCAATATATCCTTATAAGCATCCCTAATTCCGTTTTTAACAGCCAAAACGAAGCTATTCGGGAAATACCGCAAAAGGTTCGCGCAAATAAATCAGCAGAACGCCGATTGTGTGGCGTTCTGCTAATTTTTATGCTTTGAATTGCAGGGAAAATGTTCCCTTTTGGGAGAGG
>JAVVTQ010000091.1:0-586 GCA_036653595.1 Oscillospiraceae bacterium
CTGTTCCGGTCTGATGCTCGCGGTTTTTTGCCTGTTTTTGAATGATTATAGCGAATATGGCGACAATACCGAGCAAAAAACGAATCCATGAAATGCGTTGCCTGTTGAAATACACGGCTCAAGTGTGGGTGTTTGCGGTGTTTAAATGGTGTGCGCAAAATTGCGTTGCCTTAGAAAAGTTAGTGATTGTGAGGCGAAAAGTCATGCCGATTTTTTCAATCGTTTAAAAATGTGTATACTTTTTTTAAAATACGGATTCAGAGCACGCTGCCAGTCAACAGACTGACAAAGCACAGGTGAAGCAGCCGCTTTTGACAAGAGGTCAAGAGGCCGCAAGTTCAAGTCTTGTCACTCGGACCATCGAAAAGGCCGTCGACTTATGTCGACGGCCATTTGCTATGCCTGTGATGATGCAAGGTTGAGCGACATGTAATAAGTAAAAGTCCTATAATTACACTCGACCGCAAAATTATGTGACGAGACTTAATTTATATGATATAATTCATTTGTTCTAAGATTAGCTGGAGGGTATAATGGAAAATAAAGAAAAATCCGGCTCAAATGAACATGTGCCCATTATTTCTCC
>JAVVTQ010000092.1:0-569 GCA_036653595.1 Oscillospiraceae bacterium
TGTTATTGTTTTTGTTAGTTTAGACCTGGCCACCACAGTCCGCACATACATTATCTCACAATTCAAATATACATAGGTGGTGATCATTTGAAATTACCCAAACGCAAACAGATACGATTACAGGGTTATGATTATTCATCAAATGGTGCGTATTTTGTGACCATTTGTGTTGTCGAATGAATTGCTGTAAGCATTGACAATAATTACATCAGAAGATATAATTGTTGTGTATATCTAACAATTGTATATAGGAAGAAGGTATCTCTATGGAAGATGGATTCGCTATCGTTCTCTCCTTGGTTTTCCTGGGAATCGCCATCGCCATTAACTGTCTCATCGCTGGTGAATTTGCAAACATCGCCGAGGAAAAAGGCTTTGAACGCCGTCGCTACTGGCACTTCTGCTTCTGGCTGGGCTTCGTTGGGTACGCCATCGTCATTGCCCTGCCCAACCGTAAGATTGCCGAATTGAGCAAGGCACTTGCCGGCTTGAAGGTCGCAGCTGCTGACGGCAACCCCTCTGCAAATACCTCCAAACCTGCCGCAAACTATCTGCCAGAGTTATAAATT
>JAVVTQ010000093.1:0-535 GCA_036653595.1 Oscillospiraceae bacterium
GCTCTCCCCTGCGACACCATAGTCCTCGCCGTTGGCGCGGAGCCCAACGACGGTCTTTTCAAGCAACTGACCGCCGCCGGAATAAAAGCCTTCAACATCGGCGACTCCTCACAAATCGGCAGTATATCCAACGCAATCGCCCAAGCAACGGAGCTTGCCAACAAAATCTGATTTATCCTCTACATAAATCCAGCGGAAAAACCGGCAATCCCCCGGTTTTTCCGCTTCTTTAAGGGCGTAATAGTTGTTGACAAAGCCGCCCAATCATTATATAATTATACCCACGCTTGTGTGGCTCAGGGGTAGAGCAGCTCACTCGTAATGAGCAGGTCGTCGGTTCAATTCCGACCACAAGCTCCAATAAAAGGTCTGTAAACATTTGTTTACAGACCTTTTCTTTGGCTTTTATTGGGCTGTGGGTGAAAACAGGGCAAACCTGTCTTTTCCCTGACGCTTGGCGCCGTATAGCGCTGTGTCCGCGTTTCTGTAAAGTCGGTCAAAGCAATCCCCGTGGGCGGGGAAAAGCGCAATTCCC
>JAVVTQ010000094.1:0-519 GCA_036653595.1 Oscillospiraceae bacterium
ATAGGTACGACCAAGGCACTTTCAATGACCGCATATTTGCATATATCGCTTCTTTGTGAAAGCATTTCGACGAGAATTTGCCCACCGAGAGATAATCCGCCTATGGTAAAAATTGTACCGTGAAAATTCCGGTCAATATAATTTATAAGCTCTTTGGCGTTATTCTCAATCGTTGTGAAGGGAGTATCACTGTCTGCGTGACCGTCTAACACCGGCAGTACAACATGGTAGTTTTCCTTCAGTATACCGCTAAGTATAGTAAAAAAGCTTATTTTCTTATAAGAAAATAAGCTTTTTGGTGCGAGTGACGAGACTTGAACTCGTACGCCATAAGACACACGCCCCTCAAACGTGCCTGTCTGCCGATTCCAGCACACTCGCAAATCTATTGCCGCGTGTTGTATTATAGCAAACTTCAGTTCATTTTGTCAACAGTATTCCGAAATAATATTGTTACATCAGTAGATTTGCCAAATAGTGCTGCACTTTTCAATGTCAATATAGGTTTGTGGCTAATGG
>JAVVTQ010000095.1:0-507 GCA_036653595.1 Oscillospiraceae bacterium
CAAGAGGAGCCCCCCATGTTCGTAGGGGCGAGCACCATTCAGGAATAAACACAAAAGAGACAGCCGTTTGGCTGTCTCTTTTTTTGAGCTGTGGTTCGCTGAACTAGAGAAGGGCAGGGGAGAAAGGGGTAAAAAAAGAACACCCAATGGGTGTTCTTTTTTGGAGGCGACACCCAGATTCGGACTGGGGAATCGAGCTTTTTCAGAGCTATGCCTTACCACTTGTCTATGTCGCCGGTTCTATATTGTATGCGGCAGGGAAACGTTCAGAACGAAACTGCCACTTTTATGCTAGGAACCCCACGAGACGTTTATCTCGTGGGGTGGAGCGGGTGACGAGGCTCGGACTCGCTACCTCCACCTTGGCAAGGTGGCGCTCTACCAGATGAGCTACCCCCGCAGATTTAATGTCCGCTGCGTCGGACGGGACTTTGCGATTGGGAACCCCCGAGGGGGTTCCCTGCGGAGAACACTCCGCAGGGAAGGGGTTTGGTGCCTCCGGTCGGA